>NZ_JAVDUQ010000020.1:0-91423 GCF_031456445.1 Neobacillus niacini | reverse complement strand
CCAAATTTAATGGCCTTAGCCCGATAGAATATCGAGCTAAGGCCATTGCCTAATTTTATTTTTTTATACTGTCTACTTGACAGGGTGCAGTTCATTTTACCATTTGGTTTTTCACGCTCCTTTTATAAAAATGAATCACTATTCATTTTTGTTATTTCTAATTATAATTACTTTTCTCATAATTTAAAACAAAAAAATAAAAAGTTCCGATTCTCTTGGTTTATGTTCCATCTGAATCGATATATGTTCCAATTTATTCATTTTATGTGCCAACCTACTTTTTTTCCGTTTAAATAGCCATTCAAACGTAATTTCGACCTTAATTATTTAAGCATGAGACGATCTCACCATAATAATTACCTTTTTCAAAAGTGCTTTTAGCGTTATGTTCCAAATTGAACGTTATATGTTCCATTCCTCAAGTTTATGTTCCAATTTCACCAATATAGGTTCCATCTAACCAGTTTTATGTGCCAAGCACAGATCAACGATGCCAGGCCACAAACCAACTCAAAAAACCAGGTAAACGATAAAAAAACCTTCTTTCCCTAAAAAGAAAAAGAAGGTTTTTTATTAGATTAATCGTTGTCGCTTCCAAAAAAGTTTCTGAATGATTGGAGAGTTGCATCACGGTTAATAGCTGCGATTGATGTTGTAATCGGAATCCCTTTCGGACAAGATTGCACGCAGTTTTGTGAATTACCACAGCCCTGCATTCCGCCATCTTCCATAAACGCATTTAAACGTTCAGCTTTATTCATCGCACCGGTTGGGTGTGCATTGAACAAACGAACTTGGTTAAAAGTAGCTGGTCCCATAAAGTTTGTTTTACTGTTCACATTTGGACATGCCTCTAAACATACACCACATGTCATACATTTTGAAAGTTCATATGCCCATTGACGTTTTTTCTCAGGCATACGTGGTCCAGGACCTAAATCGTACGTACCATCGATTGGAATCCATGCTTTGACTTTCTTTAAAGAATCAAACATTCTGCTTCGGTCAATTTGCAAATCACGAACAATCGGGAATGTACTCATTGGTGCCAAACGGATTGGCTGCTCTAATTTATCAACAAGCGCCGAACAAGCTTGGCGCGGCTTGCCATTGATAACCATTGAACATGCACCGCAGACCTCTTCAAGACAGTTCATTTCCCAAGTAATTGGGGATGTACCTTGTCCTTTTGCAGTGACAGGATTTCTGCGAATTTCCATTAACGCCGAAATAACGTTCATATTCGGACGGTATGGAAGTTCAAACTCCTCCTCAAAAGGAGCAGAGTCTGGAGTATCCTGACGGGTTATTATAAATTTTACTGTTTTTGTTTCAGCCATTTTTTCCTACTCCCCTTTCAATTAATGCTTTTTAGTATAGTCACGGTCACGTGGAGCAAGTAGCGAGATATCAACATCTTCATAATGGAATGCCGGTGCTGTAGAAGCGTCGACAAATTTTGCCATTGTTGTTTTTAAGAATTCCTCATCATTACGTTTAGGGAAATCCGGCTTATAGTGAGCACCACGGCTCTCATTACGGTTATACGCCCCAATAGTAATAACACGAGCCAATTGAAGCATATTTTGTAATTGACGTGTAAACGCAGCCCCTTGGTTGCTCCATTTAGCTGTATCATTGATATTGATTTTTTTGTATCGCTCTAAAAGCTCTTGAATTTTTTCATCTGTTTTTAACAATCTATCATTGTAACGAACCACTGTAACGTTATCAGTCATCCACTCGCCAAGCTCCTTGTGGAGAACATAAGCATTTTCATTTCCATCCATTGACATAATGTCATTCCATTTTTGCTCTTCCTCTTTAACTTTACGATCAAATACGGAAGAAGCAATAGCATCCGAACTCTTTTCAAGTCCATCAATATATCGAACAGCATTAGGACCGGCAACAGAACCGCCAAAAATAGCAGATAGTAGTGAATTCGCTCCTAATCGGTTAGCACCGTGCTGTGAATAATCACACTCACCTGCTGCAAATAAACCAGGAATGTTCGTCATTTGGTCATAGTCAACCCACATACCGCCCATTGAATAGTGAACGGCAGGGAAAATTTTCATTGGAACTTTGTGCGGATCGTCGCCTACAAATTTTTCATAAATCTCAATAATTCCGCCTAATTTTACATCTAATTCATGCGGATCCTTGTGTGATAAATCAAGGAATACCATGTTTTCCCCATTAACGCCAAGTTTCATATCCACGCAGACATTGAAAATTTCACGTGTTGCAATATCACGTGGCACGAGATTTCCATATGCAGGATATCTTTCTTCTAAGAAATACCAAGGTTTTCCGTCTTTATAGGTCCAAATACGACCACCTTCTCCACGAGCTGATTCACTCATCAGGCGAAGTTTATCATCACCAGGAATGGCTGTTGGGTGAATTTGAATCATTTCACCATTTGCATAATAAACACCTTGCTGATATAAAATGGAAGCTGCAGAACCTGTATTAATAACAGAGTTAGTTGACTTACCGAAGATAATCCCAGGGCCGCCTGTTGCCATAATGACGGCATCAGCAACGAAAGATTTAATCTCCATTGTTTTTAAATTCTGTGCAGCAATACCGCGGCAAACGCCTTCGTCATCCAAAATCGCACCAAGGAATTCCCAGCCCTCATACTTAGTCACTAAGCCTTCAACCTCATGGCGGCGAACTTGCTCGTCTAATGCATATAGAAGCTGCTGCCCAGTAGTTGCACCGGCAAATGCTGTACGGTGATGCTGTGTTCCGCCGAAGCGACGGAAATCAAGTAATCCTTCCGGGGTACGGTTAAACATAACACCCATCCGGTCAAATAAGTGAATAATACCAGGTGCGGCATCACACATTGCCTTAACCGGAGGCTGATTTGCTAAGAAGTCCCCGCCATAAACTGTATCGTCAAAGTGAATCCAAGGAGAGTCGCCTTCCCCTTTAGTATTTACTGCTCCATTAATACCACCTTGGGCACAAACAGAGTGAGAACGTTTAACCGGAACTAGAGAAAATAACTCTACCGGTGTCCCTGATTCTGCCACCTTAACGGTTGCCATCAAGCCAGCTAAACCACCGCCGACTACGATCACCTTACCTTTACTCATCGTGACTCACTCCCTAATCCAAAATCCAATAATTTTCCGTTCAAAATTTCGTTGATCACACGAATGCTAGAAGCGCTTGAATTCCAATAATGGAAAGCAGCACGAAAATGATTAAAGTCACATATGTAGAAATGACTTGTGAACGTGGTGAAATGGTAATTCCCCAGCTTACCATGAATGACCATAAACCATTTGAGAAGTGAAAAATAACTGAAAGAACTCCCACTAAATAAAAACCAAACATGAATGGTGAAGATAAGATATCAGCCATCATTTGGAAATTAATTTCTGTTCCAAAAGCCTTCGCGATTCGTGTTTCCCAAACATGCCATGCAATAAAAATTAGGGCAATTACCCCCGTAATACGCTGCAGGATGTACATCCAGTTTCTGAAAAAGCCCATTCTGCCAACATTGCTTTTTGAAGTAAAAGCAATATAAAGGCCATAGATTGCATGAAATAATAATGGCAAATAAATTAATACCCATTCTAGCACGTTAAGGAATGGAAGACCTTCCATGAAATTTACTGCTTTTTGAAAGGATTCTGCTCCCCCTGTTGCAGCATGGTTAACTACAAGATGCACGATTAGGAACAATCCGATTGGAATGACTCCCAGCAGCGAGTGCACTCTTCTCGAAATAAATTCTCGATTTCCCGCCATAATTTACCCCCCTTAAATAATAAGAATGATGTTAAGTTTCTTTCCTTTTTATATTCCTTTTAAAAAGAAATTTCAACCTAGCATCACTATGACAAAATTGTGACATGTCCATTTTACTCCTGTCGACATAGAGCGTCAAGAAACCGTATACAGAATTATTTTCTAAAAATACAATTTCTTTGAGAATTTAATAGTAAAAGAGAATGATAAGCGCTTACATTTTTAAGGTTGATTTTGGAAACGCTTCCATCAGAACTACATTTTATTTAACAATATATTAAGGATAGAAATTGAGGTAAAAAGGTAATATAGTTATGATGGTAATCATATAAAAGTATCGTAGCATAGCAATTTATACATTTGGCTTTCTCATCAATTTCTAATTTACAAATCATTAATGAAATTAAACACAGTTTGTATATAATAGAATGGTAGAAAGAGGGGAGACTATTGAGCGAAAGTACTGTAGTTAATTTAAACACACAATCGGATGAGACGAGAACAGTGTCGATTTTTGGCTATGAGCTGATCAGAGAAATTCTTTTACAGGAGATTTTAGGAAAAGATACTCCTGAAATCTTATATTGGGGAGGAAAACGGTTAGCGAGAATGTACCCTTTAAATAATTACGAAGAATTGATTGATTTTTTCGACAGAGCCTCATGGGGTCATCTTGCGATAAAGAATGAAGGCAAAGATGAAATGGAATTTGAACTTATTAGCCCACTGATTGTTTCCCGCGTGAAATCAAAGGCCGAACACTTCTTCCAACTCGAAGCCGGTTTCCTTGCGCAACAAATCGAGCATCAAAAAAAGGGCATTGCTGAGACCTTCGAACACCCTGTTAAAAAATCCAACAAAGTCCTCTTCACCGTAAAATGGGATAAAAAAGATACGATTGATTAAAAAAGTGACAGGCATCATGTGAAGAATTCACATGGTGCCTGTCACCGTTTATTGGACAAATTTCTTATTTTGCCCCGCCCTGGACGGTAAATGTTTATTCTGTTATGGCGGATAGTTCGAATGCGTTGTGGAGCGCCTGTACGGCTTTCAGCATGTTTTCTTCTTCAACAACTACTGAGACCTTAATTTCTGAAGTGCTGACCATTTTTACTTGAATTTGATTGGATGCCAGTACTTCAAACATCCTTGCAGCTACTCCCGGATTGGAAATCATCCCTGAACCGACGATAGATACCTTAGATAATTGATTTTCAGCATCGATTTGTTCGTAATTTAGCAAGTCTTTGTGATCCTCAAGAACTTTCACTGTTTCCATTAAATCTTCTGTTTTAATCGAGAAGGAAAGATTGGCCGCTCCTGCCTCGGTTGTACTTTGAATAATGATATCAACATTAATATGATTCTGTGCAAGTGTTGTGAAGATGGTTGACAGGCTTGTTAACGAATTAGCCAGACCTAACACCGTCACTTTTGTAATTTCATCCTCAAATGCGACACCGCGGACTACTAGATTTTGTTCCATTGTTGCTTCCTCCTCAATAATTGTTCCATTCATTCTTTCCATACTAGACCGAACTTCAAGCCGTACCTGATAGTTTTTTGCAAACTCAACTGCCCTTGGATGCAGCACACCAGCACCTAAATTAGCAAGTTCGAGCATTTCATCATAAGAAACAGACTTCAACTGACGGGCACCCTTAATATATCTTGGATCAGTTGTAAATACCCCGGTAACGTCTGTGTATATATCACACCGATCAGCTTTTAATGCAGCTGCCAATGCCACTGCCGTTGTATCCGATCCGCCTCTTCCGAGTGTGGTGATTTCTCCGCTTTCGGTAATACCTTGGAACCCGGCAACAATGACCACTTTTCCATGTGACAATTGGCTTTCAATTGCCTCGGTTCTAACATCGGTAATTCGGGCATTTCCATGAACTGGCTCTGTAACAATTCCCGCCTGCCAGCCTGTATAGGAAACGGCCTCAAGTCCCTTTTGATTTAACGCCATCGACAATAAGGCAATCGTAACTTGTTCTCCTGTTGTTAACAGCATATCCATCTCCCGCTTACTTGGCTGCGGAGAAATTTCTTTTGCCAAATTTACCAGCTGGTCTGTTGATTTTCCCATTGCGGAAACAACCACCACCACTTGATTTCCTAATATCGTTTCTTCTTTCACACGCTTCGCCACATTCATGATTCGCTCAACACTGCCAACAGACGTTCCCCCAAATTTCTGAACAATTAAACCCATTTCTTCCCCTTCTTCCTGTAAGGCTATGTAGTAAATTTCTTTTGTAAAAACAAAAAAAGCAATGAGAAGAGTATCTCATTGCTTTGGGAACACAAAAATGCATTCTTGCGTTTACAATGTAAGATAGCTCTCCAAGACATATGATTAGTCTTGACAATCCAGTATTTATTCAACACAGGACCAGCAAAGAAAGAAATGAGACTCTCTTCACTTCGGCGAACATCCCCTTTCATGATTCTTCTTTGAAGCTCATCCTTCTCAGAACCACTACTCTTGAAGCTCGCACCTCTACCTACACTTTACGTTGATAAAGTGTTATTAAATTTTCACTCATTATAGCATAGGACTACTTTTCTGACAACGGTCAATTTTGAAGTTTTTTCATTAATTCTTCGGCGACATTTACCGGCAGACCTGCCGCAGTAAGTTCTTCAAGACTGGCTTCTTTCATTTTTTTCACGGAGCCAAAATGTTTTAATAACAGTTTTTTCCGTTTCTCGCCAATTCCAGAGATATCATCGAGAAGCGATTGAAAAGCGGTTTTGCCGCGGATTTGGCGATGGAATGTAATCGCGAAACGGTGGACCTCATCTTGAATTCTTTGCAGCAAATAAAACTCCTGACTATTTCGTGCAAGCGGGACAATTTCAAGCGGATTCCCATACAACAATTGAGATGTGCGGTGTTTTTCATCCTTCACGAGGCCTGAGATTGGAATATCGAGCCCAAGCTCATTTTCTAATACATCTCTAACCGTCTCAACATGTCCCTTCCCGCCGTCAATAATGATTAAATCCGGAAGCGGAAGTTCTTCTTTTAAAGCTCTGGAATATCTTCTCCTCGTAACCTCTCGCATCGACTCATAATCATCAGGTCCTTGGACGGATTTAATTTTATATTTGCGGTATTCTCGTTTATTTGCCTTTCCATCGATAAACACGACCATCGCTGAAACCGGGTCCGTTCCTTGAATATTGGAATTATCAAATGCTTCAATCCGGTGCGGTGTAAAAATTCCAAGAAGATTTCCAAGGGTCTCAACAGCCTTAATTGTTCTTTCCTCATCTTTCTCAATTAATGAAAATTTCTCATTCAAGGCAAGCTTCGCATTTTTAATCGCCATTTTGACGAGATCCTTTTTCTGCCCGCGCTGCGGCTTTAGCACCTTAACTTCAAGGAGCTGTTCAGCCATTTCTAAATCCATCTCATCCTGGATTAATATTTCTTTTGGCTTAAAATGATTGGTCTTTTGATAAAATTGCCCCAGGTAGGTGAGGATTTCCTCGTCTGGTTCATTATAAATCGGGAACATCGATACATCCCGCTCAATGAGTTTCCCCTGGCGGACAAAGAAGACTTGAACACACATCCAGCCCTTGTCAACGGCATAGCCAAACACATCACGATCAGTGAAATCAGTCATTGTAATTTTTTGCTTTTCCATAATGGTTTCGATGTGGATTATTTTATCGCGGAATTCCTTTGCGCGCTCAAAATCTAATTCTTCTGCCGCTGCGGTCATTTTTACAGTTAATTCTTTTTTAATATCTTTATAACCGCCATTTAAAAAGCGGGTAATTTCATCTGTCATTTCCTTGTATTGTTCTTCCGCCACTTCATTCACACATGGTGCGAGGCATTGCCCTAAATGATAATAAAGACAGACCCGGTCTGGCAATGTGGAGCATTTTCGTAACGGATAGAGCCGGTCAAGCAGCTTTTTTGTTTCATTTGCCGCTCCTACATTCGGATAGGGGCCAAAATATTTACCTTTATCTTTTTTTACTTTTCTTGTGATGATAAGTTTTGGATGTCTTTCTGCTGTCAGTTTAATAAATGGATAGCTTTTATCATCCTTCAGCATGATATTGTATTTAGGGTCGTATTTTTTTATTAAATTTAATTCAAGAAGCAGCGCTTCTATATTGGAAGTGGTTACAATGTATTCGAAATCCTCGATTTCATTCACGAGTCTTAGTGTCTTCCCATCGTGTGAGCCGGTAAAATAGGAGCGGACACGATTTTTTAAGACTTTTGCTTTCCCTACATATATGATTGTCCCTTGGCGGTCCTTCATTAAGTAGCAGCCAGGCTGATCAGGCAGTATGGTTAATTTTTGTTTTATTATTTCGTTCATTCTGGCCACCCCACCCCATTCTTTTTATCTCTATAAAATTTTAAAATAAATAGTTGATAAAGGAAAGCTGTGTTTTTTAGGAAAAATAAAAACCTTAGCCGGAATATGTTCCAGCTAAGGTTTCATGGGCTATTCTTAAACGTGTTTTTGTAACACGCTTGCTAAAGCGTCTTTGGGTTGGAAACCTACCACTTTATCGACAACTTCACCATTTTTGAAAACAAGCAAAGTTGGAATGCTCATAACGCCGTATTTAGCAGCAGTTTCTTGGTTTTCGTCAACATCAAGTTTAACGATTTTTACTTTATCGCCCATTTCTGAATCAAGTTCATCAAGAACAGGAGCGATCATTTTACAAGGTCCGCACCATGGTGCCCAGAAATCTGCAAGAACAAGTCCTGAACCTGTTTCAGCCGAAAAATTTTGATCTGATACATGTGAAATAGCCATTTATATTGACCTCCTAGAAAATACTGAATTACTACGGAAAGTATACCATCGATTGGTAAATCAAGCTAATAATATGTCTCAAAGATAATTTTCCCATTATTCCTTTAAGTATTCTATGCAAAAACATAACAAGAGCGAGCGGAATATCCCGCTCGCTTTAATTGTCAAGCTTTAGCGTATAGACACTTCCGCTTTCTTATTATGAGTGAACTTTAAGTTTTTTAAACTCTTCGGTTAACATTGGCACGACTTCAAATAGGTCGCCTACGATACCGTAATCCGCCACTTTGAAGATGTTTGCTTCTGGATCTTTGTTGATCGCAACAATTACTTTTGAATTAGACATTCCGGCAAGGTGCTGAATCGCTCCGGAAATTCCGCAGGCAATATATAAATCAGGCGTTACAACTTTACCGGTCTGACCGATTTGCAAAGAGTAATCGCAGTAGTCAGCATCACATGCGCCACGGGAAGCACCAACGGCTCCGCCAAGAATTTGTGCTAATTCCTTTAGCGTTTCAAACCCCTCTGCACTTTTAACGCCACGACCGCCGGAAATTACTACTTTCGCTTCACTAAGATCAACGCCTTCACTTGCTTTGCGAACCACTTCTTTGATAATCGCACGAAGGTCTTTAATATCCACGGAAAGGCTGGTAACCTCACCCGTTCTGCTGTCATCTTTTTCTAATGGTGCAATATTGTTTGGACGAACAGATGCAAAAATTAAGCCATCTGTTACAATTTTCTTTTCAAATGCTTTACCTGAATAGATTGGTCTTGTAAAGACGATGTTACCTCCAGCTGCTTCTACAGCAGTGGCATCAGAAATGAGACCAGACCCAAGTTTGCCGGCAATTCTTGGAGATAAATCTTTTCCAAGCGCAGTATGACCTAAAACAAGACCTTCCGGTTTTTCTTGCTCAATGACTGCTAAAAGTGCTTGAGAAAAACCATCTGATGTATATTGTTTTAATTTCTCATCTTCGACAACAATGACACGGTCCGCGCCATATTTAATGATTTCTGAACCTAAAGCGCTTACAGCTTCGCCCACTAAAACTCCAACTACTTCTCCGCCCTCTGCTACTGTTTTTGCAGCAGCAACTGCTTCGAATGTAACATTACGTAATGATCCGTCACGGACTTCTCCCAATACCAATACTTTTCTAGACATTCCCTTTACCTCCTGCAACAATTTTGGCTAATCGTTCAACCCTGTCTTTTTCCTTGCCCCAACTTAGTAAGCCAATTGACAAGTTTCTAATTTTAAATCGATTAAACTACTTTTGCTTCTGTATGAAGAAGTTGAACTAGTTCTTTTACTTGGTCAGCAAGCTCGCCGCTTAATACTTTTCCAGCTTCTTTTTTAGGCGGTAAATAAATTTCAATTGTTTTTGTTTTTGCTTCTACGTCATCTTCTTCAAGATCAAGATCATCTAATTCAAGTTCTTCAAGCGGTTTCTTTTTCGCTTTCATAATTCCTGGTAATGAAGGGTAACGAGGTTCGTTTAGACCTTGCTGTGCTGTAACAAGCAATGGAAGGCTTGTTTCAATCACCTCAGAATCTCCTTCAACATCGCGGGTAACGGTTACATTGCTTCCATCGATTTCAAGCTTCGTAATGGTTGTTACATAAGGAATATTTAAAAGTTCTGCAACGCGTGGACCCACTTGTCCGGAACCGCCATCAATTGCCACATTTCCACCAAGGATTAAATCCGCATCTTTATCCTTTAAGTATTCAGCAAGAATTTTTGCCGTTGTAAATTGGTCACCATTCTCAATATCATCTTCAATATTAATTAAAACCGCTTTGTCTGCACCCATTGCTAATGCAGTCCGTAATTGTTTTTCACTTTCTTCATTACCGACGGAAATGACAGTTACTTCGCCGCCATTTGCATCGCGCACTTGAATGGCTTCTTCAATCGCATATTCATCATAAGGATTGATGATAAATTCTGCACCGTCCTCATTGATTTTTCCGCCGGAAATCGAAATCTTTTCTTCAGTATCAAAGGTTCTTTTCATTAACACAAAAATGTTCATGGTTTCCCTCCTAAATTTCGAGCATTCGCTCAGTTTGAAAGATTAAGAAAACTGTTTCGAAAAAAATTTTTTTATAAAGCTTCGCTGCGGATTTTACCCACGCTAACGAAGTTTATTCACCCTTAAAGTTTGGTTCCCTTTTTTCAATGAAGGCTTGAATTCCCTCTTTACCGTCATTTGACATAAATACTTCGCCAAACAACTCGGCTTCTTTTTTCACACCTTCGTAGAACTCTTCTGTCTTTGCATAATTTAATAATAATATAGCTGACTTTAAAGAACCATGGCTTTTTTTGGAAATCTTCCGGGCCATTTTATAGGCGTTTTCTAATACTTCCCCTTCCGGATAAGCATGGTTAGCCAGACCATATTGAACAGCCTGAACACCTGTAATTGGTTCAGAGGTGAATAGCATTTCTGCAGCACGAGCAACCCCGACATATTTTGGCAGACGCTGCGTTCCAGCAAAACCTGGAATTAACCCAAGCTGAAGTTCCGGTAAGCCAAGCTTCGCTGTTTCACTCACAAGCCTAAAATGGCAAGCCATTGCCAGCTCCAAGCCTCCGCCAAGAGCTGCTCCATGTATTGCGGCAATAATCGGCTTTGGAAACTTTTCCATACGATCAAATAGATCCTGACCATATTTCCCAAGCTGGGAAAAACCCTCTGAAGAAGAAATAGTTGTGAATTCCTTAATATCAGCACCCGCCGAGAAAAAGCGGCCTTCTCCATGAAGTACAATCACTTTTACATCAAGATTCGATTCAATTTCATCCAGCACTGCCGAAAGTTCCCTGAGTAAACCTGTTGAAAGGGCATTCGCCGGAGGACGATTAATTGTGATGGTCGCGATTTGGTCTTCTAAAGTCCATTTTAAAAATTCCAATTTTCTCCCCCCATTTGATTAACAATCCCGGCCACCAAATCCATTAATTAATAGATGATGAACCGAGGGTGCTAGTGCGTACAAATCAAACTTTTCCTCATTCATTACCCACGATGTCACAGTTTCATCAATTGTGCCAAAAATCATCTGTCTTGCAAGGCGTACATCCAGGTCATTTGTAAATTCCCCCGTTTCCTTGCCTTCCAAAACGATTCTTTCAATCAGCTTTAAATATCCTTTAAGAACGTCATTTATTTTTAAGCGCAATTCTTTATTGGATTGTCGCAATTCGAGCTGAGTAACAATTGCTAAGTGATGATCATCAGCGAGCATTTGAAAATGAGCTTTTATCATTATTAATAATTTCTCTATCGCTGACTGTTTTCCTGCTATCATTTCTTCAATTTTTTCAACAAAGTTACCCATTTTTTCTTCAAAGAGTGAGATTAGGATGTCTTCTTTGTTTTTAAAATAAAGATAAATGGTTCCGTCAGCCACTCCCGCCTGCTTGGCAATTTTCGAAACCTGGGCTTGGTGGTAGCCATTCTCTGCAATGGCAATCACTGCTGCATCAATAATCTGCATATATTTCGGTTTGTTTTTTTTCATCAGATATCCCCCCTTTGAAGAAAAAAGTTCATTCATCTAAAAATGAATGAATCGTCATTCATAATTTAATAATAGATTTTATTCAAACTTCTGTCAAGAAATAGTATACCAACTTTTTTGAAAACTTTGTACATTAAATTAAGACAGGCTAATTCTTTCAAAAAATAAAAGACCCGAATTCACGGCCTTTTCATGTTAGGCATGCTTAGGGCGTTCCTCTTCTAGTTTTTTCTTCTCTTCCTCAACCAAAGTTCTTCTTAATATTTTTCCGACCGCTGTTTTTGGGAGCTCGTTTCTAAATTCATAAATTCTTGGCACTTTATAGGCTGCAAGATATTTTCTGGCAAATTGGTTTAATTCATCCTCTGTTACAGTGGAGCCTTCTTTTAGGACAACATACGCCTTCACCGTTTCTCCGCGATATGGATCAGGAATTCCAGCGGCAACAGCCTCTTGAACATCCGGATGTTCATATAAAACTTCTTCTATCTCTCTAGGATAAATATTGTACCCGCCTGCAATAATCATGTCCTTTTTACGGTCGACCACATAGAAATATCCTTGGTCATCCATATAGCCAAGATCCCCCGTTAACAGCCATCCATCACGTAATGTTTGTTCCGTATCCTCCGGACGGTTCCAATATCCTTTCATCACTTGTGGACCTTTTACGGCGATTTCACCTATTTCTCCCGTTGGAAGTCTTTCTCCTTCCATTGAAAAAATCGTGGCATCCGTATCGGGATATGGAACTCCAATACTTCCTTTCACTCTTGGACGATCCCATAGAAAATTTGAATGGGTTACAGGAGAGGATTCCGTTAAACCATATCCTTCTACCAATTTGCCTCCGGTGACGTCTTCAAACTTCTGCTGAACTTCAACAGGTAATGGAGCAGAACCGCTGATACAGGCCTTAATGGAAGAAAGATCGTATTTTTTCAAATCAGGATGATTCAATAAACCTATATAGATGGTTGGTGCACCTGGAAAAAGTGTCGGGCGCAGTTTATCAATTGTTTTTAAAGTGGTAACGACGTCAAATTTGGGCAATAAAATCATTTTTTGTGCTTGCATAACGGATAATATTAAAACAGCTGTCATGCCATATACATGAAAAAAGGGCAGAATTCCAAGGACTGATTCTTCACCGGGTTTACATTTATAAAGCCATGCCTGACACATCGAAGTATTTGAGACTAAATTTTTATGGGTTAACATTACCCCTTTTGGGAAACCGGTTGTTCCTCCTGTATATTGCAGCAGGGCTAAATCTTCCTCAAAATTGAAATCAAATTCCTTTAATTCCTTTGGCTGACCCTTAACAATTTCTTTTAACAGATGGATATTTCCTTCATGTTTAACATTAACAACAATTCCATATTGTCTTTTCTGGATATAGGGATAAACTAAGTTCTTTGGAAATGGAAGATAATCTTTGATGGCGGTTACAAAAATATGCTTGAGATCAGTTCGCGATTGTACATTGGATACACGAGGGTAGAGGATATCGAGGGTAATGATGGCGACAGCCCCTGAATCCTTCATTTGATATTCAAGCTCCCTTTCCGTATACAATGGATTGGTCTGTACGACAATACCGCCCGCCATAAGAATAGCATAGTAGGCCATCACTGATTGTGGTGTATTCGGAAGCATAATTGCTATCCGGTCACCCTTTGATATCCCGAGGTCTTGAAGATACCCGGCAAACACAAGTGACTCTTCATAAAGCTTTTTATAGGTCATTTCCTTCCCCATAAAATGAATTGCAATCTTATCAGGATAATTTTCGGCTGCATTGATTAAATACTGCTGCACAGGCTCTGAAGAATACTCCAATGTGGCGGGAATTTCCTCAGGATAGTTTTTCAACCATGGTTTGAGGTCGGACATTGAACTCCTCCTTTTTTAAAAATTATTTAAAAATTCTAACTACTACTATTATAATATAGGTGAATTTTTTAGACAATGAAAAGCGACCTTGAGCCTGAGCCAGATAATTAAAATATAAAAAGTCACCGCTGATTTCCAGCGATGACTCCATTTTTTCACTAAAAAAACAACATATACACTATTCCAATCAGCAAAAACAGTCCGCATAATCCCATCAGTACCTTTGCTAATGTCTCCACTTCAGCTCTCCCCTTACGATATCCCTGCACCAATTACATAAGATAATCCGATTGAAATCACCATCGAAATAAAACCAACTGCCCGATTATCACGCTGAATCTCTTCGTCAATCTTAAACTTCGGCGTTAAAAATTCATAAATAAAATAACCGGCTAAAAGAAGCAAAAACCCAAAAACTCCTGAGCCAATCATCGTGAGCAGCGTTTCATTTTGCTCAATGGAATAGCGGAAAATATTGGCGATGCCAAATATTTTTCCTCCTGTCGCCATTGCCACTGACATATTTCCTTTTTTTATTTCTTCCCAATTTCGATATTTCGTTACCGCTTCAAAAATCGCTAAAAAGACAATCATACATAAAATAACAACACTATAATTGGCTGCAATTTGAATATATTCGTTTTCCCAAAACTGGTTCATTCCGATTCTCCCCGAACATGATTTAAATTCAACCAATGTTGAATTTTTTTAAATTCAACCAGTTGAATTCTAATTGAATTCGACTACGGTTACACCTGATCCGCCTTCACCGGCTTCTCCGAAGCGAATTTTCTTAACGGAGCGGTGATTTCGTAAGTATTCTTGAACCCCTTGCCTTAAAACACCGGTACCTTTTCCATGGATAATCGAAACACGAGGATACCCTGATAATAAAGCATCATCGATGTATTTTTCCACTTTTAACAATGCATCCTCATATCTTTCCCCGCGAAGGTCCAGTTCAAGTTTTACTTGCGAGTCCCTACCCCTTACAATCGCCATGGGCTTTGTCTCTACTTGTTTTGGGGTACTCAAATATTCCAAGTCTTTTTCTTTCACCTTCATTTTAAGAATCCCAATTTGAACCTGCCATTCACCTGAAGAAGTTTTTTCGATTAAGCTACCCCTCTGACCAAAGGTTAAAACCTTAACCTCATCCCCTGGCATGAATGTTTGTTTTTTAGCTTTTTGACTTGTTAGCTTGGAAGACTTCTTAATTTCAGGTGCTGCTTGTTCAAGGCGCCTTTTGGCATCAATCAACTCATGTTCCTTAATCTCAGCATGCTTTTCCATACGCATTTTCCGAAGGTCACGAATAATTTTTTCTGCCTCGCCTTTGGCCTCGTCGACAAGATCCTTTGCCTTTTCAGCTGCCTTTTCAAACAGGCTGTCCTTAATCTCGTAGAACTCTATCATTTGTTTTTGCAGGTCCTTATGGAGTTTTTCCGACTGTTTTAGGTAATCGCGGGCTTCTTCGTGTTCTTTCTCAGCCTGACGCTTACTTCCCTCTAAAGAAGCAATCATTTTATCGATTTGATTGGTATCCTCACTGACATGCGAGCGTGCCGCCTCAATTACCCGATCGTTTAATCCTAAACGCTTGGAAATTTCAAATGCATTGCTTCGGCCCGGTACCCCTAATAATAGTTTGTACGTTGGGCTAAGCGTTTCAATATCAAACTCCACACTGGCATTTATGACCCCTTCGCGGTTATAGCCATATGCCTTTAATTCCGGATAATGGGTAGTAGCAATCACTTTCGCTCCCCTTTTGTGCACTTCGTCTAAAATGGAGATGGCCAATGCCGCACCCTCTTGCGGGTCCGTACCGGCGCCAAGCTCATCAAATAGGACAAGACTTTTATAATCCACTTTATTTAAAATATCGACAATATTGACCATATGGGAGGAAAACGTACTTAAGCTTTGTTCAATCGATTGTTCATCACCAATATCAGCATACACCGCATTAAAAACAGCCAGTTCTGAACCATCCAATGACGGCACCTGCAAACCAGCTTGAGCCATTAAGGAACATAAACCTAATGTTTTTAATGTCACCGTTTTCCCGCCGGTATTTGGTCCGGTTATCACAATGGTTGAATAGTCGGTTCCAAGGAAAATATCATTGGCGACCACTTCCTCTATTGGGATTAACGGGTGTCTTGCTTTAAATAAGCGAATTCTTCCTTCATCATTCATGATTGGCATTGACGCTTTAATCTGGCGACCATATCTTGCTTTTGCAAAAATAAAATCCAAATTACCGAGCACTTCAACTATTACCTTTAGTTCTGCCTCATGCTCGGCCACATTTGCCGATAACTCGGTTAAAATTCGTTCTATTTCAAGCTGCTCTTTTACCCGAATATCCTGGAGCTGATTATTTAGCTGAACAATTGCCTGCGGTTCAATAAATAAGGTTTGCCCAGAAGAGCTTTGGTCATGGATGATTCCGCCGTAATGTCCGCGATATTCCTGTTTTACCGGGATAACATATCGGTCATTTCGAATCGTCACAATCGCATCTGATAGCATTTTTTGCGCACTTGAAGAACGAATCATACTTTCAAGTTTTTCACGAATCCTTGCTTCATTAGCACGCAGCTGGCTACGTAATGAACGTAATAGCTCACTCGCACCATCCAATACTTCCCCGCCTTCATCAATCGCATTTTTAATCGAATGTTCGAGATTTGTCAGCGGAATAATTTGCTCGGCCTGGTCTGCTAAAATGGGGAGATCTAATTTTTCATCGGCAATTTCTTCAATAAACCGTTTCATTTGCCGGCTTGTATAAATCGTGCTGGCCGTTTGAACCAACTCATGCGGGCTAAGGACACCGCCAATAACCGAGCGTTTAATATGGGCTCGGATATCGTGAATCCCTGAGAGCGGGACATTCCCTTTTAACCTTAGTACAGCTGTCGCTTCATCCGTTTCTGATTGGAGCTTAACAACCTCGGAAAAATCTGTCGAGGGAACAAGTTTTTTTATTTTATCTTTACCAAGTGAGGAAGCAGCATGGTCAAGCAACTGTTCCTTCACTTTATTGAATTCTAATACCTTTAAGGTTCTTTCTTGCATGGAAAGAGACCTCCTTATTTCTTTGATCGATTATGCAAAAATTCCAGTA
Source organism: Neobacillus niacini (assembly GCF_031456445.1). Taxonomy (GTDB): domain Bacteria; phylum Bacillota; class Bacilli; order Bacillales; family Cytobacillaceae; genus Neobacillus; species Neobacillus niacini_I. The sequence continues at coordinate 74,256 of NZ_JAVDUQ010000020.1, read as the reverse complement.
AATCATTCGTTTCCAGTGCATTTAACACGGAAGATTTTTTGATCCAGCCCTTTTTAGCAGCAGAAACACCAATTTCCATATGGGCTAATGTGTCGATTCTGTGGGCATCGGTATTAATAAGAATTTTCACGCCCGCAGCCTGCGCTTTTCTTAAATATTCTGCCGCCAAATCGAGGCGATTCGGGTTTGCATTTAATTCTAAAGCCGTGTTCGTTTCTTTAGCCAACTCAATCAGCAAATCCAAATCGACATCGTACCCTGCCCGCCGTCCAATTTTGCGGCCAGTGGGATGAGCAATTAAATCAACATGAGCATTCGTTAGAGCCGTTTTAAGCCGCTCCATGATTTTCTCCTGCGGTTGCGAAAAAGCAGAATGAATGGAGGCAATCACAAAATCCATTTCAGCGAGTAAATCATCTTCATAGTCTAATGTACCATCCGGAAGAATGTCCATCTCCACACCGGATAGAATGAGAATATCATCATATTTTTCATTTAATTTTTTTATTTCTTCTTTTTGTTTTAGAAGCCGCTCTCTTGTAAGACCATTCGCCACCTTTAGATACTGGGAATGGTCCGTAATCGCCATATATTTGTATCCTCTAGCCCGGCAGGCTTCGACCATTTCTTCTATTGTATGGGCACCGTCACTCCATGTTGAGTGCATATGGAGATCCCCTTTTATATCCTGCAGCTCGATTAAGCACTCATTTGCCGAGAATTCTTCGACTTCTTTGCCATCCTCCCTTATTTCCGGCGGGATAAACGGAAGATCAAAATGTTTGAAAAACTCTTCTTCCGATGAAAAAGTCAAAATTTTACCAGTTTCAAGATTTTCAACACCATACTCACTAATTTTCTCGCCGCGTTCCTTAGCCAACTGACGCATTCGGACATTATGGTCCTTAGAACCGGTAAAGTGATGTAAGGTCGTAATAAATTCTTCCGGTTTTACAAGACGGAAATCAGCTGAAACATCATAGTCCAGCTCAAATACAACGGAAACCTTTGTGTCTCCGGCACCAATGACTTCTTTAATTTTTGGAAGTTCCAGCAAGGAGTCCTTTACGCTTTCTAGATTGTTCGTTGCAATAATAAAATCCAAGTCTTTAATGGTCTCCCTCATTCTGCGAATGCTCCCAGCCCTTGAAAAACGCTCAATTTCCGGGGTGTTTGCCAAGATGTCCTCAATTTGCTCAGCAATTGGAAGCATATAGGCCAGCGGCAGCCTCTCCGGCCGATTGCCTAAATTTGCGATAGCCGCTAAAATTTTCTCTTCTGTTTTCTTGCCAAATCCGGCAAGCCCCTGTACTTTTCCGGATTTACAGGCTTTTTCTAAATCATTGACATCTTCAATGCCCAGCTCCTGATAAAGCTTTGAGATTTTCTTGCCTCCGAGTCCGGGGATTTGTAATAAAGGGATTAGCCCTTTAGGAACCTCCTCTTTTAACTCATCTAACACAGTGGATGTCCCGTTTTTTATGTATTCATCCATGACAGCGGCCGTTCCCTTACCGATACCGGAAATCGCCGTAAAGTCTTCAATCTCTGATAAACTGCGTTCATCCACTTCCAATGCATTTGCAGCTTTTCGAAAGGCTGAAACCTTGAAGGGGTTTTCCCCTTTAAGTTCCATATAAACCGCAATCATCTCTAATAAACGAATGACCTCTTTTTTATTTACCTCCATCCATTCCACCCCTTAAAGAATAGCATTTCCTTTTCAATAGAAAAACTTCTCTGCTACAGAGAAGTTAAAGCAGTTGAATATTCAATCCACAGACTCTTTATTTGCTGCGAAAGGATTGGTGTATGCTTTACAATCATCCCGGCTAAAATGGAATGATCTAATGGATTCTGTAAAACTTCCAATGGAACAAGCGCTGCAATATATAATAAAATAAAAATAAGTAAATAGACTTCGGCAAAACCAAGGAAGCCCCCTGCCCAAACATTTAAAAACCTTAGAACCGGCAAATGGGCAATAAAATCAAGCATGGAACCAATGATTTGACACAGCACCTTCACAGCAAAAAAGATGATCACAAAAGCAATCGCCCGATAAAAAGCTGCTTCCATATTGCTGTTACCCGTTAAAAGCTTTAAGGTCGTGTCCTCCCCTAATTTGGGATATGGAATCCACAGCGTTAACCTGGAAGCCAAATCATCGTAGTATAAATTTGCTACAATATATGCAATAATAAAACCTGTCAAATGCACAAGCTGAAGGATAAATCCCCTTCTAAGACCTGTAAAAAATCCAATAATTAATAAAATGATAATGGCTAAATCCAGCATTGACTTTTCAGTCCTTTTCCTTTAATAATTCAGCTTTCAGCCGCTCCAATTGATCTTTGATATTAATATAATCATTGACGGCATTTACCGCAGTTAAAACGGCAAGTTTACTTACATCAAGCGACGGATTCTTGGAGCTGATTTCCCGCATTTTATCGCCAACCAATGAGGCTACAAGCCTAATATGGCTTGAACTTTCATCTCCGACAATGACATATTGCTGTCCGTAAATATCTACGGTTGTTCTTGACTTTTGTGAGTTTGACAACGTAAATGCCTCCATTCAAAGGAATCCTACTCTCTATCATACCATGAACAGGGAGACGTGGAAAAGTTAAACCATTTAGAAATGTGGAAAACTCTTGGGAACTTTAACTTATTTTTAATTATATTTAGAAATGTGGTGCTTATTTTGGGGAATGTTGTTTTAAAGCGTGATTTAAATGAAATGTCAAAAATGAAAGATTATTACAGTTCTTATTTAATCGATAAAACACCTCCAGGAAGTTTATTTGCTGCCAAAACCCCGGCTTGTATGATTACAGCTTATAAATCCGGCAAAGTACTTTTTCAAGGTAATGATTGTGAAAAGGAAGCTGGCAAATGGGGAGAAGTCTCTTCCAAAGATTCTGCTCCTGTTCGAAAAACGGCTGCAGCGAAATCTGGTGCTCCTAAAGGCAAGCTTCCGGCAGGAATCGGGTTGATGTCGGCAATCGGTTCGGATGAAGTGGGCACCGGAGACTTTTTCGGTCCCATAACAGTGGTTGCCGCATACGTTAAAAAAGAGGATATTCCCTTATTAAAAGAATTGGGTGTCCGAGATTCGAAGGATTTAAATGATGAAAAAATTATTGCGGTTGCCAAGGTGATTAAGGATGTTGTTCCATATAGCCTGCTAACTTTGAAAAATGAAAAGTATAATCAGCTGCAGCAATCGGGAATGTCACAAGGGAAAATGAAGGCGATCCTTCATAATCAAGCCATTCTACATGTTTTAGAAAAAATTTCGCCTACAAAACCGGAAGCCATTTTAATTGACCAATTTGTACAGGAAAGTACTTATTTTCAGCATCTTAAAAACCAGAAAGCCATTGCCCGTGAAAATGTTTATTTTAGTACAAAAGCGGAGGGGATTCATCTCGCAGTCGCAGCTGCTTCTATCCTCGCACGCTATGCCTTTGTACAATATATAGATAAGCTCAGCGATTCCGCCGGCTTTACCATCCCTAAAGGAGCCGGGTCACAGGTGGATGAAGCTGCAGCCAAACTGATTTTGAAAAAAGGGCAGGATGTTTTGCCTACATTTGTGAAACTGCATTTTGCCAACACTGAAAAAGCGATGAAACTTGTTAAGAAAAAGAGGGGCTGAATTTAGATATTCAGTCCCTCTTATCTTTATCCCCGTAAAACCGCTCCGGCTTTTTCTTTTAACGCATCAAGTACTTTATTATGAACCTTTGTCACTTCTTCGTCCGTTAATGTCCGTTCTGGATCGGCATATTTTAATGAGAATGCAATGGATTTTTTGCCTGCTTCCATATGTTCCCCTTCGTATAAATCGAACACATTTGCTTCTTTAATCAGAGGAGCACCGGTTGTTAAAATAATTTCCTTTAACTCGCTAGAAACCGTTTCTTTATTTGCTACAAGAGCAATATCTCTTGTAATCGATGGGAATCTTGGTATCGCTTCATATTGTAGTGCAGCGGTTTCCTCACCAAGAATCTCTTTCAACGAAAGCTCAAACACATAGGTGTCTTTTAAATCAAGCTCTTTTTGCACAGTTGGATGTACTTGACCAATAAAACCTACTCTTTTGCCATTCAACTGAACCTCTGCTGTACGGCCAGGATGCATGCTGTCTACCTTTGCTTGAACAAATGCTGCTTGATCAAGAAGTCCTAGTTTAGCAAACATTCCTTCTAAAATTCCTTTTAAAACAAAGAAATCAACCGGCTTTTTCTCACCCTGCCAAGAATGGCTGTGCCATAGGCCGGTGATGGCTGCTGCTACATGTTCTTCCTCTGTAGGCAGTACATCAACACCATTTGCTAAGAAAACGGCACCTGTTTCATATACCCCTAAGCTGTCGTTTTGACGGGCACTATTGTATTTTAATACTTCCAATAGCTGTGGCATAATACTTAAACGGAGGATACTGCGTTCTTCACTCATCGGCATTGCCAAACGAATGGTTTCATTTTGATTAAGAGCAAATTGCCCTGCTTTTTCCTCACTCGTTAAGGAATACGTTACCGCTTGGTAAAGCCCTGTACCTTCTAAATATTGGCGGACAACACGACGCTTTTTCTGATAATCAGATAGTTTTCCAGGTGTTGATGAACCGACTGGCAACGTTTTTGGAATATTGTCATAGCCGTAAAGGCGCGCTACTTCCTCAATTAAGTCCTCTTCAATTTTAATATCACCGCGGCGAGTCGGAGCCGTAACCGTAACCAAATCCTTTTCAATCGTTACGACGAATTGCAGGCGGTCAAAAATATCTTTTACCTCTGCTGCATTTAGATTTGTTCCTAGGACACGATTAATTTTTTCAAGTGTAATTGATACTACAGCAGGCTCAACTGTGAGTGTATCGACTTCTGAAGTACCTTCTAGCACTTCACCGCCGGCATATTTCGCCATCAAGTAAGCAGCCCTGTCTCCTGCGGCACGAACACGATTCGGGTCAACGCCTTTTTCAAAACGTGCACTTGCTTCACTTCTTAATCCATGGTCCTTCGAAGCTTTTCTCACAACTGCCCCACTGAAATAGGCTGCTTCTAAAAGAACCGTAGTGGTGTCAGAAATTACCTCAGAGTTGGCACCGCCCATTACTCCGGCAATCGCGACTGGTTCTGTACCATTTGTGATGACTAGATGGTCGGATGTTAAGGTTCTCTCTGCATCATCAAGGGTTACTATTTTTTCTCCATCCTTCGCACGGCGGACAAGGATTTCTTTTGAGCCTAAACGGTCATAGTCAAACGCATGAAGCGGCTGGCCATATTCTAATAAAATATAGTTGGTAATATCGACTACATTATTGTGCGGACGAATCCCCGCGGACATTAAGCGTGTTTGCATCCACAATGGAGATGGACCGATTTTTACATTTTTAATCATTTTTGCAACATATAGCGGATTATCCTCTTTTGCTTCGACAACCACTTTTACATAATCAGATGCTTTTTCACTCATTGATTGAAGAGCCGTTTCCGGAAGCTTTACATCACGGCCGAGGATGGCTGCCACCTCATAAGCAACACCAAGCATGCTTAAGCAGTCGGAACGGTTAGGTGTTAACCCAAGCTCAAGAACTTGATCATCTCTATTTAATAATGCCAGCGCATCAGTCCCGACTTCAGCATCAGCAGGAAAAACAAAGATCCCTTCAGAATATTCTTTTGGAACGATTTTTCCTTCCATGCCAAGCTCCGTTAAAGAACAGATCATCCCATTCGATTCTTCACCGCGCAGCTTTGCTTTTTTAATTTTAAAATTGCCTGGAAGAACAGCACCGACCTTAGCCACAGCAACCTTTTGTCCTTGTGCGACATTTGGGGCGCCACAAATAATTTGCACTGGTGCTTCTTCGCCAATATCAACGAGACATTTGCTTAGTTTATCTGCATTTGGATGCTGTTCACGCTCTTGAACATAGCCAACAACGACACCTTTAATTCCTTCGTTAAGAACCTCAACGCCCTCAACCTCAATCCCGCTCTTGGTAATTTTTTCAGCTAATTCTTCTGCCGTTACTCCGGATAGATCCACATAATCCTGGAGCCATTTATATGAAACGAACATTTCGTTACTCCTCCTTATTTTTGCTTAAACCCTTTTAGAGCCTGTTATTTATTCATGCTTTGAAAATTGTTTTAAGAAACGAACATCATTTGTGTAGAAATGACGAATATCATCAACACCGTATTTCAACATGGCAATCCGTTCCGGACCCATTCCAAATGCGAAGCCTGTGTATTTTTTCGAATCATAGCCGGCCATTTCCAATACGTTTGGATGAACCATTCCGGCACCAAGAATTTCAATCCAGCCAGTTTTCTTACAAACGCTGCAGCCGTGGCCGCCACAAATTTTACAAGAAATATCCATTTCAACAGATGGCTCTGTAAATGGGAAAAAGCTAGGACGAAGGCGAATTTCCCGGTCTTCCCCGAACATTTTTTTCGCAAAAACTTCCAATGTTCCTTTCAGGTCACTCATGCGGATGTTTTCGCCGACAACGAGTCCTTCAATCTGCATAAACTGATGGGAGTGTGTCGCATCGTCGTTGTCGCGGCGATACACTTTTCCTGGGCAAATAATTTTAATCGGGCCTTTGCCTTCGTTCTTTTCCATTGTCCGTGCCTGCACAGGTGATGTATGGGTACGAAGCAAGATTTCTTCCGTGATATAAAAAGAGTCCTGCATATCGCGTGCCGGGTGTCCTTTTGGCAGGTTTAGCGCTTCAAAGTTATAGTAATCCTGCTCAACCTCCGGCCCTTCTGCAACCTGATAGCCCATGCCGATAAATAAATCTTCAATTTCTTCAATAATTTTTGTTAATGGATGATGATTCCCCACTTTAACCGGACGGCCTGGAAGCGTAACATCAATCGTTTCAGATGCCAATTTCTCCAATACCACTGCTTCCTCTAAGTCCTTTTGTTTTGCCTCAAGTTTAACGGAAATCGCCTCACGCACCTCATTGACAAGCGCCCCCATCATCGGACGTTCTTCCGCTGATAGCTTACCCATCCCACGGAGCACCTCCGTAATCGGCCCCTTCTTCCCTAAATACGCAACACGAATATCATTCAATTCCTTTAAATCGTAAGACTGCTCAATCTTCCCGATCGCTTCCTCTTGCAACTCCTTCAAACGTTCCTGCATCAGAATTTCCTCCTTTTAATTTCGACAAATTTCTGGTGGTGACAGGCACCCGTCAAATTCTGTCGAATTCGACAAAATAAAAAACCCCATCCCTAAAAAGGGACGAGGTTACTGTTCGCGGTACCACCCTTGTAAACACTGTATGTATAAAACATTAGCGTTCGCTTCATTGGGATAACGGCTTTAAGCCGATGCATCTTTACATTTTCCAAGAAAATGGTCCCGATGCCAACTCGGGAGGTGAACTTCTCTTGTATGAACACATAAAAGTGCTTTCAGTCACGGCACTTTCTCCCTAGAAGGTTCTGTACAAGGTACTTTTCTCCGTCATTGTTTTTGAGAATATCAATATTGTTCACTATTATATAATAATTTTCTTACGGTTTCAAATCCTAATCAAGCCTATTTTTTCAAATAATAAAGGAGTATGCCCGTTGCTACCGCTACATTTAAGGATTCACTCTTGCCGTAAATCGGGATATAGAGATTAGCAGTTGTATTAGTTAGGATTTCCTTGCTAACGCCGGCTCCCTCATTTCCGACGACAAGGGCAAACGATTCAGATGGTTTTGTTTCTGTATAAACAGAAGCATTTTCTAGTGCTGTACCATATACAGGGATGTTTTTTTCCTTAAGGTTCTTGATCCAGTCATTCAAGTCACCCCTTACAATTGGGAGATGAAAATGACTGCCCTGTGCGGATCGAAGGACTTTTGCATTAAAAATATCAACGCTGCCATGTCCAACGATGACAGCTTCAATTCCTGAAGCATCTGCTGTACGGATCATCGTTCCTAAGTTTCCCGGGTCTTGAACTGCGTCAATGAATAGAAATGTTTTCGCAATATTTAGTGCTGTTTCGGTGCCTTCTTGGTGGCAAATAGCATAAATTCCCTGCGGGGCTTCTGTATCGGATAATGTATTCGAAATTTCTTCTGTTACTTGTGTGATGGATACTGCTCCGGTATCCCAGCGCGGTGGCAGTTCGGTCTTGTCTGATAGAATAATTTCTAAAACTTGATCTTTTTGTTTTAATGCCTCTTCTACTAAGTGAAATCCTTCTACGATGAATAATCCTGTTTTATCACGTTCTTTTTTAGTTTGCAGCTTCTTCCATTGTTTTACCTGTGGATTTTGGACAGATTGAATGTGTTTCAACAGTAAATCTCCTTTTTACATGCTTTTTAATTTCCTCATTATACATAATTAAACCAAAATTAGAAATGATAATAAAGAATCGAAGGCTAAAAAGGAGTGTGTAAGGATGAACCTAAACTTAAGAAATGCTATTATTCATAATGTATCTGGGAACTCACAGGCAGAGTTAGAGGATACAATTGTTGATGCCATCCAAAATGGCGAAGAAAAGATGCTCCCAGGTCTTGGGGTATTATTTGAAGTTATTTGGCAAAATTCTTCCGAGGAAGAGAAAAAAGAAATGCTTTCTACACTCGAAAATGGTTTAAAACACTAATGGTTTATGCATGCTGCCGATTTTAGGATCGGCAGTTTTTTTAATGGGCAGTTTACTTTATTGAGGGTATTGGCGAAAAAATCGGATTGATTTTCTTGAAAAGCATCTCCTATAACCCCTATTGGCGACAAAATTAGCTTGAGTTTCAAGAAAAGTGTCTCCTATAACCTCTATTGGCGACAAAATTAGCTTGGGTTTTATGAAAAGTGTCTCCTATAACCCCTATTGGCGACAAAAATAGTTTGAGTTTCACTTAAAGTGTCTCCTATAACCCCCATTGGCGACAAAAATAGTTTGAGTTTCACTTAAAGTGTCTCCTATAACCCCCATTGGCGACAAAACTAGTTGGGGTTTCACTAAAAGTGCCTCCTATAACCCCTATTGGCGACAAAAATAGTTTGAGTTTCACTTAAAGTGTCTCCTATAACCCCCATTGGCGACAAAACTAGTTTGAGTTTCACTAAAAGTGTCTCCTATAACCCCCATTGGCGACAAAACTAGTTGGGGTTTCACTAAAAGTGTCTCCTATAACCCCTATTGGCGACAAAACTAGTTGGGGTTTCACTAAAAGTGTCTCCTATAACCCCTATTGGCGACAAAACTAGCTTAGGCTTCACTAAAAGTGTCTCCTATAACCCCTATTGGCGACAAAACTAGTTCGTTTTTCACTAAAAGTGCCTCCTATAACCCCCATTGGCGACAAAACTAGTTTGAGTTTCACTAAAAGTGTCTCCTATAACCCCTTTGCGACATAACTAGTTCGAGTTTCACTAAAAGTGTCTCCTATAACCCCTATTGGCGACAAAATTAGCTTGGGTTTCACTAAAAGTGTCTCCTATAACCCCTATTGGCGACAAAATTAGCTTAGGCTTCACTAAAAGTGTCTCCTATAACCCCTATTGGCGACAAAACTAGTTCGTTTTTCACTAAAAGTGTCTCCTATAACCCCTATTGGCGACAAAATTAGCTTGGGCTTCACTAAAAGTGTCTCCTATAACCCCCATTGGCGACAAAACTAGTTGGGGTTTCACTAAAAGTGTCTCCTATAACCCCTATTGGCGACAAAACTAGTTCGTTTTTCACTAAAAGTGTCTCCTATACGACGATTTAAATCACCCACTCTTTTCGGAGATCTCCATTTTAATGAAAAATCACAAGACCCAAACAATTTATCAACAATCTAAATCTGGCGCCCACACAAAGAAAATCCCCAGAGGCACACCCCAGGGAAACAATTATAAATTATTCAAACGTTATTTTATCCACGGTTTCACGGTCTAACCGTTTAATGACTTCCACAATTAATTTAACTGCATTTTCAAAGTCATCACGATGAAGCATGGCCGCATGAGAGTGAATATAACGCGTAGCGATAGTAATCGCTAAAGTCGGAACACCCTTATGTGTCAAATGAATCGAACCTGCATCCGTTCCTCCGCCAGGAATAGCATCAAATTGATACGGAATATTCATTTCATCCGCCACGTCTGTTACAAAATCCCGCAATCCCTTATGAGAAACAAGCGATGCATCATATAAAATAATTTGCGGACCTTTTCCCATTTTACTCATAGCTTCCTGTTCAGAAATTCCAGGAGTATCGCCGGCAATCCCTACATCAACACCAAACCCGATATCCGGCTCAATTTTTGCAGCAGATGTCCGTGCCCCGCGTAAACCAACCTCTTCTTGAATTGTGCCTACACCGTAAACGACATTTGGATGGTCCACACCCTGCAATTTTTTTAGAACATCAATCGCAATTGCGCAGCCGATTCGATTGTCCCAAGCTTTAGCTAACAGCATTTTTTCATTGTTCATCACAGTAAACTCGAAATATGGAACAACCATATCCCCTGGGCGAACGCCCCATTCCATTGCCTCTTCACGACTTGAAGCACCGATATCAATAAACATATCTTTAATTTCAACCGGCTTCTTCCGCGCTTCAGCAGATAAAATATGCGGCGGTTTCGAACCGATTACACCGGTTACCTCGCCTTTTTTTGTGACAATCGTTACGCGCTGGGCGAGCATGACCTGCCCCCACCAGCCGCCAACTGTTTGGAAGCGAAGGAAACCTTTATCATCGATTTGGGTAATCATAAAGCCTACTTCATCAAGATGGCCAGCCACCATAATCTTCGGTCCGCCTTCTTTACCGACCTTTTTAGCAATCAAACTGCCAAGTCCATCTGTTGTTACCTCGTCTGCGAATGGTGCTATGTATTTTTTCATGACTTCGCGAACTTCGCGTTCATTTCCGGGAATCCCTTTGGCATCGGTTAAATCTTTTAACATGGTTAATGTTTCATCTAATTTCGCCATTTTGCTGCCCCCTTTTTTTGGATGTTAGAGAATAGTCCATCTTTACACTCCCAGACATCCTCTTATGTACCAACTTTCATTATACAGAATCCCATGAAAAATTTACAAATTTTTCTTCTAATAGTTGTTTTCCTGTCTTTGATAATTTACTTCGTTTTTTGCAAAATATGCCTGCTCGATTTCTCCAGAAGAGAATCCCAAAAGTGAGGCCAATTGCAGGTAGCCCACCCATAATGCTTGATACTCCTCAAAACCTCTATTTCTTTTAAAATTACTCACCTGTTCATAAATCATAAGAAATTGCTCTGTTACGCTTACAGAGGCCTCAGTAAGTGTTAATTCCATTTCACGTTCATGAAAGCCGCATTCAATCCCAAGAGATAGAATAAAGTGAATGCCATCAACAAACTCTTCTAAAATCACTTCTTTTGCAGAAGATGGTTTCACACTCCAGAACTTAAAGCAGCGAGTTTCATTTGCCAATTCGCCAATCTCCACAAGCAGCGCCAGAACCTTTCGATTCACCAAATCTTCCGCTAGCAGACCATGTTTTTCCTGAATATGAGTATCTAATGCTTTCTGCATTTCAAATAATTTTTTTAGCTGCATCTTTTGATCACTCCCTTTAGAAAATTATATCATTTGCAGCTGTTATACAAAGAACATCATTAAAATGAGATCTAGTATTGCGAGCAAGGGAAAGCCGATTTTGAATGACAAATGCCTCGTTTTATGATGGAATAATTTCATTCCGATTGTTGTCCCTACAGCACCGCCAAACAGTGCCACTAGCCACAAAGTCCTCTCTCGAATCCGGTATTGCTGTTTAATTGCCCGTTTTTTATCAATCCCCATGATAATCAGACCCATTATGTTCATGATTAAATAAATCACTAACCATATCATTTCCCATCCCCCTATAGAAAAAGCCATCCTCAAAGAAGAGAATGGCTTTTATATAATTACTTGTTATATTGTTGTTTTGCAACGTTTGCTAATTCAGCAAATGCATTTGCATCACTTACTGCTAATTCAGCAAGCATCTTGCGGTTTACTTCGATACCAGCAAGCTTTAAACCATGCATTAAACGGCTGTAAGAAAGACCGTTCATACGAGCTGCTGCATTGATACGAGTAATCCAAAGTTTGCGGAAGTCGCGCTTTTTCTGGCGACGATCGCGGAATGCATACATTAATGATTTCATAACCTGCTGGTTAGCAACTTTATATAATGTATGTTTAGAACCGAAATAACCTTTTGCTAATTTAAGAACCTTTTTACGACGCTTGCGCGTAACTGTACCGCCTTTTACACGTGGCATGTAATTTCCCTCCTATATAAATCGAAAATACGAGATTATTTAACGTAAGTTAATAATTGACGAATGCGTTTGAAATCGCCTTTTGAAACAAGTGATGCTTTGCGAAGCTTACGCTTTGCTTTTGTAGATTTGTTAGCAAATAAGTGACTTGTATAAGCGTGGTCACGCTTTAATTGACCAGAACCAGTCTTTTTGAAACGCTTTGCAGCGCCGCGGTGAGTTTTCATTTTTGGCATTGGGAACTTCCTCCTTATTACTTGTCAATTTTAGGTGCTAGAACCAGGAACATGCTTCGTCCATCCATTTTAGGATGTGACTCGATGGTCGCAACTTCCTTACACGCTTCGGAAAAACGGTCTAATACACGCTGACCGATTTCTTTATGGGTAATTGCCCGGCCCTTGAAACGGATTGAGGCTTTTACCTTGTCGCCTTTTTCCAAAAACTTAATGGCATTACGAAGCTTTGTATTAAAATCATGCTCATCAATTGTCGGGCTTAGACGAACTTCCTTTGTGGTAATGATTTTTTGATTTTTACGAGCTTCTTTGTCTTTCTTTTGCTGCTCGAATTTAAATTTTCCATAGTCCATAATTCGGGCTACCGGAGGCTTTGCGGTCGGTGCTACAAGCACCAAATCAAGATTCACTCGTCCGGCAATCTCCAGCGCATCGTTCTTGGATTTGATTCCTAACTGTTCGCCATTTTGGTCAATTAGGCGAACTTCACGAGCGCGAATTCCCTCATTTAACAACATGTCTTTGCTAATAATTAAACACCTCCAAGGTATAATCACGAATACAACATCCAGGTCAAGAAGGATCTTATAAAGGCTCCTCATTTCGTATGACACTAAGCTGCATCGGCAGATACTAAAACTTTTTAGTAATGCTTTGTTTTTTTAACCAAACAAAAAAGTGCGGGTGAAACCACCCACACTTTACGAAACAAAAGTAATAAAACAAAAAAGTCGCGTAAGACCTGCCAACTGCTCAAAAAGCGTCAATCAGGTGAGAAGCGGGTGCTTCTTCTTTCCCTAAAAATCGTATTCAATTTTTACCTTGATAACTATAACATAAGCAAAGACGTAATGTCAATCGGACAAATGTTCATTCAACGAAATTTATTTTAGCAAGAAACAAAAAATTATTCAATACATTTATTTTTATTTTATCAAACAAAAAGGGAGGTAAATCCTCCCTTTTAAAAAATTAACCTTTTCGTACTTCTCCCTTTAATGCATCAAGGAACGCTGTAAAGGCAATAGTTTCTGAATTTTGTTCGCCATATTTGCGGACATTGACGGCATTATCTTCCACTTCTTTGTCGCCGACAACAAGCATATATGGGATTTTTTGCATTTGTGCTTCACGGATTTTATAGCCGATTTTCTCATCGCGGACATCTAATTCCACACGGAAGCCGGCGCTTTTAAGCTGTTCTTGAACTTTTCTTGCATAGTCATAGTGTGCTTCTGGTGAAACTGGAATGACTTGAACCTGAACAGGTGCTAACCATGTTGGGAATGCTCCTTTGTATTCTTCAATTAAGAAGGCAACAAAGCGTTCCATTGTGGAAACGACACCTCGGTGAATAACCACAGGACGGTGCTGTTTACCGTCTTCCCCAACGTAGGTTAAATCAAAACGCTCAGGCAATAAGAAGTCTAATTGAACAGTTGAAAGTGTTTCATCCTTACCTAACGCTGTTCTAACCTGGACATCAAGCTTAGGTCCGTAGAATGCCGCTTCCCCTTCTGCTTCATAATACTCAAGACCCATATCGTCCATTGCTTCTTTCAACATGCTTTGTGCTTTTTCCCACATTGCATCATCATCAAAGTATTTCGCTTTATCCTGTGGATCGCGGTAGGATAAACGGAAAGAGTACTCTGTTAAATTAAAGTCTTTATAAACATCCAAAATCAAGCGGACCACACGCTGGAATTCTTCTTTAATTTGATCAGGACGGACAAAGATATGAGCATCATTTAAAGTCATACCTCGGACACGCTGCAATCCAGATAATGCGCCGGACATTTCATAACGATGCATGGTTCCAAGTTCAGCAACGCGAATTGGCAGCTCGCGATAGCTGTGAATGCTGTTTTTATAAACCATCATGTGATGCGGGCAGTTCATTGGGCGAAGCACCAATTGTTCATTATCCATATCCATAACCGGGAACATATCTTCTTGATAATGATCCCAGTGGCCTGAAGTTTTATAAAGATTCACATTTCCCATGATGGGAGTATAAACATGGTCATACCCTAAGCTTACTTCCTTATCAACAATATAACGCTCAACGATTCGTCTGATTGTTGCACCTTTAGGAAGCCATAATGGTAATCCCTGCCCAACTAATTGGGAACTTGTGAAAAGACTTAATTCCTTACCAATTTTACGATGGTCACGCTCTTTTGCTTCTTCGAGCAAACGAAGATGCTCTGCCAAATCCTCTTTCTTGAAGAAGGCTGTGCCGTAAATACGCTGCAGCATTTTGTTGTTGCTGTCTCCGCGCCAGTAGGCACCGGCAATGCTTAACAACTTAAATTCTTTGATTTTTCCAGTTGATGGAACGTGGACACCGCGGCATAGGTCGAAAAAATCACCCTGCTCATAGATTGTTACTGTTTCCTCATCCGGAATCGCTTCGATTAATTCAAGCTTATACGGGTCGCCTGCTTCTTTAAACAGTTGTACAGCCTCCCCGCGGCTTACTTCCTTACGAACAATCTCAATGTTTTCATTGACAATTTTTACCATTTCTTTTTCGATTTTTGGAAGGTCCTCAGGTGTTAACGACTCCTCCAAATCCATGTCGTAATAAAAGCCGCCTTCAATAACTGGGCCCACTCCTAAATTTACGTTTGGATATAGACGTTTAACTGCCTGTGCCATTAAATGGGCTGTACTGTGGCGTAAAACCTCTAATGCGTCGCTTGAATCAGGTGTAACAATTTCTATTGAACCGTCTTCAGGGATCGGACGGCGAAGATCCACCAATTTACCATTCCATTTGCCGGCAAGGGCCTTTTTCTTGAGGCCGGGGCTGATGGAAGCAGCAATATCTTCCGTTGTTGTTCCTCGTGGGAACTCCTTTACTGCCCCATCTGGAAACGAAATCTTAACAACGTCTGACATAGTAATTCCTCCTTCATATTTTAAGTGCCTGGGATTAAATTTACCCCGAATCACTTTTAAAAAAAATAAAAAAACCCGTCCCTAGAGAAAGGGACGAGTTTTGATTAACACGTGGTTCCACCCAATTTTACATTTTTAAAACGCCTAACGCTTTTAAAAATGGCTTTGGACAAATAACGGATGATTAGCCGTCAGCATTTACTAACCTTGGAAAAGACAGGTATTCACTGCTGAAGTTTAAAGGTGGTAAGTACTTTTCTCGTGATAGGAGATTTTCAGCCCGGGACCTCCCTCTCTAGAAACCGTAAAAAAATACTGTTATCCTTATCATTACTTTTTGCGCATGTGTGATTGTAATTTAACTATGTACGTAATTATAATGATTCAATTTTGAAAAATCAAGTTCCTTTAGCCCATTTCTACATTTTTATTGTTTTCTGAAAAGAACACCCATGCAGGGCCTAGCCCGTCTTTAGAAATGGGATGAATTTTCAGTAGGCGTAAGCCTAAATTTATTGAACTATTCGAACGTTTGTGCTATTCTATGATTAATAAACTTGTTCTTTGAAAACTGAAGATAGGGAGTTGTGGCAAGAACGAACTATAACGTTTGCCACGTAAAATCTTCAACGTTCAAAAAAATAGGTCTTGAATCGGGCCAACAGGACGCTAATGGCTACACAGGTAGCCTTGTCCATGAAAGTCTAAGGGAAACCAAGCAAGTGATTGGTGTCAGCTTTTTGCTTGCAAGAGCCATCCAATAGAAGTTTGGTCAGTACCTTAGAACCTCGTGACTTCAGTCATGAGAGATTCAGTTTTCACGCTTGATTTTCTCCCAAATCATCTGTATATGTTTCTCGTTCTTTGACTTTCCTCAGTGCCTGAAAAGATTTTATCGTAACCCTTTCTTCAAAAATATTTTGAATGGTTCGAACTAGCGGTGCATCCGGCTCCCTTGCATAAAGAAAAATCGTTTTAGGCGCAATCGACAAAAGCGGTGCAATCGATGCAGAGTCAACATAAACCGGATGATTCACCAACAATTTCCGGTCTATCATTTTGGTTAACTCCCCCCTTTTAATTTCTTCAAACTGGGCGGAAAAAAAAGTGATTTCCTCATCAAACAATAGATGGAGCGTGTCCATTTTTGGCTCTCGTCCAGCCAAAAATTCGCGGAGGGTTTGAATAAACATTTGATACTCCTGCTCCATTTTATATTCATCAATCGAAATTTCCACATAGCTTTCAAGCATTTGCAGGTAGGGACGCAGACGAAATTTTAGAAATGAATCGAATGAAAAAGAAATATTTTCTTGAAAAACCTGCTCAATGGCTTCTTTGACCTTCGGTTCTTCAACTGTTTCTTTTAATAAAACCGTTAAATCTTCCCGGTGACCTTCCTGAATCGAATAAATAATATCAATAATTTGCTGCTGCTCTTCCGGGTCCTCATAATAAAACCGTTCTTTAAGAATTTCCCGATACCAGTCTTCCGTCTTTATTTTTACAATAAAACCAAAAAAGGCTTCCTTTACTTTTTCAAACGTTAAAGCAGATAATCCGCCTTCAAGAATTTTTACTATATATCGATCTTCGTGTAGAAGAATATCATGTTCAGTTAAATAATCTTTTAAATATGTCAGCAAGTGGTTATAAAATCGATTTGCATCCATCTTGCCTTGGAAGATGATTTCCGCCAACCAAATCCCCCCTATGTTCCAATATCTGTTTGTAATATATATGGGGGACTTGGCCAATTTAGAATAAAGAAAAAGGACTGCTAATTATTATATTAGCAATCCTTTTTCCATCACCTTCATTTAATTTCGTCGATTTGGACCGTCTATCTGCACGGGTACACTCAAACTGCGGATTCTTTCCATAATCCGGCGGGCTTTCATTTTTTCTTCTTCTCCACGCTGGCTATAGGTTAAATGATGTTCCAACCCTTGATAATCAAAATTGGACGTAAAAAACGTCGGCAGATTTTCAAGCATCCGGAACTGCAAAATCGGCCCTATTATCTCATCCCTTGTCCAGCTGGATACAGCTTCCGCTCCAATATCATCCATCATTAGAATGGGTTCTTTTTTTAATGCTTCAATTTTTTCATTTAAGGTTGAATCCGCGATGGAGCTTTTCATTTCCCTTAACAGTTCAGGAACATAGACAATCATCGAAGAAATTTTCTTTTTCGCAAGCTCATTCGCAATTGCACCTAATAAATAGGATTTCCCTACCCCAAATTTCCCATAAAGATATAATCCTTTTTGCTTCTTATTCTGTTCGTAATTCATTAAAAAGTCGGCAGCTTTATCAATTGCATTAAGTCTGCCTGAATCTCCCTCATAATCCTCAAAGGTCGCTTCTAATATATCTCTTGGGACATAAAGGCTTTTAATTAGTTGTTCGTTTTTCCTTTTTTCATCAGCAATGACCTTCCGCGGGCACTTTTCATATACCACGTCAATCGAATTGCGCGTTAAGACGAGTGAAGGATGATAACCCTTCATCATATTGATACAGCTGTCAAGACTTTGGCAGCGGCTGCATTCCTTACTTTGGTTCGTATACTCGAAAAGTTTACTTAAACTTTTTTCAATCATCGCATCGTTTATTTGATCCCGATGCGCTGTAAGGAAAGCCTTAATATCCGGATGTTGAAGAAGATCTCTTCGCATCTTTTCATAGCGTTTTTGAAAGTTTTCATTTGAGGCTAACCGCTTCAAGGTATGGTTTATTCTTTCCAATATTCGTCACCCTCTATTTGCGAAATGCCTTTAATTTTTCCTCTATGGCACGTTTTTTTGCTTCTAGTTCCTTGTTAGTCTCTACGGCAGGATCTTTTGCTGCTGTTTCAGATTTATCTTCAAACCAATCTGGGAGTACTTCGGTCCGAATTGGCTTTTGCTTTGAAGATTTTCCCGTTTTCTTTGCTTCACTCCACCCAAGATAGGTGTTATGCTCCTTCTTTGCGAGATCCATCGCTTCTTTCACTGTTTTAACCTGTTTTCTTGCCCAGTGCCCGGCGATTTTTTCGACATACCCTTTTGTGAATTTCATATCCGTTTTTAATAAAACAAATTGAATGAGTACATTCATGACTCCTGGGAGAAGCTTTTGTTTAAACATCATCTCTTCAATAATTTCTAAGTCAGCTTTAGAGGGTTCGACACCGCCTGAGGAGTCTTTAAATACCTTCACTGGTGAAGTAGTTTCCAACGAACGAATTAATTGCTCCTCCTGTGTTTTTGGCTCCCCTACCTGAACGCGGTAAACGGGCGGCTGGGTTCGTTCAATTAAAGACGGAAGCTGATCATAATGAACATATTGATACCAATCACGGGCAGCCTTTCTTAATTCCTCGATGTCAATTTCATTTACCTCATTAATGGCCCCTAAGACGATATTTTTCATTTGAATCGGATCAATATCATAAAGAAATCCAAGATTACTGATAACCTCTTTCACTTTTGGAATGAGCGCCTTTTTAGGTACCAGTGAATCATTTAATCCCGCTTGTAATAAACCAAAATTAAAAGTATTCACATCAATTACTATTGGTTTTTGTTCATTCCTGCCGATAAACTGCTGATCATTGTCAGGCTCCAGTTCACTTTGTATGTTCTGCATATACTGCAGGCTGCCAGGGGTGGCTGAGGCAAAAACATCCTGGAATGCCTTTGTAACTTCAACGAATCCCTCTTCATTCGGCTTTTGCTGGTCACTAAAAAATCGCTTCAGCCGGGCAAAATGATTCTTGCCGATTTTTCGATATAAATAAATATTAAGCATTCCATCTAAAAAGAATTGCTCAGGCGAAAGCGGCGGGTGAAGCTCGTAAATAAATGATCGCTCTTCATCATCCGTTTTTACAAATGTCTTTAATAATCCAATTCCCTCCAGCTTTAATCGTGCCTCATAAATATCCTTTA
Source organism: Neobacillus niacini (assembly GCF_031456445.1). Taxonomy (GTDB): domain Bacteria; phylum Bacillota; class Bacilli; order Bacillales; family Cytobacillaceae; genus Neobacillus; species Neobacillus niacini_I. Next base: position 54,857 of record NZ_JAVDUQ010000020.1, on the reverse strand, counting down.
GATTAAGCTCTAGTAAATTCATTAATAAATGATGGCTTGAAGATTCCGACCACAATCTGTTTTCTTCAAGCTCTGCCCATAGTGTCATATATAAACTAAAGCAGCTTGATCCAATTAATGGCTGATACAATAACGTCAGCACTTTTCGGTCATAGTCATGTAGTAACCCACTGGCCGCAACAATATAACGATCGATTGGAATAAGCTCCTGCCAATGCTGCGCCATATTTTTTTCAGATCCTTCCTTTAAAAATATTTCGTATGAAAAAATGAAGAGCCAAAGTCACTTTAGCTCCCTATGATTTCTCTTTTTTTATTAGTTCTGTTAATTCATTGATAAACACATTAATGTCTTTAAATTGACGGTAGACGGAAGCAAACCGGACATACGCAACTTCATCCACTTTTACAAGCCTGTCCATCACCATTTCGCCAATCATCTCACTTTTAATCTCGGAGATTCCTTGACTTCGCAGTTCCTTTTCAACCCCTTGCGTGATATCCTCTAATTCTTTCAACGCAACAGGGCGCTTCTCACAAGCTTTTATTAAGCCCCTTAAAATTTTATCCCGGCTGAATTCTTCCCGTGTACCTTCCTTTTTTACAACGATTAAAGGAATCTCCTCAATCTTCTCAAAGGTCGTAAACCGATAGCCGCATTCTTCACATTCTCGTCTGCGCCGTGTTGCCCGCCCCTCATCAACTGGCCGGGAATCAAGCACACGTGTACCGTAATTTTGACAAGATGGGCATTTCATTATTAATCAGCTCCAAATCTATGCGACAAAACCCGAACAATTGTCATCTTCTCACATGTATTCTACCTTTATCTTATAAAAAACAACCCTTTAAGACAAGTAGAACTATTAAGCGTTTTTTCCTGTTCCAATGTATGTATGTTGTTGTTTAAGCTTATCGTAATATGAAGCAATTCTCTTTCTTAGTGCAGGGTAGGTCCCGCCAATTGAAAAATGTTCGGTTGAAAGATTAAAATCCACAGCCGTTTCCATTGGTCTGATTGAAACAACCGTAGCAATTAAAAAACAAGGAAACGGTTTGTTTACCTCGACGGCAATTTCGCCCCGTTCTTTTGATACCGTCAAGATTCGGCAATCCGCATCCTGTCTAAATAAGTCCTCAATGGACCCGAATAACTGATTAAAATTGGCTTTATAGTAGTGTGTGTTTAACAGTTCATCTGAGTGCTTATCAGAGGTTTCAATTTGTTTACTAAACCTTAAAAATATATTCCCGAAAAGAGCCATACCTGTCCTCCTTTTAAAATTACTTTCTTCCTAGTGTACAATAAAATGAGAAGAAAATAAAAAGAGGTGTATCATCGGATACGCCTCTTTTTCGCCGTTTCACATTTATAATTTTATAGAACTTTGGCCTGTTTCACTTGAACAGGACCCATACCACGAGGTATTTCAATGTTTTCACGTGTTTCCGCATTTAAAGCTTCTGCAATATAATCGGCAGCAATATTTGGATTCAAATCGCCGCAAGTATACACATCAATGCTTGCATATCCGTGTTCAGGGAAGCTGTGAATGGTTAAATGTGATTCAGAAATAATCACGACACCGCTCACGCCTTGAGGAGCAAATTTATGGAAAGCTACTTCGCGAATTTCAGCACCTGACTTAAGAGCTGCCTCAACAAAAGTTTGTTCAATAAAATCCATATCATTCAATTTTTCAAAGTCGCATCCCCATAATTCTGAGATGACGTGTCTACCCATTGTTTCCATATTCAATTTCCCCCTCTAAGGATTTTTGCTTCATTCTTGAAATCCTGTTATTGACGGTAACAAAGTAATTACCACGGGGGAAAGTTAGTCCAGAGAGGTCCTAACCCTTTAAGTAATTGATCGTTACCTAATTTCAAGAAGTTCACGATGACTAGTATACTTTGTTTATATTTTTTTTGCAACCTATCAAAATAAAATTTTTTCAAGATTCTATTATAACCGGGATCTTACTGCCTTTCTTCCTCTAATACAGTCGAACGTAAAAAAATTGCTGCCAATTGACAGCAATTTTTTTCTGCAAACCTTATCCTACTTTGACCTGTTTGGTGTTCGCCAATTCTTGTGCGACAAATAGGGTTAAATCGACAACGCGTGATGAATAGCCCCACTCATTATCATACCAAGCAAGTACCTTTACTTTTCTTGTGCCCATTACCATGGTAGATAGACCATCAATGATGGCTGAATGTTGGTTGGTGTTAAAATCAACCGAAACAAGCGGCTCCATTGTAAAATCTAAAATTCCTTTTAATGGTCCATCTGCTGCTTCAATAAATGCATGATTAATGTCATCGACTGTAACATCTTGTTTCAAATCGACTACTAAATCAACTAAAGAAACATTTGGCGTTGGGACACGAAGTGCCATTCCATGCAATTTGCCCTTAAGCTGTGGCAGTACTAATGATAATGCTTTTGCAGCACCAGTTGTTGTTGGAATGATAGATTGTCCACATGCTCTAGCCCTGCGTAAATCTTTATGTGGGTTATCGATATTTTTTTGGTCATTTGTATAAGCATGAATCGTTGTCATTAAACCGGATTCAATTCCAAACTTTTCATCCAATACTTTTGCAACAGGTGCAAGGCAGTTTGTTGTACAAGATGCATTGGAAATGATGTCATGCATGTTAAGGTCGAGCATTTCGTCGTTTACTCCAACGACAATCGTAACATCCTCATTTTTACCTGGAGCGGTTAAAATGACCTTTTTAGCTCCTGCGTCCAAATGTAATGCTGCTTTTTCACGGGAATTAAACTTGCCCGTCGCTTCAATTACGATATCTATATTAAGCTCTTCCCAAGGAAGTTCCTCCGGATTTCTGCTACTTAATAATTTCACTCTTTTTCCATTTACGATTAACTCATCATCTAAGGCAATAACTTCCCCTTGAAAAGGTCCGTGATTTGTATCATATTTAATTAGATGAGCTAATGTCTCAGCCGGATAGCTCGCATTAATCGCTACAACTTCAAGCTTATTTTCAAGGATCGCTTTTCTAAAAACCATCCTTCCGATTCTCCCAAAACCGTTAATTGCAATTCTTGCTTTCATTTTACGGCCCCTTCCGCATAAGTGTTATACTGATAACTTGATTTCTTGTAATTAGTATAACATATTAATCGTTAATTGTGATAAATAATCTGCGGATTTTCTTAATGTTTTATTTTTCAGATAACTACGTTTAGCGGTCCCCCTTGATTTGACGCTAAAACTAGCGATTCCAAAAAAAAAAGAGAAGGTTAATCCCTTCTCAAATAGGTTATACACTATAGATTTACTTCCCATTTAGCTAAAACGTCAAGCAGCTGCGTTTTTGTTTCAAATGGCGTGCCATTATTGTTGAGTACTGCATCAGCCAGTGTCACCTTTTCTGCAAGCGGCATTTGTGAGTGGATTCTTGCCTCTGCCTCATCGATTGTAAGATGATTTCTCTCCATTAACCTCTGCAGCTGAACCTCTCGATCCACATAAACAAGAATTGTTTTTTCCACCATATAGGTTAGCTTGCTCTCAAATAATAATGGGATGTCGAGGACGACGATTTGTTCCTGTTTCGAAACAGCAGCTTCCATTTGCTGTCTCATCCGTTTTCGAACTTCAGGGTGTACAATCTCATTTAAGAGTTGTCGCTTTTCTTCATGGTGAAAAATAATTAAACCTAACTTTTGACGATCGATTTCTTTGTTTGAGAGTAAAATATCGCTCCCAAAAGATTCAATAATTTTATTATAGGCCGGTTCTCCTTTTTCCACCGCAAGGCGTGCTTCGATATCTGCATCAATAACGGTTATCCCCATTTCCTTGAACATATTGGATACCGTACTTTTTCCACTGGCAATTCCGCCCGTTAGTCCAATCACTAGTGACATACTCTTTTCCTTTCTAAGTTCATTAAAGTTTCCAAATTCCAATCAAGATTAACATGACTCCCGGTAAAAAAGTAAACTTTTGAATCCATTCATATTTATGAAAGAATGTTCCGATTTTAATTCCAAAAAGAACAAATGAGGGGCTCATGATGGCTACGGCTATTGCTAAATAATAAGGGGAAAAACCGAGCATGGCAGCCCCAATTCCTGCACCAAAAGAATCTAAGGACAAAGCAAATCCCAGTGCTAATGCTTCAATTCCCGTAATGGTACCGGATTGGTCAAAATCAGCAGACATTGGTTTTTTCAAAATATTAATGGCTAAACCGAGAGAGCGAATTTCAAAATTCACGATTGTTTTTTCTTGCTTTTGAACTTCTTTCTCTTTTTCCGGTCGAAAATATTGATAAATTACCCCTGCACCCAGAGCGATAAGAATGAATCCCCCAAGCCCTGCCGTTATGCTTGGTGATAATATTTTTGCCAGACCATGTCCGATTGACACAGCGAGTAATAAAGATAATCCCGCACAGCTAGCAATAATCAAAACCGATTTAATCGGCATGACCATTTTCCTTAATCCATAGGTAAATCCCACGCTAAAGCTGTCGAGACTGAGGGCAAGAGCTAGCAAGAGAAGTGAGAACAATTGAACCATTGATTTAGGGCTCCTTCCTGTCAATCACTACGATAGTATATGGAAGGAGCCTATCCTATGTGTGCCTTTAAACTGGCTTTTACATCGCAATTATATCTTTTGGCAGCTTGGGCAAAAATGTGTTCCGCGACCGCCGACCGTTATTTTTTCAAGCGGTGTACCGCATCTTTTGCAGGATTCGCCTTTTCGTCCATAAGCGTATAATTCAAGCTGAAACATGCCCATTTCGCCTTGCGAATTGATATATGAACGAATCGTACTTCCGCCCTTTTTCACTGCTTCACTTAACGTATTCACAATCTCTTGATGAAGAATTGTGATTTCTTCCTTCGTCAGCGTATTTGCAATCCGTTCCGGATGAATCCCGGCTCGGAAAAGGGCTTCATCTACATATATATTCCCAAGCCCAACGAGAACCTTTTGATCTAAGAGTGCCGGTTTTACTTTCCTTGTGGTCTTTTTTAACATCCCGCTTAAATAATCATTTGTAAAGGTGTCATCAAAAGGCTCAGGTCCAAGATCCAATAATGGAGGTTGGAGAAATTCTTCCCCTTTTCTATATAAATGCATCGTTCCAAATTTACGAACATCACGATACCTTAACTCGGTTTCATCGGTAAAGCGAAAAATTACATGGGTATGTTTATCGAACGGCTCATCTTTCGGATAAAGGCCGTATTTCCCTTCCATCCTTAGATGGGATACAAGTGCATAATGCTCGGTATAAAGAATTAAAAATTTCCCTCTTCTTCCCACATCCAAAATCGTTTCCCCTTTTAGGGCATCAATAAATTGTTCGATTTCTAGAGGTTTTTTAATAATTTTCGGCCAATGGACTATGATATCTTTAATTTCTTTATGAAGCACTAATTTTTTTAACGTTTTTCGCACCGTTTCGACTTCAGGAAGTTCAGGCATTCAAATTCACCTCATTTTACTTGGCATCAAACCAGGTTGCCCCATATGCATAATCCACTTTTAATGGCACCTTCAGTTCAAGTGCATGTTCCATTACTTCTGGTACCAATGTTTTTAACGTTTCAATCTCATCCTGTGGTGCCTCAAAGATTAATTCATCATGGACCTGAAGCAATAGCCTTGTTTTTAAGTTCTGCTCTTTCAATGCTGCAGCCATCTCAATCATGGCTTTTTTAATAATGTCAGCCGCACTTCCCTGAATCGGGGTATTCATCGCCGTTCTTTCCGCAAAGCTGCGAATATTAAAGTTACGGCTGGTGATCTCAGGGATATATCTTCTGCGCTGCAATAATGTTGTGACAAATCCCTTTTGTTTTGCCAATTTAATAATATCATCCATATATTCTTTCACACCCGGATAACTGTCAAGATAGCGTTCAATAAATTTACCGGCTTCTTTCCGTGTGATACCTAATCCCTGTGATAAACCGTAATCGCTGATTCCATAGACAATACCAAAGTTAACAGCCTTTGCTTGGCGTCTCATATTCGCCGTGACCTCATCCGCACTGACATGAAAAACTTCCATGGCCGTTTTCGTATGAATATCCAAGTCTTCCTTAAAGGCTTGAATCAGCTTGGCGTCGCCGGCAATATCCGCAAGGACTCGCAGTTCAATCTGCGAATAATCCGCGGCAAATATAACCCAGTCTTTTTCGGAAGGAACGAAGGCTTGGCGGATTTTTCGCCCTTCTTCCAGTCGAATTGGAATGTTTTGCAGGTTCGGGTCAATGGAACTTAATCTTCCCGTAGCGGTTAATGTTTGTTGAAATCTCGTATGAACCTTACTATTATCAGGATTAATAACCTTAAGTAACCCTTCAATATAGGTTGACTGCAGCTTACCTAATTGCCTGTATAGAAGAATATACTCGATGATTTCATGATCAGGTGCCAGTTTTTCTAAGACATCAGCAGAAGTTGAATATCCCGTCTTCGTTTTCTTGAATGAAGGCAGACCTAGTTTCTCAAATAGGATAATCCCTAATTGTTTAGGCGAATTTATGTTAAACTTCTCACCTGCTAATTCATGGATGACCTTCTCGATATCGATTAAACGGTCGTTAATCTCCTGCCCCATCAACCGAAGCCGCTCGCTGTCCACCTTGATCCCACATGCCTCCATATCTGCCAAAATAAGCGATAACGGCATTTCAAGATCCGTGAATAATTCATACTGCTCATTTTTTCTTAAATCATGTTCCAGCTTTTCCTTTAAAACAGACATGGCCAAGCTTTTTCTCACTAGATGGTCTGCAAGCGCCTTTGTTTCAGGAATTTTCCGTTTGGCACCTTTTCCATAAAACGCTTCATCGGATTGAATATTATGTACATCATTTCTTTTCGCTATCGATGCAAGATCTTCAATGTTTTCGGTCGGATTGATGATGTAAGAAGCAATCAAGGTATCAAATTCGGCCCCTTTTAGATGAATCCCATGCCTTCTCAACGAAACCTCTGAGCGCTTTGCATCATAAACGGTTTTCTTTTTCCCTTCATCTTCGGCCCATTTTTTAAAATCATCCGATTTTATTGCCATTTCCGTCGGAAAATAAAAATTCCCGTTTTCATTCACAAGTGAAAATCCGATAATATCCCCATAGTGGTAATTATCATCCAACATTTCCACATAGAAATAATTATGATCGGCAAATAATTCCGCAGTGATTTCTTCCGGGATGTGAAACTCAATCTCTTCTAAATCGTGCTGAACTTCATCTATTTCAGATTCTCCAAGCTTATCAAGGAGTGAATTAAAACCTAATTCCTTAAATAGTGCCACTAGATTTTCTCTCGTAAACCCTTCATATGAGATTTCATCTAATTTTATTTCAACCGGAGCCTTTCTTTCGATGGTCGCTAACTCTTTGCTCATTACTGCTTGGTTTTTATATTCCTCGAGCTTTTCCTGCAGTTTTTTTCCGCTTACTTGTTCTACTGAATCCAGCAGATTTTCAAGTGTTGAAAATTCCTTGAGTAATTTAATGGCCGTTTTTTCACCGACTCCCGGTACACCTGGGATATTGTCAGACGCATCTCCCATTAAGCCCTTCATATCGATGATTTGCAGAGGGGTAAGACCGTATTTTTCCTGGATATGCTCCGGAGTGTACTCTTCAATATCGGTGATTCCTTTACGGGTAATTCCAACGGTTGTGTTATTCGAAGAGAGCTGCGTTAAATCCTTATCTCCGGAAATCACCTTCACATCATAACCATCTTCTTCAGCAAGTAGAGAAAGCGTGCCGATAATATCATCTGCCTCATAATTATCGAGTTCATACCGTGAAATCCCGTAGGCATCCAACAGTTCGCGGATAAACGGAAATTGCTCGGATAATTCAGGAGGTGTTTTTTGCCTCCCCCCCTTATATTCCCCAAATGTCTTATGGCGGAAGGTAGTTTTTCCGGCATCAAAGGCAACAAGCATATGGGTCGGTTTTTCGTCTTCAATAATTTTCATTAGCATCATGGTAAAACCATACACTGCGTTAGTATGAATTCCTTTATCATTATTCAGCAGCGGCAGCGCAAAAAATGCCCGATAGGCAATGCTGTTTCCATCTATTAATACAAGCTTTTTCTGATCCATCAGGAAGCCTCCTCTTTTACTCTAAAACAATTATGTATATTACTTAATCGAAATGATCATATGTTCCTTTTTCTTATTTTATCATGAGTGGAAAAGGAAAAGAAAATAACGAGGTATCTTGCATAAAAACAAAAAGGTGAAAGCGGGGCAGCTTTCACCTTTCGATGGTTCCCTTGGATCAGGGGGCTTGTACTATTATCATATAACTCCAATGTTAACTAAATATATAGAAACTATTAAGTTTATGTAAATTTATCACGCCTACCCATCCAAGGTTACGATCACTATTTACTAAATTCGATTATAAATTCACTGCCTTCACCCACATTACTTCTTACACTAATCGTTCCATGATGCGCCTCAACTAAATGCTTCACGATGGCTAATCCTAGACCAGTTCCGCCAGAATTTCTGCTTCTGGCTCTGTCTACACGGTAAAAGCGCTCAAATATCCGAGGAATTTCGTCCTTTTCAATTCCAACTCCTGAATCTTTCACATGGATCCGAATACTCTTCTCCTGTTCCAGTAAAATGACCTTAACCTCGCCTTCAGCAGGTGTATAGGTAATTGAGTTAGCAATCAAATTGATAAATACTTGCTTTAATCGATTCACATCACCTTCAATAAATATCTGTTCCTGATTATGATAAAAGTCAATGTTAATCTTCTTTTCTTGAGCTTTTCCATTCAGCATGGTGATGATTTCTTTCAGTAATGGATTTAAATCCACCTGTTGCAGAGCTAATTTGAAGCCTTGCTGCTCGATTTTTGACAGGTCCAATAAATCTTGTATCAGCGTTTGAAGCCTGTCACTTTCTTTTAAAATAATAGAAAGGAATGATTCCAATGTTTCTTGATTGTTCATCGCCCCATCTAAAAGCGTTTCAGTGAATCCTTTGATTGATGTGACAGGTGTTTTTAATTCGTGCGAAACATTGGCAACAAAATCTTTGCGCATTTGCTCCAGTTTTTTTATTTCCGTAATATCATGAAAAGCTAGCAAAATGCCTTTCCAAGCATTATTTTTTCCAATGATAGGTACCCCGTAGACATCAAAGTACTTTCTTTCAATAAATAATGGAAGAAGCATTTGTTTTCTAATCTTTTGCTCAGTTCTAAAAACCTCTGTAACTAGATTGCAGATCTCTTCATATCCAACTACTTCATAAAACTGTTTAAATAAATAATCTGCTGGATTAACATGGAATATTTCACTATAACCTCGATTAATCAAATTAACATAGCCGCGGCTATCAATTAGCATTAACCCTGCCCCAATATTTTCAATTAAAGCAGTCAAACGATCCTGCTGCATTTCCTGGGCTTTCACCATTTCTTCAATGTTTTTTGCCAGAATGTTAATTGATTCATTAAGCATTCCGGTATCGTTAAATCCATCCACAGTAGTTCTTGCCCGATAGTTTCCTTTTGCAAGTTCCATTGCGACTTGTGTTGCAGATTCAATCGGTTTCGTGTATCTTGCCGTAATCAAGTAACCGAGAAAAAGAATAACGAGTAAGGCGATTCCCAGGCAAAATAATAAAATCCACCCAATTTGACCATATTCCTGTTTTAGCTGATAAAAGGAATGAGAATAATACCCTTTCAATAACTGACTAACCAATATTCCTAATCCAGTCAAGACCATAACAATGATAGTAACTAGTGCAATTAGGAGCCTTTTACGAAAATTTGTCATTCTCCTTTTGGCCCCTCCATTTTATACCCCAGCCCGCGAATAGTTTTGATATAGATTGGTTTCTTCGTATCCTCTTCAATTTTTTCTCTTAAATGTGATATATGGACATCGACAATCCTTGTATCTCCGGCAAAATCATAATTCCAGACAGCACTCAATAATTGGTCCCGAGTTAGAACCCTTCCATTATTTTGTGCAAGATGCAACAAAAGTTCAAATTCTTTTAAAGTAAGCTCTAATCGTTCCCCCCGAAAATAAGCTTCATGTTTTTCCGAATAAATTTTTAAATCCCCAATTACGATTTGCTCGACATCTTTTGTATTTTCAGTATATTCGAGCTGCACCTGAGTTCTTCTCAGAATTGCTTTCACTCTTGCAATTACTTCTCTGGGGCTGAATGGCTTAATCATATAGTCATCTGCACCCAATTCAAGTCCCAATATTTTATCAAATTCATCGTCTTTTGCTGTTAACATTAGAATAGGGATCATGATTTTGTTTTGGCGAAGTTGTTTGCAAACATCTATTCCATCTAGTTTGGGTAGCATAAGATCTAAAACGATGATGTCAGGCGACTCCGTTTCAGCCAATCTTTTTCCCTCTTCACCATCCATTGCTGTAAGACAATCAAATCCAGCCTGCTCAAAATTATATTGCAGCAAGGTTACAATTGATTGCTCATCATCTACAACAAGTACTTTATTTTTCATAGAATCCTCCGCTTTTATATATAAATTTGCCCCTATTTTATTTTTTAATCCAAGATCCCAAATTTCATTATAATATAAACGATAAAGAAATACCCTTAATAACCTTTAACTGGTAAAAAAAAAGGAATGTGCTGAGCACATTCCCAGGCTGTTCAATCTTTCGGTAGCCTTTTATTTTCCTTTTTAACAATTCACCGCATAAATTTATTGCGATATTATTAAAGTTCAGTTTGTGCAACAAGTCTGTTGATTTCCGCTCCAGGCACTTCGCTTTCCGCGGGCGTGCGCCGGGGAGCCTCCTCAGCGCTTTAGCGCTTCCGGGGTCTCCCCTGCCCCGTACTCCCACAGGAGTCTTCGTGCCTTCCGCTCCAATCAACAGGTGCATTCAATAAAAATTTCAACTCCATAACTATTTAAAATAAGTGGTGAATTTAATGTTTAAGCAAAAATAGGTTACTTAAAGTGAGTATGAATTTGTTTCTATTGATGAATAGGTCCAGATGACCAACCTCTAGGCTTAATTGCAAATATTATTGATTTTTCGTTTCTTCTTGAAAAAGTTCATACTTATTATAATGAGGTTAATGACCGCTCAACTGATCCGCTTATTCTTTTTAGCAGTGATGTTTATTGAGTAACTTTTTGGAATGCATTCTGATAGACAATGTGGTTGGGGGACGTGCTTTATTTACGGATTCAACCCATTAAAAGGCAAGCGCAAATAAATATAAGTATACAAAGAAGTAGAGGTAGATACTGGCGAATATTTGAGGAATTAAATAATTGATTTGCCCCCTGTTGATTGGAGCGGAGGGCACTCGACTCCTGCGGGATAGAGAGGTCACTGGAGACCCCACAGGCGCAAGCGCCGAGGAGGCTCCAGGACCTCCCCGCGGAAAGCGAGTGACCGGAGCGGAAATCAACAGGCCCTTTTGCAGGGACTATCAATAAAATTGGTATTTAGATTTGACAAAGCAAAAAATTGCCGAGAAAAATACCCTTTCTCGACAACAAAGGAATGTGCTGAGCACATTCCCTTAACTGATCCTATTAAAAGTTTTCTAATGCCTGTCCATCCAAACCCTCGAGCGGATATGGCGGACATACCTTTACTTTTCCTTGGATGACTATTTCGTTTTTTTCGTTGTGCCCCGATACTTGAATCATAACAAAGTGATTGGGTTGATCTACTTCAATTACCTCAAATAAAAAATGAATGGTACCATAATGATAAACCGGTTTCGAAAACTCAAGTTCTTGACTTAAAATATGACTTCCCGGACCCGGCAAATACTTCGAAATAGCAGAAGTGAGGATTCCTGTCAGCATAATGGCCGGGACAATTGGTTTTTTAAATGGAGTCTGTGATGCATAGTCATGTTGAATATAAAGGGGATTGGCATCATCTGTTAATCCTAAATAGAGTAAAAGGTCTTTATCTTCAATTTTTTCCGTTATCGATAATTTTTCTCCTACGGTCATTTCTTTAATTTTTCGGCCCAGTTTTCTCTTTTTTCCTAAAAGCATTCAATCTCCCCCAATATGTAAACGGTTTCAATACAATTCGAAAAAAATTCGGGGCGCACTCCCCCGAATTTCAATTATATTATGCTAAAACTCCCATAACATTGCGGACAGATTCAGCGGATTTGTCTAATGCTGCTTTTTCTTCAGCAGTTAATTCAAGTTCGATTATTTTTTCAATTCCATTTGCACCAAGGATAGTTGGTACGCCAAGGTAAATACCTTCATAACCAAATTCACCTTCAAGGTATGCGATGGAAGGAATTACGCGGCGTTGGTCCTTCAGAATTGTCTCACACATTTCCACTAATGAAGCTGCTGGAGCATAGTATGCGCTGCCGTTCCCAAGAAGGTTAACGATTTCACCGCCGCCTTTTCTTGTACGTTCAACAATTGCTTCTAAACGATCTTTAGGAATTAAGGTTTCAAGAGGAATACCGCCGGCATAGGAATAACGAACAAGTGGAACCATGTCATCCCCGTGTCCTCCTAAAACAAAACCTGTAATATCTTTTACAGAAAGGTTTAATTCTTGAGCAACGAATGTGCGGAAACGAGCAGAATCCAGAACACCTGATTGACCGATTACGCGATTTTTAGGAAAACCTGATTCTTTGAAAACAGTATAAGTCATTGCATCAACAGGGTTTGTTAAAACAACGATTGTACAGTTTGGTGAATATTTTACGATCTCTTGTGTTACACTTTTCATTACCTTTTGGTTTGTTTGCACTAAGTCATCACGGCTCATGCCTGGTTTACGGGCAATACCTGCTGTAATAACGACGATATCAGAATCTGCAGTATCTTCGTAATTAGAAGTACCGGTGATATTTGCATCAAAGCCTTGAACAGGGCTGGCTTCAAGCATATCTAATGCTTTTCCCTTTGTTGGATTTTCCATTTGTGGAATATCAACTAAAACAACATCTCCAAGTTCTTTTTGAGCAAGTAAGAATGCAGTAGTTGCACCAGTGAAACCGCCGCCGATTACAGAAACCTTTTTACGTTTTAATGACATTTGACTCTCCCCTTTTATTTAAAAGTAGTAAATCTAAATGCATAACCAACAGGGGGCTGTTTAAAAAACAGCCCTTAATTGAAGGTAATAAACTTATTCCATATTTTTGATTAGTTCATCGGCAAACTCAGAAGTTTTTACTTCTGTTGCTCCGTCCATTAAACGGGCGAAGTCATATGTTACAACTTTAGAATCAATGGATTTTTCCATTGATTTCGTAATCATGTTTGCTGCTTCATTCCAGCCTAAATGCTCTAACAGAAGAACACCTGATAAGATAACAGATGAAGGATTTACTTTATCAAGACCTGCATACTTTGGTGCAGTTCCGTGAGTTGCTTCGAAGATAGCGTGTCCTGTTACATAGTTAATATTTGCTCCTGGTGCAATACCAATACCGCCGACTTGTGCTGCAAGGGCATCGGAGATATAATCACCATTTAAGTTCATTGTAGCAACAACATCAAATTCTTTAGGGCGGGTAAGGATCTGTTGTAAGAAGATGTCAGCAATTGCATCTTTCACAATAATTTTACCTGCAGCTTCCGCATCAGCCTGTGCTTTATTCGCAGCATCAGTGCCTTGCTCAGCTTTAATGCGGTCATACTGATTCCAAGTGAAGACTTTATCGCCAAACTCGGTTTCAGCAACTTCATAGCCCCAGTTTTTAAATGCACCTTCAGTAAATTTCATGATATTCCCTTTGTGCACAATTGTAAGAGATTTACGTCCCTCTTTAATGGTATAGTTAAGGGCTGCGCGGACAAGACGTTTTGTTCCTTCTTCAGAAATCGGCTTAATTCCGATTCCTGAAGTTTCAGGGAATCTGATTTTCTTAACGCCCATTTCATTTTGAAGGAATTCAAGCACTTTCTTAACTGCATCTGAACCTTTTTCATATTCAATACCAGCATAGATATCTTCAGTATTTTCACGAAAAATAACCATGTCTGTATCTTGAGGACGTTTAACTGGAGAAGGAACCCCTTCAAACCATCTTACTGGACGTAAACATACAAATAAATCTAATTCTTGGCGAAGTGCAACGTTTAATGAACGAATTCCGCCGCCAACAGGCGTTGTTAATGGACCTTTAATAGCAATTAAGTATTCATTGATTACATCAAGAGTTTCTGAAGGCAGCCATTCCCCTGTTTGATTGAATGCTTTCTCTCCTGCTAAAACTTCTTTCCAGACAAGTTTGCGTTCACCCTTATAGGCTTTTTCTACCGCTGCATCTAATACACGATAGGAAGCTGCCCAAATATCAGGACCGGTACCGTCTCCTTCAATAAATGGAATAATTGGATTGTTTGGAACATTTAATACGCCATCTTTTACTGTGATTTTTTCGCCTTGCATAGATGTTCTACCTCCTATTATGTATAACTATCGGGTAAAGACTGCAATTACCCGTTTTCCTGGACTGAATCAAAGGTTAGAGAGTACCCCTAACCTTTTTCATACAATCCTATTACATCAATTTTTGAGCAAAAAGTAAAATAAAATTTATCCTCTTTGTTCAATTGGAATGTATTTTTGCATTCCAGGACCAGTATATTCTGCACGCGGACGGATTAAGCGGTTATTCTCATATTGTTCTAGAATATGAGCAAGCCATCCGGAAACACGGCTGACAGCAAAAATTGGTGTGAATAAATCATGATCAATGCCAAGGCTGTGATATACAGATGCTGAATAGAAGTCAACATTTGGTGGTAGTTTCTTTTCGCCGGTAACAATGCCTTCAATTTTAACAGACATATCATACCAGAATGGTTCGCCGGTAAGTTCTGTTAATTTTTTTGACATTTCCCTTAAGTGCTTTGCACGCGGATCTCCTTGGCGGTAAACTCTGTGACCAAAACCCATGATTTTTTCTTTTTTCTCCAGCTTGCCGCGAATATATGGTTCAACATTTTCAATTGTACCAATATCAGAAAGCATCTTCATAACAGCTTCATTTGCTCCACCGTGAAGCGGACCTTTTAATGCTCCGATTGCAGCTGTAACCCCGGAGTACACATCTGATAATGTAGCCACACAAACACGCGCAGTAAAGGTAGAAGCATTTAATTCATGGTCTGCATGTAATACCAGCGCTTTATCAATCGCTTCAATTGCAATCGGTTGAGGCTCTTTTCCCGTTAACATGTAAAGGAAATTAGCTGCGAAGCTTAAATCGGTTCTTGGAGCAACAGGCTCTAAACCTTTTCGAACCCGCGCGAATGTTGCGACAATCGTTGGCATCTTAGCTTGCAGACGAATCGCTTTTCGGTAATTCGCATCTTCATTCATTACATCGGCTTCATCATCGTATAATCCCAATAGTGAAACGGCTGAGCGGAGCGCTGCCATCGGATGAACCTTTTGAATCGGATACATTTTGAAGTGTTCAATTACTTCCTGTGGAAGTGCTGAATTCTCAGAAAGTTCTTTTTTAAGCTCTTCCAATTGTTCTGTTGTTGGCAGTTGACGATGCCACAGCAAATAAATAACTTCTTCAAAACTGGCATTTTTCGCTAAATCATCAATGTCATAACCAACATATGTTAGCGTGTCATCAATGATTGAGCTGATGGAGGACGTTGTTGCCACAATCCCCTCAAGTCCACGTGTTACTGTCATCGTAAATCTCTCCTTTGCTTTCTAAAATTCCCCATTGCCCATTTGTTTATTATGTCTTTCAAAAAAGTTAGCAAAAGCTATCCCGGATGGAAAATATTAATGTTTGTGCTTTTCTCCTATTTACTATTTACCCATCTCTTTAATTTCCAACAGAGTGAGCGCTTGCTCGGAAAAAGCTAAGACTTCCCTTATAATAATTTGATTATTATAAAAGTATTTTATCATATGTTAGTGAGTTATGTAAAAAAGGATACGCTTACATAAACTATTATACACAATTATCAGAGTTTTGTGAATGAGAAGGACACGAAAAAGTAAAAAAATATTATTTTTACAAAACATCTAAGTAAAAAAATCAACAACTTTCATAACAGTATAAGCTATACCTGCCCCAATAAGCGGTCCAACTGCCACACCTTTAAAAATTGAAACGGATAAAATAGTGCCTAAAACCAATGCAGTCGTAATTTGAGGATCATCCGCAAGTAATGAAACTCCTCCTTTGGCTAATAAGGCAACAGCCATTCCGGAGATAAGGGCAATCCAAGCAAAGGATGATTTAAATGCACCTGTTAAATCCTTAAAACCAATTTCTCCACTTGCAATCGGAGCTAAAACAGCAATTGTAATTATCGTAACACCCCAATTGATTCCTTTTGATTGTAAAATGCTGAACGACTTGGTCCCTAATCCGCTAAACTTAAGTAAAAG
The DNA here is from genome assembly GCF_031456445.1 of Neobacillus niacini. Lineage (GTDB taxonomy): Bacteria > Bacillota > Bacilli > Bacillales > Cytobacillaceae > Neobacillus > Neobacillus niacini_I. The sequence goes on along the minus strand of NZ_JAVDUQ010000020.1, from coordinate 38,427 downwards.
CAATACTGCAATTGCAACCATTAAGGAGTTATTTTTAGCAATAAAACCAATGCCGAGTAATAACAATAAAAACAATAATGACTGATTTATCATTTGTTAAGCCTCCCGAAAATTAATATATCAGTATAACTTCATAAAAGAGGTACTTAAAAAACCGAATGGAAAAATATGCAGGTTCCTTCAAAAATGTTAAAATATATCTAATCGTATTAGGTCATTTTGGAAAGGAGGTTAAGGCTTGGATCTAAAATATTTATATAGAACGCTAAGATTCCTTTTAGTAGCGGGAATTGTTGTTCTTGGATTATTATCTTTTTATTATGTATCAAAAGTGACCTATCCATTTCTAATCGGTCTTGTTATTGCCTTTTTGATTAATCCTTTGGTTAATATATTAGAGAAAAAAGCAAAAATGCCGCGGGTACTTGCTGTTTTCGTGGCTCTCATCTTTATTTTTGCTTTATTTGTAGGATTGATTACGTTATTAGTTGCAGAAATTGTTTCTGGGGCAAATTACCTCGCCAAGGTAGTACCGGAACACCTTGATACATTAATTGATTATATTGAAAAAGTCGTTACTGCCCAGATTATTCCGTTCTATAATCAATTAACGAGTGTATTTAATAAGCTTGATGTCGGCCAGCAGGATACCATTATCGGAAATATCCAAAATGTTGGGAAGAATATCGGCACCACTGTCGGTTCTTTCATCCAAAACCTTTTCGGGGTTATTCCAAACATTCTATCATGGTTTCCAACTGCTGCTACCGTTTTAATCTTCTCTTTATTGGCAACCTTCTTTATCAGTAAAGATTGGTATCGATTGTCAGCCCTCTGTGGAAAATTATTACCTGAAAAAGCAAAGTCCAGTGGACGAACTGTTTTTGTTGATTTGAAAAAAGCATTATTTGGGTTTATTAAAGCACAATTGACCCTTATTTCCATCACTACTGTTATTATTTTAATCGGATTGCTTATCCTTCGTGTTGATTATGCAATCACGATTGCACTCGTGACAGGGATTGTCGATGTGCTTCCTTATCTAGGTACAGGGGCTGTTTTTGTTCCATGGATTATTTATGAGGTTATTTCCGGAGATACTGGGCTTGCGATTGGGTTAGGAGTCCTATATGTGATTGTATTGGTTCAAAGACAGATTATGGAGCCAAAAATTCTTTCTTCCAATATTGGTCTTGACCCATTAGCTACTCTTATTTCCTTATTTGTAGGGTTTAAATTAATCGGATTTTTAGGTTTAATTCTCGGTCCGGTTACCCTTGTCATTATTAGTACACTTTACCGCGCAAATGTCTTCCATGATTTATGGTCATTCATCATGGGAAAAAAAGTATAGAAAAACGTCAGCAAAGCTGACGACCGGCTGTCGAAAAACTTTCGATAGCCTTTTATTTCATTTACTTTCTCTAGCAATTCACTGCGTTAATTAATGCAAATCGGGCAATGAAACCACTTTTCTTTTTCCTTTTAACTGTAATACCAGTCAAGTCCATTTAGTTGTGTAAATGTGTAAGCAATAATTCAATACTATTAAAAGAATTTGTATATGCTACCGTGGACGGGATTCTTTCCTTGATTCGGTCGCATAGAACCAGGCTACGCTACCGTGGATGGGATTCTTCTCTTGATTCGGTCGCATAGAACCAGGCTTCGCTACCGTGGATGGGATTCTTCTCTTGATTCGGTCGCATAGAACCCGGCTACGCTACCGTGGACGGGATTCTTTCCTTGATTCGGTCGCATAAAACCAGGCTACGCTTCCGTGGATGGGATTCTTCTCTTGATTCGGTCGCATAGAACCAGGCTACGCTATCGTGGACGGGATTCTTCCCTTGATTCGGTCGCATAGAACCAGGCTACGCTTCCGTGGACGGGATTCTTCCCTTGATTCGGTCGCATAGAACCAGGCTACGCTTCCGTGGACGGGATTCTTCCCTTGATTCGGTCGCATAAAACCAGGCTACGCTTCCGTGGACGGGATTCTTCCCTTGATTCGGTCGCATAGAACACGGAGATTCTTCCCTTGATTCGGTCGCATAGAACACGGCTTTGCTACCGTGGACGGGATTCTTCCCTTGATTCGGTCGCATAGACCCCCGCTAAACCAGCTCGTTCGGGCAATGAAACCACTTTTCTTTTCCCTTTTAACTGTAATACCAGCTCGATTGTACAATGATAGACAAAATGAGAAATTGCCGAGAAAAATAACCTTTCTCGACAATCTGACGTCAGACAAATAGCTGATTTAATGGTTTTGTGAAGCATGTTTATTGAAACACATAGCCTACTTAATTATTTTTATATTTCCTTTGTTAATCCATTTGCGGAATGTATTTTTAATTAAAAATTTAAAGGGTTTTCTGGTTGGAGGGAAAAGCATGAGAAATCCAAGGATATCTGTAATAAACCCTGGTGTAATAAGGAGTGTTCCTCCAATCAATATACATACACCATCTAGAACCGATTCACCGGGAATCTGTCCGTATCGCAGCTGCTCCTGTGCTTTTCGAATGGTCTGTAATCCTTCTTTTTTTGCTAAATAAGCACCAAGGACCCCTGTCAAAAGGATAAAGAGAAGTGTTGGCAATACGCCAATGGTTTTGCCGGAAAAAAGGAGTACCCCAATATCGGCAGCTGGAATGATAATAATCATTAAAAATAAATAACGCATCATACTCTCCCCCAAATGCTTGTTTTGACAATCATACCACTGAAAAAGAAAAAAAGAAGAGCAAAGCCCTTCTTTTTAATTATAAAACACTCGCGTGTCCGTTATAAATAACTCCTCTTGCTGCATCCACTGTGATTTCTTGGCCATCTTTAAAAAGGTTTAAGGCGTTTCCCACACCTACGATTACCGGAATCCCTAAATTTAAGCCTACAACAGCGCCATGGCTAGTTAAGCCGCCCTCTTCAGTAATAAGTGCGGCACATTTTTCAATCGCAGGCATCATATCGCGATCGGAGCCAATTGTAACTAAAATGGATCCAGGTTTTACTTTTTCCTTGGCTTCCTGTGCATTATGTGCAATTACTACTTTACCAAAAGCAGATCTCCGTCCTATACCTTGTGCCTTTGTGATAATATCGCCAACAACATGAATCTTCATTAAGTTCGTCGTACCAGCTTCACCAACAGGAACGCCGGCTGTAATAACCACTAAATCTCCATGTTTGACAATGCCGCTGTTGAGACTCTCTTCTACAGCAATTTCAAGCATTTCATCCGTAGTTTTACAAATTCTGCCCAATTGAGGATAAACCCCCCAAACAAGGGATAAGCGGCGGCAGACAGAATCATTCGCTGTTACGGCAACAATTGGTGCTTTCGGGCGATATTTTGATATCATTCTTGCCGTATGCCCGCTCTCTGTTGGAGTAATGATTGAACTAACATCAAGATTAAGTGCCGTATGGGCAACAGATTGCCCAATCGCATCTGTAAGATTGTGTTCCGTATCCTTGCTGCGAGTTGATAAAATTTCTTTGTGGTCTAGTGCCTGTTCAGCTCTTGAGGCAATATTATGCATGGTCTGTACGGCCTCTACAGGGTACGTACCAGCAGCTGTTTCCCCTGAAAGCATAATAGCATCAGTTCCGTCAAAAATAGCATTCGCAACATCACTAGCTTCTGCACGTGTCGGTCTTGGATTTCGCTGCATGGAATCCAACATTTGCGTTGCGGTAATAACCGGTTTACCCAGTGCATTACATTTTTTAATTAACATTTTTTGTACTAGCGGAACTTCTTCTGCAGGAATTTCGACCCCAAGGTCACCCCGTGCAACCATCAGGCCATCGGAAACCTCTAGGATTTCATCAATATTATCAACGCCTTCTTGGTTTTCAATCTTAGGGATAATTTGAATATGGGCTGCATTATTTTCTTCTAAAAGCTGGCGGATTTCCAAAACATCTTTGGCACGTCGAACAAATGAAGCAGCGATAAAGTCGACTTCTTGCTCAATCCCAAAAAGGATATCCTTTGTATCTTTTTCAGTAATCCCCGGTAAATTAACAGAAACTCCCGGTACATTTACACCCTTTTTATTTTTTAATGTACCACTATTTAAAATTTTTGTATGGATTTCATTTGCAGCTTGATCAATTTTGGTTACTTCAAGACCAATTAAACCGTCATCCAATAAAATTTTCGAACCTACGTGGACATCTTCAATTAACCCGGCATATGTAACAGAAAATTTCTGCGGTGTTCCTTCCACTTCTGTCATGGATACAATTACATTTTCCCCGGACTTAAGCTCAATTGCACCATTTTCCATATTATTCGTACGGATTTCAGGACCCTTGGTATCAAGCAAAATAGCGACTGTATTTTTCGTTTCTTTTGCCGCTTCACGAATATTCTTAATCCGTGCTCCGTGTTCTTCAAAATTTCCATGGGAAAAATTCAATCTTGCTACATTCATTCCCGATTCAATTAATTGTGTTAATTTTTCAACCGACTCGCTTGCGGGACCGATTGTACAAACTATTTTTGTTTTCCGTAACATCCTTTATTTCCTCCTAAATCGAGCAATATTAAATGGACAGTTCTTTTGAAAGGTTATAAAGCTGCAGGTCTAATGTATGTTTCTTCCCTAACGCTTCGATGATGTCGTAATCGACAAGCCGGTTATTTTCGATTCCGACTGCACGTCCACCTTTCCCATCAAGTAGAAGCTCTACAGCTCTTGCTCCTAATCGGCTGGCAAGAACACGATCGGCAGCACTTGGCGAGCCGCCCCGTTGAATATGTCCTAAAACAGAAACCCTGGTATCAAAGCCGGTTGCTTCCTCCAGTTTTTTAGAAAACTCAATGCCGCTGCATACCCCTTCGGCCACGATAATAATACTATGTTTTTTACCGCGCTCCTGACCTTTGCGAAGACGGTCAGCAATTTCATCCATATCAAAATTTTCTTCAGGAATTAAAATAGTTTCTGCTCCACCAGCAAGACCAGCCCAGAGCGCAATATCCCCTGCATTGCGTCCCATTACTTCGATGACAAACGTTCTTTCATGAGACGTAGCTGTGTCACGGATTTTATCCAAGGCATCAATAACGGTATTGAGCGCCGTATCGAATCCAATGGTAAGCTCTGTTCCCGGAATATCATTATCAATGGTTCCCGGCACTCCTACACATGGAAAGCCTTGTTCAGTCAAAGCTTTTGCTCCGCGGTACGAACCATCTCCACCGATCACTACAAGTCCTTCAATTCCATGGGCCTTTAATTGCTCAATTCCTTTAAGCTGACCTTCTTTTGTTTTAAATTCCAAACAGCGGGCAGAATGAAGCATGGTTCCGCCACGATGAATAATATCTCCAACCGAACCTAGTTCAAGCTTTTTTATATTTCCGGAAATCAATCCTGAATAACCACCATAAATACCGTAAACTTCAACATTATGATAAATTGCTTTTCTAACAACTGCTCGAATTGCCGGATTCATACCTGGTGAGTCTCCACCACTCGTAAGTACCCCAATTTTTTTCATGGTAATCACCCCATTATTATTAAACAACCAAATTTATGTACTTCAAAAAAATTAGATAATCAGCCTATGCTATTGACAACTGCTTTTAGTATTCGCATAAAACACTTGAATATTTATAAAATAACATGAAGAAATAGCGATAACAACTGATTCATAACGACAATAAAAATAGACGGAATAGTCCGTGAACTGCAAGCGTTTTAAGTAGAAATGCAATCGTTATCATTGTCTTTTTCAAGAATTTTTATTGAATATTATGTTTCAAAAAAAAACTGATAGAAAAAACGTGCCTAAGAATGGCACGTTTTACTGAACGCCGATATAATCCTTTGCAAGTGAAAACTCACCAATGGTCCTGAATCGTTTATACCGGTCTTCAATCAATTCGTCCTCTGAAAGTTTTAGAAGCTCTTGTAAGGAATCCTTTAATGCGTTTTTGATTTCCTCTGCCTGCTTTTTAACATCCTTATGCGCTCCACCCTTAATTTCAGGGATAATATCATCGATTACCCCCAGTCCTTTTAGGTCTGGAGCAGTGATTTTCATCGTTTCTGCAGCCTGCTTTGCAAGAGCGGAGTCTTTCCATAGAATAGCTGCTGCCCCTTCAGGTGAAATGACCGAGTAGGTAGAGTTTTCCAACATATAAATCCGATTTCCGACACCAAGTGCAAGGGCTCCGCCGCTGCCGCCTTCTCCAATGACAATACAAATTACAGGTACCCGCAGGCCAGCCATTTCAAAAAGGTTTTTCGCAATGGCTTCACTTTGTCCCCGTTCTTCTGCTGCTTTCCCGGGATAGGCACCTTTTGTATCAATAAAACAAATAATCGGGCGTTTAAATTTATCTGCCTGCTTCATTAAACGAAGTGCTTTTCTGTAACCCTCCGGATGTGGCATTCCAAAATTCCTGCGGATATTTTCCTTCGTATCTTTACCCCTTTGATGACCAATGATGGTAACCGGTAATCCGTTAAATTTTGCAATCCCACCAACAATCGCCTCATCATCCGAAAAGGTCCGATCGCCGTGGCATTCAAAAAAGCCTTCAAAGATTTCAGCAATATAATCCAGTGTCGTCGGTCTGTTTGGATGGCGGGCAATTTGCACGCGATCCCACGGCTTAATATTTTCATAAATATCTTTTTCAAGTTTCTCTAAACGTGTTTCCAATTTTTCAATTTCCGAGCTTAGGTCGACATCAGCGGTTTTGGTAAATTCCCTTATTTCGCTGATTTTCTTTCTTAACTCAATAATGGGACGTTCAAATTCTAGTTCCCCTACCATTCAAGCTCACCTCCAGGTTGATGGATTTCAAGAATGTTAGTAATTTGATCTACTAAATCCAAACGAGAAATAATCGCGTCAAGCTGCCCGTGTTTTAGAAGAAATTCCGAGGTTTGAAAATCCTCCGGCAATTCTTCACGGATGGATTGTTCAATTACCCTTCGACCTGCAAAGCCAATCAATGCTTTCGGTTCTGCAAAATTATAATCACCTAATGAAGCAAAGCTTGCGGAAACACCACCTGTAGTTGGATGTGTCATCATTGAAATAATTAATCCGCCATTATCACTAAACCTTTTCAAAGCAACACTAGTTTTTGCCATCTGCATAAGACTTAATGCTCCCTCTTGCATTCTGGCGCCTCCGGATGCTGTAAAAATAATAAAAGGCACGGATAGTTCATCGGCTTTCTCGATTGCAAGTGTTATTTTTTCACCAACAACTGAACCCATACTTCCCATTCGGAAGGAGGCATCCATAATGGCGACAACAATTTTATGACCATTCACCGTTCCAATTCCGGTTACAACTGCTTCATTCAGTTTACTTTTTTCCCGGTCTTTTTCAAGCTTTTCCAGATAATCAGGAAAGTTTAAGGGATTTTTTGAAAGCATATTTTCATTTAGTTCTTCAAAACTACCTTCATCTATAAAACTTTCAATCCGTTCTCGTGAATTCATTTGGAAATGATGGCCGCAATGGATACAAACCTTTAGGTTTTTATTTAGTTCCTTCGTATACATGATTTTTTTACAGGAAGGACACTTGGTCATAATTCCCTCTGGAACATCATTTTTTACCGTTTCAGTTGGAATCGTTGCATATTTTCTCTTCTTCGTATTGTTTTTTGTAAAAAGGTCTTTAAGCAAAAAATAACCTCCCTCGTTGGTAGTTCTAAGGCCAGCCGGCAAGTTCTACATCCTTCTAATCAAAAGTCTTTCTATTCTTCAATTACTTCATACCTTTGTGGGTTCTTAAAAGTGGTCAGACCACCCACCCAACAAAAATCCTCTTTTTCCGGGCGTTGTTTGTCTGTATTCACTATAAATGATTTGGGATTCAAATTTTGTTAGTATTTGTCGCTTAAGAAGACAACTTTCGCAGATTCCGGTAGGCAGTAAGCGTTTTTTGCTCATCTTTTTCCGCTAACGCTTCGAGTAAAAAAAGATAATCATCCTGTTCATATTCAGCTTTACTTAAATGAAGTGAGTTATAATAATCCTTTAAAATTAGCCACATTCTTAAAAATAAATGGTTATCAGCATTTTCAATGATTCGGTAAAAAAACTCATCATCACTCAATCGACTTGCTTTAACCTTTTCAATGAGTTTTAAAATACTTTCTTTACCCATTCGCTGAATGGCTAATCGAAGACAATCCATTTCAATCAGATTTTTCGTTTCAAAAACATCTTGTTTCGCTTTTTCGTCCTGTAAAATAAAGGTGCTAAGAAGCTGTACCAGCTGATTCCCTCGGAAATCTCTGATAAAGGTTCCTTCCCCGCGTCTTGTTTCAATTAACCCTAGCAATTCTAATGCTCGAAGGGCCTCTCGAACGGAAGAGCGCCCGACATTCAGGCGCTCTGACAATTCCCGTTCAGATGGAATTTTATCACCAGACTTAAGTCCATCAGCAGTGATCATTTCTCTTAACTGCTTAACAATTTCCAGATAAACTTTCGTATTTGACACTTACCATATCACTCACTTTTGCCAATTGTAGCAAGTCTCATCGTTTTTTCTTTAATTTCTTCAGGGTCTACTTTTATACGGGCGACTCCTGTTTCCATTGCAGCTTTTGCAACAGCTGCTGCTACAGCTGGTGCAACCCGGACATCAAATGGTCCCGGAATGACATAATCTGCATTTAGCTCAGCTTCAGTGATTAAACCTGCAATTGCCTCAACGGCAGCCACTTTCATTTTTTCGTTGATATGTGTGGCACGAACATCAAGTGCTCCGCGGAAAATTCCAGGGAATGCAAGAACATTATTTACTTGATTTGGGAAATCTGATCTTCCTGTTCCAACAACCCTTGCCCCGGCTTCTTTTGCTACATCAGGCATAATTTCCGGATCTGGGTTAGCCATAGCAAAAATAATCGCATCATCATTCATAGACGCAACCATTTCTTTTGTAAGGGCGCCAGCAACAGAAACCCCAATAAAGACATCTGCGCCTTTAATTACATCTTCAAGACTTCCAGCTAAATTATCACGATTGGTGAATTTCGCCACTTCATTCTTAACCGCATTCATTCCGGCAGGACGACCTTCATAGATGGCCCCCTTTGTATCACACATGATAATATCTCTTACACCATAATGATATAACAATTTAATGATTGCAATCCCGGCAGCACCCGCACCATTAGCAACCACCTTAATTTCAGTCATCTTTTTACCAATTAATTTTAAGGCATTGACTAGTCCAGCAGCCGTAACAATTGCTGTACCGTGCTGGTCATCATGGAAAATTGGAATATTAGCTTCTTTTTTTAATCTTTCCTCTATAACAAAACAATGAGGGGCAGCAATATCTTCCAAATTGACACCGCCAAAGGTTGGCTCCAACAGCTTAACGGTTTCAACGATTTTATCAACATCTGTTGTATTTAGACAGATTGGGAAAGCATCGACTCCGGCAAAGCTTTTAAATAGAACTGCTTTTCCCTCCATAACAGGCAATGCAGCTTCCGGCCCAATATTTCCAAGACCAAGGACAGCAGTCCCATCGGAAACTACTGCAACCATATTCCCCTTCATTGTATAATCGTACACAGTTTCGGGTTTTTCATAAATATCTTTACATGGCTCCGCTACACCAGGTGAATAGGCTAAACTCAAATCCTTAGCATTTCGAACTTGAACTTTTGATTTCGATTCTAATTTCCCCTTATTAATGCGATGCATATGTAATGCTTCTTCACGTAAAGTCAAGCTAAGTCACCCCTTAAATTTTCACCAAAAATTTTTATTATTTTTCTTTACTATGAGTGGTCTGACCACACCCGTCTCATTATCACTATAACATATCTGCGATAGTTGTAAAGAATTATTCTTTCAACACTATGTTATCTGGACCAAGAAAGTCCATCAAAATTCTCAATAGTTTAGAAGTAGGTTCAACATTATATTCACTTGCTAATCGTACCGTTTTTCGGGTGGATTCATAATGTAATACCACACTAGTATCCCCCTTTTCTTCCTTTAAAAAATAATATAACTGCCTTAAAGAATGGTCATCCTGCTTTTCCTTGACAATTTTGATGTATAACACAGAGGCATTTTTTTTATTTTCCTGAAGCCAGTGCTGCATTTCTGCTGCCTGCTGGATAATAAATTGACGTTTTCCTTCCCTTTCCTCTACTTTTCCCTCGATGACGGCAAATTTTCCTTGGTCTAAAATGGCTGAATAGCGTTTATAAACATTAGGGAAAACCACTGCCTCCATTTCACCACTTGAATCACTAATGGTTAGAAAGGACATCGATTCACCTTTTTTTGTTCGGATTTTTTTTGATACGGTAATATAAATTCCCGATATTGTCCTGTTCCTGTTCACAGTTAGCTCAAATAAAGCCTGAGCCCCTTTTTGTTTTAACTCCTTTTCATAAATGGAAACAGGATGGTTGGAAAGGTAAAATCCAAGTGCTTCTTTTTCAAAGGATAGCTTGTCCTCAAGCCTGATGGAATCAACCAGTACATACATTGGTTTCGGGAAATATTCTTCACCGGAAAAAAAGTCAATTTGGCTAGTGTCATCCGGGTTCACCAGCTGGGCATGTTCAATTGCGACATCTAAACTGGCAAGCAGAATGGCACGGTCTTCACCAAATTCATCAAAACTTCCAGAATGGATAAGGATTTCCAGCGTTCTACGGTTGATTGCTTTCGATGAAATACGGCTGCAAAAATCAAATAAATCTTCAAATTTTTTCTTTTTCCTTGCTCCAAAGATTTCCTTTAGAGCAGCTGCTCCGACACCCTTAATTGCCGCTAAGCTATAGCGAATTCCTTCTGGTTCAACCTGAAAGGAATACCCGCTGTAATTAATGGAGGGAGGAAGGACATTGATATCCTTTTGCCTTGATTCCATGATGTATTGCGAAATTTTTGATTCATTTCCAATTGATGCAGTTAATAATCCCGCCATAAAATACAACGGATAATGCGCTTTTAAATATGCAAGCTGATAGGCAATCATGCTATAAGCAACTGCATGGCTTCGATTAAATCCATAATTGGCAAAGCGGACAATTAAATCATATATTTCATTCGCCAAGGTTTGTTCATATCCCTTTTTTTTAGCCCCTTGAACAAAGTGGTTTCGCTCACGGTCAAGTGTCTCCTTTTGTTTTTTCCCAACAGCCCTTCTCAATAAATCGGCCTCTCCTAGAGAGAATCCAGCCATTGTCGAGGCAATCTGCATGATTTGTTCTTGGTAGACAATTACCCCATATGTATTCTCAAGGATATTTTTTAAATCCGGATGGGGATAACTAACTGGCTTCCGTCCGTGCTTACGATCAATAAACAATGGAATGTTTTCCATTGGTCCTGGCCGGTACAAGGCATTAACCGCCACAATATCTTCGAATCGTGAAGGCTTTAGACGGACTAAAACTTTTCGCATCCCTTCAGACTCAAGCTGGAAAATCCCAGTGGTTTCCCCTCTGGCTAACAGTTCAAACGTTGCGGGATCGTTTAGTGAAATGGAACCGATATCTACTTTTTTTCCGGTTTTTCTCTTAATAGAAGTTAATATCGATTCTATCAGCGATAAATTCCTTAACCCAAGAAAGTCCATTTTTAATAGACCAATTTCTTCAAGGTATTCCATTGAGTACTGCGTTAAATACACATTGCCGCTTCCTTGCTGAATAGGGATTAGCTCAACAAGCTGCTTTTCACTGATCACCACTCCCGCCGCATGGGTGGATGTATGCCGAGGCAACCCCTCAAGCTTCAATGCCGTCTCATAGAGCCGCCGATTTAATTGACTTTCGTGAAGAAACTTCCTCAATTCCTCTGATTCGTTATATGCCTCTTTTAGGTTAATTCCTAATCGTGAGGGAATAAGCCTTGATAGATGATCCAATTCCTTTGAATTGAATCCAAATGCTCTGCCGACATCCCGCAATGCTGCTTTTGCAGCCATTGTTCCGAACGTGACAATCTGAGCAACATGCAAGTTCCCATATTTACCTGCAACATATTCAATAACTTCATCGCGGCGCTGGTCTGGAAAATCGATATCAATATCGGGCATTGAGATTCGCTCCGGATTCAAAAACCGTTCAAATAATAACTGATGCTTAAGCGGATCTACATCGGTAATATATAGCACATAGGCAACAAGCGAACCTGCTGCCGATCCTCTTCCCGGACCTGTCAAAATCCCATTTTTACGGGAATATCTCATAAAATCCCAAACAATTAAAAAATAATTGCTAAACTTCATTCGTTTGATGACAGATAATTCGTAAGCAAGCCTTTTCTGATATTCATCGGAAGGGTCTGTAATTCGCTCAGCCAATCCTTTTTTACAAAGCATATCCAGATAGTCTCCTGCTGGCATACCATTTTCTGTTGGGTAGACAGGTAAAAAGGTTTTATTTAACTCAATATTTACCTGACAGCGCTTTTCAATTTCGATTGTATTTTCTAAAGCTTCCGGTGTTTCAGAAAAAGCCTCAACCATTTCTCCGGGTGTTTTTAAATAAAACTGGTCACTCCCCAATTTTTCATGATGCTCATCGTTTAATTTATCACCATTTTTAATGGCCAGCATGCATTCATGTGCAAACGTATCTTCTTTCTCTAAATAATGAACCGTATTTGTTGCAACGATGGGTATATTTAATTTTTTAGAAAGCGATAGAATTCCATTTCTTATCAATCTTTCTTTCTCTAAATGATGATCTTGAATCGAGAGAAAAAAATGATCCTTACCGAAAATCGCCCTTAACTTACCGGCTGCAGTTCCCGCCAGCTCTTCTTTCCCTTCTAATAGATATTGTTCAACTTCCCCCTCGATTCCCGGGGTGATAGCAATTAACCCTTTTGAATAATGTTTTAACCACTTAAAAGGAATGCCGTTCGGTGATTTCGTTTGTACCGCACTTGATATTTTTAACAGGTTTTTAAAGCCTTGATCATTTTCTGCAAGTAAGACAAGCGGAAAGGACTCCGCTTCTGATTCTTCATTTTGAACATCTACCGTTAAACCGATGATGGGTTTTATATCGAATTTTTTACATAATTTATAAAACTCGATTGTTCCGTACATGACATTTCGGTCTGTTATGGCTATAGCGGAAAACCCCATTTTCTTTGCATTTTCAACCAAATCCGGAACAGATGCCGTACTTGTTAATAAGCTGTACGCGCTATATACATGCAGGTGAATAAAAGACATTTGTCACATCACACCCTTAAAACGTTTATCTATCTATTATTATAAATCTTCAGGTAAAAAAAGAAAATATGTTCCCCTACAGAAAAGCGGAAGCGCCTTGGTCAGGGGCGATATAGGGCGACTTTTCACTGGCAAAGCGGAGCGAAGCCAGTGATTAGCCGCCCTTAATGCGTACAAAAAGCGTTAGCTTTTTGTAGCCAAGCATAAGACGAGCCGGCGAGAAGGTTGTTCTTTGACCTTCTTGACGGCTTGGCTGTAGACCATAGAGCCCCTAGGCGCTGGAGCTAGTCATTACTCATATTTCAGTGAAAAAACATATTCAGTAGGCTTTGTCCATATAAATGAGTAAGGGATAACTGATATTGTGTAAGGGCGGTTGAAAACATGAAAGAGATAGGCTTTTTTCCTACTTTTATCGAAAGTTACTTTATTGCATTAGGCGTTTTACTTGGCGGGTCATTGATTGGGGGAATTGCCTCTTTCCTAACTGGACAGCCTCCGCTGACAGCCGTTGCCCGTTTGTCTTCTGCCCTTAGAATTTGGGCAATTGTAGCAGCGATTGGCGGAACCTTTGATGCCGTGTATAGCTTTGAGAGAGGAATTTTTAATGCTGAGACAAAAGACGTATTTAAACAGATACTCTTAATTCTCTCCGCACTTGGCGGTGCCCAAACAGGAGCGCTCTTGATCAATTGGTTAACACAGGAGTATTTATCATGAGAATTCCCCCTTATTATAGAAATTCCACGTGGCAGCGATTTTTTTCCGGAATGGCTGTTGGGGGGGCCATCAGCTGGGTTATTTTTTTATATATTTTCGGGGTATGGCAGGAAAAGCACACACAAAAAATTCGAAAGCAGGAAGATGATATTCAGGAATTAAAAAAAGATATCAATATTTGGCAGCAGGAATATAAAGAGAGTAATAAGCGCAATATTGAACAAATTACGGTACAAAAAATAAATGTTCGAATTACAAACTGGGAAAAATTCAAGCTTGACCAACTAAGTACTTTTGAGACAGAGGAATCCACCAAGGATGATATCAGCATGATGCTGGCCAAGGACTTAGAAACCGTTTATAAAAGTAAGGATTTGATTAAAAAAATCATTGAAAATAAAAGAGTGAAAATCAACAATAAAAGATACAAACTGCAAGTGAAAGAAATGATTATTTATACCACTCTTTCCATTGAACTTGAAATCAATTTTGATGAATAATATTGGGTCCTAAATAAAGGGCCCAATATTATTATCCTCTCGGTTAAGTATGTGCTTCACAAACCTTACGAAGTTCATTCAAAACCAAGTCTACCTCATCCCATGAATGAATCGATGCACCTGCAGCAAGTGGATGACCGCCGCCTTTAAACTTGCGTGCCACTCCATTAATTACCGGTCCTTTCGAGCGGAGACGCACCCTAATTTGGTCATCTTCTTCAATGAAAAAGACCCAGGCTGTAATTCCTTTAACATCCCCTAATGTACTAACCAATAGAGAAGCCTCCGGCGGTTTCGCTCCAAATTCCTTTAAAAGCTCCTTTGAAAGAATAACCGAGGCTACCCCATGTTCCTGCAATTCAAAGTTTTGCAGAATATAGCCATTTAACTTAATGATATTTAAATCCAACTCATACATTTTGTCATAGAGCTCTGTTCGTGAAAAATGATATTGGATCAATTCTCCTGCATACGAAAAAGTCTTTTCCGTTGTACTTGGATAAAGAAATCTTCCGGTGTCTCCAACAATTCCTCCATATAACAGTCTTGCGGTTTTGTCGTTCATTTTTAGACCTTGGTCTTTCCCAAATAAATAGAAATCATAAATCATTTCACTGCATGAGCTTGCGCTCGTATCCACCCATAAAAAGTCTCCATACTGGTCCTCGTTAGGATGGTGATCAATTTTTATCAGCATATCACCTAATGTATACCGGCTGTCGCAAATTCTTTCTGTGTTCGCCGTATCGCACACAATCACTAGCGCACCGTTATAAACCTCATCCTCAATTGAATCCAGCCGCTGCATAAAATTGAGGGAAAGTTCTTCCTTCCCCACAGCATATACCTTTTTCTCCGGAAAGGATGCTCTCAGCATTTCGACAAGTCCGCATTGGGACCCGTATGCATCGGGATCCGGACGAACGTGGCGGTGAACAATAATGGTTTCATATTTTTTAATTGTTTCTAAAATTTTTTCCTGCATGGCGTCTCCTTTTTCTGTTCAGTTTGAACCGATTCTGGCATTTTTTGATGATAACCTGTACAATAGTAGATGATTTTTTAAAAGTTCGGAGGAGCAAAAAATGTCAGTACTCGTTATTTTAATTGTCTTATTATTTGTACTATATTTATTTTATAAAACAAAGTACTTTAGAAGCAACCGTCCTGCTGAAAAGAAATGGCTTTCGGCTAAATCGAGTATCGCTCTTGGTCTTTTTGTCTTCTTTTTTGGGATTAACACCGTGTATTTATCACAAACAACTGTGACCATTATTGTTGCAGCTATTTTTATTATCCTTGGTGGTCTAAGCTCCTGGACGGGGTATAAAGCCTATAAACATTACCTGCCATTTGCTGTTAAAGAAGCCGAGACACTCAAAGAGAGTAAATAATGGAAAGGCCGCTCCATTGATTGGGAGCGGCTTTATTTATTGTTTTAGGTTCGATCAATCAACTGGCACATCATCATCGCTTTTCCGACCAATATGCCGTCATTAAAAACCTCTACGTCTACCTTACCAAACTTCCGCCCTACTTCAAGCACTTTTGGATAAATTTCTAATGTACTTTCCATTTGAACGGGTTTAAGAAAATAGATGGTCATATTTTCAACAACAAGATCACCTTTTTTATAGCTGCGTAAAATTCGATTCGCCGCATCTGAGACGATGGTTGTAAAAACTCCATATGAAATGGTTCCTAGATGATTCGTCATTTGGGGGCTGACTTGACATGAATAGACCTCTTCGCCTTTTGGTCTTCCAGACATTAACTCAATCTGATTTGTGACGATATCATCAATTGTTTCACCGACCTGGGGCTGTCGCTGATTCATTTGCAACGCCTTTAACACATCCTGCCGGCTGATAATACCCTCTAAACGGTTCGAATCATCTGCCACTGGAAGAACCTCTATGCCCTCCCAGACCATCATATGGGCTGTGGAAGCAACACTTGTTTTTCCGCTTACATTCATCGGATTTTTTGTCATAATCTTATCAATTGTTGTTTCATAATCCTGTCCTAAAATATCCTTGGAGGTAACCATCCCTTGAACCTTCATATTATGGTCTACTACCGGATAACGGCTATGGGTTGTTTGTTGATTTAATTCGTGCCATCTCCCAACCGTATCTGATGTATTTAGGAAAAATGTTTCCGATAAGGGGGTTAAAATATCTTCTACCAATATGATTTCTTTTTTAATTAATTGGTCGTATATTGCACGGTTAATCATTGTTGCCACTGTAAAAGTATCATAGCTGGTTGAGATGACTGGCAATTCAAGTTGATCTGCAAGCTTTTTGATTGGGTCCTCCGCATCAAATCCTCCGGTAATCAGGACTGCCGCTCCAGCTTTTAAGGCAAGTTCATGTGCCTGTGTCCGGTTACCGACAATTAACAGGTTGCCCGCTTCCGTATAGCGCATCATTGCCTCTAATTTCATTGCCCCAATAACGAATTTATTCAGTGTTTTATGGAGTCCTGTTCTTCCCCCTAAAACTTGACCATCTACAATATTTACGATCTCGGCGAAGGTGAGCTTTTCGATATTTTCTTTTTTCTTTCGTTCAATTCTAATCGTCCCTACACGTTCGATTGTGCTGACGTATCCTTTATTTTCTGCTTCCTTGATGGCTCGATAGGCTGTACCTTCACTTACATTCATCGCTTTTGCGATTTGGCGGACAGAGATTTTTTCGCCAACAGGAAGGTCATCAATATATTGTAAAATTTGTTCATGCTTTGTAGCCAAGACCGTCACCCTTTATTTTAAATTCCCATTCATCCAGCAATGACTTTCCCGGATTCCGTGTAAATTTAATTATAAAGTTAAAAAAGCCTTGATACAATAAGAAAAGCGGAAGCGCCTTGGTTAGCCCCGAAGCGAATCGAGGGGCTAGGCGCTGGAGCTAGACAATGCGGATTGTTACTTTTATAAGAAGAGCTCCGGCATTTGATTGTACCGGAGCTCTTCTTATAATTTTAATGAAACATGCGGGATTTTCGTTTGCTGCGATTCGGCTGCAGTTTTTGAACGGCTTTTTTCGGACTATAGAGAATTCCCGTTAAATTTCCGGCAATCACCATCAGCGCTAAGGCAAGCCACGCTAGTGAAAAAATCCCTTCCAGTCCGGATGCAGTTACCGATAATTGAGGCACCGCGTAATAAAGCATAGCCCCGCAAAGCAAAAGGCATAATAAATATCTGTGTTTCTTCACAATTTCCCCTCCCTTAAATATATGCTTGTTTCATTTTTATGCTAAAAGGAGGAAAAAAAGTAGACGAAACCCTTAATTCCTTATAATTCTATTGCCTCACCAGGCTGCAAGACTTTACCGTTTTGATTCTCAAGAAGCTCGATAAATTTGTTTGGATCCTGTTTAATTGGCGGGAAGGTGTTGAAATGAATCGGCACAACTGTTTTTGCGTTTAATAGTTTGGCAGCATAGGCTGCATCCTCAGGCCCCATCGTAAAATTATCTCCAATTGGTAGGAATGCCACATCGATCGGATGGCGCTCACCAATTAACTTCATATCGGAGAATAATCCGGTATCACCGGCATGGTAAATTGTTTTACCCTCATTGCTAAACAAAATTCCAGTTGGCATACCACAGTAAATGATCTCGTTGTTCACTGTCGCATAACCTGACCCGTGAAAAGCTTGCGTCAGCTTGACCTTTCCAAAGTCAAATTGGTTGGCACCGCCAATATTCATCCCATGGGTTTGAACACCTTGCCAGCTAAGATAAGTGGTTAGGTCAGCGTTGGCAACGACAAGGGCACCAGTTCTCTTAGCAATCTCAACTGTATCCCCAACGTGGTCGTTATGGCCGTGAGTTAAGAGAATGACATCAGGATTTACCTCTTCGACGTTTAAATCTGTTAATGAGTTTCCATGAATAAACGGGTCAATTAAAATCGTTTTGCCTTCAGTTTGAATTTGGACAATTGAATGGCCATGGTAAGAAATTTTCATTATTTTTTACTCCTCTCAATACTGGTTTGTATAAATACTTCCATACAAAAATTAGAATTTCCTTCCTCATGAATTAACTTTACCCAAAGGATAGAGCTTTTAGCAAAAATATGCTCTTTTTGAATATTGATTCCAGGCTTCATAGTTCCCGCATGCTTCGCTTTTTTACTTGCACGGGCACTATCAGCACTTCATAGTTCCCGCATGCTTCGCTTTTTTACTTGCACAGGCACTATCAGACCTCCATGATTCCCACATGCTTCGTTTTTTTACTTGCACGGGCACTATCCGCACTTCATAGTTCCCACATGCTTCGTTTTTTACTTGCACGGGCACTATCAGCAATTCATAGTTCCCGCATGCTTCGCTTTTTTACTTGCACGGGCACTATCAGACCTCCATGATTCCCGCAAGCTTCGCTTTTTTGCTTGCACGGGCACTATCCGCACTTCATAGTTCCCGCATGCTTCGCTTTATTACTTGCACAGGCACTATCAGACCTCCATGATTCCCACATGCTTCGCTTTTTTACTTGCACGGGCACTATCCGCACTTCATAGTTCCCACATGCTTCGCTTTTTTGCTTGCACGGGCACTATCCGCACTTCATAGTTCCCGCATGCTTCGCTTTTTTACTTGCACGGGCACTATCAGACCTCCATGATTCCCGCAAGCTTCGCTTTTTTACTTGCACGGGCACTATCAGACCTCCATGATTCCCACAAGCTTCGCTTTTTTACTTGCACGGGCACTATCCGCACTTCATAGTTCCCACATGCTTCGTTTTTTAACTTGCACGGGCACTATCCGCACTTCATAGTTCCCGCATGCTTCGTTTTTTAACTTGCACGGGCACTATCCGCACTTCATAGTTCCCACATGCTTCGCTTTTTTACTTGCACGGGCACTATCCGCACTTCATAGTTCCCACATGCTTCGTTTTTTTACTTGCACGGGCACTATCCGCACTTCATAGTTCCCACATGCTTTATTTTTAATATCCACGGGCACTATCCGCACTTGATACTTCCCGCAAACCTTAATTTCTAACTCAAAAAGGAACTATTAAAAGAACTGGGATCAAACCAAGTTCTCTACTCAAGTAAGCACAGTTTGTTTACATTTAGACCTTAAATTGATAATCTCAAAAGTGGAAATGATTTTAAGGGGGATCTATCATGAATCAACGTGTCGAAAAGCTCCAATCTTGGATGAAAGAAAATGAAGTTGAAGTAAGCTTCATTACCTCTTCTGAAAATGTTTTTTATTTAAGTGGATATTTTACAAACCCGCATGAACGCCTGCTGGCGCTCGTTGTTTTTCAACAGGAAGAACCATTCCTTGTATGCCCGTCCATGGAAGTTCATGACGCAAGACGCTCCGGCTGGGAACATGAAATCATTGGATATAGCGATATCCAAAACCCTTGGGAAATGATTCAAAGCGCTATTCAAAAACGGATTAATACCGTATCAAAAACAGCGATTGAAAAAGAACATATGAATGTGGAACGGTATGAACAGCTTTCGAATCTTTTCCCAAAAGCTGCTTTTATTTCTGCAGAAGAAAAATTACGTATACTTCGGATGATTAAGGATGCAAAAGAATTAAAGATTATTGAGGAGGCTTGTGCACTTGCGGACTATGCTGTTGAATTCGGCGCAAGCGAAATCAAAGAAGGCAAAACAGAATTAGATGTGCTTAATGCAGTTGAATATGCATTAAAACAAAAGGGCGTAACGGAAATGTCCTTTGCAACAATGGTTCTAACAGGAGCAAATGCTGCTTCACCGCACGGCACCCCAGGATTAACAAAGATTCAAAAAGGCGATCTAGTCTTATTTGACCTCGGTGTTATCGTTGACCGGTACTGTTCTGATATTACCAGAACCGTTGCCTACGGCGACATCAATGATAAGCAAAAAGAAATTTACGACACAGTCTTAAAAGCGCAGCTTGCCGCAATTGAGGCTAGTAAGCCTGGAATAACGGCTGCAGAGGTTGACTTAACCGCTCGCAGGATCATTGCCGATGCAGGATATGGTGAGTATTTCCCGCACCGTTTAGGACATGGACTCGGAATTAGCGTTCATGAATACCCTTCCATGACTGAAACGAATCAATTAGTCATCGAAGAAGGCATGGTATACACAATTGAACCAGGGATTTATGTCCCTGAAGTAGCCGGGGTCCGAATTGAGGATGATATTTTTATTACGGCAGACGGTGCCAAGGTATTAACGAAATTCCCAAAAGAATTACAAATTATTAAATAGCTATTTGTCATTTTTAACCATTGAATAATAAAATAATCTGCAGTAAAATACTAATACAAGCTGCATTGTACGTAATGATAATAAAGTTTTAACCTTTAAGCTGTAAAAGGGAGTTTTAACATCGAAACTGAAATGACACGCCTCTGTCTATAAGACATGGAGGACAGGCAGGAAGGTTTCTGCGAACACCCACTTTGAGGAGTGGTGGTTTAAAACTTTCTTATATGAATACGGCAATTGCGGCTACATATTAGTAATGATAAAACCAGCTTCCAATCGAAGCTGGTTTTTTTATACCTTATTCTTTTTCTAGTAATGTCTTTGTATCTTGAAATTCAAGACCATGTGCTTCTGCCACCGCCTCGTAGGTTACATAACCGCCAAGTGTATTAATTCCTTTTAACAATGCTTCATTTTTAAGACAAGCCCCTTTATACCCCTTATTCGCAATTTCCAATGCATAAGGAACCGTAACATTTGTTAAAGCAATGGTGGAAGTACGCGGAACTGCCCCCGGCATGTTCGCAACCGCATAATGGACCACTCCATGCTTTACATATGTTGGATTATCATGTGTCGTAATCCGGTCTGTTGTTTCAAAAATACCCCCCTGATCAATCGCGATATCCACGACTACACCGCCCGGTTTCATCGATTGAATCATTTCTTCCGTTACAAGCTTCGGTGCTTTTGCTCCCGGAATTAAGACCGCACCAATCACAAGGTCTGATTCCTTAACAGCTTCCGCAATATTATAATGGTTGGACATCAATGTGGTCACGTCAGAACCAAAAATGTCATCCAATTGACGAAGCCTGTCAGGATTCAAATCAATAATCGTAACCTTTGCACCTAAACCAATTGCCATTTTTGCTGCATTTGTACCAGCAACACCACCGCCGATAATTGTCACATTTCCTCGATGGACCCCCGGAACTCCTGAAAGCAAAATTCCTTTACCACCATATACCTTTTCAAGGAACTGAGCACCAATTTGTGCTGCCATTCTCCCGGCCACTTCGCTCATAGGTGTTAATAATGGTAAACTTCTATTTGCCAATTGCACGGTTTCATAGGCAATTCCAACCACTTTGTTATCGATGAGAGCTTTTGTTAATTCCGGTTCCGGGGCTAAATGTAAATATGTAAATAATATTAGCCCTTCACGGAAGTAGGAGTATTCACTTGGCAGTGGTTCTTTCACCTTCATCACCATTTCCATGGACCAAGCCTCTGCCGCCGACTCTACTAACTTTGCACCAGCAGATGTATAATCTTCATCAGAAAAACCGGAACCAAGCCCCGCTCCTTTTTCAATATATACATCATGACTGAATTTTAATAGGTTCACTACTCCTGCAGGTGTCATCGCTACCCGATTTTCGTTATTTTTTATCTCTTTAGGTACTCCGATCCGCATATCCTTAACCTCCAATATTTATCATACATATTTACTATTATATCCATAAGTAAGCTTTATGATGTTAAAACTTGTCATGATTTTAGTCCGCATTGATTTATTGAAAATGGAGTATAAAATTCAGAATTGGCTTTGTCAATATGACAAAGCCCTACGATTTGAATTAATACCAAGGCTAATAAGGATATGGATAGTTTTAAACCCTCAAATTTTATTAAATAAAGAATGGGAATCCTCCCAAGAAGGGATATCCAAATCCAAATGGCATTCCAAATCCAAAGGGCATGAACAGACTGCCCTAAAGCAGACAGCCACCCTACGCAATAAATATGCCTAACCTTCTGTACTGCTAAATTGATTACTTTCAGCCTGATCGGATCCCTCTCCGATGAATCCGCTATTATACGAATTCAAGATTTGCTCGCTTACCTCATTTGTCCCCTGTTCATCAAACTCAAAAATATTTTGCTTATTCGGATCACGCTTGGTCATGTGACTGCCCCCTTCTATCTATTATCAATACCTTATTATTGTTCGAAAAATTGGCACAACTATGCATTTTTATATGTTGTATAATTTAGGTAAGGAGATGATGAATCATGGGACTTAAATATCAAACTATTTTGGTCGCTATTGATGGGTCAAAAGAAGCAGAATGGGCTTTTAAAAAAGGGATTGAAATTGCCAAGCGAAACAATTCCTGCCTTCTCTTAACTCATGTCATCGACACGAGAACCTTCGCAATGGTTGAAGCTTATGATCGCTCAATAGCCGAGAAAGCTGACACTTTGGCATCGGAACTTCTTCAGGAATATCAAAAGATTGCTTTAGCTGCTGGCGTAACCAAGGTTGATTATGAAATTGAGTTTGGTTCACCTAAAATACTCATTCCAAAAGAGATGGCAAAAAAACACAAAGTAGATTTAATCATTTGCGGTGCTACAGGTATGAATGCAGTAGAACGTTTCTTTATCGGCAGTGTTTCGGAACATATAACCCGCTATGCTCCATGTGATGTCCTGGTTGTTCGCACCGAAAAGGAATCCTAATAAAAATTTAACGTACACGGATAATATCGTTTATATTTTTTTTTCAACATAACTTGAAGATTAATAGTTTTCCAGTGAAAGCTCTGATAATGTGTAGTAAAATTAAAAAAACTATACATGTGGAGGCAAATGTATGGAAGAACATTTTTCTTTCGATCAACGGCTGGGAATTCAACTCCCTGATATTCAATTAGACTGGGAACACTATTCCCGAAAGACCCAGGCAGCTATTTTGTTGTATTGGGAACAAATTCGCGGCACCATTCCTGACCGAATTGCAGAACTTGAAAATACGATTAATCGAAAACAAGCGCAGCTTTCAGATGAAAGCGACTTCCCTCGTTCCTGTGAACTAAACAGTGAGATCGCGGAACTCGCTTCCATTATCAATGATTTATGGATTTGGTATCGTGCGAACCAAGAAGTTTCTATTAAAATGCACCATTAGAAAAGCTCCCGATTTGGGAGCTTTTTATTGTAAATCTTTCTTCAATTCTCTCACCACATGTCCAAGTTCAGGGAGAATAAGTTTTTCCATTGCCAATTTCACAGCACCCGATGAGCCTGGGGTAGAAAAAACGGCTTTATCTTTCACCACCCCTGCAATAGCTCGTGATAATATGGCTGCAGAGCCGATATCCTCCTGATAGCTTAACATTCTGAACAATTCACCAAAACCGACAATTTCTTTTTCAACTAGCCCTTGAACGGTCTCAATCGTTACATCGCGTTTGGCAATTCCTGTGCCTCCATTTGTGAGAATAATATCGATATCTTCCCGTCCACAGCCCTTTAAAATTTCTTCTTGAATAAGGGATTTTTCATCTTTTACAATACAATAATCAAGGACCTTATGACCTGCTTTTTCAAGGAGGTCAATCATTAGTCTCCCGCTTTTATCACTTTCTTCATTTCGTGTATCACTAACGGTTATCACTTTACAATGAACGGTTTTCGGCGCTTCTTTTTTATGTTCTTTCGTACTCATCCGGATACTCCTCTTTTTCTTTTAAATAACGAAGTTGATAATATTTGTGGGCAACCTCAGTTACTTTCCTGGTCAACTGATAATTTGCCCCTGCTCCAATCGCCATGCTGACGAGCGGAATGTCCTGAATCAATTTTTTTCGAAATATAGCGATTACCATTGCCTTTAAAAGTTGTTGGATAGGCTGCTCCAGCCAGGTAATATCAGTTATTTCCTCTTTCCCTTGATAAAAATAAAAATCATCGTGCCCGTCTAATTCATTCATGAGCGCTGCCCATCCGTCCTTCTGAATTCTAGGAGGAAGTGTTGCTGTATGGAAAACCTTCAATGAGGTCATCATTTCAAAAGGGGTATTGACCTCAAATCCATAGGTCATCGCAATTAATTGTACAGCCCGTAAATTTATTACGGCCATTGCCGGAATATCCATTCCCAAAAGCAAGGTACCGCCTGTCCCCGAGAGTCCCCCTTGTACAAAGGAATACATCCGATGTTTAGCGATTTGCTGATGGGCTATGTAATGTAGTTGGTTGATTTCTAATTTTTTTAGATCATCTATTTTTTCTAAATCCTTGTAAAAAATTCTTCCGGATGAAAGAATTCGTTCCTTTGCATCCATCTGAAGCTGTGACCCTTGAATCATGCCATGTAAATGAAACAGCCAGTTGTCGATTAACAGAAAAAACTTTTTTTGAACCGTTTCGGGTAAAAGTAAAAAGGAACGTTCAAGGTATTTTTCATAGGTCAATTGAAAGTCATTTGCCTCATAGCTTAACAAACGGTTCTCCCATTCCCTTATTTCCTTCAAGACATTTTTCTCCCTGTCTGAGAGCGGCATGAAAACATTCCTCCTGTTTCCAATTCTTTCTTTTAGTATAACATAAAGAAACGGAAGGATTAAAAAAAGGCAAAATCCCTTTTTTAAGCGACTTTGCCTTTTTCAATTCATTAATTTGCCAAACGAACGACGTCGCGGGCAATCATTACTTCTTCATTTGTTGGGACGATTATTACCTTAACAGGTGAGTGAGGATAGTTAATGAAAGCTTCTTCCCCTCTTACCTTATTAAGGGCAGGATCCCAGTAAACTCCCATGAATTCAAGTCCTTTAAGGACATTTTCTCTTATCACATCACTGTTTTCGCCGATTCCCGCTGTAAAAATAATCGCATCAACACCGTACATACGGGAAGCATAAGAACCGATATATTTATGAATCCGGTTTGCGAATACGTCGAGTGCAAGCTTCGCACGTTCATTGCCTTGTTTTGCCTGAATTTCAATATCCCGCAGGTCACTTGAAAAACCGGAAACAGCGAGCATTCCACTCTTTTTATTTAGTATATCAAGAACTTCCTCAGCTGTTTTATTTGTTTTTTCCATGATATATGGAATCAAGGCCGGGTCAATATTTCCTGAACGTGTTCCCATCGTAACCCCTGCAAGCGGCGTAAAGCCCATTGAAGTATCGATGGATTTTCCGCCTTCAATAGCTGCAATACTTACTCCATTCCCCAAGTGGCAGGAAATAAGACGCAGTTGTTCAACTGGACGACCTAATAGCTCAGCAGCACGCTGTGACACATATTTATGGGACGTACCATGGAAACCATATTTCCGAATTCCATAGTCTTTGTAGTATTCATATGGAAGACTGTATAAAAAAGAGCTTTCCGGCATCGTTTGATGAAAGGCTGTGTCAAAGACAGCAACTGCCAGAACGTTTGGCAATACCGATTTGAATGCATTAATACCAGTAATATTTGCCGGGTTGTGCAACGGTGCCAATTCAGATAACTCTTCTATTTTTGCCAAAACTTCATCGTTTATCAGAACAGAATCATTAAATTCTTCACCGCCGTGTACTACGCGATGCCCGATTCCTTCAATTTCATCTAACGATTGGATGATTCCAAGCGTCGTAAGTTTATCCAAAAGCATCTTAACGGCTACGTCATGATTCGGAATATCAATAATTTCTTGAATTTTTTCACCATGCGCAGTGATATTAAAAATAGAATCTTTTAAACCGATTCTTTCAATTAATCCCTTTGTAATAACCTCTTCACTTGGCATTTCAAATAATTGAAACTTTAAGGAAGAACTGCCGGCATTGATTGCAATAATTTTAGACATTTTGCTACCGCTCCTTTATATATAACAACATCAGTTTGCAAAGGCTCTGTTTCGCACACCTTTAGCTTGTGCAAACTAACACGGAATATTTCTCTCAAATACTCATTTAAACACTGGATCTGTCATATTTCAAGGAGTAATTTAAGTGTCAGCGGTTACATTCAAAATATAATTTTATTCAAATTTTTTGTACTATTAGTAAAAAAACAAAAAAACCGATGTTTTATCGGTTTTTTGGCTTGTTCTCTTGGAACCATTTGTCCATTTTTAATAAGATTTTGTCCATTTCTGCAGCATTTGATAGACTTGGCAGGTTAACAAGTAAAGCCTGCTTTGGAGGCTTTACTTCTTCGCCTTTTTTCTGCAGAACTAAAATACTTTTTGCCGTACTCTTATTTTTAAACATACTATTTGGTAATTGAAGAAGCCCCTGAATGATGACATGTTCCTTTATAAATTCATGAAGACCTCCAGCCTGCTCACTTTCAAAGAGTGTATTCGGTATCAGGAAGAATAAATACCCTCCCGGTTTTGTGTGTCGGACACTTTGTTCAATAAAAAGATGGTGTGAATAGGAATGTCCTTCTTTGGCCTGTAATTGATAGTCGGCAGCCCGAACATCATTTGGATAGTAGCCAATAGGTAAATCTCCAATTACCACATCAACGGGATCAATAAATAATGGATCAAGACTATCCTGATTGAATAGCTCTACAGGATGCTTTTGTAAATTAGCATTTACGTAGGCAAGCTTTATTAAAAGATCATCAATCTCAACACCGATTGAATCCACGTTTTTTTGTAAATGATTTAATACAGTAGTTAATAAATTACCTGTTCCAATTGCCGGGTCAAGCAAACGCATTGATGGCGGTACGACAAATTTTTGTACTAAATACCCAACGAGCATGCCAACCGAATCCGGTGTCATTTGATGATTTGGCTGCACATTTTCCTGCATCCCTTTTAAAATCACAAGCTGATACGCTTTTCGAATTTCTTCATTCGAAAATTTATTAATCTGAATTTCTTCATAATGTTTTTTTAGCCTTTTAACGGTTAATTCACTTAACTCCTCTTGGAGAATAGAACCGTGGAACAGGTTCTCTCCTGTTTCAGCCAATGCTTCTAAAAAGCTGCATTCCAATTCTTCTTGGATCCCGAGGGCTGTTTGATTGAATACCGTAAAAAGCTCTTCAACTGGAGTAGTTTTCATCGTATGACCTCCATTTTCTAAAGAAAACTCGCTGACTGGCGAGCCCCTAAGGGCGTAGTTGCACTTATGCCTGATAGGAAAGTTATACTTTCCTATCGGCCAAAAAAAAGACCCCGCCATTGACGGAGGCCTCCTTCACGATTTAATTATTTTGCACTTTTTGCTGCTTCTAAAGCTGCTTCATAGTTAGGGTGGTTGGTTGCTTCACTTACATACTCAACATATGTAACAGTATCGCTTGAATCTACTACAAATACAGCACGAGTTAATAATCTTAATTCTTGAATTGCCACGCCATAAGCTTCCCCAAATGAAAGATCGCGGTGATCAGATAAAGTTTGCACGTTTTCAATGCCATTAGCACCGCACCAGCGTTTTTGCGCAAATGGAAGATCCACACTTACAGTAAGAATTTTAACATTTCCTAATTTATTAGCTTCTTCATTAAAACGGCGTGTTTCTGCATCACAAACACCTGTGTCCAAGGAAGGAACGGAAATGATTAAACGCACTTGTCCTTTCGTACTATCTAAAGTAACCTCTGATAAATCATTTGCCAATACAGTGAAGTTAGGAGCTTTATCTCCTACTTTTACTTCATTACCTAATAAAGTGACCGGTCCACTCTTAAATGTTACGTTTGCCATTATTAACATCCTCCTTTTGATATCAAGCTTAAGCACATTCTGTTTTTAAATACGCTTAACGCATGTAATATGTACAGTGTAAATATATCTTTTCAGAATCTTTTTTGCAATTATTTCAACCTGAAACTAAGCCAAGAAAAAAGTTAATCCTCCTATTTGGGAAGATTAACCTTTTCATTATAAATCAAGATCGTGTTTTACATGGATCTGCTGGCTAGTTTGCTGATTGACTGGTTGCTGTTGTTGATCTTTTTTCGAAAACATTTGCTGGATTTTATCCACTGCCTGTGGTGCCAGTTCTAAAATTTTCTCGTACAAATGAGTACTCTCGTCTAAATGGAGCATTTTCACACCTTGGGAATTCACAATCAAAAATGCTATAGGAGTAATCGAAACCCCGGCTCCACTCCCTCCGCCAAATGGGAGGTTTGACTGATTTTGACCCTGCCCCTGATTTTGTCCCTGATTCTGCCCCTGGCCCTGTTGACCTGCGCTGGCTCCTTTAAATTCACTTCCACCAGCCGCAAATCCAAAGCCAACCTTTGAAACTGTTAAAATGACACTTCCATCTGGGGTTTCAACGGGATCCCCGATAATTGTATTTACATCAATCATTTCTTTTAAACTTTCCATTGCAGTTGTCATCAAACCTTGAATTGGATGGTCAGACATGGTAGTTTCCTCCTCTTTCAAACGGATTTAGTTTTTTCCTTTGAAAAATTAGTGTTTGATTTTGATTTCGGGCTTCCGCCCTTCCAGAATTTAATTAGTTTTAATCCTGCTAAAATAGCTTGCCCGATTCGAAACTCAAACATACATGAAACTTGAGTTTGGATAACTATTGCTTGAAAGTGCGGTGTAACAGTTAAAATCGGCATTTCCTTTAACTTAAAATAGTTACTGAGTAAACCGACGATGCCTCCTTTAATGGTCCAAAGTCCGCCACACAATACTCCTGTATGTGCCGCATCGCCCACCCCAAACATCGTATGCCATTCAAACTGTTTTATAGAGATTTTTTTAAAAAACTTACGGATGATAACATGCATATGAATTACATGCTGCAGAATTTCTTTTGTATTTTTTAAATTCGTAATCATATCTTTAGGAGTAATTTGATGTACTTCATCGTTTGAAGATTTATCAGAAGTTTGATCTTTTTTCTTTTTACTTTTTACAACAATACTAGGTGAATTATCATCAATTTTAATTAATGGAATATGTTTCTTGAATTTAATCAGACCAAACCAAATCCTAAACTCAATCTTTAGGTCATCATTGTCATTATGGTGATAATAATTCACTTTAATGGTCAGCTTTGTAAAAATAATCAGCAAGAATAAGAGCAAAAGAATAACAAAGATTAAAAGGAACCAGATCAATTTCGTTCACATCCTTTCAGCCTTTTAGTATGGCTTTAAGAAAAAAAAATAAACCCATCAACATAAGTTGATAGGCTAAAAAATTATTTATCTACGTGGATAACCATGGTGTCTGAAAATAGATCGTGCAAACCTTGCTTTTTCGGGAGAAAAGCAGCAATTACATACCCGACAATGATTGTTGCGGATATAAAGCGGCCGATCCATTCCCGGAATAAAACCGTTCCCCATGTTAATTGTTCCCTATTCAAATCCACTACCTTTATTCCAAATACCATTTTTCCAAGTGTCTGCTGCAAATATTTCGTCATGAGGACAAAATATAAATAAAAGATAACCGCTGACGCAATAGAAATGGGAGCAAACATATTAAATTCAGCTATGGAAATGTCGAGTATTCGAAAGGCAGGCTTAATAATCAGCCTAACGAGACTCCCGACTACAATTAAGTCGAGCAGGTACGCCCAAAAACGCATCCAAAATCCGGCAAATCGAATCGGATATTCTGGTAATTCCGCTATCGTTCCCTTTTCAGGTTGAACCTTGTTTGCGCTGTCAGCCTTTTCTTCATGATGGTTCATCATTTCTTCGGAACTATGATCATCCATTTGGTTTTTGTTCTCTTGATTATGATTCATTTCCATCTTCCCCGCCCCTATTCCGCATAAAGATACATGAGTCTTGGTGAATTTGGCTTAGAGAGAACTTTTAACATTCCGGCCAATTCAGCATTTTCTCCCATCCATTTATGAACCTGCATGCTGAACAATGAAGCAATTCCAATGTCTTCTGAATAGCGAATAACCTTTGCTCCCTTCAAATTTTCATCCTTTTTCATTTTCTTGATTACATCATCCAAATATCCGTAGCCATCAATTAAATGCAATTCTTTCGCCTGCCGCCCGTCATAAACTCTTCCGTCCGCAATCTTTTTCACCTGGTCGATACTTAAATGGCGGCCCTCAGATATGACATTCACAAATCCCTCATACGAATTATTGATCATCCGTTGGAGAATTTGCCGCTCCTCTTCAGTCATTTTTCTTGTTGGGCTCATAATATCTTTATATTTTCCGCTTTTAATCGTGACAAAATCGACGCCGTACTTTTTCGCTAATCCTTCATAATTGATTCCTTCCATAATGACTCCAAGAGAACCCGTAAGTGTTTCCGGACTTGCATAAATCTTTTTGGCTGCTGTTGAAATGTAATATCCGCCTGACGCCGCCATTGACCCCATTGAAATATAGACCGGTTTTTTTGTATCCTTCTGGATTTCCACTAGTTTATCATGGATTTCAGCACTTTCGACGACTCCGCCACCAGGAGAATTGACCTTGATGATGATGCCCTTGATGGTATCATCATCCTTAACATAATTTAATTTTTTCATAAAATCCTGGTGGTTATAGCTGGCACTTTGTAATAAAGAGGTTGTTTCACCCGTATCTTGAATAACCCCATCTACATCCAGGACAGCAATTTTTTTTAATTCACTTCCGTCTTTCACCACTTCCTCCGTAAACGGCTGCTCACTTGTTGATAAAAATTCACCAATGTCCGTCTCAATGCCTTTAAAGGCAAAAGCAGATAAAAAGTTTATGACGACTGAGACAATAAATAGTGCAGCTGCAATCCCTAATGCGGCCCAGCGTTTTCCGTTCATATGGTATCCCCCCACCTGTATCAATCCAGTTAAATTTACGTTCGTATTTTCATATTGTTTCAAAAAAATGCTAAACTAAAATGAGATTATCAATATTTTATCAAAAGATTTTTAAAAAGGGTTAAAATATGGAAATTGATTCTTTATTTTACAGGAGGATTCAGTTATGGAAAGTCGCCGCAATATTTACTTTTATCACACACGAGATGCCGATATGCTTTCAAAAGCTTCGCATATTTATGAGTTAGCAAACCAATATGGCTTTACAATCGTAGATGACCAGCAGAAATCCAATATTATTGCCAGCATCGGGAATGACGGGACCTTCCTGCAGGCCGTTCGTAAAACCGGATTTAGAGAAGATTGTCTTTACGCGGGTATTTCGACTACTAAAAATTTAAGTATGTATTGTGATTTTCGGATTGATGATACTTCAAAAATGGTTGAAGCCTCAGCAAATGAACAATTCGAGGTCCGCCGTTATCCTTTACTTGAAGTAACAGTAGATGGACAGGGTGTGTTCCCTTGTTTGAACGAGTTCAGTATTCGTTCCTCCATTATAAAAACGCTGGTGATTGACGTTTTCATAGACCAGCTTCATTTTGAAACGTTCCGTGGAGACGGACTGGTAGTAGCTACACCTACAGGGAGCACCGCATATAATAAATCGCTTAATGGTTCTGTAGTTGACCCGCTGATTTCCTGTATGCAAATTAGTGAGTTAGCTTCGTTAAATAATAATCGCTACCGCACTCTGGGATCTTCTTTTATTTTAGGAGAGGATCGTACGCTGACACTTAAGGTGATTTCGGAAGGAAATGATCACCCCGTAATGGGCATGGACAATGAAGCATTAAGTATCCGCCATGTGGAAAAAATTCAAATAAAAATGAGCAATAAAAAAATTAAAACACTTAAATTAAAAGATAACTCCTACTGGAATAAAGTGAAGAGACAATTTCTTTAAGAAAAGCGCAAGCGCCCGTTTTGCGGCGTATGGCCTCCTCGAAAAAGCTAACGCTTTTCCTTCGTGCGATGCTGATGCTGTCGAAGCTTTCCTTGTGGAGCTCATCGACTGAGATAAAGGAAACACGAAGAGCGGAGCGAATCGATGTTGACTTATCGTAGGGAGATGAGCGAAGGACACTAGACGCAGGGCGCTGGAGCTGGACAATTCTCGAAGCAATTTATAAATTCTTATAGTATAAAAAAAGAGGCTTTTCGTTCGCCTCTTTTTTAGCTGTTCAATTTTTCTTTTTGGATTATTCCTTTTTCAGGAAATAGTCTTATTTTAGATAGAGAATAAATCGTTAAAGCAAACCAAATAAAGATAAAGGAAAGGAACTGCTCTTTTGAAAAATGTTCCTTATAGACAAACACTCCCAAAATTAATGTTAAAGTGGGCGCAATGTATTGTAAAAATCCTAGTAGAGATAACGGTATTTTTTGCGCTCCTTTTGCAAAATAAAGCAACGGCACAGCCGTAGCAGCTCCAGCACCTATTAACAATAAATCAGTCCCCGCACTTGCTGATAAAAATGAATTCGTGCCATTCATAAATAAGAAACACATATATAATGCTGCAATCGGTGCTAAAACAAGTGTTTCAAGCGTTAATCCGACGGATGACTCTACAATGATCAATTTTTTAGCGAGTCCGTATAAACCAAAAGAAAGTGCCAGACTTATGGCAATCCAAGGAAATTCCCCATGGGAAATCGAAATGATCAATACCCCAATAGTGGCTAGACCAAACGAAATATATTGTGGAATGGATAATTTTTCTTTTAGGACAATCATTCCTAATAAAACACTCACGAGCGGATTGATATAATAACCGAGACTTGCTTCAAGCATATGACCGCTATTAACTGCCCATATATAGACGAACCAATTAATACTTATTAATAACGAGGCAATAGCCAGGGCATAAAGCTGTTTTTTGTTTTGTGCAAATCCTTTAAGGGTTTGAAGAAATAATCCCCATTTTTTTGTTACTAAAAGGATTAGCACCATAAAAATAAACGACCAAAAAACTCGGTTCGCAAGAATTTCAGTTGCGTTTACTTGATCGATAAGCTTCCAATAGATGGGCAGCAGCCCCCATAGGAAATAGGAAAAGCCAGCATGGAAGGTTCCCTTTTTTATCTCTGAATTTTTCATTTTCGTTCCATTCCCCAATCTTTCTAGTATCGAAATATTATTATAACGTGAAACGGTAGGAAAAGGGGAAAATTTAATTCACCAATTTTTGCCCAAAATAAATAAACAATTGGGATAACGATTGCCATATTGTCGAGAAAGGGTATTTTTCTCGGAAATTTTTTACTAACTGATTGTCTCTGCAAAAGGGCCTGTTGATTTCCACTCCGGTCACTCGCTTTCCGCGGGAAGCGCCTGGAGCGGAAATCAACAGACCAATTTAACTCAGAACCAAAAATAAAAATAAGAGGGGGCTACCAAAGGTCAGTTATCTGACTTTTTGGACAGCTCCTCTTATTTTTGCATTATTTTTTTACAGCTTCTATTTCTTTTTGTCGAAGTTCAATACGGCGGATTTTTCCAGAGGTAGTTTTCGGAAGATCCGATACATACTCAATCATTCTTGGGTACTTATATGGCGCTGTCAGTTCTTTTACATGCTCCTGAAGATTCTTTGTCAATTCTGGATGATTCGAATCAACGCCCTCTTGTAGAACAACAAATGCTTTCACAATAAACCCGCGAATTTCATCAGGGCTCGCCACTACGGCACATTCTTTGACAAATGGATGTTTGACAAGAGCATCCTCTACTTCGAATGGTCCAATTGTATAGCCGGAACTAATGATAATATCATCGCCGCGCCCTTCAAACCAGAAATAGCCTTCCTCATCCATTTTCGCTTTATCACCCGTTACGTAGTAATCACCGCGGAATTGCATCGCAGTTCGTTCCGGGTCTTTATAATATTTTTTGAATAGAGCAGGGGTTTCAACATGAATTGCAATATCCCCCACTTCACCAACTGCACAAACCTTTCCATCCTCATCAATGATTTCAACACGATTTCCAGGGGTTGGTTTGCCCATGGAGCCTGGTTTTAACTGCATTCCCTTTGTTACTCCAACGAGCAGGGTGTTTTCAGTTTGACCATAGCCGTCGCGAACCTCAACATGAAAATATTTTCTGAAAGTATCAATTACCTCTCGATTTAGCGGTTCTCCGGCGGATACTGCACTATGAAGGTTTGGCAATTTGTATTCTGCCAAATTATCTACTTTTGCCATTAATCGATATTCTGTTGGCGTACAGCAAAGAACATTTACATCATATTTTTGCAGCAGGCTTAAATATTTTTTCGGTTCAAATTTACCATTGTATACAAGACCTGTTGCGCCTGACCCAAGAACAGATAGGAATGGACTCCAAATCCATTTTTGCCAGCCCGGACCTGCCGTAGCCCAAACAGTATCCCCTTCTTCAATGGCCAGCCATTTAGGCGCGGCCGTTTTTAAATGAGCAAATGCCCAGCCGTGAGTATGCACAACCCCTTTAGGATTTCCGGTCGTACCCGATGTATAAGATAAAAAGGCCATGTCCTCTCTTTTTGTATCCGCAATGGCAAAATCCTTTGAAGCCGCTTTCATTTCTTCATCCAGATAGCACCAGCCTTCCACTTTTGCTCCTAGGGAAAATTTAACAAGGGATTGGACATCCGAAATGTTTTCAAACTGACCCACATATGGATAATAACTGATAACAGCCTTAACATCCCCATGCGTAATCCGGTATTGTAAATCCTTCTCCCTTAACATTTCAGAACTTGGAATTACGACCATCCCCGCTTTTAATGCAGCCAGATAGACAATATAGGCTTCAATCAGTCTTGGAACAATAATTAAAATGGTATCCCCCTTTTGTAATCCATTATTAATCAGCACATTCCCTGCCTGATTTACCTTTTTCAATAATTCCTCATATGTAACCTGTTTTGTTTCACCTGATTCGTTTTCCCATTTTAATGCTAATTTGTTCGGGTCTTTTGCAAAACGTTCTACTTCAGAAACAAGATTGTAATTTTCCGGTGCAATTAAATCCTCCCGTTTCATAACTCTCCCCCTCAGCAATAAAAATTTATATCCATCTTTATTATACGAAATTGTCCCAAAATTTTAAATTATTATTATCTGAAAAACATTTTTTAATAAAATAAAATAGAGAGCAGGAATAATTCCCGCTCTCTGTAGCCATATTATTTAATTGTTAACGAGCAAATCCGCCGCCTAGTTGAGACTCAGCCATTGCGACTAAACGCTTGGTGATTTCTCCTCCAACTGATCCGTTAGCACGAGAAGTAGTATCAGCACCAAGTTGTACACCAAATTCAGTAGCAATTTCGTATTTCATTTGGCCAAGAGCTTGTTCAACACCAGCAACTAGTAATTGATTAGAATTGTTGTTTGCCATTTGATATCACCTCCTTGTGAGTTTATAATGTGTAGAACTCACAAGGTTCATTCTTGATATCAATTGGTAATTGTTCACAGAAATTTCGTAAATTATTTATTAAAATAATTCATCCAATTCTGTTTGTGTGTTGCGATCTGGTTTGATTGTTATAGTCTCCGTTTCAGCAACTGCTTCTTCAATCAATGGATCAAAATCAAAATAGCTTTCATATTGACGGACTTTCTCTCGCCGTGGTTTTGTTTTTGGAGATGCAGGAACAAAAATCGTACAGCAATCTTCATAGGGTCTATTAGAAATCTCAAGTGTATCAATTTCTTGGGCAATTTTTATAATCTCCGTTTTGTCCATCGTTATAAGCGGTCTTATGATTGGTGTATTCGTTACCTCATTGATGGTAAACATACTTTCAAGTGTTTGACTCGCCACTTGGCCAAGGCTTTCCCCCGTAATAATAGCAAGCCCTTCCCGGCTTTCTCTAATTTTATCGGTAATTCTGAGCATGAATCTTCTTGTTGTAGTCATCGTATAGTTTTCAGGTACTTGTTCACGAATTGCCTGCTGAACATCTGTGAACGGGACGATGTGGAGGGTCATATGCCCATATACCTCAGCAAGCTTTTTAGCCAAGTCAATGACCTTTTCCTTTGACCGTTCGCTCGTGAATGGTGGGCTGAAGAAATGAACAGCTTCTATTTCCAGCCCTCTCCTCATGGCCATAAATCCGGCGACAGGACTATCGATTCCGCCTGAAAGCATTAACATCGCTTTACCGCTGGAACCTGCCGGATAGCCGCCAGCCCCTTTTATTGTTTCACAGGAAAGATAAACAGCCTCTTTTCGAACCTCAATCAATAAATTGATATCCGGCCTTTTTACATTTACCTTTAGACCCGGAATGTTTGTCAACAGATGAGCACCAAATAGTTGATTGATTCCATCCGTATCCAGTTCAAAGGTTTTATCAGACCTTTTCGCCGTAATTTTAAAAGTTTGACCTTCTTGATAAAGTGAATTTACTAATTCGAGAGCAGCTTCTTTCATTTTTTCCAAATCACGCTCGACCTTAACAGCCGGACTGAATGATTGAATCCCAAATATTTTTTTTAAAACCGTTTTAATTTCTTGTACATCTTCACCGTTTAACAAAACATACATTCTGTCACGTGATGCTTCCACTTTGATGTTCGGAAAAGCGGTAAGAGCAGATTTAACGCTTTTTCTTAATTTATCAACGAATTTATTACGGTTTCTGCCTTTCGTTGACATTTCGCCGTAGCGAATGACGATTCGATCATAATTCATATTATTTCATTACCTTTCGTATATGTTCAGATGCCTCTTTAATTGCAGCAAGAGCGGCAAGAGCCTCATTTTCTGTGTTGTTAAAGGAGAGACTGACGCGTATGGCACTTTCAGCCAGTTCATCCGTGACCCCCATAGCAAGCAACGTTGAACTTGGAGATTTCTTCTTTGAAGAGCATGCGCTTGTGGTTGAGACATAGACTCCTTTTTCCTCCAGCGCATGGATCAATACTTCAGATTTTATTCCTTTAATGGAAAAATTTAAAATATGTGGAGCAGAATTTAGAGTGGGAGTATGAATTTGAACCTCTTCTAATTCACTTAACCCATTTCTTAAGATTTCCCGGATTTTGCTCATTCTTTCAATTCCGTTTTTCCCTTCCGTCAATACCATTCGTAACGCCTTCGAAAGAGCAACAGCCCCTGCAACGTTTTCTGTGCCGCTGCGGAGCTTCCGTTCTTGTCCTCCTCCGGCTAATAAGGGGGACAACCGTACACCTTCACGAACGAATAAAACTCCGGTGCCTTTCAAGCCGTGAAATTTATGACCGGAAAATGAACATAGATCTACTCTGTATTCATTCAATGAAAGCGGTACTTTACCGACAGCCTGAACGGCGTCCACGTGGAACAAAATGTTAGGAAATTTCTTTAAATATTCTCCGATTTCCTTTATTGGCTGGATTGTCCCAATTTCATTATTGACCTGCATAACTGAAATGAGAATTGTATCATTCCTGATCGCCTTTTTTAAGTCGTCTATTTGAATTCTACCACTCGAATCAACTGGTAGATAGGTTACTTCAAATCCATCCTGTTCGAGCTGCTCAAAGGATTTTTTGACAGAGGCATGCTCAATGCTTGTCGTAATCAAATGGCGGCCTTTATTTTTATGAATGTATGCAGCACCTTTAATCGCTAAATTATTACTTTCGGTACCTCCAGATGTGAAAAAAATCTCCGTTTTTTTTACAGTTAAAAGATTTGCCACCTGTTCCCTGGCCTTTGTCAAAAGTTTTTCAGCCTGTCCTCCTAAGGCGTTTAGCGAGGACGGGTTTCCAAAGTATTCACTTGAAACCGTTACATATGACTCCAAAACCTCTTTATATGGTTTGGTTGTAGCACTATTATCAAAATAAATCATGATTTTCCCCCCTAATGAATCCGAAAAACCCCTATGCAAAAGATAATCTTATCATACATTGCTTCCATTTAGAAAGATGGTGCAAGTGAAATTCCAGATAAAGAAAACTCGCCGACTGGCAAGCCCCTAAGGGCGAAGACAGAGGCGTAGTTGCACTTATGCCTGAGAGGAAAGTTATACTTTCCTCTCGGCTGAAAATAAGCAAAAAACCGAACAGCCGGTGGGTGATATGCTCCCTCTAAAGTGGACAGATGAAAAAACAAAAATCTGTCGTTACTTTAGGGGGATTTTTTATGTCAAAGAGAAGTAAATATTCTGC
>NZ_JAVDUQ010000019.1:0-92806 GCF_031456445.1 Neobacillus niacini | reverse complement strand
CCCCATTATCTAAATGATTTTTTATTAATTATACAAAAAAGTACCCTATAGGTAGACTTTTTTTCTAAGTGTCTACTCTATAGGGTACATTTTATTTCTGGCAGCTTTTTTTTATGAAATCATTTTTTCAATGATCAACCTTTTCCCTGTATTCAATGTAAATTCAAACCGATCATTGACCTTTTCAAAATAGAAAAAATGGTGCTGTACATTGCAAATTTGTTCCTGATTATCAAAAACAATAAAATTCACCCCATCCTTTCGCTGTTCCTCTGATAAGAAAGATAAATGGTTATAACAATAGATACAATCATAAATAGAAAAACCTAATGAGTTTAGGGTAGTGACAAATTGGAAAAAGGCATCATCATTAATCCCCTCAAGCAATCTCTCCAGGGAATAGACTAAATGCTTCTTGATTCTTACTTGATCATGGTCACGAAGCATAATGACTTCGTTTCCAATACGGATTTTCCCTGACTCAAATAAAATCCCTCTCCTCCAGCGGTTCGTCCGGAAGATTTCAATTTCCTGCTGAAGAAAATCATCAAGCATATTTGCTTCTTCCGTTTCCTCATCAAAGAAAATCCATTGATCATTAATTTGTTCAACAGTTCCCTCGTTAAAAGCTCTCTGTTGATTATGAAAAAGTTTGTTTCGTTGCTGTTGATTCATGTTTAAACCTCCGTGCCAAATGCTTTCATCTTCTTTGTAGACATCTTCCTGCAAATTTATAACTTGGTATACCAAATTTTTTGGACAATTAACCAATTGCTTTGGGCTGAATACACTACAACATGTAATTGAAATTTGGAGTTTCAATAGTAGAAAGGAGTAAGCTGCCGTGTGCGGGATATCTGGATGGGTAGATTTTGATAAATTATTAAAAAATGAAACAGAAACAATAGCAAAAATGGCCAATACACTTGCAAAAAGAGGCCCTGATGAAACGAACATCTGGACAAATACACATGTTGGTTTTGGACATAAGAGACTCATTGTTGTCGACCCGGAAGGGGGAAGACAGCCAATGTCAAAACAAAAAGAAGGTATTGTGTACACCATTTGCTACAACGGGGAATTATACAATACAGAAGATCTGCGTAAAATTCTCCATACTAAAGGATATTCGTTTAAGGGTCATTCTGATACAGAAGTTCTGTTAACAGCCTATATAGAATGGGCGGAAGAATGTGTAAATTATTTAAACGGGATTTATGCTTTTGCTGTTTGGGATAGTAAAAAGGAACAGCTATTTATCGGACGTGACAGATTAGGGGTAAAACCGCTCTTTTTCACGGAACACAAAAAAGGGTTACTTTTTGCATCGGAATTAAAAGCAATCCTCACGTACCCTGAAATAAAGACCGAGCTCGACCGTGAAGGGCTCGCCGAAATTCTTGGTACAGGACCATCAAGGTCACCAGGTTCAGGGATTTTTAAGGGAATTAAGGAGCTGCGCCCTGCACATGCATTGACTTTTTCAAAAAATGGTCTAAAAACTTGGCGCTATTGGAACGTGAAAAGTGAAGAACATAAAGATTCGGTGGAGGAAACAGCGGAAAAGGTCCGTTTTCTGGTGACAGATGCAGTGACGAGACAGCTCGTTTCGGATGTTCCTTTATGTACTTTTTTATCCGGAGGGCTTGATTCAAGCATCATAACGGCGATTGCAGCAAAAGGTTTCCAAGACCAAGGAAAAGGGCAACTCCACACATACTCGATTGACTATGAAGGCAACGATCTCCATTTTACTGCAAATGAATTCCAGCCGGATTCGGACGGGAAATATATCCAAATGATTATGGATCGATTTAAAACCTTACATCATAACAAAACCATATCACAGCAAAAACTGGTAGACGATCTTATCGAAGCTGTTCATGTCAGAGACTGTCCTGGAATGGCAGATGTGGACTCCTCCTTGCTTTGGTTTTGCAAGGAAATCAAAAAGGATTTCGTCGTAAGCCTTTCTGGCGAATGTGCCGATGAAATTTTTGGCGGCTACCCATGGTTTCATCGGAAACAAGATTTGGAGCGGCCAGGATTTCCATGGATGCGTTCCGTTTCTGAACGGGAAAAACTATTAAATAACCACTGGCGGGAAAAATTAAAGCTATCTGAATATGTGATGGAACAGTATCAGCAAGCTGTAAAGGAAACGCCGAGATTACCGGGAGAAAGCTTGGAAGAATCGAAACGGCGGGAGCTATTTTACATCAATATGACCTGGTTTATGACCACATTACTTGACCGCAAGGACCGAATGAGTATGGGGGCAAGCCTTGAGGTCCGGGTTCCCTTTGCTGACCATCGACTTGTTGAGTATGTTTGGAATATTCCTTGGGATGTTAAGATGTACCGAGGAAGGGAAAAAGGAATTTTACGCAAGGCATTCGAAGGAATATTACCGGAAGAAGTCCTTTACCGGAAGAAAAGTCCTTATCCCAAAACACATAATCCAGAATACACCACAATGATTCAGAAGCAAATGAAGGAAATTTTAAACGATAAATCATCGGCACTTCATGAATTTTTCGATAAAACCTCTTTACAAAGCATTGTCGATTCAGGTGGGGAATCTTTTAAGGAACCATGGTTTGGCCAGCTGATGACAGGACCTCAGCTCCTTGCCTATTTCCTCCAACTACACACATGGTTTAAGGATTACAATATAAATATAGTAAATTGAGATAAAATTTGGATTTAGAACCATTATTGAATTAAAATGGGTGTAGGGAAGAGGGAGATCCTCTTCCCTTTTTAAGGGAGGAAAAATACATGAAAAGAATAATACCCATTTTAATCTCCGTTTTTCTACTGTCTTCTGTTCCTGCAAATGCAGCGGTAAAAAAGGAAAAAAGATTATGGCAGGATGAATCCATCTATTCGATCATGGTGGATCGTTTTAATGACGGTGATACAACGATTAATAAGAATGTGAATACGAAAGATCCCAATGTCTATAATGGCGGTGATTTTC
Organism: Neobacillus niacini; assembly: GCF_031456445.1. Lineage (GTDB taxonomy): Bacteria > Bacillota > Bacilli > Bacillales > Cytobacillaceae > Neobacillus > Neobacillus niacini_I. Next base: position 89,823 of record NZ_JAVDUQ010000019.1, on the reverse strand, counting down.
GAGGAATCATCGATAAACTCGACTACATACATGATATGGGCTTTACCGCTATCCGTCTTAATCCGATTTTTGACAATGCCGACGAGGGATACCATGGTTTTTGGGTGAAAGACTTTTATAAAACGGACGAGCATTTTGGCTCGATTCAGACATTTCAAAACCTCGTACGCGAGGCGCATAAGCGTAAAATGAAGGTATTGATTGATTTTCCTGTAAACAATGTCGCAGCAAATCATAAGTGGGTGACAGATCCAAACAAGCAGGATTGGTTTCATAAAAAGCAGGAAATCCAGGATTGGAACAACCCCAAAGAGGTTGAAAACGGCTGGGCAGATGGGTTGCCAGACCTTAATCAGGACAACCCTGAGGTAAAAACGTATTTAATAAAGGCTGCAAAATGGTGGATTCAAAAAACAGACATTGATGGCTATAGTTTGCCAGAAGTAAATATGGTGCCTGTCAGCTTTTGGAGTGATTTTTCAACAGTAGTAAAAAGTGTGAAGCAAAACTTTTTCCTTATGGGAATTCCGGCAAAAAAAGCGCCAATAATTGGAACAGAGTATGAAAAAGCAGGGATTGGAAGTCTATTTAATGACCCGCTTAGTGCTGATTTAAGGGATGCCTTCGCCACTACGGACCAATCGTTACGACCTGTTTTTTCCGAGTTAGACAAGGAAACGAAGCAATTCAAACAATCAGAGGACATGGCAAATTATTTCGATAACGAATATACGACAAGATTTACCCGAGAAATTGTAAAAAATAAACAGTTTCCAGGTTCTCGTTGGAAAACGGCGCTAACCTATTTATATACAATTCCGGGAATACCCGTTTTTTATTATGGAACGGAGATTGCGTTAAATGGCGGTGATATTCCTGATAACCGCCGGCAAATGAGCTTCCGGGCAGAAAAAGAATTAATTGATTTTATCACAAAAATTGGCGAACTTAGAAATCAGCTTCCCTCTTTGACAAGAGGAACAATCGAATTGTTGTATGAAAAAAACGGGATGGTCATTTATAAGCGTGAGTATAAAGGAGAAACCTCAGTCATTGCGATTAACAATACGAAAAAATCGCAAAGTATCACCTTAACCGGGAAGCAATTAGAAGGGGGAAAAGAGCTTCGCGGTTTACTTAATGGGGATACGGTCAAGAGTAACGGCAAACAATATACGATTATCATTGACCGGGATTTATCAGAAATTTATGTGTTGGCAGATAAGACAGGAATGAACATTCCATATGTTTCAGCAATCATGATCGTGATGATCTTAGCTGTTCTATTTTTATTCTTAATTATAAAAAGAAGCAGCAAGAATAGGGATTAATTTTTTCAATGCACCGGAGAAAGACTCCGGTGCATTCTAATGTCTAGCTCCAGCGTCTAGGGGCGACAAGGCGCTTCCGATTTCCTCTTTTAACCGTTAATAATCTCCCCGCCATTCACATGAATCATTTGACCGCTGATATAGGAAGAATCATTGGATGCTAAGAAAACATAGCTGGGGGCAAGCTCATGCGGCTGTCCTGCTCTGCCTAATGGTGTGGTGCTGCCGAAAACAGCAACTTGATCGGCAGTAAATGTAGATGGAATCAGCGGGGTCCAAATTGGCCCTGGCGCTACTCCATTCACGCGAATTCCTTGTGACGCAAGCGATAGGGCAAGCGATCGGGTAAACGAGACAATTGCCCCTTTTGTTGCGGAGTAATCCAGTAATTGCTCATTCCCCTTATAGGCAGTGATCGATGCTGTGTTTATTATCGATGCCCCTTTTTTTAAATGTGGGAGTACCATTTTTGACATATGAAAATAGGAGAAAATATTGGTCCGAAACGTTTTTTCAAGCTGTGCAGCTGTAATATTCAATAAGCCTTTTTGAGGATGCTGTTCTGCTGCATTGTTTACAAGTATATCAATTTTACCGAATGCATCGATGGTTTTGTTCACGACATCCTTACAATAATCTTCGCTGCCAACATCGCCGGAAAAGAGCAGGCAGCGCTTTCCTTCTGCTTCAATTAACTGTTTTGTTTCTTCGGCATCCTGATGTTCTTCTAAATAGACAATCGCCACATCTGCCCCTTCTTTAGCAAAATAAATGGCTACTGATTTTCCGATGCCGCTATCAGCTCCGGTAATAATCGCCGTTTTTCCAGATAATTTTCCACTGGCTTTATAATTTGTATCGACAGAAACAGGTCTGGGATTCATTTCACTTTCCACGCCAGGCTGATGGTTTTGATGCTGTGGCGGAAAAACCGCTTTTGGTTGTTTTTGGCTGCTCATTTTATTCCCTCCAAGTGTCAATTACACTTTTTAGTTTTCGATAAAAAGTTAAGAATATGAAAAAAGGGAAAAGGTTTTTCAACCATTTCCCATGTTTTCTATCGATAATTTATGAATTGAACATCTACAGTAAGGTCTGCTTCTCGAACCAATGATATGATTTTTTGGAGATCATCCCGGTTCTTGCCACTGACACGTACTTGGTCGTCTTGCACCTGGCTTTTGACCTTAACACCGCTATTTTTAATGATTGTGTTTATTACTTTTGCATTTTCTTTATCAATTCCTTGAACTAGTTTTGCCCTTTGTCTTACGGTTCCGCCGGAAGCTTTTTCAATCTTGCCGTAATCAAGATTTTTTATCGGAATCCCTCGTTTAATCAATTTGCTTAAAAGGACATCCTTCAATTGGTCTAATTTATATTCGTCATCTGAAATAAGGACAAGCTCTTCTTTATCTAGTGATACTTCACTTTTACTGCCTTTAAAATCGTAACGCGTCTGGATTTCTTTCATGGTTTGCGTGATGGCGTTTGTGACTTCAGAAAAGTCTACTTTGGATACAATATCAAATGAACTGTCTTTGGACATAACAAAATCCCTCCTATTTATCTTTTTCGTCAATTTTTGCTATGGTTTCCCTTTATGGCTACATTATAGTAAAATATAGCAGTTCAAACAACTATCTCCAAGGAAAGAAAAGGGGAGTAAACATGTCATTAAAAGAATTGATTGGCCAGACCACCACTTTGGAAGTGGCACGAAAAGCGCCTTTTGGCTATTTTTTAACAGATGGAAATGAAGATGTCCTGTTACATATAAATGATGCCGAGCGTGAATTTGAAGAAGGGGAGCATTTAGAGGTCTTTCTTTTCCATGATTCGCAGGGGAGAATGACTGCGTCAACAAAGATTCCGGAAATTTCTGTTGGCACGTATGGATGGGTCAAGGTAACAGATGTCAATCCGGAAATTGGAGTTTTTTTAGATATTGGAATGCAAAAGGATCTTTTATTAGGTGCAGATGATCTCCCTGCCCATAAATCCGTTTGGCCGAAGCCTGGGGATATGGTTTACATTACATTAAGGGTAAATCGTAATTATCTTTTGTATGCAAAGCTTGCCAGTGACCAAATCATTCAATCCATTTCCGTTAAAACAACAAGAGAAGCATTCAATAAAAATGTCCAGGGTCATATTTACCGTACGGCAAAGGTCGGCAGTTGGGTTTATACGATTGAGGGCTTTAAGGGTTTTATTCATGAGTCACAAAGACAGCAAGAACCCCGTCTAGGACAAAAAATCGAAGGCAGGGTCATTGATGTTAAGGAGGATGGAACGGTTAATATTTCGCTGCTTGCGAGGAAAGAGGAATCGCTAGATCAGGACTCAGAAAGAATTTTTGAATATTTAATGAGTAGAAATGGTGCTATGCCATATGGAGACAAAAGTATGCCTGAGGACATTCAAGAACGATTTGGGTTAAGTAAAGGAGCTTTTAAACGAGCTCTTGGGAAGTTGATGAAAGAGGGCAAGGTTTATCAAGAGGACAGCTGGACCTATCTGAAAAAAGAATAGTAACTGATTACATACTCCTTTTCAAAATGATTACACTAAGGATTGAACATGAAGGAAAGGAGTTTTGAATTTGCCTCATACAACTGATAATGATAAAAAAGCACAGGATAATAATGCCTTAAGACATGAAAAAAACATGATGCGCGAAAAAAACCGCCAAGCAGGGAAAAATCAATACTCGAAGAAGACGGATCACAAATGAAACAAGTGAGGCATTTAGCCTCACTCGTTTTTAATTATGGCAGCTGATTTAAAAAGAATATTGAAACGGTTCCTGCCCCTGTATGGGCGCCAATAGCTGAGCCAATCGAGGAAATATATACCTCTTTTGGGTGTAGTTCCTCTTCCATCATTGCTTTTACCTCTAAGGCAGTTTCCTCATTATCCGCATGGCTAATTCCGATCACTTGCTCCTGTATATCGGATCCGCGTTCCTTCATTAATTCAATTATCCGGCGTAATACTTTCTTCTTACCGCGTATTTTTTCAATCGGAACTAATTTGCCGTCTTCTACGTTTAAAACAGGTTTAATATTTAGTAATCCTCCGAGAAAGGCGGATGCCTTTGAAACCCTGCCACCCTTTGCTAAATAGTCTAAGTCCTCAACCGTGAAAAGGTGCTCCATATGCTCGCTTCTAAAAACTACATCCTTCAAAATTTCTTCTTTTGGAACATTCTCGGCTGAAAGCCTTGCTGCTTCCATCACAATTAGCCCCTGTCCTAGAGAAGCACACTTCGTATCGATAATTGTTAGATTAAAATTTGGATATTTTTCCTTCACTTGGTCAAGAATCATAACAGCGGTGGAATAAGTTCCTGATAACTGTGAGGAAAATGCTATGTAAATTCCATCTTCATTATTTTCAGCCATACTTGTAAAGATTTCCTCAAATAATAGGGGAGATGCTTGGGACGTTTTCGGTACACTTCCGTTTCGGATCGCATCATAAACGGTTTTAGGATCAATGGTTTTTACATCCTCATATTCCTGACCATTTACATGAACACTTAACGGAATCAGTGTTACATTGTTTTCATGATAAAAATGTAAGGGTAAATCACACGCACTATCCGCCAGAATTTTTACCTGCATGAAACTCACCTGCTTTCAAGCTAATTATGGTTAATTTCAGTTTATCGGTTTAAAGATGAAAATACAATTCGTAATTGGAAAGTACTTCAAAAAAAGGAATATTTAATTTTTGTGGATGAAGGGGATGATGTAATGCTTTGGCTGCAAACAAAAAAACTGATAATTGTCGTGGCGGGGGCTTTATTGAATTCGGTGGCAATGAACCTATTTTTAATACCTGCCAATGTCTATTCCAGTGGCTTTGCAGGGATTGCCCAATTGCTTTCAAAAGTGTTAAGTGAACATACACCGCTTCACGTCTCGACGGGATTTTTATTGCTGGTGTTAAATATTCCAGTAGCGATTCTTGGCTGGATGAAGCTAGGAAAGTCTTTCACCATTTATAGCTTTCTAAGTGTCGTCCTTACATCCTTATTCCTAACCATCATTCCGATCAATAAGGTATCTCACGACATTCTTTTAAATGCCGTATTTGGCGGTGTAATTTTAGCTGTTGGGGTGGGGATCACTTTAAAATGGGGAGCATCAACAGGTGGATTGGATATCATTGCAATGGTTCTATCCAGGATGAAAGACAAACCGATTGGGATGTATATGTTTATTTTAAATGGAATTATTATTGCAACTGCCGGGCTTCTTTACGGCTGGGAAAAAGCCCTTTATACACTGGTGACCTTATACACTTCCACGAGGGTTATTGATGCGATTCACACAAGACATGAAAAGCTTACTGCGATGATCATTACAAAAAAAGCAGATGAATTGAAAAAAGCAATTCACGCTAAACTGGTTAGAGGAATCACGTTGATTCCCGCAAAAGGGGCTTTTTCCAATGAAACTCGTGATATGTTGATGATTGTGATTACTCGATATGAGCTTTTTGATTTAGAAAGAATCATTAAGGAAGTTGACCCAAATGCGTTTACGAATATCATTGAAACAGCCGGAATTTACGGTTTCTTTCGAAAAGATTAACAGGAGGCATTATGAAAAAACTATTTTGTGTTTTTCTACTATTTTTTTCTTTTCATTCAAATACCCTAGCAAATGGAACCGAGAGGGATGTAAGTAAACCAGAGTTTACATTTAATGTAATCCCTTCAGCAGGTCCAGAAGGCGTGGAATTTGAACTTCTTCTCATGAATGAAGGTGATATACCGCTAAAACTAGAATTTCCAACTTCTCAGCTTTTTGAAATTACCGTCACAGATACGAGTGGAAATGAATTATATCGATACTCGAAAGGACGCTATTTTTTACAGGCTTTTCAATCGATAAAGATAGAGCCAAAAACTTCTTATAAAAGAATTGCTGTTTGGGACTATACATTGGATGGGAAAAGGGTACCAGCTGGTGAATATAACGTTCATGTCACCTTAAAAGCTGTAAATTTGAATGAGGAACCAATTTCAATTAGGGACAAATTAACCATCGATAAAAAAATGATTATACCTAAAGAGAATCCAGTCTTCCGCCATGTGAAAGTGGAAGGAAATCGTGGGAAATATCAAATCATTGGTGAAACAAAACCGTCGAAAGGGTCCTTTTTCTATACTGTGGAAGATGGACACGAGGAGTTTGTTGAGGAAAAACAAATGGATATTGGCGGTGAAACTCAAGAGTGGAAACCGTTTAAGATTCAACTTCTAATTCCTGAAACGAAACTTCCTGATAATGGTTCATTAATTTTATTTTTATATGAACGAAATCATCAAAATAAAATAATCCATTCCTTCCCAGTAATATTAGAAAAATTTTATCAATAAGAAAAATAGAAGCGCCAAAAGGCGTTTCTATTTTTCTTTGAAAGCGGCTGGGCTTTCGCTAATCTTATTGCTCAAGCTCATTTTGCATTTGTTGGAGCTGACGTTGTTCGGCGAATGTGGAATTAGCAAATGCGGAACTTAAGGCATTTTTGGCTTTTTCCACAGCAGAATCACGTTCAGCTGGGCTGGCAGACTTCGCCATCTCCACAAATCTTCGTGCTTCTTGGAATAATTGGTTACTCATTTTATATTCCTCCAAGCGAGGAGTCATGCACATTGGACATTTTCTGAGCTTCCGCTTCAGCGTAGGTCATGTGATAGGGGATACGTTCAGCATGTTTAGAAACCGTATCTTTTCCTTGCTGGACAAAGCGTTTTGATTTGTTTCGTTTACCCATTCGAATCCCTCCAATGTTTGAGCTTCGCTTGAAACAGCGGATGCTGCTTCAAAAATTAGTATGCTCCGAATTGATGTTTTCATTTAGGTAAACTATGGCGAAAAAAGAACTATTTTAAATTTAATAAATCAGCTAAAAATTTCCCAACGCCATCCTCTTCATTCGTAAGGGTTACATCATTTGCAATATTTTTCAACTGATCAATGGCATTTCCCATGGCGATTCCATGTCCGGCATATTCAATCATTTCAAAGTCATTATCTTCATCCCCAAAAGCGATCACTCTTTCAGCTGGAATATTGAAAGAATCAGCTGCTTTTTTCAAGCCAACCGCTTTGTTTAAACCGGATTTAATAATTTCAATCACATGCCAAGGCGCAGCCCAGCTGCGTTGTTCAATAACTTCAGCGTGGATTTCAGATAAATGCTGACGAATAAGCTTTAATTCATCTTCTTCTGTATGAATCAATAAACTTGTTGGTGAATCATTTAAAAAATTACTTAAATCCCCGGTTGTTACCTTTGGTTTCCCCATTCCAAAAATATCAAGAAGCTTCTCATCGTGGTAATGAAAATATACATCATCCATTACTTCTGCAATGATATTATGAAATTGGAAGGATCTACAGGCTTCAACAATATCTTTCGCTACTTTAACATCTAATGGCTCATGATAAAATCCCCATCCAGGGTTTCGTGGATGATGCATAAATGCTCCATTGAAATTAACAATAGGAGTATCCAATTCCAATTCATGATAATACATTTCACTGGAACGGTACGGTCTTCCTGTTGCAATCATCACGATATGTCCCGCGTCTCGGGCTTTTTTCAAAATATCCTTTGTTTTTAATGATATCGTTTTGTCGTCTTTTAATAATGTTCCATCTAAATCTAAAGCAATTAAGTGTCTTTCTGCCATATGGATATAGACTCCTTCTCTTTTTTTATAGGATAAGAAAGAAAATTTTTTGACTTTGAGAATTGTCCAGCTCCAGCGCCTAGCCCCTCGAGGTTTCAATTCTGCTCCTGCGGCAAAGCATATTCGAGGAAGCACTGTTCACCTCGTCGCATGCCTGCAAGGGTGAAAAATTCAATGATGCAGGCATGCCAATGAAGTCAAAGAACGACTTCACTGTCAGGCCCTCCAGCACTTGTCGGGGCTGACCAAGGCGCTTGCGCTTTTCTTATTAGAAACAGTAGAGGTCTTTATTTTAGGAAAATGTATATTTACATGTTACACTACAATTGTGATTTTTTTAAAAATTCATTATAAAAAGTTTAAAACTAATATAAATACTATGTTAACAATTTTATACCTAACCTGTAAAAAAATTCACATCATCCAATACAAATTATCGATATACTTATGATATAGCTTCAAGAGGAGTCTATGGTCATCATCGAAAGAGAGTATATTAACGATATACCTGCATTAGAAGTAGTCAGGGAAGGTTTATTAGCCACAGTTAATTGGTTTGTAGAATATTTGTAAAGTAACTAGAAAAATAACAGGAGTGATTATAATGAATGAAGAATTAAAAGAAAATATCATGGGCGCCCTAGAGCTAGTAGTCGATCCTGAATTAGGTGTTGATATTGTTAATTTGGGTTTAGTTTATAATGCGGAAATGGATGATGATGGCAAAGTTGATGTTACGATGACGTTAACTTCCATGGGATGTCCGCTTGCAGGAACGATTGTCGATCAGGTGAAAAGAGCATTAGCAGATATTCCGGAAATTAAAGATGTAGAGGTTCATATCGTTTGGAATCCGCCATGGAATAAAGAAATGATGTCCCGTTATGCTAAAATTGCCCTTGGAATCCGTTAGAACAGCAATATAACATTATTCTAAAAACAGCAGAGGTTAATCTGCTGTTTTTTTGTCCTTCACAAAAAAGACATAAATGCCTGCCTCTTAAGTGAGTTACTTCACATTTTTCAAATATAAACAACATTATAATACAGTTATTAATGCTGTTTGTTTTGAAATAGCTGATGTAGGAGGCGTTTCATCATGGCTATTAGCCGAGATTTTAATAAAGATCCATTTATCGTTATCTGGGAACTTACACGTGCCTGTCAATTAAAATGTCTGCATTGCCGTGCCGATGCGCAATATACAAGAGACCCGCGTGAATTAACCTTTGAAGAAGGCAAACATCTTATTGATCAAATATATGATATGAATAATCCAATGCTTGTATTTACAGGCGGAGATCCTCTTATGAGGGAAGATATTTTTGATATTGCTAAATATGCAGTTGAAAAGGGTGTCCGTGTTTCAATGACCCCGAGCGCTACACCAAATGTAACGAAAGAAGCGATTCTAAAGGCGAAGGAAGTCGGCTTATCCCGCTGGGCATTTAGTATTGATGGGCCAAATGCTGAGGTTCATGACCATTTCCGTGGTACTGCCGGATCCTTTGATTTGACAATGGAAAGAATTAAATATTTGCATGAAGTGGGACTACCGATTCAAATTAACACGGTTATATCCAGATATAATGTCGAATATCTCGATGAAATGGCTAAAATGGTCGAGGATTTAAACTGTGTCCTATGGAGTGTTTTCTTCTTGGTGCCGACCGGCAGAGGCCAGGTTGCCGATATGATCTCTCCAGTAGAACATGAGAAGGTCCTAAGATGGCTATATGATTTAAGTAAACGAGTATCCTTTGATATCAAAACAACTGAAGCAATGCATTACCGCCGAGTGGTCATACAGCAAAAAATGCGTGAAGCGAAACAACAAACGGATGAAATTGACTATTTAAATGCCTTAACGGAAAAAGGGTTAACGGGTTCGATTGACGGTCTGGGCCGTGCACCAAAAGGCGTTAATGACGGAAATGGCTTTGTGTTTATTTCTCATATTGGGGATGTATATCCTAGTGGACTTTTACCTGTAAAAGCGGGGAATGTCCGTGAGGTACCACTAGCGGAAATTTATCGCGAGTCTCCAATCTTCAAATCGTTACGGGATCCAGATTCCTTTAAAGGTAAATGTGGTGTATGCGAATTCCGTTATGTTTGCGGCGGATCAAGATCTAGAGCTTACGCGATGACAGGGGATTATCTTGAAAGTGAACCATTCTGCGTTTACATTCCAAAAGTGCTAAGAGAAAAGCAGGAGCTATAAAAAAATGAGGAGGCAATCGGATTCGATTGCTTCCTCAAATCTATTCAATATTGCAATAAACTGCTGGACAGTTCTCGCAGCCAATTTCATCTTTTAAATATTGAAGATCCAAAATCGAGATTTTTCCTTTTTTAACTGCAATAATATTGTCTTTCTTTAATTCACTTAAAATACGGTTTGTACTTTCACGGGAAGTACCGCAGAAATTCGCAAGCTCCTGATTTGTAAGAGGTAAATCAATTAATATTTCATGATCATTATGAATACCATAGCTATTAGACATACGAATAAGCGTTGAAAAAAGTGCACCGCGTTTCCCATTTAAGACGAGGTCACGAAATTTAGTTTGGGTTTTTCGAAAATGATCACTCATCCATTTCATGAATTCAAAAGCAAGTTTGCTGTCTTGGAAAATTTCGCTTTCAATCACATCTTTCTTAATGGCGACAATTTCCCCTTCTTCTAGGACCTTGGCGCTAAGTAAATATTTGGGATTATCCGTGAACAGTGTCAATTCTCCACAAATGTCGTTTGCCCCACAGATTCTTAAGGATAGCTCTCGTCCATCTGAGGTAATTTTGCTGATTTGGATTTTACCGGAAAGGATGATATAGAGCTCTTCAGCTACCATTCCTTCTTGGAATAAAAATTTTCCTCTTTCACTTCTGAAATTCCGGTCAGCAAATTTAAGTAATTCTTTTATTTCTAATGAGTGAGTTGGTTTCATTCTCGTCATCATTCAGGTTTCACCTCATTTATAGTTAAAAACTAGTTATTTTTCACTAGGTCATTTTGTATTGTTATAAACATTTTACCTCAGGTCTTTGTAAAAGGAAGAAGTAAACAATGACAATATAGTGAAAACTGAGCATGTTTTTTTACAAAAATTGAAATGCTTGTACGATGGTCTTTCCAAAAAGATTCGTTTGTTCCTTATCCATCTTCTGTTATGATAAATAATGAGTTAACTAGTAGGTAATAGTGCTTTCGTCAAACTTTAATAAATTTATGGTTTTTAAAAATAATGGAGTTGATACAAATGGAAAATACCATTATTAAAGATAAATTTAATCGGCCCTTACATGATTTGCGGATTTCTATTATTGATCGATGTAATTTCCGCTGCCAGTATTGCATGCCGGCTGACCAATTTGGACCGGATTTCGTCTTTTTACCAAAAAGTGCTTTATTAACATATGAGGAAATTGAGCGGCTAGCAAAGATTTTTGTACAGTTAGGAGTGGAAAAAATCCGGTTAACCGGCGGAGAACCGCTGTTAAGAAGGGATTTACCGCTTTTAGTTAGCAAACTTTCTAAAATAGACGGCCTTAAGGATATTGGGTTAACCACAAACGGTGTCATGCTAAAGAAATTTGCTGAAAAATTAAAGCAGGCTGGTCTTAAACGGGTAAATGTCAGTCTTGACAGCCTGAATGATGAATTGTTCGGAAAAATAAACGGACGGAATATTGGAACCAAACCTGTTTTAGAAGGAATCGAAGCGGCGAAACAGGTAGGATTAGGCGTGAAAATCAATATGGTAGTGAAAAAAGGACTGAATGATTCAGAAATCATTCCGATGGCGGATTTCTGCAAGAAAAATGAACTGGAGCTCCGGTTTATTGAATTTATGGATGTTGGTTCAACGAACGGTTGGAAGATGGATGATGTCATAACGAAAAAACAGATTTATGAAATGTTAAAGGAACAACATGATCTGGAGCCGGTGAACCCTGCTTATTTTGGTGAGGTGGCTAAACTTTACCGGTATAAAGATACGGATGTAAATGTTGGTTTTATTTCTTCCGTTTCTGAGTCTTTCTGTTCAAGCTGCACCCGTGCACGTTTATCAGCAAATGGCCAAATATTTACCTGTTTATTTAATGGAAACGGTCATGATCTTCGGAATATCATGAGAAATGGTGCTACGGACGAGGAACTAACGAAGAGGATTACAGAGATTTGGAATGGTCGCGATGATCGTTACTCTGACGAAAGAATGGCTGAATCCAATAAGAACCGGAAGAAAATTGAAATGTCTTATATTGGTGGATAATAAGAAAGCCTGCTTCTAAGGAAGCAGGCCATTTTATTAATCTTCAATATAGCGTGGGAATAAAATGTTATTTTCAAGGTGTACATGCATGAAGGTTAATCCTTCCATATCCTCCAAACGCTTGTACACTAATCGATAAGTTCCGCAAGCATCTAGTGGAAGTTCAAAATCAGCTGTTACCGCGCGGATTTGTCTTAAAATTTCCCCGGCATGGTCATGTTCTTTTTCAAGCTCTACAATCATGGCGATAGCTTCTTCACGATTAGGAACGGTATTATCTGCAAGCTGTCTAATTAATGGGAAAACAATTTCTTCTTCTTTCGCCATATGTTCAATCATTTCTTTTTTAAATTCATAAAAAAGCTCATTTACCTTTAACAGCTCTGGATGGTTGTCACCATGTACGCGTGATACCTTTGTCACATAAGGGCTAAGTTGTGTTAATTCTTCTTCCGTTACACGATGGTACGCGGCAATCACATGATCAATAATGGTATTGGATTCAGAATTCGTCCATACTTCTAAATCTGTATCAGCCGGTTCGCTTTTTTCATAAACCTCTTTTAATTCTTCGATTAAATTGTCCATATTGAGGTTGTTTTGTGCAGCAGCTTGTGATAATGGAATATTCCCGCCGCAGCAAAAATCAATCCGATTTTTTTTGAAGACATCACTTGTTTTAGGTAATTCGTTTACAATATCTTTAACTAATGTATCTGAAGTAAATGGAATGGTCATAATATTTCCTCCTTAAATAGTGAAAAGTTTCTTACTTGTTATTAGCATAATCGATTATGAAGTAAAACTGGGTGACTAATATCACACAATTCATATGATATTTATGTTTAAAATAGGAGCATGATAGGAAGCGTGATAGTTGCGATGTTCAGACAGTTTCGATAGTCTAATAATACAATCGTCTATAATGAATTTCATTGATTAAAGGCAGGAGCTGATTCTTTTGTTAGAAAGAAGAAACCCGATTCCAGTAGGGGATGCGGTAAAAAGAATAATGGAAAACCAACTTGCTGGTGTGACAGAATATGTCTCGATAGAAGAGAGTTATGGTCGTATTTTAGCAGAAAATATCATTGCCACTAATGATGTCCCACACTTTGACAGGTCACCATATGATGGCTTCGCAGTGCGTTCCATTGATACAAAAAACGCTTCGCTAGACCAATCTGTAGAGTTTGAAGTCATTGATCATATTGGAGCGGGCCAGGTATCCGGCCAAATAGTGAACGAGTTTCAAGCAGTTCGAATTATGACAGGCGCGATGATGCCTGATGGGGCTGACGCTGTTGTCATGCTTGAACTGGCAAATAGCTACGAAAAGAATGGTAAACCCTATATGTCCATTAAGCGCAAGCTTAATAAGGGAGATAATGTGTCATTTCGAGGGGAAGATACAAAGACAGGAGAAACCCTAGTAAAAAAAGGGACATACATAAATCCTGGTGTACAAGCCATCCTCGCCACATTTGGTTATAGTGAGGTTCCGGTCGCAAAAAAACCAATGATCGGATTGTTTGCAACAGGAACGGAGCTTTTAGAGGTAAATGAACCATTAGAACCAGGAAAAATCCGCAATAGCAATGCATATATGATTGCCGCCCAAATTGAAAGAGCTGGAGGCTCTGTTCACTATTATGGCAAGCTCCCGGATGATTTTGATACATGCTTCGAAGCAGTGAAAAATGCTTTAGATAAAGTCAATTTACTCATCACAACTGGTGGAGTTTCAGTGGGAGATTTTGATTATCTTCCAGAAATCTATCAAAAATTAGGGGCTGAGGTGTTATTTAATAAGGTAGCCATGAGACCTGGAAGTGTGACAACGGTCGCTAAGTTCCATGATAAAATTCTATTTGGACTCTCGGGAAATCCTTCAGCTTGTTATGTAGGCTTTGAATTATTTACAAGACCCATTATTCGTAAGATGCTGTTTGCAAATCATCCGCATCTAAGAAAAGAAAAGGCTGAACTCCTTGCGAATTTCCCTAAACCAAATCCTTTTACCAGATTTGTGCGGAGTACTGTGCAAATAAATGAAGGCAGGCTGACTGTATCTCCTAGCGGGAGGGATAAGTCCAATATCGTGACGAGTCTTGCTGGTGCTAATTCTTTAATGGTATTGCCGGGCGGTACACGAGGTTTTGAGGTAGGGAATATCGTGGAGGTCCTTTTGTTAGAAGACCATTCTGGAAGTGAGTGGCCTTGGTAAAGCCAGTTGTCTTTCAGGTAGTTGGCTATCAAAACAGCGGCAAGACAACGGTGACGGGAAAGCTAATAGAAGCCTTAAACAAACTTGGACTAAAAGTAGTTACGATTAAACATCATGGCCATGGCGGAAAGCCCAATTTGTTCCCTCAAAAGGATTCTTCGAGGCATATCGTTGCCGGAGCACTTGCTTCCATTGTCGAAGGAGAGGGGCGATTGCTTCTTCAGGTGGAAAAAACAGAGACAACTCTTGAAGAGCAAATTGAGCTTTTAAAAAATTTATTCCCGGATGTTATCTTAATTGAAGGGCATAAGCAAAAGGATTTTCCAAAGCTTTTGATTCTTAAGGATAAAGCAGATCTTTCGTTATTAGAAACGGTAAAAAATGTAGAAATAATTCTATATTGGGATGAAAATCTCAAGCCTATTTTGGAAAAATCAGTAGGACCATTACTTTATAACATTCACGATCAAACAGCTATTAATAAAATTGCTGAATACCTAACAAAAAAGGAGGCCTGAGCCTCCTTTTCCCTTCTCCATACCAAATATATTCATCCCTTCGCCCTTGGTAAAGGTGAAAATTTCTTCACAATATTCTCAGTAAATCTGTGATATGTTTCACATATTTTCTTGATTTTCTATTTTATATTTAGGATAAGCCAGGGAAATAGGAGTGAACGAAATGAAGCTATTTTTACCTAAACAACACGGTGCATGGGCGATGATCATCATTCCATTTTGGCTGGGAGTGATAAATGGGGGATTCTTATGGCAGGTCATTCCCTTTTTTATTGGATGGATATTATTGTATTTAGGGACATACCCGATGCTTCTATTATTTAAAAGGAAGAAGCTTCCTTTTTATACGAAATGGACACTTTATTACATGGTTCCAGCTATTTTACTATTGCTGTTTCCGCTGATTAAAAGGCCTTCGATCGTTAATTTCGGTCTTTTAATGGTTCCGTTTTTTATCATTAATGCTATTTTTTCTGCGAAAAATAAAGACAGGGCATTAATGAATGATTTAAGTGCTATTTTTGCCTTTTCCATTGCCGGTATAGCTACCAGTTATTTGGGACAAGGGGTGATAACGGCTCATGCCATCTTGCTCTTTTTAGCATCTGTTTTATTTTTTGTTGGCTGTACGTTTTATGTAAAAACAATGATTCGGGAAAAACGAAATAGGCACTTTAAATGGATATCATGGGCTTATCATGTTATAATTCCTGCAGCTTGGGTCCTATCAGGGTTATGGATTACGGCGATTGCCTATATACCGAGCCTTATTCGCTCTATTCTTTTTTATGGAAAACCATTATCACCGAAACAAATCGGTATATATGAAATCATCAATTCGGCAATCTTTTTTATGATCATGACCATCCAATTGATGATTTTAAAATAAAAAATCGGTCTAGTTGACCGATTTTTTTAGTCTATTTTACATATATCTATAGGACAATCCTCACAATCGATTTCTGTCTTTAAAAAATTAAGATCATGGACAGTAATCGAACCTTTATTTACCGAAATGATTCCATTTTTTCGCAAGTCGCTGAGTAAACGATTTACCACTTCACGGGATGTACCACAGAAATTGGCAAGGTCCTGATTTGTTAACTGTAATTCAATTAAAATCCCATCACTCGTTTTCATTCCGTAACTATTTGTTATCCTTATAAGGGTGGAATATAAGGCACCTTTTTTACCATGAAGAACGAGGTCGCGGAATTTTGTCTGTGTTTTCCGGTATTGCCGGCTCATCCATTTCATGAATTCCAAAGAAAGCGGAAGATTTACCGAAAGTTTTTCTTCCAGAACATCCTTCATAATTACTGCCACTTCTCCACTTTCTATGACACGTGCACTTAATAGGTATACTGGGGCAGGTGTAAATAAATCGAGTTCACCAACCAAATCTCCTTTTGAACACATTCTTAAGGTAAGTTCACGTCCATCAGGAATAATTTTCGTTAATTGTACGATCCCGCTTTTGATCATGTATAGTTCATTGGCGGCAGAACCTTCTTGGAAAAGAAAAGAACCTTTTTCTATTTTACGAACATGGGAAACCGCATTTGAAAGTTCGGTTAGCTTTAAGGGAACTTCATTTAATGACTGCATAACATAACCACCTTATCAGGAGCGAACCGAATCGCAATTTTGATTGAATAAATAAAGTCATGTCTTATTACAAGATATTACTATAATTATATTGTTAACAAAGAAAATTTCGCAATAAATGTGGAATAAATTCATACAATCGTCATAAACTAAAAATTTTGCCGCATATTGCTTAGGAAATATTGTCGGAAAATGGTAAGTGTTTGAAAGAAATTCCTTTAATGGCTGCGTTATATTTGGAAATAATAATATTGTACTCGATAAGGAGGGATTCGGATGGGACAAAATCGCCATTTTAAATCAGGACAAAAGGCGCCAAACAATGGCGTATATATTGAGGTTGGAGAAACGGGAGATAATGTTGTAAATCCCAAACAGATTAAGCTAAAAGCGGGAGATGCATTCCCTGAAACATCCAATGACAACCGCCATTGGACCTATCAGCGTAAACCATAAAGCAAAGCTGAGTCATCCTTAATGGATGACTTTTCTCTTGTGCAAAATTTGTCTTTTTTATAAAACAAGATATAATATAAATAAAGGTCAAAAATGGTCAAATGAGGTGGAAGTATGGACTTAAACCAAATGACAGAACGATTGCAAAAAGGATTACTAAATGCACAAACCATTGCCATAAAACAACATCATCAAGAGGTGGATGAACCTCATTTATTTATAGCACTTATGAATCAGGAAGACAGTCTGGCTGTTTCGATTATGGACAAGATTGGATTGCATCCTGATCGGGTACAGGAAAAGTTCCAAGAAGAATTAACAAAGAAACCACAGGTTACCGGAGGAGGCACAGAACAAGGGAAACTTTTTATTACGGCATTATTGCAAAGGCTCTTTGCAGAAGCAGAAGAATTTGCTGCCAAATTTTCAGATGAATATTTATCTGTGGAACATATCATGCTGGCTGCTGCCTTTTCCAATGAAAGCAGCTTTAAAAAAATGATAAAAGCATTTGGTAAAACACCAGAAGATATGATGCAGGCAATTAAAGAAATAAGGGGGAACCAAAGAGTGACTTCACAAAATCCTGAAGCAGGGTACGATGCCTTAAAGAAATACGGCAGAGACTTAGTAGCGGAAGTAAAAGCGGGGAAAACGGATCCGGTAATAGGCAGGGATGCTGAAATTCGTCATGTAATCCGAATTTTATCAAGGAAGACGAAAAATAACCCTGTTTTGATTGGAGAGCCTGGAGTAGGGAAAACGGCAATCGTTGAAGGGTTGGCACAAAGGATTGTTAGAAAAGATGTTCCGGAAGGACTAAAGGATAAAACCATTTTCTCATTGGATATGAGCGCTTTAATTGCTGGTGCAAAATTCAGAGGAGAATTTGAGGAAAGACTGAAAGCAGTCTTAAATGAAGTAAAAAAAAGTGAAGGACAAATTCTTTTGTTCATTGACGAAATCCATACCATTGTCGGTGCCGGTAAAACGGAGGGAGCAATGGATGCAGGCAATATGCTTAAACCAATGCTTGCCCGCGGGGAACTGCATTGTATTGGGGCGACCACACTTGATGAACACCGTAAATATATCGAAAAAGATCCTGCTCTCGAAAGAAGATTTCAGCAGGTTCTTGTTCAAGAGCCTGATGTCGAAGATACAATCTCGATTTTAAGGGGATTAAAAGAACGATTTGAGGTGCATCATGGTGTGAAAATCCATGATCATGCCCTTGTAGCTGCGGCAACATTATCGGATCGCTATATAACGGACCGATTTTTACCGGATAAGGCGATTGATTTGGTAGATGAGGCCTGCGCACTGATTCGAACGGAAATCGACTCGATGCCAACAGAATTGGATGAAGTTACCCGCAGGGTCATGCAGTTAGAAATTGAAGAGGCTGCATTAAGAAAGGAACAGGATGAAGCAAGCAAACAGAGACTGGAAACTCTTTTAAAAGAGTTAGCGGAACTAAAGGAACAAGCGGATGCGATGAAAGCAAAATGGCTCCTCGAAAAGCAAAGTATCCAGCGACTTCAGGAGAAGCGGGAACAAATTGAAAAACTTCGCCGGGAACTCCAACAGGCTGAGGACCGTTATGATTTAAACAGGGCTGCAGAACTTCGCCATGGGCTGATTCCATCAGCGGAGAAAGAATTAAAAGAGTTAGAAGCAACAGCTGAAAAGAGTGACAAACTTTTAAGGGAAGAAGTAACGGGGGAAGAGATTTCAAATATCGTTTCAAGATGGACCGGAATCCCATTATCAAAGCTGGTTGAGGGAGAAAGGGAAAAACTATTAAAGCTCGAAGATCTATTACATGAGCGGGTTATTGGTCAAGATGAGGCAGTACAATTGGTTTCAGATGCTGTACTTCGGGCTCGGGCAGGGATTAAAGATCCGAATCGCCCAATAGGTTCATTCCTTTTTTTAGGACCTACCGGCGTCGGAAAAACGGAATTAGCGAAGGCTTTAGCCGAGGCTCTCTTTGATAGTGAGGAACAAATCATTCGAATTGATATGTCGGAATATATGGAGAAGTTTTCGGTTTCAAGGCTAATCGGTGCTCCTCCTGGTTATGTAGGATATGAAGAAGGTGGCCAGTTAACTGAAGCCGTTCGAAGAAGACCTTATTCCGTCATCCTGCTAGATGAAATTGAAAAAGCACATCCGGAAGTTTTTAATATTTTATTGCAGGCTCTCGATGATGGACGAATTACCGACTCACAAGGGCGTACTGTAGATTTTAAAAATACAGTTATGATTATGACATCCAATCTTGGTTCACAGTATTTGCTTGAGGGCAGTGGAAATGAGATGGAAATTAGCGAAACTACCAGAGATAAGGTATTTAATCAATTAAGAACCCATTTCAGACCGGAGTTTTTAAATAGAATTGATGAAACCATTCTTTTTAAACCATTATCATTAAGTGAAATCAAAACGATTGTAGTGAAAATGATGAATGAACTAGAGAATCGTTTAAAGGATCAACATATTGAAATTTCTGTAAGTGAAGGGGCAAAAGAGTTTATTGCCGAAAATGGGTTTGATCCTGTTTTTGGAGCAAGACCATTAAGGCGGTATATCCAGAGAAGTATTGAGACAAAGCTTGCTAGAGCGATCATTGCGGGAAAAGTTCGCGATCACTCGAAAGTAATTGTGGCTTGTGAAAATGGGGAAATAGAAATATCCATTCAATAAAGCGTAGATTACGTACAAAAAAAAGGTCATCCTTAAAAAAGGATGACCTTTACTAATGTTTAATGTTTTTGAGCAGGCTCGTTCGGAATCAATGCAGAAATAACATAAACTAAAATGGTTACAATTACTCCTAAGATTGCACCGAGTTGAAAATTAAAAGCAGATCCAGTCATCGAGCTGACAACATAGGTTAACATCTCAACTAATAAAAATGCCCAGAAAAAAGTCCAAAAATATCGCACAAAATTCACCTCTAAAAATTTTTCATCTCGTTTAATATTACCATAGCATAATAAATTAATAAACGCTATTTTCGCTTTTTCCATTATGGGCTAAAAAATACGCTGAATACCCTGCAAATTGGGCAAACCCCCCTTTCAACTTATGTGAAGCAACATACAATATGGTGAGGGATTATGTAAAAGGGGATATAACGATGGAGAACCGGAATTTTCAGTTGGATACCGAGTGGAATATCATCCATTACCCTGAAAGACCTACAGGTTTCGGGATATTAGTAATCGGTGATGAAAGGCATTTTGTGGATGAAAGTAAAAGCTTCTGGGGTCAGAATGAAGGAAAGCTTACGATTATCAATCAATTAAAAGAATCTGGGTACACCATTTTTTCCTCAAATCTGTATGGCCGAAATTGGGGCAGTGACGAAGCGGTGGAGCTCGCCGAAAGATTATACCAATATGTCATTCGCCATGAAATTTTGAATGACAAGATTCATATTTTAGCAGAAGGCATGGGGGCCCTTGTGGCAATAAAGTTAATGGAGAAAATGAAGGGGCATCTCAGGTCAGTGGCCCTCTTAAATCCGATTCTTTCCTTAAAGCATCATCTCGAACAAGAGAAGGAGCATAAATTTTTCTATAAAAAATTGATGAGGGAATTAGAGGAAGCCTATAAAAAGGATCATAAAATTCTTGAAAGTGAACTTCTCCAATTAGATAGTGCAATTAAACTTGATTTTGGCATTCCAGTAAAAATCATTCATGTAATGTCCGGAGGAAAATCTTATCATCAATCAAAGCTTATCCAGCAAATTGTCAGCCAAACGGAAATTAGCCCCAGTTACGTTGTTCCTGAAAAAAAACAACAGCTGGGTAAAATGTTTATAAAGTTTTTCAAGCGATATGAAATATTCCTTTAATTCACCTCCTCCCTAAATGAAATAATTCCTTATTCTTTGCATAGGATTCAATAAGGTAATTTTAGGGAGGAAGATTTTATGGACAAGGCAGTCATTTTTAATGTATTTGATTTCGTTAGCTTTCATTTCTGCAAGGCATTGCTAAATAATGGGGTAGAGGTTAATGGGGTTATTCTAGATATGAATCAGAAGGAACCTTATCTAGATGAAAAAAGGCTGGAAGTAGGTAGAAATGCTAATTTTATTGAGTATTCATTAACAGATTGGGAAGAAGGAAATGATCAGCCAACGTCAAAAACGAACGTTATTTTTTCATTTTATGACCTCTATATGCTTCATAAAGAGAAAATTTTGGAAAATGAATCCGTAACAAATCCCGTTCTGAAATACCTGAATGAACAGGAAAGAAAAGATTTAATCATTTTTCTCCTGCCCAGCCAATTGGTTACCAGGTCTAAATTCTCGAATACTTTAAATATTTTCACGGACTTTTTAAAGAAAGCGAATCTGCCTGCTGAGGAAGTGCAATTATTTTACTTACCTACTCTTTACGGTACATGGCAGCCGGAAACCTTTCTTTTTCAAAGAAAAATTTTAACCAGTCTGAACAGAAGTGTTCAGGTTCAAGGGGAGCGGGAAGATAGGACTGACGCCCTGTTTATTGATGATGCCCTTGAAACCATGTTGGAAATAATCGAAAGCAAAAAGCCCGGCAGTTATTTATTTGAAAGCGGCAAAAAGGATTATTGGAAATTGTGTGCTAAATATTTACAACTTGATGGGAACCAACTAGATTCGGAATTCCGTGAAAAAATGGTGGGAAATCGACAAATTGTAAAGGTACCAGTTAAAAGTGTTACACCGATCGAGGATTCCTTATCAAAACAGATGGAGCATATTCAACAGTTATATTCTAATATTCTGTGAGATTAATTAAAAATGATTAACAGATACTGGATATAGAGGAAATTTATCTTTTCATTTTATTTCAGAGGGGTTAGAATATAAGTGGTTAAAATGGTGTTGTGAAACGTGTTAGAGGTCTGGCGCTATTAGAAGGAGATGCATTGAATGCTAAACCGTTTCGGGATCATTCTTTTATGCTTTTTTTTACTTAGTGCTTGTAGTGGAACAAAATCTACAGGCAAGTTACAGAAAGTTGGGCTGTTAGTTCCCGAAACAGTCAATGACCAAGTGTGGGGGACAAAAGGTTTTAAAGGGATGCTCCGAATTCAATCCAAATTTAATGTGGATGTTTATTATAAGGAAGGGATGAATTCTGAAGCAGTGGTGAAACGAGCTGTTAAGGAATTTAGCCAAAAAGGGGTAAACTTAATTTTTGGACATGGTTCTGAATACGCTGAATATTTTAATGATATATCCAAAGATTACCCAAAGATTCATTTTGTCAGCTTTAATGGTGACGCAAAAAATAAGAATACGACCAGCTTGACTTTTAAAGCGTACGCGATGGGTTTCTTTGGTGGTATGGTTGCTGCACATATGTCAAAAAGGCATAATGTAGGTATACTTGCAGCCTATGAATGGCAGCCTGAGGTAGAGGGCTTTTATCAGGGGGCTTTAGCTGAAAATAAAAATACACATGTCGACATTGAATATGTTGGGAATTGGGATGATGTGAAAAAAGCAAACGAGCTGGTCGATTATATGCTGAAAAAAGGAGTGGATGTCGTTTATCCGGCTGGAGATGGGTTCAATGTTCCAGTGATTGAAAATGTAAAGGAACATGGATTAAATGTTATCGGCTATGTATCAGATCAATCTGATTTGGGTGAGAATACGGTATTAACAAGCACCATTCAACAAGTAGATAAATTATACGAATTGGTGGCAAAACAATACAATGAAAATCATTTAAAATCCGGTAATCTTTCATTTGACTTCCAAGATAATGTGATTACATTAGGTAAATACAGCCCATTAGTGGACAAAGAATTTAGACAAAAAATGAACAAGCAAATTGAAAAATATAAACAAACAGGAAAACTGCCAAAAGAAGGAGATACATATGATTAATCAGGATAAATCTTTACAATTTATGCAGATTGCGTTGAAATACTTACCAGAAGCAAAAGACCAATTAGATAAAGCTGGAGTAGAATTATCAATGGATTTAGTACAGCCCTTCATGAATTTATTTACTAAGGTTATGCAAGAGGCCTATGAGCTCGGTTGGGAAGAGGGTAGAAAGGAATTAGGCCAGGAATGAAAAATCAGCTGCCAAACCAAAGGCAGCTTATTTCTTTTTCCAGAATTGCTCGATAAAAGGATATACCTTTTCAAAAAGCGGTTTTAAATTTCTTGCTGACTCTACTAAAGTATCAAGATGGACGATTAATTCGCCATAATCGATATAGTTTGGAGGATAATTTGTTTCCGGCGGTTGAAATGGTTCTTGCCCCCTTTGACCAGTTCCAAACATGAATTGATCAAACAAATTTCCACGGTCCATAACATCTTCCTGAAGGTTTTCAGCCATTTGAAAAAACCCCCTTTAAAATGGTTTATAATTTAGAATATGTTTAAATAAATAAAGGGTATGGACAATAGCGGATGCTGACTGTGTAATTTCCAGTTGCTTAAAATAGGTTTTATTTGATAAAATTAGTACCAAGTCATAATATTTGATATCAATTATTATTAAAAAGGGATTACCTTATAAAAGGAGATGGCTGTAATGAAAGCCGGTATTATTGGAATGGGCAGATATTTGCCTGAAAAAATTGTCACAAATGCTGATTTAGAAAAAGTAATGGATACTTCTGATGAATGGATTCGCACGCGGACTGGTATTGAAGAACGCCGAATTGCCGACGATAATACAAATACATCAGATATGGCTTTTGCTGCAGCAGAATCGGCTATTAAAAATGCAGGAATTACACCAATGGATATCGATTTAATTTTAGTTGCTACCGTTACACCTGATCATCCATTTCCATCCATTGCCTGCCTGCTTCAGGAAAGATTAGGAGCAAAAAAAGCGGCGGCAATGGATATAAGTGCAGCTTGTGCCGGCTTTATGTATGGAATTATAACTGGAGCACAGTTTATTGAAACAGGGGTTTATAAACATATTCTGGTTGTAGGAGTAGAAAAACTTTCGAAAATTACCGATTGGAACGACCGTAATACAGCTGTTTTATTCGGTGATGGCGCAGGTGCCGCCATTATCGGACCGGTTTCCGGCGATAGAGGGATCCTTGCTTTTGAACTTGGAGCAGATGGAACAGGTGCAAAACATCTTTATCAGGATGAATATATCATTATGAACGGACGAGAAGTGTTTAAATTTGCTGTTCGCCAAATGGGCGAAAGTTGCGTAAATGTGCTGAATAAGGCCGGATTAACAAACGATGATGTGGATCTTCTTATTCCACATCAAGCCAATATTCGTATCATGGAGGCTTCTAGACAGAGGTTAGAGCTTCCGGCTGAGAAAATGTCAAAAACAGTCCAAAAATATGGAAATACTTCATCGGCATCGATTCCGATTTCCATTGTTGAGGAATTGGAAGCAGGAAAAATTAAAGATGATGATGTGCTTGTAATGGTTGGATTTGGCGGCGGATTAACATGGGGAGCCATCGCGATCCGTTGGGGAAGATAAGATAGCTATAAGCAATCGGGGTTAGAATGAAAATAGAACAAATTAGTTTAGGGAAGATAGAAAAGGAGCTGTAATTCATGGAAAAGCGTAGGGTTGTGGTTACAGGGGTTGGAGCGGTTACGCCTCTTGGCTTGGATGTTGAAACCACATGGAAAAATATTATTGATGGAAAATCAGGAATTGGTCCATTAACACGAGTAAATGCAGATGAATATCCGGCGAAGGTAGCTGCTCAAATTAATGATTTTAATCCTGAAGTCTTTATGGATAGAAAAGATGCCAGAAAAATGGACCGTTTTACCCAATATGCGGTTGCTTCGGCAATAATGGCTGTTAAGGATGCTAATTTGACCATCAACGAGGAAATTTCCCATCGAGTGGGTGTCTGGATTGGTTCAGGAATTGGCGGTATGGAAACATTTGAAGAGCAGTATGAAATTTTTCAAAAAAGAGGGTACCGAAGAGTTAGTCCATTCTTTGTGCCGATGTTGATTCCTGATATGGCTACAGGCCAAGTTTCAATTACACTTGGTGCTAGAGGATTTAATAACTGTTCAGTAACCGCCTGTGCAACAGGTACCAATTCTATTGGGGATGCTTTTAAAGTAATCCAGCGCGGCGATGCCGATGTCATGGTTTCAGGCGGAGCAGAAGCACCGATTACGAAAATGTCGGTTGCCGGCTTCTGTGCTAACACTGCACTTTCAACAAATCCGGATCCGCAAACCGCAAGCAGACCATTCGATAAAAACCGCGACGGATTTGTGATTGGGGAAGGCGCAGGTATCGTTGTGCTTGAAGAATTAGAACATGCCTTGGCACGCGGTGCAAAAATCTATGCTGAAATTATTGGCTATGGTGCAACAGGGGATGCTTATCATATTACTGCCCCGGCTCCTGGCGGTGAAGGTGGAGCACGAGCAATGAAAATGGCTATTTCCGATGGCGGGCTGAAACCAGAGGATATGGATTATATTAATGCCCATGGAACAAGTACCGAATACAATGATAAGTTTGAAACATTAGCGGTTAAAGAAGTTTTTGGCGAACATGCCTATAAACTGGCAATGAGTTCAACTAAATCCATGACAGGGCATCTTCTTGGAGCGGCCGGTGGAGTGGAGGCAATCTTTACCGTATTAGCAATAAAGGACAGCGTACTCCCACCAACAATTAATTACGAAACTTCTGATCCGGAATGTGATTTGGATTATGTTGTAAATAAAGCCCGTCCACAAGAAATTAAAGTGGCCATGAGTAACTCACTTGGTTTTGGCGGACACAATGCAACGATTGTTTTTAAAAAATATGAATAAATACGATTAAAGGACTGGGCATATGCTTAGTCCTTTCTCTTTAGATAAGAAAGAAATTTCGACTTCGAGAATTGTCCAGCTCCAGCGCCTAGCTCCTATAAGGAAAAAATGAACTGCTTTTTTCCTAGGTCACTTCGGCCCAGCCGATGAAGTCAAAGAACGACTTCATCGGCTGGGCCTCCAGAGCTTGTCGGGGCCTCCAGAGCTTGTCGGGGCCTCCAGAGCTTGTCGGGGCTGACCAAGGTGCTTGCGCTTTTCTCAGGAGAACGGGCACTATGAGCCCGCGATAGTGCCTGTGACCATTGATTTTATAGGAGAACGGGCACTATAGTCCCGTGATAGTGCCTGTGACCATTGATTTTATAGGAGAACGGGCACTATGAGCCCGAGATAGTGCCCGTGATCATTGATTTTATAGGAGAACGGGCACTATGAGCCCGCGATAGTGCCCGTGCCCATTGATTTTATACAAGAACGGGCACTATGAGCCCGAGATAGTGCCCGTGCCCATTGATTATATAGGAGAACGGGCACTATGAGCCCGAGATAGTGCCCGTGCCCATTGATTATATACAAGAACGGGCACTATGAGCCCGAGATAGTGCCTGTGCCCATTGATTTTTTAGCAGAACGGGCACTATGAGCCCGCGATAGTGCCCGTGCCCATTGATTATATACAAGAACGGGCACTATAGGCCCGAGATAGTGCCCGTGCCCATTGATTATATACAAGAACGGGCACTATGAGCCCGCGATAGTGCCCGTGACCATTGATTATATAGGAGAACGGGCACTATAAGCCCGAGATAGTGCCCGTGCCCATTGATTATATACAAGAACAGGCACTATAAGCCCGCGATAATGTCCGTGACCATTGATTATATAGGAGAACGGGCACTATAAGCCCGCGATAGTGCCCGTGACCATTGATTATATAGGAGAACGGGCACTATAAGCCCGAGATAGTGCCCGTGACCATTGATTATATACAAGAACAGGCACTATAAGCCCGCGATAATGTCCGTGACCATTGATTATATAGGAGAACGGGCACTATAAGCCCGAGATAGTGCCCGTGATCATTGATTTTATATAAGAACGGGCACTATGAGCCCGAGATAGTGCCAGTGATCATTGATTTTATAGGAGAACGGGCACTATGAGCCCGCGATAGTGCCCGTGACTATTGATTTTATAGGAGAACGGGCACTATAAGCCCGAGATAGTGCCCGTGCCCATTGATTATATTGGAGAACGGGCACTATAAGCCCGAGATAGTGCCCGTGCCCATTGATTTTTTATTTCTATCGAACCTTTAACTTTACCCAATCATAAACTGTTTTAGGGAGTTACTTGAAAAAGTGGAGTGAGGGAATGGGAATCGTACGAACAAATCAATGGCTTGAAGAGGAGTTTGACCGCCCAACGAAGATTTGCGAGAAACTGCTGCCCTATTTTAAGGGGTACACGGCGAATGAAATCTATCAACAATTAGTCAGCTTTGGAATGTATAAACCCTCAAGAAGCTCAAAATTTATATTTGACATCATGATAAAAGAAAACATATGGAATCAAGTAGAGAAACTTTTTCAACATTACCAAAAAAAATGGTCAGGTCCGAATATTCCAATTTTTCTCTTTCCAATCGCTCAATCGGGAGGATTTTTCTTTCGGATGGAAAAAAACAAATCAGGTGTTTCTTATCCGGATAAAATGTTTCTATTTCTCTCTCCTTTGGATGACTCAAAGGAATTAGAAGCTTTATTTGTACACGAATACCACCATGTCTGCAGATTAAGTAAACTAAATAAGAAAATGAATCAATATACCTTATTGGATTCGATCATTATTGAAGGACTGGCTGAATATGCTGTATTAAAAAATTGCGGGAGAAATTATACAGCCAATTGGTGTCACATGTATACAGATCAAGAAATAAAAGGCCTTTGGAAAAGGTATTTAAATGATCAGCTTGATCGTAAAAAAAATGAAAGGGTCCACGACCAGCTGTTATATGGAGGAGGAAGGATTCCTAAACTACTGGGATATGCTGCTGGTTATCAAATTGTCGAGGAGTATTACGAAAGTCATCACTATTCTACAAAACAATCTTTTACAATCCCTTCTTCCAAATTTATAGAATAGATTAAGAAAAAGAGCCTGATATGTCAGGCATTTTTCAATTTGGCTTAAGTGAAAAATAACAATTTTCCCAAAAGTATTGCAATTGAAATAATTCTGTAATAAAATTTTATTTACATACAAAATTAAACAGATTATGTTATTACTTGAAATTTTGGTGATTTCAAGATAGGGATTTTTATAGAATGATATCGTTTAGGGGGTCTCCACTTTGGTTAATCATCCACTGTTACACCTAAAGAACCTTCGAACCTCATTTCGGATTGAAAACGCTTACTTTGCCGCTGTAGATAATGTCTCATTAACAGTAAATGAAAATGAGGTAGTGGCAATTGTAGGAGAATCAGGATGTGGAAAAAGCGCATTGGCTTTGTCCATCATGGGGTTACACCAAAAGGAAAGAACAAAACAAGAAGGCAATGTGAATTTTAAAGGGAAAAACCTATTATCACTTCAAACATCAGAACTAAATAAAATTCGGGGCAAGGAAATCGGAATGATTTTTCAAGATCCGCTGACCGCCCTTAATCCACTGATGACATGCGGAAAACAAATTGAAGAAAGTATGAGCTTTCATACAAATTTATCCGGATCCGAAAGGCAAAGAAAAGCATTTGAACTCTTAAAAAAAGTAGGGATTCCGAATCCAGAGCAAACCTACAAACAATATCCTCATGAATTATCCGGTGGAATGCGACAGCGTGTCGTAATTGCGATTGCAATTGCTTGTGATCCGCAGCTTGTAATAGCGGATGAGCCGACTACCGCGTTAGATGTTACAATCCAAGCCCAAATAATGGATTTACTGAAAGAACTGCAAAAACAGACAAAAGCAGGGATTATTCTTATTACTCATGATCTTGGAGTCGTTGCTGAAATGGCTGACCGCGTTGCAGTCATGTATGCAGGAGAAATTGTTGAAATGGCTGATGTGAATACCCTATTCAGAAATCCTCTGCACCCGTACACAAGGTCATTATTTAATTCCATTCCATCCGCTACAGCATCTAAGGGAAGATTGCATGTCATTCAAGGTATTGTTCCTTCATTGCAAAAATTGCCAAGGACCGGATGCCGCTTTAAAGACCGGATTGATTGGATAGATGTTCATGAACATGAAGAGAGTCCGTTGTTACGAGAAGTTGAACCTAATCATTTTGTGCGATGCACTTGCTATAAAAACTTTCACTTTCCAGAAAAAAACATGGGAGACATGAACTATGTCATTACTTAAGGTCAATAATCTAAAAGTCTATTATCCGATTCGTGGCGGTTTTTTCAAAAGAGTGGTTAGTCATGTAAAGGCTGTCGACAATATCAGCTTTGAATTAAAACAAGGGGAAACATATGGACTCGTTGGAGAATCGGGCTGCGGTAAGACAACGACTGGGCGAACCCTTATAGGACTAATAAAGGCTACCTCAGGAGAAGTTTTTTTTGAAGGCCAGGATCTATTGAAACTAAGCCGACGTAACTTTCATAATTACCGTCAAGATATTCAAATGATTTTTCAAGACCCTTATTCATCGTTAAATCCAAGGAAACGGGTGTTGGATATCGTTGCCGAGCCGCTCAGAAATTTTGAAAAGCTCACGCCTTTAGAAGAGAGACTAAAAGTTCAATATTACATAGAAAAGGTTGGTTTAAATCCGGAATCTATTTATAAATATCCACATGAGTTTTCAGGGGGCCAAAGACAGCGGATTGGGATTGCCAGGGCCCTGACGTTAAGACCAAAATTAATCATTGCCGATGAACCTGTGTCAGCTTTGGATGTGTCCGTTCAAGCACAAGTTTTAAATTTTATGCAGGATATTCAGAAAGAGTTTAATTTAACCTATTTATTTATTAGTCATGATTTAGGGATTATTCAACATATGTGTGACCGGATTGGCATTATGTATCGGGGACAATTTGTTGAGGAGGGAACAAGTAAGGACATTTATACGAATCCACATCATATCTATACAAAGAGACTTATTTCGGCAATCCCGGAAATAAACCCTGAAAATAGAGAAAAGCAAATTAAAATTAGAAAAGAGATAAATGAGGAATACAAAGATTCTTACAATAAATTTTTTAATGCTGATGGTAGAGTTTATAGTCTTAAATCTATATCTGAATCTCATTCAGTTGCACTGCCATAGGGAGGGGTGTTTATATAAATGTTGAAATTTATTTTACGCAGAATCCTGGTTATGATCCCTCAGTTATTTATTTTAAGCATTCTGATCTTTTTGTTGGCGAAAGCAATGCCTGGTGATGCTCTAACCGGACAATTAGCAAGTAATCCAAAAATGGATGCTGTTACGATCCATGAACTAAAACAGAAATTAGGATTATTTGATCCCTATTATATTCAATATGGAAGATGGATTAAGGGATTGCTTCATGGAGATTTAGGGTTGTCCGTTATGCATCAAACATCGGTAACCCACCTCCTTGCTGGTAAAATGGGAAATACAATCCTTTTAGGATTTGCCATTTTGATTTTAAGTTATCTTATTTCCATTCCATTAGGAATCATTGCTGGAAGATGGACAGATTCTTTAGCGGATAAAATGATCGTTGGCTATAACTATTTAACGTATGCTACACCCCTTTTCATTTTTGCATTATTAGTATTATATATTTTTGGGTTTGTACTCGGATGGTTTCCTACGAGCGGAAGTGTTGACATCCGAGTGGAAGATGGAACGTTTGCCTATTACATGAGTAAATTTAACCATCTCGTTTTGCCGGCGTTTTCGGGCGCTATTGTAAGTACAACCGTTACGATTCAATATTTACGTAATGAAATTATTGATACAAAAATAAAGGATTTTGTTAAAACGGCGAGAGCAAAAGGAGTCAGTGAATCCAAAGTCTATACGCGTCATATTTTTAGAAATTCACTCCTTCCGATTGCGGCTTTTCTAGGTTATGAAATTGTTTATTTAATAGGCGGTTCTGTGTTTTTGGAATCCATTTATGGATATCCAGGGATTGGACAATTGTTCCTCTCCTCCATCATGCAACGGGATTTTAGCGTTGTCACCGCGCTTGTCATGATATCTGGCTTAGCCACGCTAGTGGGAACTTTGGTTTCAGATATTATTTTAAGTGCAGTTGATCCGCGAATCAGAATTGAATAAATGGAGGGTCCAAAATGAAAGCCGAAATCGTTAATCCGAAGCAGCAAAATGTGATAAAAAAGCCGAAGAATGGCGCTTTCTCCATTTTGTGGCGGGAAATCGTAAAAGATAAACTTGCATTAGGTTCCCTGATCTTATTAGGGCTTATCTTAATTGTTGTTTACGGTGCATCGCTTTTATTAGATCAAGAAAAAATTGTAACAGTCGATTTGTTATCTATTTATTCACCACCGTCTTCAGAGCATTGGTTAGGAACAGACTATGGCGGAAGGGATGTATTGGGGCAGCTTATTATTGGGGCTAAAAACTCTTTTACTATTGGTTTATGCATTACGTTATTAACCGGATGTATCGGACTTTGTATTGGATTATGTTCGGGTTATTTCGGGGGCAAGGTTGATAATGTCCTCATGCGTGTAATTGACTTTTTTCTTATTCTCCCAACCTTAATGCTGGTTATTGTTTTTGTCTCCATTGCTCCAACATATAATGTGTTTACATTTATCTTGATTATGAGTTTATTCTTATGGACAGGCAAAGCAAGACTCATCAGGTCCAAAACCCTTGCTGAAAGGGAGCTTGATTATGTAAATGCCTCTAAAACATTGGGAACGCCTGATTGGAAAATTATTTTCCGGGAAGTGCTGCCGAATTTAAGTTCTATTATTATTGTAAATTTAACGTTAAATCTGGCAGGAAATATTGGGATTGAATCCGGCTTAACCTATTTGGGATTTGGTCTCCCGGAAAGTACACCAAGCTTGGGAACGCTTGTTAGTTATGCAACCAACCCCGATGTTCTGGAAAATAAATGGTGGATTTGGTTACCTGCATCATTGCTGATTTTAGTGATGATGTTGTGTATAAATTACATTGGCCAAGCGCTAAAACGCGCGGCTGATGCAAGACAAAGATTAGGATAAAAAAGGGGGAAAAAGAAGGATGAAGAAAAAGCATTTTTATAAGTTTTTCAGTCTTCTGGTTGTCTTGGGCTTGCTTTTATCCGCATGCTCGAATTCTACCGGGGGCAGCAAAAAACCTACCGCGTCAAATGAGAAGGCAGAAGAAAACATCGGGCAATTCCCGAACGTCGTGAAAAATGACAAAAAAGAGATTAAGGATGGTTCTCTGACTTACGCATTAGTTTCCGACACACCATTTGAGGGTACTTTAAACTATGCGTACTATAGTGGCCAGCCAGATTCCGAAGTATTACAATTCTTTGATCTGCCGCTGTTCACGACAAATAAAGACTATGAATTTACAAATGACGGTGCCGCAACCTATGAACTCTCCAATAACAATAAAACGATTACGGTAAAAATTAAAGACAATGTCAATTGGTCTGATGGAAAACCAGTCATAGCACAGGACTATGAATATTCTTTTCTAGTAATCGGGAACAAGGATTACACGGGTGTACGTTATGGCGATGCATTAATTCAAAGTATTGTCGGCATGAAAGAGTACCATGAAGGCAAAGCCAAAAATATCTCAGGGATCAAAATTATCGATGACAAAACCTTGTCGATAACCTTTAAGGAAGCCAATCCATCGTTATTAACCGGGTTGTGGTCATATGCGATGCCAAAGCATTACATAGGCGATATTCCAATTAAAGACTTGGCAAAATCCGATAAAATTCACAAAACACCAATTGGATTTGGTCCTTACAAAATTAAAAAGATTATTCCGGGTGAATCCGTTGAGTTTGAACGTAATGATGATTATTTCGGCGGAAAACCAAAATTAAAAACGGTTATTTTAAAAGTTGTCAACCCAAAAGTAATTCTTCAATCGCTTAAAAAAGGTGAAGTCGATGTTGCTGAATACCCTGTAGATCAATACAAGGCTGCAAAAGGATCGAAGAACTTCCAATTTATCGGTCAAATTGATTTAGCATACAACTACATCGGATTTAAACTGGGGCACTGGGATGCGAAAAAAGGCGTCAACGTAATGGATAATCCTAAATTCAAAGACAAGCGTGTACGCCAAGCGATGGCCTATGCTTTGGACAACAAAGCCGTCGGGGATAAGATTTACAATGGCCTGCGTTTCCCGGCAACCTCGTTAATTCCACCATCCTTCCCAAGCTGGTATAATAAAGATGCCAATGCGATTGGATATGATTCGGAAAAAGCGAAGAAATTATTGGATGAAGCAGGCTATAAGGATATTGATAAAGACGGTCTTCGTGAAGATCCAAACGGCAAGAAATTCCAGATTAATTTCTTATCTATGAGTGGCGGTGACATTGCTGAACCGCTTGCAAAATTCTATATCCAAAGCTGGAAAAATGTCGGGCTGGATGCTTCGCTAGTTGATGGACGCTTGGCTGAATTCAACTCATTCTACAAAATGGTCGAAGAAGATAACAAGAAAGTGGATGTTTTCGCTGCAGCATGGGGAACGGGTACAGACGTTGACCCTTACGGTTTATACGGCAGTGATGTACCATTTAACTATTCACGTTTTGTAAGTGAGAAAAATGACCAGTTATTAGCTGACGGCCATTCTCCAAAAGCCTTCGACCATGACTATCGTAAAAAGGTTTATGATGAGTGGCAAGACTATATGAATGATGAAATGCCTGTTATTCCAACGCTATTCCGGTCGACGATATCTGCGGTAAACAATCGTGTAGCGTCCTTAAAGGCTAATTATAATTCAGATCCATATGTTTGGGCTCAAGTTGGGGTTACAAGCGATACGCCAGAAGCTGAATAATGTAGAAAGAGATGATTGACTTTGTCGATCATCTCTTTTTTTTGACAAAATCCAAATTGAGAATCGCTTGATTTTAGTAATAAAAGTTAATTATGGAGCAAAACATATAGAAAGGAATAATTTAACTAAGGTCTGCCCATACTGATTGACAAACAGTTTCTTGAAGTGAGGGGTTGTATAATGTTGTATCTTCATGATGTTTGGGTGAATTGGTTTGAAGGGGAAGAAAACGGGTATAATGTATGCCACTTTCATGAATGGCGCAAGGATGATGGAGTAGAACTCTTAGATCAAGTTCCACTCTTAAAGATTGAACCGATTTTATTTAACTATATTGAGAATGATTTAGCAGAATTACCTCAACAACTCCTAGATGATATTTATCAAAAAGCATACTTACGAAAAAACCATGAGCGAATACAGCTTGATTATTGTTTTGTTGTAACGGATGGGGTTGGTATTCTAGCGATTGATACCATTGGCTATACCATCCCAATCCGAAAAAGCAGGCTTATTCCAAGACAAGAACAGCTTGTATATGAAATGATTGAATCACACGAGGCACAAACGTACCATTTTTATCAGCCAGGTGAAATGAAAAATCACCATATTTTATCGCCTGAACCAGAATTAATGAGGGGGCTGACAAGAAAAGAACGCCAATTAAAGCAATTGTTATTTATGGCCCTTGACCAATTGCATTCTTCAAGCAATGAGGCAGAGGTTCGATATTGGTATACCGAATGGTGTCCTGAACGTTACTCAACCATCCAGGAAATGAATTTTGAAGATGTATGGGAGCAGTTATTTGAGGAAACAAAATACGGCTGGAGTAAAAGACATGTAACATTTTGTGAAAATTTAATTAAAGGGCAGCCGTTTTTTGAAAAGTTATGGGAAATGGAGCATGGTCCAAAGGTAAATTAAAAGCCATCCCCCAAAAGGAACTTACTATCTTTAGGGGGATGGCTTCTTTATTTGGGGTCTACCTTCTTCCAAGACCCATTGCATTTTCCATCTTTTTAAGTGTTTCCGAGGCAATATTGTTAGCTTTTTCCGCACCGCGGTCTAATATATCATCAAGTTCTTTTGAGTCAATTAGTTGATTATATCTCTCTTGAATCGGTCTTACTACATTTACCACTACTTGTGCTAAATCGCCTTTGAAATCTCCGTAACCTTTACCATTGTACATTTCTTCCAATTCGGAAACAGATTTTCCATCAAGAATAGAGTAGATTGAAAGCAGATTTGAAATTCCAGGTTTATTCTCTTTATCGAATTTCACAATACCCTCAGAATCCGTTACAGCACTTTTTATTTTTTTCTCAATTTGTTTCAAATCATCAAGAGGGGTGATAAATGCCTTCTTGTTAGGATCAGATTTGCTCATTTTTTTTGTTGGTTCTTGCAGTGACATAATTCTTGCGCCAACCTTTGGAAGACGAATATCGGGAATGGTTAGAATTTCACCGTATTTTTTATTGAACCTTTCCGCGAGGTCGCGAGTTAATTCCAAATGTTGCTTTTGGTCCTCACCCACTGGGACAAGGTCTGTGTTGTACAATAAAATGTCCGCTGCCATAAGTGGCGGGTAAGTCAACAAACTGGCAGATACGGCTTCTTTTCCAACAGACTTATCCTTAAATTGAGTCATTCTTTCTAGTTCACCAATATAAGAAACACATTGCATCATCCATCCGGCTTGAGCATGCGCTGGAACTTCTGATTGAATGAAGAGCGTTGCCTTTTCTGGATCAATACCGACTGCGATGTATAGGGCAGCAAGGCTTTTGATATTTTTTCTTAAAACCTGAGGGTCTTGCGGAACGGTTATGGCATGCTGATCAACAATACAAAAGAAGCAATTATATTCATTTTGTAGTTCCACAAATTGTTTCATTGCCCCAATATAGTTGCCAAGTGTAATGGTTCCACTCGGCTGAATGCCAGAAAAAATCGTTTTCATGGTTGTTTTTCCTCCTACTAATAAGCATTTAAATAAAAAAACCATTCGTCACCTAAATCCATA
Source organism: Neobacillus niacini (assembly GCF_031456445.1). Lineage (GTDB taxonomy): Bacteria > Bacillota > Bacilli > Bacillales > Cytobacillaceae > Neobacillus > Neobacillus niacini_I. The sequence goes on along the minus strand of NZ_JAVDUQ010000019.1, from coordinate 53,835 downwards.
GGGAAGAATGGTTCAACGCTTTTAGTGACTATTTATTTAATCATATTATAATGAAATGCAAATTTGTAATCAAGTCCGTTAACTATAATAGAAGCCAAGGGCGATTAACATGAGAAAGCCGGTGATCATTCCTTGGAAAACAAGTGGCTTTTGATTGATTGTGACCATTTCAGAAAGAGAGGGAATATCAGCAAAGTTTCTTTTTTCCTTTCCTCTTGTTGCAGCAAGGTTAAATGACTTAGCTATAGTATCAAAAAAACCGGTTTTAACGGTATATATTACCAGTGAAATAAGAAGTAAAACAAAGGAAATATAAAAAGATATATTGATATAGCTTAATAAGGAAATTTTGTGGTGAAAAATAAGCGAAAGCGAAATAATAAATAATTGAAAAGCTGCTGAAATTATCAGAGTTTTTTTAAAACGAAAGTTCATTTTTAAACCTCCAAAACCTTGATTTATAAGGAAAAGCATTATAAATATTATACAAAAAAATTAGTACAAGAGTAATTATATCATATGTTTTGATAATCGAAATTTTTAAATTGTTATGAAAATGCAAATTAATTTTCAAAAAGTAATGCACAATTAATTGAAATTATGTATAATAGAGAATGTAGTAATTTTTCAGAATAATAGAAAAGGGAGGTCTACATAGTGAAGAAATCAAAACTTTCACTACTCTTAGTTTTATCACTAGTTCTTAGCATGTTCTTAGCAGCTTGCTCAGGTGGAAAAGACACTGGCAAAGAAAAGGACAACGGTGGTACTACTAATGGTAAAGCACCAGAACAAGTTTTAAATGTTTTAGAGTCTGCTGAAATTCCAACAATGGACAGCGTAATGGCCCAAGACGTTATGAGTTTCACCGCGTTAAATGCTACAAACGAAGGTTTATATCGTTTAGACCCAGATCAAAAGGTTATCGACGGTGTCGCTGACGGTAAACCTGTTCCGAATGCAAATGGAACCGTTTACACGATTAAATTGAAAAAGGATCAAAAATGGTCAAACGGTGATCCTGTTACTGCTAATGACTTCGTTTTTGCATGGAGACGTGCAATTGACCCTAAAACTGCTTCTCCATATGGTCCATATTTCATGGAAGGCAAAATCAAAAATGCCAGCGATATCGTGGCTAAGAAAAAACCTGTAACTGATTTAGGAATTAAAGCAGTGGATGACTATACTCTAGAGATTTCATTAGAGCAGCCAATTCCTTTCTTTGAGTCATATATTACGTTCCAATTATTCTATCCACAAAACGAAAAGTATGTTAAATCTCAAGGTAAAGATTATGCGAAAGATGCTTCACATATCCTTTACAATGGTCCATTTAAAATGACTAAATGGGATGGCCCACAAGCAACTGAATGGGTAATGGAGAAAAACAATACTTATTGGAAAGCAAATGAAGTTTCTTTAAAGAATATTAACTTTAACGTACAAAAAGATAATCAGGCATCTGCCAATGCTTTTGAAGCTGGTGAAGCAGACATTACACCAAAACTTGCACAACCAGCAATCATTCAACAATATGAAGGATCAAAAAATCTTCTTCGTTACCCAGAACCATCGATTTTCTGGTTGAAGTTTAACGAGAAAAACCCTGCATTGGCAAATGTGAATATCCGTAAAGCAATTGCATTGGCAATCGATAAAAAAGCTTTAACAGATGATGTTTTAGCGAACGGTTCTATCCCTGCAAACTTTATCGTAGCGAAAGATTTTGCGTTTAATAAGTTCAATAACCAGAAAGATTTCCGTGCAGATACCGGCGAATATTTAAAAACAGATAAAGCAAAAGCAAAAGAGTTATGGACAAAAGGATTATCTGAAATTGGCAAGAAGGAACTAACGTTCAATTATGTTGGTCAAGATACTGCAGCAGCTAAAGATACAGATGCATTTATCAAAGACCAATTAGAGAAAACTTTACCTGGAATTAAAGTGGAATTGCACAACATTCCATTTGCTACAAAACTTGATAGAGAAGATAAACAGCAATATGATATTCTTTTCAGTGGTTGGGGTCCTGACTATGCTGACCCGATGACTTACATGGATTTATGGCCATCAACAAGCGGACAACAGCACATGAGCTACAAAAATCCAAAAGTTGATCAGTTAGTAAAGGATGCAGGAACAACTCTTGCAACTAAACCGAATGAGCGTTGGAAAGCACTACAAGACGCTGAAAAAATTGTTTTAGAAGATGATGCTGCACTTGCGCCATTATATCAACGTTCAGCTAACTTGTTAGTTGCTGATAAAGTTAAAGGTTTTGCACATCATGGATTTGGTCCTGATTATAGCTACCAATGGATTAAAATTGTTAATACTAAGTAGTAACTGGTAAGTAGCCTATATAAAAGAGAGTATATTAAGGTATACTCTCTTTTTACCTGTAAAGGAATTGTCGAAAAATGATGAATTTTTAATCAAATAGGAGGTGGAGGCATGGCGAAGTACGTTTTACAACGGATAATTTATATGATTATTACTTTGTTTATCGTTGTATCGGTTACATTCTTCCTAATGAAGTTAGTTCCAGGTACTCCGTTTAGTAATGCTGGAAAACTCACACACGAACAATTAGCTATTATGCAAGAGAAATACCATTTAAATGACCCGGTACCCGTTCAATATGCTAATTACTTAAAAAACATGATTAAGGGTGATTTGGGAATCTCCTTTCAATTTAACAATACCCCTGTTACCAAACTTCTGGCAATTCGTATCGGGCCTTCAGCTATATTAGGTTTAGAAGCAATGGTCTTTGGCTCTATTTTTGGGATTATATTGGGAGTTTTTGCCGCTCTAAAACAAAACACTTGGGTTGACTATGGTGCGACCTTTCTAGCAGTTGCAGGTAAATCTATTCCAAGTTTCATTTTTGCTGGATTGCTACAGTATTATATTGCTGTAAAATTAGAATGGCTTCCAGTTATGTTTTGGCGGGGACCGGAGTATACCATTCTTCCAACCATTGCATTGGCAATGTTTCCAATTTCTATCGCTGCCCGATTCATGCGTACGGAACTGATTGATGTATTAGGATCGGACTACATTACCTTAGCAAAAGCGAAAGGTGCAAGTTATTTTCAAATTAGCGTAAAGCATGCTTTAAGAAATGCATTAATCCCTGTCATAACCGTATTGGGACCATTGGCAGTTAGTTTAATGACAGGTTCCCTTGTAATTGAAGAGATTTTTGCTATTCCCGGTCTAGGGGAACAATTTGTTAAGGCCATTACCGTAATGGATTACCCGGTTATTATGGGAACATCAATTCTTTTTGCAGCGGCATTCGTGGTCATTATTTTAGTGGTTGATATTCTGTATGGAATTATTGATCCACGTATTCGAATTTCAGGGGGGGGATCTAAATGATTACCAATCATGAAAATATTCCAAAAGAGTTATTTGAGCCCGCCCATATGGATCTATCCAAAAGTGAGAAAATTTCAAAACCGAGTTTAACTTTTTGGCAGGATTCCTGGTTAAGGGTACGAAAAAATAAAGGTGCAGTGATTAGTTTAGTTGTAACGGTATTATTAATTATCATGGCATTTGTCGGCCCATTAATCACTCCGTATGCATATGATTTTCAAAATACAAAACATGCAAATCTACCACCAAGGATTCAAGGTTTAGAGAATATTCACTGGTTGCCATTCGATGGTACTTTGAAGAATAGACAGGGCGTAGAATTACATCCCTATGAAACAAGAAATGTTAAGGAATATTATTGGTTTGGTACCGATGGATTAGGACGAGATTTGTTTGCAAGAGTTTGGAAAGGAACCCAAATCTCCTTATTAATTGCCGTTTTTGCAGCTTTAATTGATATGCTAATAGGGGTTACATATGGAGCGATTTCCGGATATGTTGGTGGAAAGACTGATAGTATTATGCAGCGTATTGTGGAAGTCATTATGGGAATTCCAAACCTGATTGTCGTTGTTTTAATGATTCTTGTATTAAAGCCAGGGATTGTCCCAATTATCCTGGCGTTAAGTATCACCGGTTGGGTGAGCATGTCGCGTGTTGTACGGGCGCAAGTTCTTAAATATAAAAATATGGAGTATGTATTGGCTGCGAAAACATTAGGGGCAGCTGATTCCACTATTATTTTTAAACATATGATTCCAAATATGTTTGGAGTTATCATCATCAATACAATGTTTTCAATACCGAATGCTATTTTCTTCGAAGCGTTTTTAAGCTTCATCGGTCTAGGTTTACAAGACCCTCAAGCTTCATTAGGTACATTGATCAATGATGGATTTAGAGGTATGATAGCGTTTCCATATCAGATGATTATTCCAGCTATTATGATCTCCGTTATTATGATAGCATTTAACTTAATTGCAGACGGATTAAGGGATGCATTAGACCCTAAAATGCGTGATTAGAAGGCAGGTGAATGGTAGTGGAGAAAGTTCTAGAGGTAAAAGATTTAAATATATCCTTCCACACCTTTGCAGGTGAAGTTAAAGCAATACGGGGTGTGAGTTTTGATTTATACAAGGGAGAAACGCTGGCAATTGTTGGGGAATCAGGTTCCGGAAAATCTGTTACAACTAAATCTATTATGCGCTTACTTCCTGAACATAATTCAGAATTTAAAAAAGGTGAAATCCTTTTTGACGGTAAGGACATAACCAAACTTAAAGATAAAGAAATGCAAAAAATCCGCGGTCATGATATTTCCATGATCTTTCAGGATCCAATGACTTCTTTAAATCCGACTATGAAAATCGGCAATCAAATTATGGAGCCTCTCATTAAACATCAAAATATGAGCAGGCACGATGCAAAAGCGAGAGCAATAGATTTGTTAAAACTTGTTGGTATTCCAAAACCGGAAATCAGAATCAATCAGTATCCCCACCAATTTTCTGGCGGGATGAGACAAAGGGTAGTTATCGCGATTGCCTTAGCTTGTAATCCCAAGATTTTAATTGCGGACGAACCAACGACTGCCTTGGATGTAACCATTCAGGCGCAAATTTTAGAATTAATGAAGGATTTGCAGAAGAAAATCGACACTTCGATTATTTTTATTACTCATGATCTTGGTGTGGTTGCAAATGTAGCGGATCGCGTTGCGGTAATGTATGGTGGGAAGATTGTGGAAATTGGTACAGCAGACGAGATTTTCTATAATCCAAAACATCCTTATACATGGGGATTAATCAGTTCAATGCCGGATATGGATACCGATGATGAAGAACTGTATTCAATACCGGGAACACCACCTGATTTATTAGATCCGCCAAAAGGTGATGCCTTTGCACCACGTAATCCATATGTAATGAAAATTGATTTAGAACAAGAACCTCCATTCTTTAAGGTTTCTGACACCCATTATGCAGCTACGTGGTTATTACATCCGGATGCACCAAAAGTAGAACCACCTGAAGCTGTAAAAAGACGTCAGCGACAATTCCCTGGAATGAAGGTGGGTAAATAAATGGAACTAAATAAAAAATTACTTGAGATTAAAAATCTAAAGCAATATTTTAATGTTGGCAAAGCGAATGAAGTTCGAGCTGTCGATAATGTATCTTTTGATATTTATAAAGGTGAAGTATTGGGGTTAGTTGGGGAATCAGGATGCGGAAAATCAACAACTGGAAGAACCATTATCCGCTTATACAATGCCACTGGCGGGGAAGTATTGTATGATGGTGTAAATGTACATGGAAAAAAATCCAAAAGTGAATTAAAAGCTTTTAACCGAAAAATGCAGATGATTTTCCAAGATCCCCATGCATCGTTAAATCCCAGACTAAAGGTTGCGGACATCATTGCTGAAGGAATTGACATCCATGGCTTGGCAAAATCGAAAGAAGAACGCATGGAAAGAGTTTATCAGCTATTAGAAACCGTTGGATTAAACAGGGAACATGCGAACAGATACCCTCATGAATTTAGTGGTGGTCAGCGCCAACGTATTGGTATTGCTCGTGCACTAGCTGTTGAGCCGGAATTCATTATTGCCGATGAGCCCATTTCTGCGCTTGATGTTTCCATTCAAGCACAGGTTGTAAACCTAATGAAGAAACTGCAACATGAGAAGGGATTAACTTACCTTTTCATCGCGCATGACCTTTCCATGGTAAAATACATTAGTGATCGGATTGGAGTTATGTATTTCGGTAAAATGGTTGAGCTTGCTCCAGCTGAAGAATTGTACAAAAATCCACTTCATCCCTATACTCAATCATTATTATCGGCCATTCCTGCTCCAGATCCAATTAGTGAGCGGAGCCGAAAACGGAAAAGCTATGATCCTGCAAGCCATCATTATAATGAGAAAGATAAAGTTGAGTTCCGTGAAGTAACTCCTGGACATTTTGTCCTTTGTTCAGAAAAAGAGTTTACTCAATTTAAAAGCTCAAAATAACCAATAAAAAAACGATCTCATTTGAGATCGTTTTTTTATTTACTTTCTATTTCCGCCAACCTGTTTCCAATTTGTTTGATAGCTTGAAACACGATCGGTAAATTCAGTACGTTTCTTTCCTCCGAAAACTCTTTCACCAACACCGTTTGTTATGACACCCATTAATGCTGTAATACCCACAACAAGAACAGCTACAATGGTTAAATCTGCTATGTAACCACCAATCATCGTTACCCCCCCTTATTTGTTTCAAATGTCAGCATGATGAATGCTTTTAAATATCCCCATATTTATTTTAAAAGAACTTAAGGGGAATTGAAAGACATTATTATTATTTCCATTCGATTTAAGGGAAATTTTTGTTACCATCCAAACTTAATGTATGCGTTTTCAATCCGCTTCAATTAATTGAGAAAATAAATTTAATAAATTGTTAAAAAATATTTAATAATAAATTGTTAGAATAACTAACAGTAAGGAGGTAAATAAAAATTTTTTTAGACCTACAAATACGACCGAAAGTAAACGAATAATTTTACAGCAAATCTTAAAGTAATACAAAATTTTAAGGAAAAAAATTAATAAAACATGAAACTTTTTAATGAATTATTCGTCTAATATAATGTGGTTTAAAAAAATATTTTGGTTTTGTCCCTTTGATAATTTTTGAAAAAAGGATACCTTTTTTAGAATCAGTGGTGTATAATTGATGATATAAATTACTTGTTTGTAATTATTTTAATTAGAGTATTACTTATTAAATAGATTTTCGTTTTTCGTATAAACAGATAGTTAATTAAAGAGGAGTGTGAAGAAGAATGGTAACACTATACACTTCACCAAGTTGCACATCATGCAGGAAAGCAAAAGCATGGCTGGAAGAACATGAGATTCCATACAAGGAAAGAAATATTTTTTCAGAGCCTTTATCGATTGAAGAGATTAAAGAAATTCTGCGTATGACTGAGGATGGAACAGATGAAATTATTTCTACCCGTTCCAAGACCTTTCAAAAATTGGACGTAAATTTAGACACAATGCCTCTTCAGGATTTATTCGAATTAATCAAGGAAAATCCCGGACTTTTACGCCGTCCAATCATTATTGATGAGAAGCGTTTACAAGTTGGTTATAATGAAGATGAAATTCGACGCTTCTTGCCAAGAAGAGTGAGAACATTCCAATTGCGTGAAGCACAGCGAATGGTAAATTAAGAGCCAAGACCTTCTAAAGCAGAAGGTCTTTTTCATTTGTGATTTTGAAGGCATTTTGGTACAATGAAATGAATATCTAATATTAAGTGAAACTTCCGTTAGTATATATATTTTGGTGCCAGGTAATGCGGGAAATATAGGCGTATTGATGGTTTTTGAATATTTGATTATTTTTATTTCCCTTATTGTTGCTTTTGTCATAAAATATAAGTACAAGGATGTATGTCCTTTTTTAAAAAAAAATCTCGCTAATAATAGTCCTTTCTAAATTGGGTAAATGCTTTTGGCACTGTCTGCTTGGGGGTATTTAGTCCCTTCAATATGGAAAACGGAAGGGAGAGGTAATGATGGAGATTGAAAGAATAAATGAGAATACTGTAAAGTTCTACATTTCATATGGTGATATAGAAGACAGAGGCTTTGATCGGGAGGAAATTTGGTACAATCGTGAGCGCAGCGAAGAACTTTTCTGGGAAATGATGGATGAGGTTCATCAGGAAGAAGAGTTTGTTGTGGAGGGTCCACTCTGGATTCAAGTTCAGGCATTGGAAAAAGGCTTAGAAATTCTTGTAACGAAAGCCCAACTGTCTAAAGATGGTCAAAAGTTTGAACTGCCTATTCCGGGTGAAAAAGGTAAGGATTTACCAGTTGATGAGAATATAGAAGATATCCTGGATCAGCATTTCAATCCAAAGCATGAGGCTGAAGAGGACTATCTCCTTGACGACGATCCCCTTGAATTTATGTTGGCCTTTAAGGATTTTGAGGATGTTATTATGTTGTCGAAGCGCGATGGTCTGGATGAATTAATAACAACTCTTTATCATTTTGAGGGTAGATATTATCTTTATGCTGAATTTCTAGAGGATGTATTTGAGGAAGATGAAATAGATGATATCTTAAGTATCCTTCTGGAATACGGTACTGAGACACAAGTCACCATCCATCGTGTTCAGGAATACGGAAAAGAAATAATTTCTGAAAATGTGTTTTCTGAAATTAGGAAGCATTTTCGTTAAAACTAGAGCCGATTTCACTATTGAAATCGGTGTTTTTTAGTATTTATATTTTTTTAAAAGTGCAGGTGAGGATACTGAAAAACACTGTAAGGGTTGTTCTATTTGTTATAGCCATATCCGTACTTAATTTGATCTTTAAAGATCAAATTAAGGGTGGCCTTTTCGGGGTATTTAGCCTATTGATTTCATTGTCCGTTATTTTCATTGGTTTTGTCATTTTCCTTGAGAATCGTCACCCGACGCAAACAATTACCTGGTTAGTCGTTTTAGGTGGATTTCCGCTTGTTGGTTTTATTTTTTATCTACTTTTCGGACGGAATTACCGGAAGGAGAAAATGTTCCGTAAAAAATATTTTCTAGATAAACAAGCTTTCCTGAATGTGGAAGGGGAAAATGACCCAAGAAGCAGGGAAAAATTAAGTCTGATGAGAGAACACCAAGGGAAATTATTCAGGCTGGCGCATAAACTTGGGAATAGTCCAATATCATTCGATACCTCGACCAAAATTTTAACCAATGGGGAAGAAACATTTCAACATATTTTGGAAGAATTGAAAAAAGCTAAACACCATATCCATCTTGAATATTACATTGTTCGTAATGATGAGATTGGGCAAGAAATTAAAGAGGTATTAATCGAAAAAGCCATGCAAGGGGTAAAAATCCGCTTCCTTTTTGACGCGGTCGGGTCCTGGCAATTATCTAAGAGGTATATCACAGAATTGAAAAATGCCGGGATTGAAACGGTTTCTTTCGGCCCGGTAAAACTTCCCTTTTTAAATAATAAATTTAATTTCCGAAATCATCGAAAGATTATCGTAATTGATGGCACGATCGGTTTTGTAGGCGGCTTAAATATTGGCGATGAATATTTAGGAAGAGTAAAAAGTATCGGCTTTTGGCGTGATACTCATTTAATGTTAAAAGGAGAAGCTGTAAGAACACTTCAGTTAATTTTTTTACAGGATTGGTATTATATGACCAACCATAGTTTTTTAACGGCTGAATATTTATCACCACAGCTTGATAATAAAAGTCACGGAGGTGTTCAACTGATTGCAGGAGGACCTGATAATGAGTGGAGTGTGATCAAAAATATCTTTTTTTCCATGATTGCTTCTGCAGAAAAATCAGTTTGGATTGCTTCCCCATATTTTATTCCGGATGAAGATATTTTTTCAGCCATTAAAGTGGCCGCTTTAAGTGGGATTGATGTTCGGCTCTTGGTTCCGAACCGACCGGATAAACGAATTGTTTTTCATGCTTCACGTTCCTATTTTCCGGAACTTTTGGAAGCGGGAGTTAAGGTGTATGAATACGAACGGGGTTTTATGCATAGTAAAATTATCATCGTAGATGATGAACTCGCTTCGATTGGAACATCCAATATGGATATGCGAAGTTTTCATTTGAATTTTGAGGTCAATGCCTTTTTGTTCCGAACGAAAAGTGCACAAAAGCTTGTTGCCGAATATCAAAATGATTTAAAATTTGCTAAGCAGCTTGATCTTATAACGTTCGGAAAAAGACATTTTGGTCTGCGATTATTGGAATCCACAGCAAGGCTGATGTCCCCGTTACTATAACCATAGTGAAGTAAAAAAAAGCAATCGGTAAAAAGTCGATTGCTTTTTCGTTTGTAAAGGCTCTTTTCGTAAACTTTGTTGCTTTTGGAGCTTAATAAGGTTCATTTACTAAGTTTGTAGGCAATTTTCGCAAATATTCATACGAAAAGATGCCACGAAGCATATAGTTATACGGGTTGATGAACTTATACGAAAAACAACAATCTATGCGAAAATAGCCTTTGTAAAAAAGGAGTTTTAATTTATAAATCGAATTATAAAGCGAGGAGGTGTGCGTATGCTAACAGCACGTACAAAGGACGGTAAAAAAATTTGTCTGGGTTATAACTATAAAAAAGAGACACTATTGTACTTTCGAAGCAGGGAAGAATTTTTTTGTCCTGTTTGCGGTGAAAAGGTAGTGTTAAAGCTCGGAGATCAGCGAATGTATCATTTTTCTCATAAAAAGGGAGGAGAATGCAGGGATTCCTATGAAAATGAGTCGATCTATCATATGGAAGGAAAACTTCAGCTATACCAGTGGCTTTTGCGTCAAAAGATTCCGGCTATATTAGAATTTTATGATCAGGAAATTAGGCAACGTCCCGATATAAAGTTTACTTTTAAAAATCAAAAATATGCTTTAGAATATCAATGCTCTCCAATTGCTGAGGAAATCTTTCTTAAAAGAACAAGCAGCTATGTGGATGCTGGCTATGTTCCACTTTGGATTCTGGGGAATAAACAAATTCATCAAAAAAAGAATAATATTTTTTCCCTTTCAAACTTCCACTATCTATTTTTACAGCAGACAGTAGAAGGTAGTTATTATCTACCCTCCTATTGCCCCGAAAAAAAGCTCTTTCACCTACTAAATTCAATTGTATCTTATTCCATAAAAAATGCTTTTGCACAAAACCGCTTTTACTCCATTGGTCAGGGAGAAATCGATTATCTATTGAATCCGGAATGCGCTTATCAAATTAATCTTATTCAATGGAATTCAGAATTAGAGAAAATATATATGAATTGGGTCCTTCACCCAAATCCGCGGCAAAATTCCTTCCTGCATGATATTTATAAACATAATCTTAATCTTTTCCTATTACCTCCGGAAATTGGTCTTCCCGTTCACTCTTCACTATTTATTCAAACTTCACCAATCATTTGGCAAACCTACTTGTACCTTGATATCTTGGCTAAAAAACATCCAATGGACATATTTACGGTTCAAGAGGTAGAAAGAAGCTTTTATAGGAGAATGGCTAAAAAGGAAATTATCATCCGTGATTTTCCGTTAATAAAGCCGGTTAATCCTTTTTTAGCCGTTATGGAATATCTTTTACTATTGGACAAACTCGGGATTGTGGCTTTAAAGGGGAAAATGGCTTTTCAACTAATCAGAACAATCTCCATTCCACAATCAAATCGTGAAAGGGAAGAAATGAAGAAGATTTTTTTTCAAAAATATCAGCCAATGATTTCAAAACAATAAATGAAATAATTATCAAGGGCATAATAATAGAGAATGAAGGAATTTGGAAGGATAAGGAGAAATAGGTATAGTGTATACTTTTGGTCATTTGAAAAATAGAATGGAGGATGAAAGATGGCAAATGAAACTGCAGTTAAAACGCTGCCAGCTAGAAGTGAAATCCCTGTTGAAGAAACCTGGAAATTAGAAGATATATTTGCAAATGATGAGGCATGGGAAAAGGAATTCCAAGAGGTTAAAAGCCAAATCCCTGGAGTAAAGGAATTCGAAGGAAAGCTTGGAGAGAGTGCAGCCATTCTATTTAAAGCTCTTCAAACACAGGATCAGCTGCTTGAAAGACTTGGAAAGCTTTATGCCTATTCCCATATGAGATCTGATCAAGATACAACAAATTCATTTTATCAGGGCTTAGATGATCGTATGAAAAACCTTTACGGTCAAGCGGGAAGTGCACTCGCTTTTATCGTTCCGGAACTATTATCGATTGATGAGAGTAAGCTTAAAGGCTTTTTAACGGAGAAACCTGAGTTAAAGCTTTACGAGCATGCCATTGAGGAAATTAATCTGCAAAGACCGCATGTCCTTTCAGCTGAACAGGAAGCATTATTAGCGGAAGCGGGAGAGGTGATGGATGCTTCCAGTAATACATTTGGGATGCTGAACAATGCCGATTTGGAATTTCCGTCGATCAAGGATGAAAATGGGGAAGAGGTTGAAATTACCCATGGCCGCTACATACGATTCTTAGAAAGCTCTGACCAGCGCGTCCGCCGGGATGCCTTTAAAGCGGTGTATGAAACCTATGGGAAATTCCGCAATACATTCGCAAGCACCTTAAGCGGAAATGTGAAAAAGGATAATTTTAATGCAAGAATTAGGAAGTATGAATCAGCAAGGCAAGCGGCCTTGGCAGCGGGTAATATCCCCGAAAGTGTATATGATAATTTGGTTAAAGCAGTAAACGAAAACTTGCACTTATTGCAGCGATATATAAAGCTGCGCAAGAAGGTTCTAGGGCTTAATGAACTGCATATGTACGATTTATATACACCACTTGTAAAAGATGTAAAAATGGAGATTAAATATAAAGAAGCAAAGGATATGGTTCTAAAAGGATTAGCGCCATTAGGAGAAGAATATGCCAAAGTTTTAAAAGAAGGTTTTGAAAATCGCTGGGTAGATGTTCACGAAAATAAAGGGAAGCGAAGCGGTGCCTATTCTTCAGGATCCTATGGTACGAATCCATATATTCTCTTGAACTGGCAGGATAATGTGAATAATTTGTTTACTCTTGCTCATGAGTTGGGACATTCTGTGCATAGCTACTATACACGTAAATCACAGCCATACCCTTATGGAAACTATTCCATATTTGTAGCCGAAGTGGCCTCGACCTGCAATGAGGCGTTGTTAAACGACTATTTATTAAAAACGATTGATGATGAACAAAAACGGATTTACTTATTAAACCATTACTTAGAGGGATTTAGGGGAACCGTATTTCGGCAAACCATGTTTGCGGAATATGAACACATTATCCACCAAAAACTCCAAAATAATGAGGCGTTAACTGCTGAATTATTGACAAAGGAATACTATGAGTTAAACAAAAAGTATTTTGGAGAAGAGGATATTGTGATTGATGAAGAAATTGGCTTAGAATGGTCAAGAATTCCTCATTTCTATTACAATTATTATGTTTACCAGTATGCTACAGGGTTTAGTGCGGCAACGGCATTAAGCAAGCAGATTTTAGAGGAAGGGGATTCTGCTGTAGAGCGCTATATAGGGTTCTTAAGTGCCGGAAGCTCCAATTATCCAATTGAAGTCCTGAAGAAAGCGGGAGTGGACATGACAAGCTCTCAGCCAATTAAAAATGCCTGCAAGGTATTTGAAGAAAAGCTAAACGAGCTCGAACAGTTGTTATCATAAGAGAAGGGATGGCGCCTAAAATGCGTCATCCCTTTTTAAAACCCTCGAAATCGTTTCCTTTCATTTACGAAGAATAAAATGATAAAAATCGATAGGAATAATAGGGGGATACTAATCCATAATGGGAAAATTTTAAGCAGGGCAAGTAAATGAAGAAAAAAAGTAAGGATGAAAAAAAGAATCATTATGAAAATAGGGAGCTTCTTCATCGGAAATTCCACCTTTTTTGCTTTATCTCCCTAATATTGTATTGTCCAATTTGGAAAAATATGATTTTTTGACAATATTGTGAAATAAAACACAAAGTCATTGTTTAGGGTGCAACACCATGGTATATTTAACTCATGAAGTTGATCACAACAAACATAAACCCCTTTGTTTGACCGTGAAAGATTTCTCCCATCCCCTTTTGTTCGTATAGTAAAAGGCCTTGCAGAACCGGAGCTGCAAGGCCTTTTCGTGAAGAAAATATACATGAAAAAAGGGTGGATATCTACACCCTTTTATTCTTCAATATATCGCCAAAATGTCCCGTATTTAGCTGGTATTTGTTCCACGATCTGTTTTAAGAGCAATTTTTTCATTTCCCTTTCGACTTGTGAAATGGTCATATTATAGACAACCGCAATTTCCTTTGAAGCGACAAATCGAAAAAACTTTAGAAAAGCCTCAAGATGCGGCGGCGGTGATTGAACAGGCCGTTCTGAAAGCATTTCCTCCAAGATTTGTACATAAATCTCATAGGGGTAGTTTCCGGTTATTTTAATCCCTTCATCTTCAACATTTTCATTAAAGAAGACAAGAGTTGGAATTTCATGAACATCCATTTCGGATGTGATTTTTAAATCACATTGAAACGCTTTTGCTGCACTTTCGGAATGGAGATCCGTAATAAACTCTTCGATATCTAATTCTACATCCCCGGCACAATCCTTTAATACTTCTAAATCAGAGACGTTTTTTTTATCTAAAAATAAAACTTCCTGCAGTTTCCGCAGGAAACGGATTCCTGCTCGTCTTCCTTGGAGCTCGGCAGCTTTAATGGCAATCGAGACAATATGCGGGGAGTCAACCGGGTTTTCGTACCAAAGACTTGAATCGCAGGACATTCCCGATCTGCTTGCGGTCTTTTCCCATAACTCCATGATATTTTCATAATTCTTTTTTTTACTTAAATTTAAATTGGCCAGTCTGCCGCTTAGAACATGTTTAATCGAAAAATACCGCCCATATTCGATGTGAAGCTTTTTAAGTATAGGTTCTAGCGCCCAGCATTCAGGGCATAGTGGATCAATAAACATGTAGATTTCAATAGGCTTTTTCTCACTTTTTCCACATTGCTTTTTTGAACTTGAATGTCCAATCCTGTTCACTGTAATTCACCAGTCTCTTGCGTTTCTGTTGTATTAACCATGTGCCCGGCAGTAAGATGCAGCCTAGCGTAAAATTCGTCCCGTATTGGACCTTCTAATCCTACTTTATCCATCGCCTGTCTCATACAGGACAACCAAGCTTTCGCCCGAGTCGGAGTTACCGGAAAAGGTAAGTGGCGTGCGCGCATCATGGGATGTCCATGTTCATCTGTATATAATGGTGGTCCACCTAAATATTGTGTAAGAAACTGCTTTTGTTTCCGAGCAATCTCAGTAAAAGAATTAGGGAAGATTGGTGCAAGGTCAGGATGTTGTGCAACCAGCCCATAAAAAGTGTCCACAAGACGGTGTAGTGTTTTTTCGCCGATGGCCTCATATGGTGTAGGCTTACTCTCAATCATGTTGACAACTCCTTTAGTTATGTTTGTATGAGTTTATTTTAGCAATGGCGTTTTCATATCTCAAATAAATCGCTCTAAAACCGGAAATTAATCCATTATCTCTATTGTAATATTTACAATCCAACCTTCTTTTAATTGTAAAAGAGGGTTGAAAAAATATCCTTTTAATGGTTTTCTAAATATTTCTGATTGTAAAAGCGCTGGATTTTATTTTCTGTTTTTCGGTAAGGAATTGCGTATTGATTCAATAATTCCTTAAAAATCTTTTGTCCGAGTTGTTCGTTTTCCACTTCGTATTCTAATTCATAGTCTTCTTTGTTTAAATAAAGGCTGTGATCAAGAACGAGGATACCGCCTTTATAATCTAATTCCGCCCTTTTTGTTAAAAGAGAGCCAAAATAACCAATGTTCGCAAACATGATCCCCATTTTAGAAATAAGTTCCTCGATTGCTCCTGATGGGAGCGTTCCTACCTGGATGGCAAGGGATGCCTCCTCTTCGGTAATCTTTTGCGTTGTTTCCAGCAATCCAATTTTTGCGGGCTGTTTTAATGTCATTTCGTACTGCTTTCCTTTTTGACGAATACGTAAAGCGGATTTTTTATTCTTTAAAGCAAAATCCTTGGTATCAAAATAATGATTTTCCTGTGTAATTCGGCTGCTTTCTGATAGATCAAATTTTTTCAAAAGGAGTTCATATTCGTCTTTCGTCAGCATATTTTTAAATTCTATTTCAATGTTTTGAAACATCTTCTGCATTCCTTCCATGTAAGTTTCTTTTCTAATAATAACACGACTGCAATTTCTGGGAGAAATGGTTCGATTATGCTAAAATAGGGTTGTGAAAATGGAGGTTGAATGATGAAAAAAAAATTAACAGCAATGAATGGAAAGATTATAGAGAATCAAATAACGTTTACCGTAAGTGAAGCTATCAATCATTTGCGTCCTGCTGAACAAATTCTTGTAGATTCTGACCATCTGTCATTTATTTATTTAATGGAAGATCAAGAGGACTACTCTTATATTGCTTTCCCTGAAGAGACTTGGGAGTTTTTAAAAACAGCAATAAAGAACAAATTATCTGTATGGCTATCCTTTAACGATGAACAGGTAGAATTGTCCCAGTTTACAGAGGAGCTCGAATATATCATCAGCAATATTAGAGGAAACGGAAACTATGGAGATGAAATGGTGTCGAAGGTTGAGGAGAATTTTTAATAGTTGTTTGGGGTGAAATCATGAACCACTGGGATAAATTTTTAGCTCCATATAAACAGGCAGTGGAAGAACTCAAGATTAAATTAAAAGGAATGCGCGGGCAGTTTGAACTTGACTCCAGCCACTCTCCAATTGAATTTGTAACAGGCAGGGTGAAACCGATTGCCAGTATTTTGGATAAAGCATCTCAAAAGGGAATTGCACTGGATCAATTAGAAGAAATGCAGGATATTGCCGGTTTACGCATGATGTGTCAATTTGTAGATGATATACATACTGTTGTAAATTTATTAAGAAACCGAAATGATTTTGAAATTGTTGAGGAAAGAGATTATATTTCTCATAAAAAGACTAGCGGTTATAGGTCCTACCATGTTGTCATCCGCTATCCTGTACAAACCATCCATGGTGAAAAGAAAATCTTAGCGGAAATCCAAATTAGAACATTAGCCATGAATTTTTGGGCAACGATTGAACATTCACTGAATTATAAATATAAAGGAATGTTCCCTGCCGATATTCATATGCGGCTGAAAAGGGCAGCGGAGGCTGCTTTTCGGCTTGATGAGGAAATGTCTTTAATCCGTGGTGAGATCCAAGAAGCTCAAGCGTTTTTTACAAGAAAAAAAGAATTAAAGCAGGAAGAAAAGAATTAAAAACCGGTAAGGAGCGGGTTGAATGAAATTTGCGATAACTTCAAAAGGAGATCAAAAATCAAATATTCTGATGCACAAAATGAGAACGTATTTACTTGATTTTGATCTTATATATGATGAAGACCAACCGGATATTGTGGTGTCCATTGGTGGTGATGGAACATTGCTGTATGCCTTTCACCGGTATAGCAGCCGTTTAGATAAAACTGCTTTTGTCGGAATTCATACCGGGCACCTTGGGTTTTTTGCGGATTGGATTCCGGATGAAATTGAAAAGCTTGTGATTGCGATTGCCAAAACTCCTTATCAGGTGGTTGAATATCCTCTTCTAGAGGTCATCATTCGTTATAAGGATGCAGGCCAAGAAGCAAGATACCTTGCGCTAAACGAATCAACGGTAAAGGGTGTTGAGGGTACGCTTGTCATGGATGTTGAGATCCGCGGAGCTCATTTTGAACGTTTTCGCGGCGATGGTCTTTGTGTGTCTACTCCTTCTGGAAGTACGGCCTATAACAAAGCGCTTGGGGGAGCTATTATTCATCCGTCTATTTCAGCGATTCAGGTTGCCGAAATGGCTTCCATTAATAACAAAGTATTCCGGACAGTCAGCTCGCCACTGGTTCTTCCCGCTCATCATACCTGTATGCTGAAGCCTGTAAACCATTCGGATTTCCAGATAACGATTGATCATCTTAACTTGCTTCACAAAGATGTTAAATCGATTCAGTTTAGGGTGCCGGAAGAAAAAATCCGCTTTGCCCGCTTTCGGCCGTTTCCGTTCTGGAAGAGAGTACACGATTCCTTTATTTCGGATTAATAGCTGGAGGAACGGAAATGTCTTCACGTTTTGAACTTAAGTGGGTAATTGAAAAAAAAGATGCTGACAGGCAGTTAAAAGATTTTTTAAAAGATAAGGAGATTTCCCGGACGGCCCTAACCGACATTAAATTTAAGGGCGGAAAGATTCTTGTTAATCACGAAGAAGTAAATGTGCGATACAAGTTAAAAACAGAGGATGTACTGGCAGTAATATTTCCAAAAGAAAACTCGAGCGAAGGTGTAATCGGAGAAGATTTACCCCTTGATATTCTGTTTGAGGATGAATACCTTCTTATCGTGAGAAAACCGGCAGGTATGAGCACGATTCCTTCAAGAGAGCACCCTAAGGGAAGCCTTGCCAATGCCCTTGTGGGGTATTATCGGCAGATTGAATTGGATGCAACCGCACATATTGTTACCCGGCTGGACCGAGATACATCAGGAATAGTCTTAATCGCAAAACACCGTCATGTTCATCACCTATTTAGTAAGGATCAGCAAAGAGGCCGTGTGAAAAGAACATATGAAGCATTTGCAGGCGGGACAATGGTGGAGGATGAAGGGACAATCGAAAAACCAATTGGCAGAAAAGAGGACAGCATCATTGAAAGGGAAGTCCGTTCAGATGGTCAATATGCTTGCACCCATTATAAGGTAATGGAAAGACACAAAGTTTTTACCCATGTAGAGCTCCAGCTTGAAACGGGGAGAACGCATCAGATTAGGGTTCATCTGTCTTCGATTGGGCATCCCTTACTGGGAGATGATTTATACGGAGGAGAAACGACCTTGCTTAAACGGCAGGCACTCCATTGTAAAAAAATCATCTTTTTTCATCCCTTTACGAAACAGGAAATGACGTTTACAGCAAAACTGCCAGAGGACATGCAAGAAATTTTACAGGCTGACCGCTAATTATTCAGGGTCAGCCTGTCTTTAGATATATTTGCTCATTTTCAATCAAAGTGCTTAAACTTTTCCGCCACATATGGCATAGTAGATTCCACAGAAACGATTTCCATTTCCGGATACCTCAGAGCAGTTAACTTACCGCCAAAAACAGCACCGGTATCAATATTGTATGTATGGTTGATCATTCGTGGTTCTTTGACAGGTGTGTGACCATAGACGATGCAGGCATCGCCATGATAAGTTTTTGCCCAATCTCTTCTAACCGGTGAGCCGTCCGGATGCTTTTCGCCAGTAATATCTCCATAAAGAACAAATGTTTTAACCTTTGAACCGAATTGTCCAATCATGTCTTTTTTAATCCCGGCATGGGCGACGATAAGCCTTTTTTCGTCTAAAACTAAATAAAGCGGTGCCTTTTCATAAAGCTCCATAAATTTTTTTCGAATTGAACTTTGGGCACTTTGATTTATTGATTCGTATTCTGCAACCGTTGTTTCTAACCCATGTGCGACTTGAACCCGGTTTCCAAGGAAGAAGCGGTACAATTTATTGCAATGGTTTCCAGGAGTGTAATAAGCCTTTTGTTGCTCGATGACAAGACGCCAAACGATATCAATCACTTTTAAGGACTCAGGACCCCTATCAGTTAGGTCACCAACAAAACCAAGAACTCGTTTTTCTGGATGAAGGGGATATCCCCTCTCCCAATCATATCCCAGTTTTGTCGTCAGTTCTTTGAATTCTTTAAAGCAGCCATGAATATCGCCGATCATATCTATTTCCATAGGATGAAGCCCCCTTTACTATCCTATTTTTTGTTTTTTAAATTTTTTTATTATAACTCTCGGAATAAATAAGCAGCTCATCGAGAGGTTTGTAAAAAATTTACTGGGAATTCTGTCCGAAATATCTGACGTAATTATCGGTTTCATTGTATTTTTAAAAATGTGTATGCCAAATAAACCTACATCTATCATTTTTAAAAAAATCGACTAGGTGAAGGCTGTTTTCGTAAACTTTGTTACTTTTAGAGAAGTGGTTGATTTCCGCTCCAGGATGCTCGCTTTCCGTCCCCTGGAGCGGAAATCAACAGGCAAATTTAACAGAGCCTTTTTGTAAAAAGAAAAACCCCCCTATACAAAGTAGGAGGAATTAAATTCAAGTGGTTTAAGAAAACCCTTGAACCATCTGACTCGGCGAATGCCGAGAGTCTATTATTTGCAGAGGAGGAATCAAATTTGGGACAGAATGCATCTGTAATTTCTTTATTGATTGTCGTGACAATGGCATTTTTAACCCCGATTATTCTGCATCGGTTTAAATTAAATTTTATCCCGGTGGTCGTCGCAGAAATTATTATGGGATTAATCATCGGAAAAAGCGGCTTCAATGTCGTTCATCAAGATATGTGGCTATCAACTTTATCAACCTTGGGATTTATTTTTCTGATGTTCTTAAGTGGTTTGGAAATTGATTTCACTGTCTTTTCAAAAGGGAAGAAGAGAGAAATTCTTCCTAATGGAAAGAAGGAACCGAATTCTTTTGCCGTCTCAACGATTATTTTTATAGGGATTTTCATTTTTTCTTTAGTTTTATCCTTTGTTTTTGTCATGCTGGACTTTATTAATAATGCTTTCTTGATGACGCTGATTATTTCCACGATATCATTAGGTGTCGTTGTGCCGACCCTAAAGGAAGGGAATATGATGAAAACTGTTATTGGCCAAATCATTCTGCTTGTTGCGGTCGTTGCTGATTTGGTTACAATGATTTTGCTCGCTGTCTTTGTCTCATTTTACGATAAAGGTCATGGGAATACATGGCTGCTATTGATTTTATTCGCCGCAGGTGTTGGACTTTATTTTGTTGGCAAGCGATTAAAAAACCGTTCCTTTGTCAAAGCACTGGAAACGGGAACCGCTCAAATTGGTACAAGGGCTGTGTTTACGCTTATTATTGTCCTGGTAGGGTTATCCGAAACGGTAGGTGCGGAAAATATATTAGGAGCATTCCTTGCTGGGGTACTTGTTTCACTTTTGGCTCCGAATCAAGAGCTCATCCATAAGCTTGATTCCTTTGGCTATGGATTTTTAATCCCGATTTTTTTCGTGGAGGTTGGGGTAAAACTTGATATTTGGTCCCTTTTTAGTGAGAAAAAGCTATTGCTGTTAATTCCGCTTTTATTGATTGGACTGCTGCTATCAAAGCTAATTCCTGTGTATCTTTTAAAAATTTGGTATGATACGAAGACCGTTATGGCTTCAGGATTTTTATTAACCTCCACCCTATCCCTTGTCATCGCAGCAGCGACAATCGGTGAGCGGATGAAGGTAATAACAGAACAAATGAGTGGAACACTAATATTAGTGGCAGTTATTACATCGATTTTCACTCCAATAGTTTTTAAAAAGCTTTTTCCAAAAGAAGTGGTATCCAATCGAAAGGTCAGAGTTGCTTTCCTGGGAGCAAATCAAATCACCATGCCTGTTTCAAGGGAATTAAAATCAGGTCTTTATGACCCAGTTCTTTACCACACAAAAATTGAAAAATTAGAAAGACAGATTGCGAATTCCCTTTTTGATATTGTTGAGATTCCGGACTTTTCGCTTGAAACGATCGGCCAAACAAAGGTCTATCAATCAGAAGTGGTTGTGATATCCACAGGTGATGAAGAATTGAATGCTATGTTGTCTGTTGCCGTAAAGGAAAAAGGGGTTCCAAGGGTAATTGCCAGAATTGAAAGTCCTGATCTGGAAGAAAACTTAAAGGAACATAATATTGAAATCTTTTCTGTGTTTAAGTCTACCAATGCACTGCTTCGCTCTTTAATTGAATCACCACGAGTGATTAATATTTTGACCAATCAAGAGATGGCCCTCTATGAAATTGCCATGGTAAACGAGAAATTTGATGGGATATCATTAAGGAGGTTTCCGTTTACAGGCGATATCATTTTTGTCCGGATCTTCAGAGAGAAAGAGTCGATTGTACCTCATGGTGACACAGAACTGCAAGTAAATGATCGTTTAATTGTCACCGGGTCTAAGAAATATGTCGACCAATTGAAAAGAGAGCTTGAGTTTTGTGAGAACTGCTAAAAATCAACTAGATATATACATACTTTTGAATATAGTGTAAAATTAGTACCAAGTGCTAATAACTTGTGTTAAAAATAGGAGGAAATAATTAATGCTTTCATTAAATGGAAAAACATATGTAGTCATGGGTGTTGCCAATAAACGCAGTATTGCCTGGGGGATTGCCCGCTCTCTTCACACTGCGGGTGCAAGATTAATTTTCACCTATGTAGGGGAAAGGCTCGAAAGCAGTGTCCGAGAATTGGCGGATTCCCTAGAAGCAGAGGGCACACTTGTATTGCCATGTGATGTAACAAGTGATGAGGACATTGCAAAATGCTTTGCAACGATTAAAGAAGAAGTTGGAACGATTCACGGAATTGCTCATTGTATAGCTTTCGCCAAAACGGAAGAACTAAAAGGAGATTTTGTCAATACATCTAGAGAGGGCTTCTTGCTTGCGCAAAATATCAGTTCCTTCTCGTTAACTGCTGTTGCTAAAGAAGCACGCGGCTTAATGACAGAAGGCGGAAGTATTGTGACCTTGACCTATCTCGGTGGTGAACGTGCGATTCAAAATTATAATGTTATGGGCGTGGCAAAAGCCTCTCTTGATGCAAGTGTCCGTTATTTAGCTTCTGACCTTGGTAAAGATGGGATTCGCGTTAACTCCATTTCTGCAGGACCGATCAGAACATTATCTGCAAAGGCAATTGGTGAATTTAATTTAATCCTTAAGGAAATTGAAGAAAAAGCTCCTCTGCGGAGAACGACTACTCCAGAAGAGGTTGGCGACACGGCAGTATTCTTATTTAGTGATCTTTCCCGTGGAATTACCGGTGAAAACATCCACGTTGATTCAGGTTTTCATATTCTTTAATGAACAAAAGCCCGCATTTTTTGCGGGTTTTTTTGTTTGTATTTCATTTTAGAAGTGAACGAGTATGGGCATTCAGCATACATATAAAGTGAAGGACTTTGTATTGGAGGTGCTCAAGGTTTATGACAGAAAAGAAAAACCAAGGTCCATTACTTTATATTTACCAGCCTTTTTCAAAAACTCCTTCCATTAAAATGCAGGAAGTGTATACAAGCAAACAAGAAAAGCCGCTTCCGATAGTGGAAAACCATCAAAAAGGCGAAAGCAAAAGGAAATCTTTAAAGGAGGAACCGAACCAGGAGACTGTGCCAATTGAGATAACGGTGTCAGAAAAAAAAGCTGTTGACACAGTGGAGAAAAGTAACAAGCAAAAATATTCCTTTAGAAAGGTTAAAAGCTTTAAGGAAATGAACATGAAGGAACGATTGGAGTATTTAGTGGGTTTTCCAAAAGCACTACCGCCTGTTCCGTGTGTATTTTATACAAGAGATAAAAATTATCAGGGGTATTTACAGGATTATCAAGGGCAGGAAATTACTATCCAATTTCATGATCAAACAATAAAAACGATTCCAGTGGGCGAGTTAAAAGATGTAATCATGATTGGAATAAAAAATTAAAAAATAAAAAAAGCCAGCCGTTATCGACTGGCTCATTTTATTAGTTACAAATTCCTAAGTTAACATCAGCGATACATTGGACTGCACAGAAGCATTTTAAATCAACTGTAATGCAGTCATTGCTTGCGCGGAAACGGTCCACTTGGCAAACTCTTGAAAGATCAACTTTCCCATTATTAACAAGGTTTACCGGTACAAAGTTTCCACTTTCCCTGCGTCCAGGGATTAGAACTCGAAGAGTAGCACAGCAGTTGTCAAATACGTCTTCTACTCTGAAGAAAATGGAAACACACGCATTGTTTTCACCGTTAAAGAATGCATGGAAGGGATTACCCTCGTCATCACTTAAAACAAATACTCGTGTATCAACTGGTTCTCTTCTTGTAGGTGAAACTAATGAACCCAGTGGTTCGGTAAAACAACTTGAACACTCCGCACACTCATTCTCGACAGCATTATCTTGTATATCTTTAATCGCACGAACTACTTCGCACACACAGCTGTCACTGCGAAAATCGTTATGATTATGTCCACAACCCATTTATTTTTCCTCCTTAAATCCGTGATATATATCTTACATTACTAACATATTTCACAGGGCCCTTTTGGGTTACGGACAATTGCCTTTTTTAAGAAAATTAGGCTAGTACACTATATCAAAGAAAGGAAGGACAAAAAGTGTTTATTTTGTACTAAAAGAGGTTTCAAAAATAATTGAAATTTGGTTATTTATAGAGACAAGATTCTTTTTTAAACCATATTCTATTTCATAATCATTTTTAATGGGGTGGAGAGAACGGTGAAGAATCAAAATAATAGCAATCAAAGCTCAAACCAATCCTTTAAAGAATCAAAGCAAATTAAAAAAAATGGCTGTGGATGCGGCGGAAAAAAGAAACAGAAGTAACAGAGAACACTGCTCGGGGACGCCGGCAGTGTTTTTTTAATCCCATTCAGTCATAATTTTGGCACAGGTCGAAAAAACTAAAGGATAATAAGAATTTAAAAAAGGACGAGGGAAGGAAACGAAATGATTTATATTCAGCGATTCATCCTGCTTTTATGTTTATTCCTTTTAGCCTCCTGCAGTGGAAACGACAAGGGTAAGGATAGCCAAATGGCATTGATCAAAACTACAAATCCCAATCCGGTTATGACCGATCGGGACAAAAAAACGACTCGTGTTCAAGAAATTGAAGAGGCAGTCAGTTCATTTCCGGAAATCTATGATGCCGCAGTAATTAAAGGAACAAAAGAGACACTTGTGGTTTATAAGGTAAAGCATATGCACCGCTTTAAAATGAAAAAAATTGAAAAAAACCTTACTGAATTCTTAAAAAAGAAATTTCCAAAGGAAGATATCACTGTTTCGAGTGATTATAAAATTTTCCTAGAAGCGGTTCGATTGAATGATCGGATGGAAAGTAAGAAATTCTCGGACAAAGCTGCCGAAAAAAGGCTGCGCCAAATCATTAAAATGACAAAAGATATGACATAGAAGGGAGACAAACAAAATGGCTAGCAAACAAAAAAATTTAACTCCACAGCAGCAAAACTATCAACAGTTGCAGCAAAAGCATGAGTTGAAACGACCTGTTTTAAAAAATTGCTTAAAAGCTTTTTTCGTCGGCGGCTTGATTTGTTTAATCGGTCAGGCTGTTAGTTATTTTTACATATATTTTTTCAATTTTACGGAGCAGACAGCCGGAAACCCAACCGTTGCGACAATGGTATTCTTTTCGATGCTTTTAACAGGTTTTGGTGTCTACGATCGTATCGGTCAGTTTGCAGGAGCGGGAAGCGCGGTACCGGTAACAGGATTCGGCAATGCGGTCATCTCTGCAGCGATTGAGCATCGAACAGAAGGGTTTGTTTTAGGGGTTGGCGGAAATATGTTTAAGCTTGCCGGGGCGGTCATATTGTTTGGTGTTTTTTCGGCATTTGTTGTTGCGCTTATTAAAACGTTACTGGTAATGTGGGGGGTTTTGTAATTGTTAAAAGGGCATCAATCTTGGGTATTTGCAAACCGACCAATGATTATGGCAACAGGTGTATCAGGTGGCCCATTTGAGGCGAATGGGAATTTAGCCAATGATTTTGACCTATTGCATGAAGATTTGTGGATGGGACAGGAAACTTATGAAAAAGCGCATCGGGTTTTGTTGGAAGAATCCATCAAGATGGCTCTGCAAAAAGCAAATGTTCACAAGGAAGAGGTTCAATTTTTATTTGCCGGAGACCTCATTAACCAAATTACACCGACAAGCTTTGCAGCAAGGTCGATGCAAATCCCCTATTTCGGGCTTTTTGGAGCCTGTTCCACATCTATGGAAGGTTTAGCGCTTGCTTCCTTTGTCGTCAATAATCAAGGAGCAAAATACATTCTAACAGGGGCTTCCAGCCATAATTCGGCTGTCGAAAAACAGTTCCGTTACCCAACGGAGTATGGCGGACAAAAGCCGCCGACAGCACAATGGACGGTGACGGGGGCAGGTGTAGCATTGATTGCGGCCAATGATTCATCACAAAACCAGCCTGTAACGATTTCTGCAACAATTGGGAAAGTGATTGATATGGGCTTAACCGACCCGTTTAATATGGGAGGTGCGATGGCTCCTGCTGCCGCGGATACGATTATAGCCCATTTTCGGGATTTACAAATAGATCCATCCTATTATGATTTAATCATCACCGGTGATTTAGGGCGAGTCGGTCATGATACAGCATTTGAATTAATTAATAAAAGCGGTCTGAAGCTTGAACGGAAACAATTTCAGGATTGCGGGTTACTTATTTATAAAAAAGATCAGCCTGTTCAATCAGGGGGAAGCGGTGCCGGGTGTTCTGCAACGGTTTTATATGGACATTTACTAAACCAAATGAAAAAAGGCGTATACAAACGAATTTTAGTCGTGGCTACTGGTGCTTTGTTATCGCCGTTAAGCTTCCAACAAAATGAATCCATTCCCTGTATTGCACATGCTGTTGCCATTGAAATGAATGGGGAAGAGGGGTGATTAGATGATTGCCATGTTTTTTTGGGCGTTTGTAGTCGGAGGAATTATATGTGTTATTGGTCAGTTATTATTCGATGTGGCCAAACTTACACCGGGACATACTTTAAGTTTACTGGTCTGCATTGGTGCTGTATTGGATGGTTTTGGACTCTATGAGCCGTTAGTTGACTTTGCCGGAGCAGGGGCAACCATACCCATCACCAGCTTCGGTAACTCATTAGTACATGGGGCTCTTCAGGAGGCAGAAGCGCATGGAATTGTTGGGGTTTTAACTGGGATGTTTGAAGTGACCAGCTCCGGAATTTCGGCGGCCATTATTTTTGGGTTTATCGGAGCGCTCATTTTTAGACCAAAAGGGTAGAATTATGTAGGACAATACTCCATTTTTTACTGTCATGATTCGAAAAAAGGACGCTGCCTATACACTTTTTGCAGTAATCTCATATGTTATAAGTGAGATTACCAAAGTGAGGTGACTAGATCTATGTGCTTCGGATATGGCGGCTACGGCTACGGTGGCGGTTTCTACGGAGGTTCAACATTCGTACTAATCGTGGTATTGTTTATCCTATTAATCATTGTAGGAACAAGCTTCATCATCTAAGAATTCCTGATTTGCATTAAGGGAGAGGGCTGGCCATAAGAATGGCCAGCCTTTTCTTTGGGGTTCAAGCACGTTTTTTCCCTTCCTTCATAAAATAAAGTAGTTGTTATGAAGGAGTGAGAATATACACATGGATAATGGGTTCTTTAAAAACATAGAAAAGAAAACGGGCGTAAACATGAAAGATATCTTTGACTTAGCGAATTCTTTGCAAAATGCAAATTTTAGGGATGAAAAAACAGTTCGGAATGTCATTAAAAGAGTCTCTCAAATTGCCAATAAACCGGTACCTCAAGAGTTAGAGGACCAAATTGTCAAATCCATCATAAACGATGGAAAATCGCTTGATTTTAATACCATTGCGAATATGATGAATAATAAAAAATAAAGACAAAGCCCATTCCAATTTGGAAATGGGCCTATTTCTTTTGTGGGGCCATTCAATCAGCGAAACAGCTGGTTCAATCAACGAACCAGAGGGTTCAATTGGCGAAACAGCAGGCTCAATCAGCGAACCAGAAGGCTCAATTGGCGAACCAGCTGGTTCAATCAGCGAACCAGAGGGCTCAATTGGCGAACCAGCGGGTTCAATCAGCGAACCAGAGGGCTCAATTGGCGAACCAACGTGTCCAATCAGCGAACCAGCAGGCTCAATTGGCGAACCAGCTGGTTCAATCAGCGAACGAAGAACCCCGTTAACTTTTTCTTTTCTTATTTAAGGGTGCCAGAAACCGGGAACGATTTGCCTTTTTGCCTCTTCGGTTACTTGGAACGGAGATGAAGAGCTGTTCTTTTGCACGCGTCATCGCAACGTAGAACAATCTTCTTTCCTCTTCTAATGCAGAATAATCACCGTTCCGATAGCTTTCTAAAGCAAAGTCATGCGGCAGGCTTCCATCCACAGCACCAAGAACATAAACTGTATGATACTCGAGACCCTTTGCCCGATGAATCGTAGTTAAGGTAATAGCATCAGTAAAATGCTTACTTAAATTTTTAATTTCTTTATTCATGGCGGACATATGCTCTGCATGAGCTAATAAGGAGTCAATCGTACCAAAATTTTTTGCCGCTACTTTCAGGTCCTTAATATCATCAGAACCTTTTTCCAATTTATTCGATTCATTTCCCCGCTTCTTTAAAAAATCTAGGAACCCAATGTCTTTTTCAATCGTATCGATCGCTGCAAGCGGGGCTAATTGCTTTAATGCCCTAATGGAGGCAACCGCTTTTTTTAATTTCTTTTCTTGAAAGGCATGGGCAGTTTTATAATAGGATAAAGCTTCCAAATTACTGCAATCCTGGAGAATACTCATTGCTTTTAAATCCCTTAAAGCCGATTGTTTTAAGAATAAAAATGGCAAAACATCGGATAGGGCAGATTGGTTATCTTCATCCAAGCTTAAACGCAGGAAGGAGAGGATACTTTTCACAATTCTTCGATCGTAAAAAGCCTCGACATCCTGCTCCATTCGAAACGGAAGATTCGAACTGGCTAACCGTTCAAACACGGCACGTGCACCTGCATTTGTCCGGTAAAGTATCGCAAAATCAGAGGGATTAGCACCTTGTGCGATTTTTTCTTGTAAGTCCGTTACAATCATCGTGGCCTCTTCCTCTTCATCGTACGGGAAAAATAAAGTAGGAGCCGCCCCGGCTGCGTATTGAGCTTTCATTTTCTTTAGTCTTCTTACTTTGTTGGCGGCAATCATTTGATTGGCTGCCGTAACAATTTCATGTGAGGAGCGATAATTTTCCTCAAGGGTAATCACCTTTGCATAGGGGAAATCTTTTTCAAAATCAAGTAAATAACTAGGATCACTGCCTCTAAAAGAATAAATAGCCTGATCGTCATCCCCGACAGCACAAACATTTTTATGTTTGCCTGATAGCAGCTTGATCAGTTCGTATTGGACCTTGTTGATATCTTGGAATTCATCAATGAGGAAATACTGAAACCGATTTTGATATTGCTCCAAAAGTTCCGGTGACGAGCTTAACAGCCGATAACAGCCGATGAGCATATCATCAAAATCAAATAATTGTTCCCTTTCTTTATATTCCTCATACTTTTTATAAAGGAAAAGCGTCTTTTCTTCCCATTCCGTTTCAGTCTTTATATCCTTTGGAAAAAGAAGTGAGTTTTTCCAAAGGCCAATTTGCTGAAGCGCTAAATCATAGGCAAACTCCTTTTCCGACAATTCTATTTCTTTCCCGGCATCTTTGAGAATTTTATCCCGCTGCCATTCTTTTTTTAACAGCCGGTCTGAAGTCCAGTTATCCCTGGAATGGAACATAAGAATCCGATAAAAAATGCTGTGGAAGGTGCCGGTAACGAGTTTATTTATGGCTTCTCTTTTCATTTGCGGATAGGAAAGTAAGCGGTTTTTCATTTCACTTGCGGCTTTTGAAGTAAAGGTAACCAGCATGATGTTTCGCGGGTCAATCTTTTTGAAATCTACCATAAAGGCCGTTCTCGCTGTTAACACCCGTGTTTTACCACTTCCTGCGCCGGCAAGAACCAATAATGCCCCCTCTGTCTCATACACCGCAGCGGCCTGTGCCTCATCAAGAACAACATCCGATTTTGCTAATTGCTGTAAGTAAGGAGATTGGTATTCAATCGAGTCCGTCATTTTTTTCTGAAAGGGAGCCTGGCATTCAAGGGCTTTGGCTATTTTGAAGCCTTGGATGGTTTTAGGTGCCTCCAATATCGTTCTGCCTTTTGGAAGACGGAATCCATTGACTTCACTGTGGTTTTGATTGGGTTCTTCGTTTACTTCATGTATGGCTGGTTCCGGGCAATCCGGAATGGTTGAAGATGCATGTGAAAAATAGGGCGATTCCTGGATTCCAAGAATGAAGCGGGCGCTTTCGCGACAGACGGGACAGACTAATTCACCATTTTTTCCAGCTAAATATATTTTTTGATATTCATCCCGATCTAATTGATCGAGGATAATCGTTTGATTTTGGTTTAACGCAGTTTTCATAAGTTTTTCCTCAATCTCTAAAAAATAAAGCAACATGTTTAATCATAACAAAACCCTCGGGTAACAAAAAGGCTTGAAAAATAGAAAAGTGGTGTTGGAGTGCCCGGGAAGAAGAAAAAATAGTTGGAGTGGGCACTATCAAGGGTCTATAGTTCCCGTGGAGAAGAAAAAATAGTTGGAGTGGGCACTATCAAGGGTCTATAGTTCCCAAGGAGAAGAAAAAATAGTTGGAACGGGAACTATCAGCGGTCTATAGTGCCCGAGGGGAAGAAAAAATAGTTGGAACGGGAACTATCAGCGGTCCATAGTGCCCGAGGAGAAGAAAAAATAGTTGGAACGGGAACTATCAGCGGTCCATAGTGCCTGAGGAGAAGAAAAAATAGTTGGAGCGGGAACTATCAGGGGTCTATAGTTCCCAAGGAGAAGAAAAATCAGAGCGAGCTGGCAATATGAAAGGTGCTTAGAAATAAAAACCGGTCAAAGAGAGGAAAAAGTATCTCCAACCAAAATAAAAAAATCGAGCATAAAATCTCGGAAGATTCATACTCGATTTTTGAAAAATTAAATCTGTTTCACCATTGTTTTATGCGGAATTCCCGCATCCATAAATTCTTCAGAAACGACTTCATAGCCCAGTCCAGCATAAAAAGGAATGGCGTGTGTCTGCGAATTCAGCTTTAATTTTTGGATACCCTTGTTCCGTGTATAGTCTTCAATTCCGTTCATAATTGCTTTCCCCGCACCAGTACCTCTTGCCTCTTTCATTACACAAATACGCTCAACTTTTCCAAAACCATCGACTAAGCGATAGCGGCCGGCCCCGATGGGAGAGCCTTCATGGTACAGCACAAAATGAGTTGCCTCCTCCTCATGCTGATCAATTTCCTCTTCCTCAGGAACATTTTGTTCATCAATAAAAACCGTTCTTCTTACGGAAAAAGCATCTTCTAATTCTTTTTGATTCTCCACAATCTTTACAATCACTTCTTATTGATCCCTTCCAAGACGAAATGTTTCGTATACAGTCCAAGAGCCATTTTCTAATTGGTAAAGAAGATGGAACCGGTCAATTTGTTCCTCATGATCAAATTTCTTCATGCGCAATGAGCCGTAAATATCAGAGTGCTCATCATTTGAAAGCTTTTGACCAAGCGTGATGTGTGGGACAAATGCATACTCCGGGGCTTCTTGATTCAACTCATGATTAATTTCAACATGTAAATCATTCAATTCAACAGTTGGCTCAACCTTTAAATAAATGACATTGTTTACTGGCTGAAAAGAGCTAATTTTTGTTGTTTTTATTGAGAATGGATAGTGGTTGCCGGCAATTTTACGCAAATGATCTGCAACTTGTTTAGCATCCTCCTCAGTTGCTTCAAAAGCATTTTTTAATGTTATATGTGGAGGAATTAAAGCATAATGCGAGTCATAACGTTTACGATAAGAATTTACCAAATCTTGAAGTTTTTTAGATGGAAAAATAACAACTCCGAATTTCATATGTATACCTCCGTTAGTAAAATTTTTTTCTAAACAAAAAAAGGTGATTCAAAAGGGAAAATATTATTCACAAATAATTATAGCAAATTTTCAAAAAATATAAAATTACTTTGCCTATAGATTGAAAACTAAAACATCATTGTAAGGGCTCGTCTTAAATCAGGCTGCCAATATTTCCAAGTATGGTTTCCATCAAACTCTTCATAAAAATAAGAAAAGGGCTTGTCTTTCATCACTTTCGAAAGAATCCGATTGGGTTCAATGAAATTACTCACTTTTCCATCAGTAGTGGGTACCTCTGTCTCCTGGTTTCCAACTACATGATAGACCTCCAAGAGCTCCGGCTCAGAACAGCTACGGACTGATGCTAAAACCTTTTCGTTAACTAAAGGTGATTGTAATAATACTTTCCCAAAGGTATGAGGATATTGAAGTGCTGTCAAAAATGATACGGTTGCACCTAGTGAGTCGCCAATCAATGCCCTTGTTGATCCCATATGGTAAGTCGGAAATTCCTTTTCGATAAAAGGAACTAATTCATGAGCCAAGAAACGTATGTATTGCTTATTTTGGTCTCCATCCGGATGGTATTTTCTGCGGCGATCCTCCACATTCTTATAGGGTATCCCAATCATGATTAAATTTTCAACTTTACGCTCAAAAAGTAATTCATCCGCCAATCGGCCAATTCTCCCCAACTGGAAATAGTCCTTTCCGTCCTGGGCGATTAAGAGGGAATATTTGTATAAGGAGGAGAAATTTGCAGGTAAATAGACAAGAAGTTGTATTTCTTCCCCAAGTTCTAAACTTTGAAAGGTAAGTTCTTTAATTGTGCCCTTTGGAAAACTCATAGCTGATACCTCCAATTTTTAAATTGTACAAATGCATTCTAACATAAAGATAGTTGAATTGTTTATTCATATGGAGGGGATGGCCGGGAGAAAAAGGGGACTTAAGCGAGAGGGTTGGTCGATTAGTTCGGGACCATCCTCAATAACAAAGACTAGTGAAGGTATCGTTGCTTGGAGCGAACATCTGGCATTATTGATAAAATATTTTCTCGGCGAAAAGTTCGAACCTGCTTGCGAAGCAGACAATATGCCCGAATGTATTCATCATGGATTCCCTTCACAATTAATTTTCGCTGGGATAGCTGTTGATTTTCTGAAAGATAAATCATTTCTAACGGCATATGTTCTTCAATCGAACGATAAAGAAGTCCTTCCATTTCACTCACACCTTTCTATAATTTATAGTATTATTATATCCGAACATCCGTTCTTTATTCAATATTTTTCGAACAAATGTTCCTGTTTGTTGTTTCCGTTTAATATCAAAAAATATAAAAAGATATTGACTTTTGAAGCTTTCTAATTATAATTAATTATGTACCTTAAATATTATGACTTGTTAGCTCAGTGGGAGAGCACTTCCTTGACAGGGAAGGGGTCGGGGGTTCAAGTCCCTCACAGGTCATCCAAAGCACTTTGTAAAAAGTGCTTTTTCTATGCTTAAAAAATGTACCTTTTTATAAAAGGTACATTTTTTTATTCTCAAATAAGCGTGTTTCCCTCTCTTTAGTCAACCCATTTTGACAAGCTTAAAAAAGTTTAAATTACATACTGAGACTCTCCTTTTCTATTAATCAACTCTATTTAGAAAAATAACTTTATCTTTAAGTTATATTAAAAATCCAGCCTCTATCACTATGAATAAATATTTGAAGGAGAAGGGGAATAATGGAAAAGATAACTCTCTAACGAAGGTTAAAGATGGAAAAACCGTTCAATTCGGTATTGAAAACTTTTATTTAGATACATTATTGTCTTCAAATGGCGGAGCAGGATAAAGGAAGCATTTAAAAAAGACCCATTGATTTGTCCTAAATGAAAAATGGGGGTGAAAGGAGTCTAACCAACTGCTTGTACAATTGGGGAATGAAAAGGATTTTTTCCGCATATGGATAATCAATAAAGAACGCCATAACAGGGGGGACTTACATTTCGTTTTTAGTTCGTGCTGCAGAAAAGGGTTTAATTAAGAATTCGAGGGGGAATGGTGTGAAACCATTAGATGAGAACGTATATAAATTTCTAATGCCATTATTTTTTTCAGGGGTTGCCTTCTTTTTGAGTTTCTACTTCTGTATATTAGGCGTTTCCCTTTATCTTTATTCCCTTCCTATCTATGCATTTTTACTGCTTATCTCTTTATTTCTGTTTTATCAAACCGATAAAAATTTACATGAATTCATGAAAAATGGAATCACAACCTTTACTCACTATACCTTTTATCATCGCTGCATTGGTATTTATTTAATGTTATCGTTTGTATTATTTGGGGTATCCATTGCCTATATTCCTTTTTATTACAATGGAGGATTTGTCTTTGTTTGGTACTGTGCCCCAATGTCGATTCTTTGCTTCATTAGTTTTATACAATCTCAAAAACGAATAAAACGTTTAAAAAAGACCCTTGAACATAATGGTCATCCAGAAAACATGGATCAACTTAAGTTATAACTTTCATTATTCGAAGCGTCATTAAAAAAACCAAGCCCTATCTGACAATGATCAGATAGGGCTTTTTCTTTTGGAGAATTGGTGTTCATCCCCTTTATCCTTTCGAATGGAGTGGGGAAAGCTGGACACTTTGTCACTTTTTCAACCCGAAACCATGTTTTGGAATTATGCAATCAGAGTTGGGTACTCTATTAACTATTCACATAGTGTTTAAGTTAAATACCACAACAAAATCGAAGGGGAAATGAAAGTGAGAACATGGATTCAATATTCGATCTTGGGTTTGTTGGGCGCGGTGCTTCTGGCTGGTTGTGACAAAAGTAAATATATTGTTCTTGACCCAAAAGGACCCGTCGGCCGAACAGAGTTAGATTTGATTGTAATCTCGGTCATTTTATGTGCAATTGTTATCATTCCAGTCATGGCAATCTTTGTTTACATCATTATTCGTTATAAAGATAGGCCTGGAAACAATGCACCCTATCAACCTGAATGGGCTGACAGCAAAGTGTTGGAAATTGTATGGTGGGGAATTCCTGTTGTGATTGTAGCGATTCTTGGTATTTACACAGCTAAAACCGCCATTAAAGTATCGAAACCCCCTGTTACAGATGTGAAACCGATTGTTGTCCAAGTCACATCATTAGATTGGAAATGGCTGTTCACCTATCCTGATAAAAAGGTCGCGACTGTCAACTATGCGGTCATTCCTGCAGGGGTTCCGGTTCAATTTGTTTTAACCGCCGATGCGCCAATGAATTCCTTCTGGGTACCGCAGCTTGGAGGACAAGAATATACAATGCCTGGCATGTCAATGGGATTGTGGCTTCAGGCGAACAAAATAGGGGAATATTTCGGGAGCGGTGCCAACTTTACCGGAACAGGATTTGCCCATATGCAGTTTAAGGTAAAAGCTGTAAGTCAAGCGGATTACAATACATGGGCAGCCGATTTGAAGAAAAATTCTCCTGCTCTTACAAACGCCGGGTATCAAGAATTGTCATCACCAGGCAATGTGAAAGAATTAAGTTATTCTTCCTATCCGAACAAATTATACGAAAACATCGTGAATAAAAATGGCGGAACCCTTCATCATCATATGCACAATTATGGTGAAGACACAATCATGCCAAAGAAATAGTAAACAGGAGGAAAGATTTCCATGAATACATCGCATTTTTTTGTAACCGGCGATCCGATGATTTACGGTGCGGATGTCTCCATTATTTTGGCTATCGTAGCGATCATCTTCACGGTTACCTATTTTAAAAAATGGGGCTGGCTTTGGAGGGAATGGATTACAACGGTTGACCATAAAAAAATCGGGATTATGTATCTTTTATCTGCGCTGCTTATGCTCTTCCGCGGTGGCGTGGATGCTATTTTAATGCGGATTCAGCTGGCAGTGCCGGATAGTAAATTTTTAGCCTCTGACCACTATAATGAAATATTCACAACACATGGGACAATCATGATTTTATTTATGGCCATGCCTTTTATGTTTGCCTTATTTAATATCGTCGTTCCATTGCAAATTGGTGCCCGCGACGTCGCTTATCCCTTTTTAAATGCTGTCAGCTTTTGGCTGTTCTTTATTGGCGCCATGCTCTTTAATATCTCGTTTGTGATTGGCGGTTCGGCAAGTTCAGGCTGGTTATCATATCCGCCTTTATCGGAAACCATGTTCAGTCCGGGTCCCGGGCAAAACTTCTGGATATGGGGTATTCAAATTTCGGGTATCGGAAGTCTGGCAACAGGAATTAACTTTGTCGTCACCATTTTAAAAATGCGGGCTCCCACGATGCGGTTAAGGGATATGCCTTTATTTACATGGTCCGTGTTAGCTTCCTCAATTGCCGTTTTAGGTGTATTCCCGATTCTTACTGTCACATTAGCCATGTTAACGATTGACCGTTTACTTGGCGGGCACTTCTTTACGATGACGGCCGGCGGTAACCCGATGATGTATGTCAACTTGATTTGGATGTGGGGGCATCCTGAAGTGTATATCGTTGTCTTGCCCGCTTTCGGGGTATACTCCGAGATTGTTGCCACATTCTCTAAAAAACGAACCTTTGGCTACAGCTCCATGGTTTATTCCATGATTGCGATCGCAATCGTTTCTTACTATACATGGGTTCATCACTTCTTTACGATGGGGGCCGGTGTAGACGTGAACATCGTCTTTGCCATTTGTACGATGATTATCGCGATTCCAACAGGGGTGAAAATATTCAATTGGCTGTTTACTATGTACCGCGGCCGAGTCCAATTTTCACAGCCGATGCTTTGGATGTTTGCGTTTGTACCCTGTTTTCTTGTCGGCGGTGCAACGGGGGTCATGCTTGCGGCAGCACCTGCGGACTATCAATATCACAATAGTTACTTTTTGATTGCCCACTTCCACCAAGTGTTAATCGGTGGGGTTGTGTTCGGCTACCTGGCAGGCATGTACTATTGGTTCCCAAAAATTTTTGGCTTTGAATTAAATGAAACACTCGGAAAATGGGGGTTCTGGTTGTGGCAAATCGGTTTCTATGTATGCTTCATGCCGCAATATGCTCTTGGCTTTATGGGGATGACGCGCAGGATTTATACGTATAACCAATCTGCCGGTTGGGATATGGGCTGGGCTCCGCTCAACTTCATCTCTTCGATTGGTGCGTTCCTAATGGGGATCGCCTTCGTCATCCAGGTTTGGCAAATTCTTTACAGCGTTAAATATGGTAAACGGGATGTAACCGGGGATGCCTGGGACGGCCGGACATTGGAATGGTCGATTCCTTCACCTGCTCCTGCTTACAACTTTGCCATCGTCCCTGAAGTAAAGGGAGTAGACGCCTGGTGGTACAAAAAGGAAGAAATGCGGCAAGAAGGATACAAAGAAGAACCGCCAAAATACGAACCGATTCATATGCCGAAAAATTCCGGTATTCCGTTTATCATGTCCTGCTTCTTCTTTATTACCGGATTTGGCTTTACGTTCGAATGGATGTGGATGGGAATCATCGGATTAATTGGTGTCGCAGCCACTTTATTTGCACGTTCATTCCAATATGATACGGATTATTACATTCCAGTTGATGAAATTGAACGAACGGAAAAGGCTTTAAGGGATCAGAACCGCTCAGTAGATGTTCCAATTGGAGAAACTTTTGGGAGGTAGTTATATGTCACAAAGCGCGACTGCTAAAATGTCAGGCCATGGCCATGCAGACCAGGAGGAATTAAAGGTTTTAGGCTTTTGGATTTTCCTTGTAACCGACTGTCTCTTATTTGCTACATTTTTCGCCGCTTACGCTGTTTTACATGCCCATACAAATGGCGGATTTACAGCAAAAGATTTTGATATTCCCGGTTTTATTGCCGAAACTTTCATCTTGTTAGTCAGTTCTTTTACAAGCGGCATTGCGGTCTTAGCCATGCATAAAGGCAAGAAAATGGCTTTAATTGGCTGGCTAGTTGTAACCGCAGCCTTAGGGGCAATGTTCGTGGCCTTTGAGATCAATGAATTTGTAAGCATGGTTGCGGAAGGGGCCACCCTTACCAAAAGTGCGTTCCTTACATCCTTCTTCTCTCTTGTAGGAACCCATGGAGTGCACGTTTCCTTTGGGATTCTATGGATGATTGGGTTGATGTTTCAGATTGCCAGAAGAGGGATTACACCCGTTACGACACGGAAAATTTCAATCATTAGTTTGTATTGGCACTTTTTGGATGCCGTTTGGATTTTCATCTTTACCGTTGTTTATTTAATGGGGGTGATGTAATTGTCCGCTCACGAACATGCTGAACATACCGGATCCATGAAAGCGTACGTTATTGGTTTCGTTTTATCGATTATTTTGACGATTATTCCGCTTTTCCTCGTATTAAACCATTTGATGGGGAAAACAGTGTTGATGATCAGTATTTTGATTGCCGCTGTTTTGCAATTTGTCATCCAGCTTTTCTTCTTCATGCATATTCGCGATGGGGAAGGACCAAGATACAATGCAGCCGCACTCATTTTAGGGATTATTTTCGTTTTGACCATCGTAATTGGATCTATGTGGGTGATGTCATTTAATTATGTGGTTCAATAATGGCAGGAAAGAGCTTTATCGCGCGGTGAAGGAAAGGAATATGCCGTGCGATACAGAAATGGGATACATAGCAGGCAAGATAGGAGTGGAAAGATGGATAGTTACGGGCTTTATATCATTTGTGGTTTGTTTGCTGTGACACTTATTTTCATTACCGTTATGTTTACGAAATCAATGAAAGAATAATCTACGTAAAAAAGGGGCTATCCAAAAAGTCAGATAACTGGCATTTGGTACCTCTTTTATTTTTTGGTCTGCTTTAAATTGGTCTGTTGATTTCCGCTTCAGGCACAAGCGGTTCGGTTCGTGAGCGTTCCGGGGGATCCTCCTCGTTGCTTCGCTCCTGCGGGGTCTCCCCCAGCCCTGTACTCCCCTAGGACATTGATTTGCTTCTTTGAATCTGCCCACGTACGCAGGAAATGCGTTAGCATTTTTGAGGAGTCTTCGCGCCTTCCGCTCCAATCAACAGAGTGTTAAAATTTTCATTTCAACTTTTTACAAAAAAGAAAAGGGCTACACCCTTAAAAGTCGTTCTTAAACGACCTTTTGGGTCAGCCACATTTTTTATAGTTTGCTCAGTCATGTGTATTATTCATTCATCATCCGATAAAACATAAAGGAGGAGATCCCTAATGCTGCAGCAAATAATCCGACATAGGTAACGGTATAATAATAATATGGATCCATTTTTACCACCTTTCTACTCTGCGATAATTGAAGAAACCAGCAGCTGGTATCGTTAAGTAAAGGAGAGGTGTCCTATCAGGTATTATTTTTAGGTTTGTACGAACGATCTCTGCTTTGGGTCGAGCCAAAAATGGCACCCATAATAAAAGTGAATCCCGCACCAACAAAAAAGCCAAGTGCGATGTTAAAGTGGAAATTTTCATCCATTGTCCATGGAACCCCATCGACTGTCCATGGGTGTCCGGTGAGAAATTCATAAAGCAAAAACAGAATTCCAATGGCTACTTCTACGATTGTCAATTTAAGGGTTAATCTTCGCATATAATTGCCTCCATTACAAATTAAGATTATTGAGTTGAAAGGACGGAAACACCCAAAATGGGAGCAATTGTTTTGAGGTTTTTCCGATTTTCCTTAATGAGATTTGGAATTTTGGATTGATTCTTGTTGGAAATGGCCTCGGTTAGCTCATCAAATTTTCTGTCCATGTTGTCTGCATAGGTTTTGCCTTTTTTCACTGTTAATGGAGGCAAAATGGCGTCGTGAAATTCATCGTAAAGGTTTCGTGAAAGAGTTGTGGCGTTATCATAATCTCCTTTTGCGACATACTTCTCAATGGCAGAAAATCCATAAAGCAAGTCTGAAAAGGGTGCAGTTAAGGAGCGTTGGGAATAACTGATTTTTTGTGTTTGAATATCGTTCATACTATTGTTTAGTGAATCTCCACAACCTGCAAGACCTATTGCTGTTAGTGTTCCCATCATCACCATAAATATTTCTTTTCTCATTATTTAACCCCTTCTTTAAAAGTCCTGTTCAATAATATTCCCATTAAATAATTTTTTTAATATACCGATGAAGAGTTGCACAAACTTTATGGAAAGAGACGGTCAGAGAAAAGGTGTTTGGATCAAACCCAAGCCGAGTTTTCTTTGCGGAACAAGAAGATGTGCTTGAATTGCTGTTTTTGTGGATATGATTGTTTTTTAACGGGGAATGAACACGAAGAAAGGCGAAGTGTCTAGCTTAGATCAGAGCCTAAAACGTTTGGGGCTTGATTATGTTGATATTTTTTATTCTCATCGCCCAGATCCAGATACTCCGCTTGAAGAGACAATGGCTGCTAAATTGATTCCATTGTCCGTCAGGGAAAAGCATTATACGTTGGAATTTCTAATTACAGTGCTGAACAAACAGCTGAAGTAATTAAAATTTTAAATCAGTTAGATACACCCTGTTAATTCATCAACCAAGCTATTCCATGTTAAATAGATGGATTGAGGATGGATTGCAGGACGTGCTGCAGGAAAATGGTGTTGGTTCTATTGCGTTCAGCCCACTGGTACAGGGCTTATTAACAAAAAAGTATTTAACTGGTATCCCGGCAGATTCGCGCTGCCAAATCAACAGGATTCCTTCGGGAAGAGCAAGTAACAACGGAAGTAATAAATAAAGTCAAAAATTAAATGAAATTGCTGCGAAGCGGGGGCAAAGCCTCTCACAAATGGCTCTTGCTTGGGTATTACAAGGAGAGAGAGTAACCTCTGTTCTTATCTGGGCTAGTAAAGTGAGCCAAATTGAAGAAAATGTAGCTATTCTGGATAACTTAGAAATTTCAAATGGAGAGTTAGCAGAAATTGAGGGGATTTTAATAGGATAAATTCAAAGCGTACAGTAAAAAGCTGTAAAGTTCTAGTGGAAAATGCGGGTATTGTAAATAACTTCCTCTCCTTATATCATTAGGTATTAAGAGAATGTTAAAGGGGGAACATTTATGATCCCAGTAAAAATAGATCCCATTTCAAACACTCCGATAAGAGAAAAAGGCGTGAAATCCATCCTCGAATGGTTCGATCAGCATAAACAATCGTTCTATATGCTTGGTTGGTCCTATCTTAGGAATCAAAAGCAAGTGGAAGAGCTTTTTTACCAGTCCATTATAAAAGTCCACAAGGAGCTGCCTCGATTTAAAAAAGATTTATCATTTGAAACGTGGGTTACATCCATTTTCATCCAAACCTGCCGGGAGCTTTCTGTTAATAGAAGTTTACAAGTTTCAGAGGAAAGTGAACAACATAAGGATTTATTTAAAGCACTTGATCAATTGAATGATGATGAGAAAGAAGCGATGGTCCTAACATATGTAAAAGGGATCTCTCAGGAAGAGGCGGCACATCTTCTTCAAATTTCAGTAGAAAAGATGAAAGAGCTCTTGTTTTCCGGAATTCAGTCACTTAGAAAAGAAATGGGGTACGAATCAACCATTAATGGCTGTAAAGAGTATCATATGGATTATATCGATTACTTAGAAAGAACACTGGAACGGCCGAAAAAGATTGATTTTGAGATCCATGTTTATCATTGCCAAGACTGTCAGGAAGATTTGGCGACATTCCAGGATGTCATGTTAACCATGTTAAATCTTGCTGAAAGAATAGAGGATTTCCATGTGCGATCTGATTTCATGGAGAACGTCAAAGCGAAGCTCGCAGAAAAGGAAAAACACAGACAACTGAAGATTAAGAAACGTTTAAGAATGGCAATTGTTTTTGCAAGTATATTCGCTTTATTAGTGGGTTTGGAGATATTTACCGGGAGCTTTACCGGCCTTTACTATACCATGACTGAAGAAAATCAAGAACTGCGCGCCTTTCTGCAGGAGGGTTTGGGAAAGAGGCTGAACCTGGAAGCAGAAAGTAATAGGGTGAAAATAAAAATCAAGAGCGCGATTGCTGATGAATTTCAGACACTTGTATTTTATGAAATTGAAGATACGGAAAAAGACAACCAATATGTTATGAATAATGATGAGGGAGTTTCTGTGGAGAACCAATATGAAATCATGAACGGTTCGGCAAATCCAAGGTACTATCCCCCTGACCTTAAATCGGAGGTAAATATTAAAGGAAAGAACGTGTATCAAGGAAAGATTAGTTTGCCGCCGATTTCCAAGGATAAGGGGACAATCAAACTGAAGATCACAAAGCTGCTGAAAGTGATTCATGATTCATCTGATAAAAATCGGTTAAGGTTTACCGATAATATGGAATATGAAACTGGGGAGTGGAACTTCAAAATCCCTGTAACAAAACAGCCTTCCGTGGAATATGCATTGGATGGAAAAAAGAAAGTCGAAGGCATCCCAGTTCGATTTGATAAACTGACCATTGCTCCAACAGCGACAATTCTGCAATATAGTATGAAAAATGAACAGACGGGGAAGCGGATAGAAGCTCTTAATTTTGACCATCTAAAAGTGAACAATAAGAAAGTAAAACCTGATTTGTATGGCGGCTCATTTTCAGACCCGCCTCAAGATATGAATTGGGGGACTTATCAAATAAACTTTGACCCCCTTTATGGAGAAAAACCAAAAGAAGTTAACGTTCAATTACAATCTGTTTATTTAACAATTGAAGATAAAAAAACCATTAAGCTGGATGCTGCTAAAAAGTATCCTCAAACGTTTGAATATGCAGGTAGTACCATCTCCATCGATAAGCTGGAAGTAAGCAAATCCGCCAATATTGTCATAAGCGACCATGAAGTTAAGAATCGGACATATGAGCAGCTGCAATTTAATATTATAAGCGAGGATGGAAATCAACCTGATTCAATCGAAATGGATTCTGACGGAGTCCTCGTTGATAAAAATGGGGTAAATTACGATATGAATGTAACCCCTTTCTCATATGAAGAAATCGACCAGCCCCGTTATTTCGTTACAGTTCAAAGGATGAAGCTGCAAAATAGCAACACTGGACAAAAAATAATTCCAAAACGGCTGAAGATTGATGGATATAATACAACAAAATATTTAGATGATGTTGTGAAAATTTCGTTGGAATAACATTTATCGCCTACATGCTTTGCATTTTGTTTCATTTCGGTTGGATAAAAACAAAAAGGCAATGTGATTTTACCTGAAATCCACTGCCTTGTGCGCTTGGC
Source organism: Neobacillus niacini (assembly GCF_031456445.1). Lineage (GTDB taxonomy): Bacteria > Bacillota > Bacilli > Bacillales > Cytobacillaceae > Neobacillus > Neobacillus niacini_I. The sequence goes on along the minus strand of NZ_JAVDUQ010000019.1, from coordinate 10,875 downwards.
AGCACTTCGCTGTGAAAGTGACTGATTTTAACGAAGGAACCGTTTTGAAATAATTCCATGATTTATACGAAAAATTTCAACTATTATCAATTGTTTGAAAAATGGATGGAACATGACTAAAATAGAGGTATCGTTATTTTTTTAGGAGGTACTTTCATGAGAGTAGCCATTGCCCAATTATCCACCAGTGTTGATAAAACTGCTAATTTAGAAAAGGCAGTTCAATATATCGCAAAAGCAAAAGGTTTGGGTGCGGACTTTGTTATTTTACCCGAATTCTATATGGCACTTGCCACCCCTAAGTCTGGCGTTTTGCCGGTCGAAGCAGCAGAACCATTGGATGGTCCTTTTGTCTCTCGGCTTAAAGAAGCTGCAAGGGCAAACGAAATCTATGTTGTTTGTGGAACGTATGAATCCAAGTCGGATGATTCAAAACGTGCTTATAACACTACTGTAATGATCAATCGTTCTGGGGAACTCATCCACTCATACAGAAAAACACATTTATACGATGCCTTTAGTTATCATGAGTCAGATACCGTAATACCAGGGGATAATCATTATAAAATAGTAGAAACAGAGTTTGGAAAAATTGGCTTGATGGTTTGCTATGAATTACGATTTCCTGAAATCGCAAGACAGTTTGCCCTTCAGGATGCGGATATCTTGTTTGTCCCGGCAGGATGGGTAGCGGGGCCAATGAAAGAGGATCATTGGCAAACTTTGATCCGCGCTAGAGCAATTGAAAATACTATGTTCGTCTGCGGCGCAAACCTTGTTGGCGATATTTTTACCGGGCGCAGTGTGATGGTTGATCCAATGGGGGTCATCACAGCAAGCGGCGGCGAAGAAGAAACATTAATTTTTTCAGATATAGACCTAGATCGGATACGCCGGGTTCGCGAAAAACTCCCAAGTGTAAAACACCGAAAGCCCGAATTTTACCGAAGTAATCAAGATTAAGAAAAAAGGCTGTTTCCGTATTTCGGAATTAGCCTTTTTGTTGTTAAAACCATGAAGAAAAAATCATGATCTTACTATCGAATAATTCACTAATTTATAGGCCAAAACCGCCAAATACAATTTTGTACAATCCTCGAATGAACTCAAATTAGCCCCTGTCTTTTTTTCAATCTGTCCCAATCTATATTTCAGGGTATGACGGTGAATATACAAATCTTCTGACGTATTTTTGATATTTTGATTAAAATACAAATAGGCTTCAAGAGTGGTGATTAAATCCACACCCCGTGTATCTAGTAAACTGCCAAGATATTGTTGATAAAAATCCTTTAAATTAGCTCCAGAACTTTTCATATCAAGCAGCAATTGATGTAAACTAAAGTCATCATAATGAACAATTGGTTGAGGTTTATATAGAATTTGGGATAGATGGGCAGCTAGTTCGGCTTGTTTAGCACTTTCCGCCAGCATATGAAGGTTGGTGACCGTTTTTCCAATTCCAATTGATAGGGGGACCGACCCTGCATTAATTTTTATACCCTCTAAAAATGCTTCCGCTATTTCATCGATATTCTCCCCATTACCTACCTCAAGTAAGACAATCAAGCTATCTGACTTTGTGCGCAAAAGAAATGGGCGTTTCTTGGTTTTCATAGTAGCTTGTATAGCTTCTGTTAACCGATCCCTTACTTTTTCATTTATGGATGCAGGAAAGGAGACGGAAATAATGGATTGCGGCCGGGTAAAGTCGATTCCTAGTTTTTTTCCACGCCCTATCACATCTATTTCATTGACGATTGGTTGGTTTATAAGTTCGTCGAGAAAATCGCTTGCCAGGCGAATCTGTGCCTCTAATGAATATTCAAAGGTTTGGCTTTGTTTATTGACAATTTCCTCAAGCAGTTCTTTCGTAATCATTGAAAAATTAATATTTGCGGGAATTTCAATTAATGGTAAGGCATATTGATCAGCAATTGAAATAAAGGATTGTGGAATTTCCTTTACATATAAACCAGTATATAAAGCTACTCCCGATAATTTTCCAAGTGATAGAAGCTTTTTAAATTCCAATTGTTTTTCTTCATTATCTCCAAGTCCAAATCCTGTCGTAATCAGGAATTCCCCTTCTTGAAGACGATTGATGTCCTCAATGACCTCCACAATGGTTACCCATTTAATCCAATTTTCTAACCCGTTTTTACCGGCAATCAATTTTGTTTGCTGCATGATCGGAAGTTGTAATGCTTCATGAATGCGAATCGCCAAAGAAATCAGTCCTCTTCTTCTCTTTATGGGTGGTCTATTATACATCGTGTATAAATCTAACTCTATTATTTCATCTTTTTGTAGAATTGTGAATCTTTGAAAAAGAATTTACTATTTTAATTACAGTATAAAAAATAAATGCCATTTCAAGGGATTTTTATAGAGAGAGGGGCTATTAGCCATGGAACGTGATTACTTAATTAAACCAGTATTAGGGGTTAAATATCCTGCTGCTTCACATGGAAAGGGAATTTATATCTTTGATATTGAAGGCAATCAATATATCGACGGTGCTTCTGGTGCGGTGACGGCGAGTATTGGACACGGTGTACAAGAGGTTATGGATGCCATGTATGAGCAGGCACAAAAGATTTCCTTTTCCTATCGGGGGCAATTTACCAGTGAACCTGCTGAAAAGTTAGCAAAAAAATTGAGTGATTTAGCTCCTGGAGATCTGAATTGGTCGTTTTTTGTCAATAGTGGTTCGGAAGCAACTGAAACCGCAATGAAGATTGCCATCCAACATTGGCGTGAAAAAGGCTTTCCGAAAAAAAATCGGATTATCTCCAGATGGATTGGTTATCACGGGATTACAATGGGAGCTCTATCGATGTCGGGTCATGTTTTAAGAAGGCGCGGATTTAATTCCCTATTAGCAGATTATCCGACTATTTCAGCCCCATATAGCTATCGCCGTCCAAACGGTATGACGGAAGAGGAGTGGGGCATTGCCTGTGCGAATGAGCTTGAGACGGCCCTTCAACGGTTTGGTGCAGATACAGTTGCCGCTTTTATTGCGGAGCCCATTGTTGGTGCTTCAGGTGGTGCGATTACTCCGCCACCAGGATATTATGAGCGGATAAGAGAAATTTGTGATCGTTATAATGTATTATTTATTGCCGATGAAGTCATGACAGGGATTGGTCGGACTGGAAAGATGTTTGCAATGGAACATTGGGATGCTATTCCTGATTTGATTACTTTAGGAAAAGGAATGAGTGCAGGCTATACTCCGATGGCTGCTACAATTGTGAGTGACCGTGTCATGGAACCGATTCTAAATGGTTCAAAGACCGTTTTGGGCGGCCATACCTATAGTGCGAATCCACAATCAGCGGCCGTTTCATTGAAGGTTTTGGAATATGTTGAGAAACATCAATTAGTTCAAAAAGCAGAAGAACAAGGAAAATATCTCTTTGAAAAATTACAAGCCCTATTAAACTCGTTTGAAATCATTGGGGATGTGAGAGGAAAAGGGTTGTTATTAGGGATGGAATTTGTTTCAGACCGCACACAAAAAACATCTTTCCCTTCCCAATTCAATGTAACAGGCAGAATCATTGAACGAGCGTTCCAAAAAGGTTTAATCGTCTATCCGGCTGCTGGAGCAATCAATGGGGAAGGCGATGCGATTATCGTTTCCCCACCATTGGTGATTACAAAGGAAGAAATCGATAAATTAGTCGGAATTTTGGAAGAAGCAATCTCTGAAGTGCAATATGAGCTTATCCAATCAGGAGGAAAAACCAATGCAGTCCCTGTCTAAAAAAGGAAAAGTAGCTTCATTAGAAGAGGCTCTCTCTCATATTTCGGATGGATGTACTTTAATGTACGGAGGATTCGGCGGAATTGGTACGCCCCCATCATTAGTGGATGGGATTTTAGAAAAAGGCTGTAAAGATTTACGTTTAATCGGTAATGATACAGGTTTTCCCGATATTGGAATTGGAAGATTAGTCAGTGCCGGAAGAGTGAAGAAACTGATTACTTCCCATATTGGTTCGAATCCAATTGCTGGACAATTGATGACCGCTGGTGAATTGGAAGTTGAATTTTCCCCGCAAGGAACCTTGATTGAACGGATTCGTGCGGGTGGTATGGGATTAGGCGGCATTTTAACGGATGTTGGTTTTGGAACAATTGCTGAAGAAGGAAAAGATGTCGTTTCTGTGGACGGTAAGGAATATATGATTGAAAAAGCACTTACCGCAGAAGTTTCCATTGTTCACGCTTTAAAAGCAGACCCTCTCGGAAATCTTGTCTTTGATAAAAGTGCTCGTAATTTTAATCCACTAGTAGCGATGGCCGGGAATTTTACCATCGCGGAGGTAGAGGAAATGGTACCGATTGGAGAACTTGATCCAGAGGCAATTGTTACACCGGGAATCTTTGTAAATATGGTAATACCGAGTAAGGGAGTGACATGGAAATGGGTATGGGAGTAGAAGTACGGCAGCGAATTGCAGGACGTGCTGCACAGGAAATTGAGGATGGTATGATTGTAAATCTTGGAATTGGAATTCCTACATTGGTTGCTGATTATATTCCTTCTGATATTTTTGTACAGTTCCATGCGGAAAACGGGATATTAGGTACTGGTCCTACCCCGTTAAAGGAAGAGGCAGATCCGAACCTCTGCAATGCCGGCGGTTACCCTGTAACACTAGTAAAAGGAGCTTCCTATTTTGATAGTTCCGTGGCCTTTGGGATGATCCGCCGCGGGCTTCTAGATATTACGATCCTTGGCGCGCTTGAAGTAAGCGAAAAAGGAGATTTGGCCAATTGGATTGTTCCGGGAAAACGTGTTCCTGGTATGGGGGGCGCAATGGACCTGGCCCAAAAGTCGAAAAAAGTAATTGTCCTAATGAATCATACAAATAAAAATGGGGATTCCAAAATTTTGAAGGAATGTACGTTGCCACTTACTGCTAAAGGTTGTGTTGATTTGATTATTACGGAAATGGCCGTAATCGAGGTTACAGAACACGGCTTGGTGTTAAAAGAAGTCATGGAGCCGTATACCGTGGAAGATGTTATTAAGTATACTGATGCACCTTTAAAAGTTGCAGTTGGGTTAGCGGAATAAGGAGTGAAAGAAATGAATGAGGCTGTTATTGTAGCGGGTGTTCGTACAGCGGTAGGTGCATTTGGAAAATCTCTTAAAAATGTACCCGCCACTGAAATGGGACGGCAGGTATTGGAAGGGTTAATGAAAAGAACCACTTTAGAAAAAGAAGATGTCAATGAAGTGATTTTTGGTCATGGTTATGTGCATGGCGGTGGTTTAAACTCGGCGAGAATTTCGTCGCAATTAGCAGGATTTCCTGTTAGCGTACCAGGCAGTGTTGTGATCAAAGCGTGTGGTTCAGGTTTAAAAGCGATTACCAATGCTGCCTTAACGATTCAAACTGGTCAAGAAGATGTAGTCATTGCCGGCGGAGTAGAAAGTATGAGTCAAGTTCCCTATCTTGTAAAAAATCGCTGGGGAAGTAAGTTCGGGAATCTTGAAATGGAAGATGCCTTGTTAACAGATGGACTTATTTGCTCGCTGGAAAAGGAACATATGGGGATGACTGCAGAGCGATTGGCAGAAATATACGGTATTTCTCGGGAAGAACAGGATCAATTTGCCTTAGAGAGTCACAAAAAGGCTGCAAGAGCAATTGAAAACCAATATTTCGAGGAAGAAATCCTTCCACTTGAAATTCCAGACCGGAAAGGGACTTATTTTTTCCAAAAGGATGAGTCTGTACGGAGGGATATCCAACTAGAGAAGTTAACAAAACTTCCGCCTGCCTTCAAAAAAGATGGATGGATTACGGCTGGTAATGCTTGCCCGATGAATGATGGTGCTGCTGCGGTATTGATGATGTCAAAAGAGAAGGCGGAAGCAAGAGGGATTAAACCGTTACTTAAAGTAAAAGCATTTGCCAGTTCCGGGGTAGAAGCAAATGTGATGGGAATCGGTCCTGTTCCGGCAACGAAAAAAGCATTGCAAAAAGCAGGATTAACATTAGAGCAAATAGGGCGTATTGAATTGAATGAGGCGTTTGCTGCCCAAGCATTGGCTGTCATAAAAGAATTAGATATAGACCCTGAAAAAGTAAATGTTAATGGCGGAGCGATTGCACTTGGCCATCCGGTTGGGGCAACAGGTGCGAAATTAACGGTTACTTTAATGAATGAAATGCTGCGCTCCAAGACAAAGTACGGCATGGTAACGCTTTGTATGGCAGGCGGCATGGGTCTGTCCGTCATCTATGAAAATCTGACCTTATAATTTAGGAGATTAATATAATGAGGTGAAAAGATGCAAACAATCGAAAAAGGTATTCAAGCATGGTTAAAGGATCATTTTGAAGAAGGAACTAATTTATTACAGCGCCTTGTTCAGGCACCTAGTGTTGCAGGCAACGAGGCAGGTGCGCAATCCATAATTGCTGAAAAATTGAACGAGATGGGTTTAAAGGTGGATGTCTGGGAACCAGATGGAAATGAATTAAAAGCTAACCCCTATTTTTTTTCCCCAAGAGAGCAATTTACAGGAAGTCCAAATGTTGTAGGTGTTTTACCTGGAACCGGCGGAGGACGTTCCATCATTTTGAATGGTCATATTGATGTGGTTCCGGAAGGGGAACATGAACAATGGGCTGAGGATCCTTATAGTGGTGCCGTGAAGGATGGAAAAATGTTCGGACGCGGGGTTACAGATATGAAAGGCGGTTTAGTGTCATTTCTCCTCGCGATAGAGGTCATCCAACAACTGAATATTAAGCTTAATGGCGATGTGATTTTTCAAAGTGTTGTGGAAGAAGAGAGCGGCGGTGCGGGTACGTTGTCCACACTTCTAAAAGGATATAAAGCGGATGCTGCCCTGATTACAGAGCCTACCAATATGCGTATTTTTCCGAAACAGCAAGGGTCGATGTGGTTTCGAATCTATGTAAAAGGCCGCTCTGCTCACGGTGGAACCCGTTATGAAGGAGTAAGTGCCCTTGAAAAAACCATGATGGTGGTTAATCAAATAAAAGCGTTAGAAATAAGACGAAATGAGCTAATTGATGATCCGCTATATGATAAAACACCGATTCCAATTCCAATTAACATTGGTGTAGTGTCGGGCGGAACTTGGCCATCTTCGGTACCGGATCTGGTAAAAATAGAAGGTAGAATGGGAGTAGCCCCACATGAAAAAATGGAAGATGCTAAGCGGGAGATGAGTGAATGTTTGCGGCGTCTAGCGGAAATTGATCCATGGTTTGCCGAACAGCCGGCTGTCTTGGAATGGTTTGGTGCACGGTGGCTGCCCGGATCAATTGACATTGAACATGAATTAATGAATTCACTCGTTTATCAATACCGTGAGGCAGTTGGAGAAGAGGCGGTAATTGAAGCGGCTCCTTGGGGGACGGACGGGGGATTACTCACCGAAATCGGAAAAATCCCAACGATTGTCTTTGGACCTGGTGTAACAGAAATGGCACATTACCCTAATGAATATATCGAAATGGAAAAAGTTTTTAAAGCAGCAGAAATCATAGCATTAACCCTAATTCAATGGTGTGGTAATCAAAAATGATTAGCAAATAAATGAAAGTCCAAACCTCTTTTTAGAAAAGAGGTTTGGACTTTTTTCTTTTAAATATTTTATGGATGTAAATTGGAAGTGAATTGGTAATTATATAAAGGGAATCAAAAGAATTACAGAGGTGAGTAATATATATCAATTAGCTATTATCGTCTTGACCTTTACGGTATCATTCCGTAAAAAAGTATGGGGAAACTTTGATAGGTGCTACCCAACATTACTATATATGGTGGTAGGCAATCTTACATATGAATACATTGCACATACTAAATTTCATTTATGGGAGTTAAAGCAAATAGGGAGTATTCCGGAAATATGGGCTGACCTTATTTACCTGTTTTTTATGGTTGTGCCGGCTACCCTGATTTACTTGACTAATTACCCGGATACCCCAATGAAAAGAATTTTTTACATAATGAAATGGGTATTCATTTTTACGATGGTAGAGTGGGTGGGTGGGCGTTATTTTAATGCTATCGATCATTACAACGGTTGGAATATCTGGTGGTCCTTGTTTTTTAATTTTGTCATGTTTACAACATTAAGACTTCACTATTTATATTACAAACGGGCATTAATCATAAGTGTTTTTTGGACTTTATTCTACTTGATTTGGTTTGATTATATATAAAAAATTGTTTTGTTCATGAATGATACCATGATAAAGAAGGGAAACAAAAAAGTTTGTTGGCTTTAAAGATTAAAGAAATTCAGTTAAAATGAAAAGTGTTAAACAAATTTAAGAATGGATGCAGGATAAGGACCAAAGTGTTCTTGTCCTTCATTTTTATTCCGTTAGTAATGAGGTTTTGCTCATGATAAAAAAATATATAACCTTCCAGAAAAGTAATGGAATCACTCCCTATATATGGACTGTTCTGTGTATTTTACCATTCTACTTTATTTTCCAGTCGGCATCTGTTATTAAAATTGTGGTAGGAATTTTGCTCACCATTATGTTTTTTATTTTTTATCGAATTGCTTTTATTTCAAGAGGATGGCCGGTTTATCTTTGGACTTTAATTCTGATTGGAATTTCGATTACCTCAAGCAGTCTTTTTAGCTATGTTTACTTTGCATTTTTCCTGGCTTATTTTATTGGAAATATTAAAGATCGGGTTCCCTTTCTTATTCTTTATTTCATTCATCTTTTTAGTACATCGGCTTCGATTAATTACAACATAGTTGTACACGAAAAGTTGTTTTTGCAGCAGCTGCCTTTTGTCATCATCATCTGGATCAGCGTGATTCTTCTCCCGTTTAGCATTTATAATCGAAAAGAGCGAGGGCAGCTTGAGGAAAAGCTAGAGGATGCCAATAAAAGGATTGCTGAATTGGTTAAAATGGAAGAGCGGCAGCGGATTGCCCGCGACCTCCATGATACACTGGGTCAAAAACTTTCCCTTATTGGACTCAAGAGTGATTTGGCGCGAAAATTAATAGCAAAAGACCCAGATCAAGCACGAAATGAATTAAAGGACGTTCAGCAGACAGCACGAACCGCATTAAGTGAAGTACGAAAAATGGTATCCTCCATGCGCGGCATCCGTTTAAAGGATGAAATACAAAGAGTAAAACAGATTCTTACCGCTGCAGAAATTCAGTTCAAGTGTGATGGTGTAACGACATTGACGAATGTTTCCCTTTTAACAGAGAATATATTAAGTATGTGTCTGAAAGAGGCTGTAAATAATGTGGTTAAACATAGCGGAGCTGCCTCCTGTTCCTTGACCATTGAGCAATCATGGAAAGGAATTGTGATGAGAATTAGTGATGATGGGGTTTTTAACCAGGATGAAAAATTTCAATCTGAAGGTCACGGATTACTTGGAATGAAGGAACGGCTCGAATTTATTAATGGAAGCTTGGAGCTTTTAACAGAAGAGGGTACAACATTAATGATAAGAGTTCCGAATGATGTTACGCCGAAAGATAGGATGGGGGATGTAATATGATTTCAATTATCATTGCGGAAGATCAGCAAATGTTATTAGGGGCCTTTGGTTCCCTTCTCAACTTGGAAGAGGATATGAGTGTAGTTGGAAAGGCATCGAATGGTGCAGAAGCTGTGGCCCTTGTAAAAAAGCTAAAGCCGGATGTTTGTATTATGGATATTGAAATGCCTGGAAAGAGCGGTCTTGAGGCTGCTGAAGAGCTTAAGGGCTGTGGCTGCAAGGTCATCATTTTAACGACCTTTGCGCGGTCCGGTTATTTTCAACGAGCATTAAAAGCAGGGGTGAGCGGCTATTTGCTGAAGGATAGCCCGAGTGAAGAGCTAGCAGGTTCCATCCGAAGTGTGATGGCCGGAAAACGAATCTATGCACCAGAGCTGATGGATGACGTTTATGGGGAGGAGAATCCCCTTACCGACCGCGAAAAAGAAGTACTGGAGCTGGTGGCTGATGGTAAAAATACAAAGGAAATTGCCGAGGAGCTTAGCATTAAAACAGGAACAGTCCGAAATTACATTTCGGTTATTTTGGATAAGCTGGAGGTAAAAAATCGAATTGAAGCTATTACTCAGTCCAAGGAAAAAGGATGGTTTAAATAAACAGAGAAAAGTCTGTATCTTCTTTTGAGATATAGGCTTTTTAATTGATGAAGCACAAAACTCAGCAGGGATACGTGGAAAATGTCCTTCATGAAGGTGATGTCTTCAATTAAATCACCCAGGTGGGCGCTATCAGGGGTCTATAGCTCCCGTATCCGTGTTCTATGCGCCCGGATCCAGGGAAGAATTCCGTCCAAGGTAGCGTATCCGTGTTCTATTCTATGCGCCCGGATCCAGGGGAAAATCCCGTCCAAGGTAGCGTATCCGTGTTCTATGCGCCCGGATCCAGGGGAAAACCCCGTCCAAGGTAGCGTATCCGTGTTCTATGCGCCCGAATCCAGGGGGAAATCCCGTCCAAGGTAGCGTATCCGTGTTCTATGCGCCCGGATCCAGGGGGAAATCCCGTCCAAGGTAGCGTATCCGTGTTCTATGCGCCCGGATCCAGAAAAAAAACCGTATTCGGTAGCATATACAAATTCTTTTAATAGTGTTAAATTATTGTTTACACTTTTACACAACTAAATGGACTTGACTGATCAAGGACAAAACTCAGTATAAAATGAGTGAAATGTCCTTCATGAAGCCGATGAAGGACAAAACTTAGTAGGAAAACGAGCAAAATGTCCTTCATAAAGCCGATGAAGGACAAAACTTAGTAGGAAAACGAGCAAAATGTCCTTCATAAAGCCGATGAAGGACAAAACTTAGTAGGAAAACGAGCAAAATG
>NZ_JAVDUQ010000018.1:0-93796 GCF_031456445.1 Neobacillus niacini | reverse complement strand
CAGTGAAGAATCCCGTTGATGGTAGCGTAGCAAGGTTCTATGTGACCGAATCCAGTGGGGAATCTCGTTCACGGTAGCGTAGCCGTGTCCTATGCAACTGAATCCAATGAATCAGCAGATTTTGTCTATAAAACAGGAATTTATAGACTGTTCTTCAGCCATTAGAAAGATTTTGTCTATATGGCCTTCCATAAGATCCCCTATGTCTAGGTTTACTTTCCACTTCCATATAACCTTCAATTCCTTCTTGGATTTCCCAAACTCTTACAGATAATATTTTGCTATAATAGTAGTATTAAAATCTAGCTATCGGGGTGAAATAAATGAAATTTATCCATACGGCCGATTGGCACCTAGGAAAATTGGTCCATGGTGTCTATATGACGGAGAATCAGCGTGAGGTTCTTGAGCAATTTGTACAGGTAGTTGAAGAGGAAAAACCAGATGCCGTGGTCATTGCCGGAGATTTATATGATCGTTCCGTCCCTCCAACAGATGCCGTCGAATTATTAGATGAAATCCTTTTTAAAATCAATGTCGAACTGAAAACGCCGATTGTGGCAATTGCCGGAAACCATGACAGTGCCGAGCGCCTCTCGTTTGGAAGTTCATGGTACAAACACAGTCAATTTTATCTAACCGGAAAAATGACCAATATGTTTACACCAGTCCAAGTCAATGGCGTCAATTTTTATCTTGTTCCTTATGCTGAGCCTGGTGTAGTCCGGCATCTTCTTGAGGATGACACGATTCATTCCCATCATGATGCGATGAAGGCACTAATCGGCAGAATGGAGGAAACGTTAAATCCTAACGAACCAAATGTCGTGGTAGGACATGCCTTTGTTTTGGGCGGAAAGACGTCGGACTCTGAACGAGTTTTATCTGTCGGCGGTTCCGGTTGTGTCGGGGCAGAACTATTTGAACCATTTTCCTATACCGCACTCGGACATCTTCATAGTCCTGACGCCATTAACCATCAAAAGGTGAAGTATTCTGGATCACTTCTTAAATATTCCTTTTCAGAAGCGAAACAAAATAAATCCATCTCCATTATTGAAATGGATAACAAAGGCCAGTTTACACATCGTTATCGTGCTCTAGCCCCCACACATGATATGAGGGAGTTGGAAGGGCATTTGGACGAATTATTGGATCCTGCCTTTTACGAAAAAGAACGTGTCCATGATTATTTAAAAATATCGCTATTGGATGAAGGTGCATTAATCGACCCGATTAATAAATTACGCCAGGTCTATCCAAATGTTCTGCACCTTGAACGGAAAATCGATTTAACCGATATGAAGAAAAAACAATCCTACAATGCGGCCCAAGGGGATAAAAGATCAGAGATTGAGTTATTTGAACAATTTTATAACGAAATGACCTCTGCTGAATTTACGGATGACAAAAAAGCAGTTATGGCTGAAGTGATTGAAAAAGTTATGAAAGAGGAGGGATCGAAATGAAACCAATAAAACTGACGATGCAAGCATTCGGACCATATGCAGGTTCTGAGACGATTGACTTTACTGAGCTGGGCAACCGAACCATGTTTGTCATTTCGGGAAAAACCGGTTCGGGCAAAACAACGATCTTTGATGCCATTAGCTATGCCATCTATGGAAAAGCAAGTGGTGAAGATCGTAATGGACCGGAGCTTCGCAGCCAGTTTGCCCCGGATGATTTATTGACTGAGGTCTCACTCGAATTTTCCCTCCGAAACAAACGGTATTCGATCACCCGCTCGCCGCAGCAGTTAAAAAAGAAGGAAAAAGGCGATGGCTATACGCAAATTGGCGCAAAAGCCGAGCTTTACATCGTGGATGAAACCGGTGAGAAAAAGCTGATTGCGTCTAAGGTCAGTGATGTTGAGGAAAAAATTAAAGAAATTATGTTGATAGACAGTAATCAATTTCGGCAGATTCTGATGATACCTCAAGGTGAATTCCGTAAGCTGCTTACTTCAGATAGTAAAGATAAAGAAGTCATTTTACAGCGGCTATTTCATACACAGGTATATAAATTGGTAGAAGATAAGCTGAAGATTGAAGCGGTTGATTTGAAAAAATCTGTTGAAGACCAGGTCAAGGCGAGAAATGAAGCGATTTATCGGATTCAAGCTGTTACCAATGAGGAGCTACGTGAATACTTGGAAGCGGGAAGTGAAAATGACATCATTATCCTGCCGTTATTACTGCAGGAAATTGGTGGAATGGCGGAAGCACTTGAAAAATTGGAACAAGCAGTGAAGGAAAAAACACAGGAACAAGATAGGTGCAAAGCACAGCTTTTTGAAGCAGAAGCGATTCTGAAACAGCTTGAGACAAAGGAACAGTTAAGGATTCGGAAAACAGGACTTGAGGCACAAACTGAGATGTTTTTCGATAAGGAGAAACAGGTTGAAAAGGCACGTAAGGCAGCATTGTTGGCGAAGCAAGAAGAACTCTGTCACCGGTTAAAGCGGCAGATGGATGAAGCGCAAAATTCGGTTACCTCCATTCAAACTGAAATTGAAAAATTAACCGCACTTATCCAGCAAAGTGAACTCAGGCTTCAAGCAGAACTTGAAAGGGAAGGGGAGCGCCAGGCTGCCCAGGAGGAAATTAATCGTCTTGTTCATATGAAAGAGGATGTTTATTCCTTTGCAACACTTGATAAAGAGAAGAAACAGGTGGAAAACCAGCTGAAATTGAAGCTGGAAGAACAGCAAAAAACAGAAAAGAAACTGGTGCAGTTGGAGGAACAGCTAAAATCTCTTTCTCAGCAAAAGGCTGAAATTGAAAAGGGTCAGATTGCCTTTGTCGAGAATAATAGCCAAATGGATAGCCTTCAGTCAGAAATCGAGCGCCTCACAAAATATGAAACAACACTGGAATTACATCGAAAGGCGGAAAATAAATTAAAGCTGGTAACTGGCCGTTATGAAAATACAACTGCCCGGTATTTGGATGCTAAAACTCATCTGGAAAACTTAGAGAATAAATGGGTTCATGGACAAGCTTCTCTTTTGGCAGCAAAGCTCCATGATGGCGAAGCATGCCCAGTCTGCGGCTCTGAGCATCATCCAGCTCCGGCACCTTTTCATGAAGATTCGATTCCAAATGAACAAGATTTAAAGGCAGCAAAAGAACAAGTAACGCTATTAGATAAGGAAAAGTCAAAAGATGAATCAAGCTACTATGAAAGTCTTTCTGAAGAAAAACGGCAGCGGGAAGTATTGAATGAAATTTTTCAAGAAATTCAGCTGCACCGGGCCGATTTTACAGAGAATGATTTGAATGATGTGAAATTGGAGGTTACTTTTGAAAAAAATCGTTTGGCACAGGTTCAGAGAAACCTTGGTGAACAAATAAAACTCTTCGGACAAGTGCAAGAGAATTTGGAGAATGCGGAATTGGGAAAAACAGACTTGCAGAGTGCTCTTCAGCAGCTTGCCAATAATGTTATGGATCTAAAGGTTCGATTTACAGCAAAGAATACTGATTTGACACGAATGATGAAAAGTATTCCAGAAAATCTGCGGACGGAAGCTGAATATGAAAAGGCACTCGCTTCGTCAAAAAAACTTCACGAGTCCTTGCTTCAACAGTTCGAGGCAGCAAAGCAGCAATTACAAACTGTTAAAGAAGGTCATACTGCTGAATCAGCAAGATTAGTAGATGCTGAAAAAATTCTTGCTGCAAAAGCGGTTGAGCTTGATACGGAACGTGCAGCGTTTGTAAATCAGTTAACGGAGCAAGGTTTTGAAAAATGGGGAGATTACAATTCTTCTAAGCTTTCAGAGGAAGAAATTCATTCCCTGGAAATGGAAATTCGCCGCTATCGAGAGGATTTAAGGTCTGTGACCGACCAATTTGAGCAATTACAGGAGTTATTGAAGGATGTTAAAACCCCTGATGTTGCCGCATTACGGGAGGATTTAGAAAAATTTGGCCGTGAAGTTGACAAGTTAATTCAGGACCGGACTGATTTTATTATGAAGAAGCGTGATAATGAAGAAATATATCAACGAATTGTTGATTTGAATGAGCAAATGAAGGTACTGGAGGAAAGACATAAATTGATTGGCCATCTTGCCGATATCTCCAGCGGGAAAAATACTTTCCGGATTACCTTTGAACGCTTTGTGCTTGCCGCCTTTTTGGATGATATTTTAAGAGAGGCGAATGTCCGTTTAAGAAGGATGACATCGGGTCGTTTCCATTTGAGTAGAAAAACGGACCGTTCGAAAGGGAATGTTCAAAGTGGTTTAGAGCTGCTCGTTTTTGACCAATATACGGGCCAGGAACGTCATGTTAAAACACTGTCCGGCGGGGAAAGCTTTAAGGCTGCTCTATCATTAGCCTTGGGACTTGCTGATGTGGTTCAAAACTATGCCGGCGGCGTTTCGTTGGAAACGATGTTTATTGATGAAGGATTTGGAACGCTCGACCCTGAATCACTTGATCAGGCGATTGAAGCGTTAATTGATATCCAAAGCAGTGGCCGTTTGGTTGGAATCATCTCCCATGTCCCTGAATTAAAAGAGCGGATTGATGCCAGACTAGAAGTTATCGCCGGTCAGACGGGAAGCAGGACGGAATTTGTGTTTATGAATTAATTTAGCAATTGAAACACCGTAACTTTAATAAGTGCGGTGTTTTTTCTTTTGAAGTGGGTATTGTGGAAAATAAACTAGCAAAAGTGGAAAATATATTGCAGAATATGACAAATAACCTTTAAAACTGGCAAATAAATCTTCCAAATGAAGAAACCTTTTATTTAAAAAAGAAAAAGTAAAAAAAGCAGTGGTTTTCAAGGTGAATACCTCTGCTTTTACATCTATTTTAATTCCTTCACCAAAGCACAGCCTGCCTGCCTTCCAGTAAAAAGACAACCTCCGACAAAAGTTCCTTCTAGTGAGCGGTACCCGTGTATCCCGCCGCCGCCAAAGCCGGAAACCTCTCCAGCTGCATAAAGACCAGGTACAGGGTTACCCGAAAAATCCAAGACACGCCCAGATAAGTCCGTTTGCAGCCCGCCCAGCGTTTTACGACTAAGGATATTGAGTCGAACAGCAACCAACGGTCCCATTTTTGGATCGAGGATTTTATGAGGGGAAGCAACTCTTATTAGCTTATCCCCAAGATAGTTCCGTGCACCGCGTAAGGCTGTTATTTGCAAATCCTTCGTAAAAGTGTTATCCATTTCACGGTCTCTTGCAAGAATTTGGCGTTTAACTTCTTCAAATTTAAGCAAATCATTCCCGATAAGTTTGTTCATTCCAGCAACAAGCTCTTGCAATGTTTTCGCCACTACAAAATCCTCACCTTTATCCAAAAATGCTTTTACTGGCGGAGTAGGGCCAGGGAGCACACGGGATAAAACTTTTTTAATACTTTTCTCAGTTAAATCAGGATTTTGTTCAGAACCTGATAATGCAAACTCTTTTTCGATGATTTTCTGAGTTA
Organism: Neobacillus niacini; assembly: GCF_031456445.1. GTDB lineage: Bacteria > Bacillota > Bacilli > Bacillales > Cytobacillaceae > Neobacillus > Neobacillus niacini_I. The sequence goes on along the minus strand of NZ_JAVDUQ010000018.1, from coordinate 88,343 downwards.
AAATAAACCAAGAATAATCATAGCCTGTTTTCATAATGACTTCCAGTGTTCCCAATGTGTCAAAACCGGGAAAGTGCGGTGCCGGGAAACGCTTGCCGGTTGCATCAAGCCATATAGAAGAAGGACCGGGAAGAATCCGAATCCCATGCATTGGCCAAACCGAATTCCAGTTTTTAATACCTTCCGTATAATGCCACATCCGGTCTCGATTGACGACGCGTCCGCCGGCTTTTTCTGTAATTGAAAGCATTCTTCCATCGACATGTTCCGGAACACCGGAAATCATATTTTTCGGAGCTTCTCCAAGCCGGGCAGGCCAATTTTTCCGAATCAAATCATGATTACCGCCAATCCCACCACTCGTTATCCCAACAGCTTGTGCTTGAAACTCAAAATTCCCACCAACCTCACGAGAGCTTGCTTCACCACGGGCTATGGTGCTTGGAACAAGGGTATCTCCACGGACACCAATTACTGCACCGTTTTGAGTAAGGAGTTCATTAACGCGATGACGCGGACGGTAGTCGACAAGACCATTCTTCATTGCTTTTCGTACACGTTCTTCAAAGGGTTTTATTAACCCGGGACCGGTGCCCCATACAATGTGAAACCTCGGCACGGAGTTTCCATGTCCTTCAGCAAGGTATCCTCCACGCTCCGCCCAGCCAACTACCGGGAAAAAGCGTACTCCCATATCGTAAAGCCATTGACGTTTTTCACCAGCCGCAAAATCAACATAAGCCTCCGCCCATTTCATCCCCCAATAATCTTCATCCTCTAAGCGGTCATATCCTGCTGCGCCCAACCAGTCCTGCCAGGCAAGTTCGCGGGAATCCTTGATTCCCATTCTTCGTTGTTCGGGAGAATCGACAAGAAATAACCCGCCAAACGACCACCATGCCTGACCGCCAAGGGATGCTTCCGGTTCTTGATCTAAAAGCAGTACTTTTTTACCGGCATCAGCTAGTTCGGCTGTTGTAACTAAACCAGCGAGACCAGCACCTACTACAATTACGTCATATCTCATTGCTTACCTACTTTCGATTTAGTTTGGCTTAACTTTTTACCGAGTATTATGTATAGTTAGAATATACCATTTTATTACTATTATAAAAAGGGGAGTCCACATGTTTATTGTGAATGTTGAAGCTGCCATACATAGGGAAGGTAAGTGGTTTGTAATAGAGCGCAGTAAAAAAGAGGAACATGCCGGAGGCCTACTCTCACTTGTTGGAGGCACTGTTGACAATGAGGGGGATGCTCAAACTATTTTGGAAAAAACCCTTATTCGAGAAGTTTATGAAGAAGTGGGAGTTAGGGTAAAGGAAAATATGAAACTGGTAAGTAACACTTCTTTTTCCATTGCGGATGGGAGGGAAGTGTTGAATATCGTGTTTCTTTGTGAATTGGATCAAGGCGAACCTTTTGTTAAAAGCCCAGATGAGGTTGAGGGAGTCCATTGGTTGAGTACAGATGAAATTCATCATCATCCCAATGCACCGGTATGGTTAAAAGAAAGTATCCGATATGCAGAAGAACTTTTGGACAATTCCAAACACAACACAAAATGACAGGATTTAAATAATTATCATCCATGAAATTACGAAAACTTATAACCACCGAATCATCCAAGTGAGTCTGAAAGGAGCAGAACTGATGAAGTATAGTATTCTAAATAAAGGTCCATTTCAAATTGTAGGAATCAAACGGAAATTTTCACTCGTGAATGGAGAAAATCTTCGTAGCATTCCGAAACTTTGGGATGAAGTGAATGCGGATGGAACGAGTGATCGCCTATATGACCTGAATAATATAGGTATAAAAGGTGTTTTAGGTGTATGTGTGGAAAACAATGCTCAGCAACCTGAAGAAATGGATTATTGGGTTGCAACAGAATATGAAGGTGTGGTACCTACAGGATTGAGCATTCTAGAAATTCCAGCTTCCAAATGGGTTGTTTTTGAAGTAAACGGGTCGATGCCAACTGCCATGCAAAAGGCGTGGAAACAAATTTTTACCGAATGGTTTCCAACAAGCGGGTTTAAGCATGCCGGTTCACCCGAGTTAGAGGTCTATCCAGGAGGAGATCCTTCTAGTGAAAATTACTACTCGGAAATTTGGATTTCGGTAAAATAGTTCCTACTCTACACTTTATTTTGTGTAATCTAGAATATTTCGGATTCTGTTAGTATAAATTTTATCTAATTGTTTGGTAGTAAGCTTAAAATATTTCATACTAGATTTTTTAGGAATGCCCATTTGGACAAATTGCTTATCTAGCTTTTCAATGATAAATCGGGGATCAACATCATTTTTTGATCCCCCCATTTCAGCTACTCCTCTTTGTACGATTTACATAAAAAAGCTATTCACTAATTTGTTTTATTAATAAAGAAATCTCCATAAATAAAACGTTGCATAGGCCTCCCAGCCGGTCCAATTCTCCGCCAGTTGCAAAATTTCTTTCTTTGTTGGTTTGGTATCCATTCCTAAGACTTGTTTTATCGCATTATGTAATCCGACATCATCAATTGGGAAAGCATTAGGAAACCGCAAACAGCGCATTAACACATAATTAGCCGTCCAGGGCCCAATCCCGCGAATGCTGATTAATATTTTTTCCCCACTTTTAAAATTTCCGGTACCCAATAACAATTCTTTTGTTAACTTTCCCTCTACCATCAGTTTAGCAACATCAATAAGATACTCACATTTCTTAACGGTCATCCGTAACCCCACTAAATCCTCCACATTTAAACTAGCAATATCAGAAGGTTTAGGAAAAATCCAATAGGATTCACCTTCAAATTCCACACACCGCCCAAATTTTTCAACAAGACGCCGTTTTAATGTATAAGCAAAAGTCAGATTAATTTGCTGTCCGATGATTCCCCAGCAAAGTGCCTCAAACAAATCGGGAATCCCCATAATCCGCAACCCATAAAACGAAACAATCGCTCCTTTTAAAAGGGAATCATTTTCAGCCATCCCATAAAACGGCATCAAATCTCTTTCCAAATCAAACCATTCCCACACATAGTTGGCCACAGCAGCTCGCGTCAATTTACTTGCGGGGGCCGAATCTCTTAAAAAGCGAATAACCAAGTTGTTTTCAGCATCTGTGCTTATTTCAATTATGGAATCCTCCTGCCCCACCGATATAGCCTTATATATCCGCTCGTCCTTAATCACATACATACATTCAATCGAAGATCTCATCAAGTAATTTAGATTCTCGTTAAAATTAAATTCCTTTGGAGTAAACAATGTTAGTTCGCGCACGTTGTCTTGCCAATCAATCAAAATAAAACCTCCAATTTTTCAAAAAAATCACTAGTCTATTTTTATCATAAAAATCATTTCAATATCTTGCTATTACATTTAAAAATCTGTAATTATGCCTTTCATCGAAGGTATACTATTTTCAGAGGTGATGGAAATGGAGAATAGGGTTGGTTCTGAACCGTTAACTGAAGAAAAATGGCAGGCAATTCTACACAATGATGCTAATTATAATCATCAATTTTTTTATGCTGTGAAGAGCACAGGCATCTTTTGCAAGCCATCCTGTAAATCAAGGCCGCCGAAAAAGGAAAATGTCCTTATTTTTCAAAATGCTGAAGAAGCCATTTCCGCACATTTTCGTCCATGTAAACGATGTAAACCAACGGGTGAACGGCTGCCTGATCAGGAATGGATTGCCCAGATTATACAATATATTGAACAAAATTACATTGAAAAACTGACATTAGAAACATTGGCTGAGGCTTGTCATGGCAGCCCCTATCATTTACATCGAACATTTAAGAGAATTACAGGGGTAACTCCGGTTGAATATATTCAGTTAACCAGGATAAATAAGGCGAAAGAACTCCTCATCAAAACGAATATAACAATCGTTGACATTGCTTTATCTGTCGGTATGTCCAATACACCTTATTTTATAACATTGTTTAAAAAGAAAAGCGGGTTTACGCCTGCACAGTATAGGCAATTAAATAGGAAGACGGAGGTGTGACTTCAAAAATGAAGGCGACCATTTACTATACATTAATGAAACATGAGGATAGGACCCTCTATATTGCAGCAACTGAAAAGGGGCTTTGCTTTGTAGGTTCACAAAATCAACCAATTGAAGAGCTTTCAACTTGGGCAGAAAAACGATTTCCCGGAAGCAAGTTAATACGAGATGATGAAAAATTGCAGCCATATATAATGGAAATAACAGAATATTTGTATGGACACCGCAAAGAATTTACCGTACCAATGGATTATCCCGGCACACCATTTCAAATCGCTGTTTGGAATGCGCTCTGTGAGATTCCATTTGGAGAAACGAGGACGTACTCAGAGATTGCGAATCATATTCAAAAACCGGCTGCAGTCCGAGCAGTGGGTACCGCAATTGGCGCTAATCCGGTGCTAATTACCGTTCCATGTCATCGGGTGATTGGAAAAAATGGCTCACTAACCGGTTACCGTGGGGGATTGGGAATGAAAAAACATCTGCTTACGATTGAACGGGAAAGCAGGGAACAGAATGACTAAAAGTATCAAAGACCGTATTTTGGAATTAGATTGGAACGAGATTCAAAATAATTTGGATGAGCATGGGTACGCACCGCTTTCTATTATTTTGGAAAAAGACGAATGTAACAAAATAATGAATACGTATGATGATGAAGGCTTTTTCCGAAGCACAATTAATATGGCACGATATCGTTTTGGTGTTGGCGAGTATAAATATTACCAAGCACCGCTTCCGAATCAGCTCCAACAGCTCCGGGAAGGTTTTTATCCGGAGCTCGCCAAAACAGCAAACCGCTGGAATGAATATTTGGGTCGTGAAGCCAATTATCCTGCTACTTTAGATGAGTTTCTTGAACAGTGTCACCAACAGGAACAGCTTCGCTCTACACCATTGATGTTAAAATATGAAGCAGGCGGTTATAACTGTCTTCATCAGGATTTATATGGTAATGTGTTTTTTCCTTTTCAAGTGGTATTTGCCTTGAATCAAAAAGAAAAAGATTATACCGGCGGAGAGTTTCTTTTAGTGGAGCAGCGGCCAAGAGCACAAAGCCGAGGCCAAGTCATTACATTAGAGCAGGGATCGGGATTAATTTTTCCAACAAACAATCGTCCTGTCTTGGGAACAAAAGGGTATTATCGAACCACACTAAGACACGGTGTTAGCACAGTGACATCAGGAACAAGATTCACACTAGGGATTATTTTTCATGACGCAAAATGAGCTTTCTTATAAAAATCCAAAGACGTTATTAAACAAGGGAACCGGGTATCTTTGTGGTTATACGCATTCATTGAATCCTTATACAGGCTGCTCATTTGCCTGTTCCTATTGTTATGTGAGGCAAATGCCGGTTTCACTTTTTAGAAAAGAAGAGTGGGGGACATGGGTAGATATCAAGCAGGATGCTGCCAATCTATTACGAAAAGAACTTCGGAGAGAAAAGGCCAAAGGGAAGGTTACGATTTTTATGTCTTCCGCTACTGACCCTTATCAGCCAATCGAGTATAAAGAAAAAGTAACAAGATCCTTGATGGAGGTAATGGTCGAGGAACCGCCTGATTTTTTACTGGTGCAGACTAGGAGTCCGCTTGTGAGCCGAGATATTGATCTACTACTTCAATTAGAGGATAGAGTACGAGTAAGTATGACGATTGAAACGAACTTAGAGGAGATTCGGAAAAATTTTACCCCTCAGGCACCGCCAATTAGTGCGAGAATAAAAACTTTGGAACAGTTAAGGGAGGCAGGAATTCCAACCCAGGCAACCATTGCACCGGTTTTACCAAGCAGCAAAGGATTTCCGGAAAAATTAAAATCATTGGTCAACCGGGTTTGTTTCCATGATTTTTTTATGGGTGACGGGAGCGGCGGTAAACGGACGAAAAGGCTGGGGATTAAGCAGTTGTATGAGAATTTGGATTTGGATTTGGCAGAATGGTATGGGCCGCTAGCATACCAAATCGTATATGACCGGTTTAGTAGCGTTTTTCCGGAAGAACAGATTTATATCAGTCAGCCTGGTTTTGAACCTTAATTCCTTTTTTACTTCTAAGTGTTTTATGGATTATTTTTTATCCCAGGTATTTTTTTAGAAGGGTCATCCGTGGTGTGAAGAAGATGTTTCGGGAAGGTAAAAATGTTGATCTTTTAGGTGAACATCAAATGGAGATGACTGATGAAGGGATAGTGGATAAAACATCAAAGTCTGAAACAAAACTTAATTTGTCTGGTATTGAAAAATTGCAAGAAAATGACCAATACTTCTTTCTGTATAATAGCTCGGTAAGTGCTTATATTCTTCCTAAAAGAGATTTTCAAAATGTGGATGAAATTCGCAGCTATTTTAAATCAAATCTGGAGGATTAAAACATAAAATAAATTACTTACCCCCGTATCTTTTTAGTCCCCTTGAAACGTTTATAGGGTAGAGAGTGTTAAAGGAGTGAACACAATGTTAAATCGGCTTGATTTGTGCCCAGCGGAAAACGAGGAAGAGTCTTTATGGCTTGAATATTATCCAAAACTTCAGCGGTATTGTCATTTTCTTGCCCAAAATCAATGGGATGGTGACGATATTGCCCAAGAAACAATATTAAAGGCATTAAAGTATTATACTCTTAACGAAAAAATGTCTTTTGCTTTGCTAAATAAAATGGCTTACAATCATTGGATTGACCAGATTCGTAAAAGAAAAAATGAAACAATTGAAGCAGCTATCGACCTGAACAACGTTGAGGAGAAAAATCAGTTGGCCGATATTATGACTACTGTCGACCTCATGCTTGAGCAGTTTACCCCCAAACAGGCTGTGATTTTTTTGCTGAAAGAAGGCTTTCAATATCAGTTAAAAGAAATTGCCGAACTATTAAATACTACTGAAATGGCTGTGAAAGCGAATCTTCATCGGGCAAAACAGCGCTTGGAAAAAACGAAAAAAGAGGGAACCGTAGATAAATATTGGGATGAAGAGGAGCGCGAGCAGCTGTCAGAGCTTTTTTATGAAGCTTTGAAGCTTCAAGACCCAACCGTCCTGATTGAAACGGTTCCTCAAATAAAAAGTGTTGTGGATTCTCCAAAACTTATTTCTTTACCTTCAAAACAAACTCACTCTCCTTTAAGCACTCTCTATATGGCTGCATAGCCCATTACCGCTTTCAAGGAGGAGTTAAAATGAGTACAATTCCATATGTAATTGAACAATCCAATCGTGGTGAACGGTCCTATGATATTTATTCACGTCTGTTAAAAGATCGGATTATCATCATTGGGGATGAAATTAATGATCAAGTCGCCAACAGTGTGGTAGCCCAATTATTATTTTTAGCTGCAGATGCTCCAGACAAAGAAATATCCCTTTATATAAATAGTCCTGGCGGTTCAACTTCAGCGGGATTTGCCATCTTCGATACAATGCAATACATTAAACCTGATATTCGGACGATTTGCACGGGAATGGCGGCGTCCTTTGGAGCGATGCTGCTGCTCGCAGGAACGAAAGGGAAAAGATACGCCCTTCCAAACAGCGAGATTATGATTCATCAGCCTTTGGGTGGTGCCCGGGGGCAGGCAACTGAAATCGAGATTTCCGCCCGTCGGATTTTGAAATTAAGGGAGCATGTTAATCAAATTATTTCGGACCGAACCGGACAGCCGGTTGAAAAAGTAGCAAAGGATACAGATCGTGACTTTTTCATGAGTGCGGAAGAAGCAAAAGAATACGGGATTATCGATGAGATTCTTTATCCGAAATGATGTGGTGTTAAAATGCTTGGATTGTTGTGAATCCAAGCATTTTTTGCTATTTATAAAAAAGCACTTGAAGGGAGCAAGAGAAATGTCCTTCATAAAGCCGATGAAGGACAAAAAAGCGTGGAGGAAGCAAGAGAAATGTCCATCATAAGGCCGATGAAGGACAAAAATCATGAAGAGAGCAAGAGAAATGTCCTTCATAAAGCCGATGAAGGACAAAAATCATGAAGGGAGCAAGAGAAATGTCCTTCATAAGGCTGATGAAGGACAAAAAGCGTGAAGGGAGCAAGAGAAATGTCCTTCATAAAGCCGATGAAGGACAAAAATTGTGAAGGAAGCCCGGAAAATGTCCTTCATAAAGCCGATGAAGGCCAAAAAGCATAAAGGGATCAAGAGAAATGTCCTTCATAAAGCCGATGAAGGACAAAAAGCGTGAAGGAAGCCCGGAAAATGTCCTTCATAAAGCCGATGAAGGCCAAAAATAGTGAAGGAAGCCCGGAAAATGTCCTTCATAAAGCCGATGAAGGACAAAAAGCGTGAAGGAAGCAAGAGAAATGTCCTTCATAAAGCCGATGAAGGACAAAAAGCATGAAGGAAGCAAGAGAAATGTCCATCATAAGACCGATGAAGGACAAAAAGCATGAAGGAAGCCCGGAGGTAACCAATTATGATGCCACCCACATATTTGAGGGGTGAAATATTATGATATTATTTTTTCTTTTTCAATTTTTCTTCTGCCTTCTTTAAATTCTCAGCCACTCTAAATTTAATGATTTTACTTATTAATTCATATGGAAGCGGGATATCTAAAGGAAACTGTACTGCCCCTTTTGAACTTTTATATTCGGACATTTCATGTTTAAAATTAGCGATTCCACTTGAGGTCGGATAGAAACCAATATGATTTTTGTATGCGGCGAAATGCACCAGATTTCCATATATATAGAAAGTAGGCATTTGATAACTGATTTTTTCTTCTGCGTCAGGTGCTAATTCTTTGATTAATTCCCTTAACGATTGCAGGGTTTTCTGAACATCAAGCGGGAATTGTAAAATATATTCATTAATGGATTTAAACGAAACTTTATTTCCTTCCATGATTTCTCCTTTTAAAATTGAATTATTTTACTATATCCAAGATAATACCAAATTAAAATCTCATGGGTATAGAAATTACTTATTTAATCCTATTTCACAACAAAATGCGAATGTAGTATGAGAAACAACACGAAAAAAACTTGGTTCAATCAACCAAGTTTTTGACGGTGCTTATAAAGAAATATTTTTTCAGCAAAAAAACTGATAATTAGACCAACCATGAGAGGAATCAAGGATCCGGTTGAAAAAGAAAAGCCATTTTCGGTGTTCGTATATTCTGCTTGGAACATTAACCAAGGAATCTCAAAAAAATTGCCAACTAAGTAAAGCAAGCCTGTAGTGAAAAAAAGCGAACTAAAAGCAACAATAAAGCTTTTTAATTTCATATTAATTCCTCCTGCTAATGAATATAATCCTATATTTGTTATTATTATGCAATTTATTTGTCCGATAACAATCTTTTCGTACGAAAGAAAACAGGTAGTTCATTAAGAGACTACCTGTGTTTTGCTGCCCATTATCATTTTTCGCGGTTGCCAGGTTGGTAAGTGCCGTGCCCATGATGGACCCCATATCCTGGATAGTATCCGGTATGCCCGTGATGATAACCATATCCAGGATAATAGCCGCCATGGCCATGATGGTATCCATGCCCAGGATAGTAGCCTCCGTGACCGTGGTGATAACCCTGCCCAGGATAATAGCCTCCGTGACCATGATGATAGCCTGTACCAGGATAATACCCACCATGCCCGTGGTGATAGGCAGAACCTGCATTTCCTCCAAAAGTTCTAGAATTTTGTTTTTCCAAATTTGTTCGCCTCCTTCTTTACTTTCAAATAGTGTATGTATATAAATGGAATTATGAGTGGATGCTTGACCTGCTTTTACATTTAAGAAATCACAGCAAATATTAAAAAGGAATTTTTACTTTAAAATTTTTGAGGAGAATTTAAATATATGATTAAAAAAATTGAGTTTCAGGATAATCGTCTTATAAAAGAATTATTTGAGCTCCAAAGAGCCGCTTATCTGATTGAGGCAGAAATAATTAATTACTACGAGATTCCTCCCCTTAAAGAATCATTTGAGGAATTATTGGAATCGAATGAGGTATTTTTAGGTTATTTTGAAGGGGATGAGTTAGCAGGAGCACTTTCATACGAAATCAAAGGCAATGAACTCAAGATATGCAGAATGATTGTTCATCCCGAGCATTTTCGAAAGGGAGTTGCCCAAAGCTTATTATCTTACTTGGAGGAAGACAAAAATGAAATTACGATTTTTAAAGTTTCAACTGGCAGGGAAAATACACCTGCAAAAAGCTTATATGTAAAAAATGGATTTAAGCTTATTCAGGATATTGAGGTAGTTCCAGGTTTGTTTATTAGCAATTTTGAAAAAAAAATGCAGAACAAAATTTTGGTGTGTGATTAAAATCACTTAAAATCTAAAAAAAATGAAAGGGAGCTGTCTTAGCTCCTTTCATTAAGATTTTAAGAAACCTTATTACTTTCAATATATGTTTCAAAAGCTGGGTGAAATTCTTTTTGATAATGTTGATCCGGACAAGATTTAATCACAATTACTTTAAAAAAATTGGAATTGTGAGTTTCTAATACTTTATGGCATTTAGGACAACGTTCAATGAAAAGTTCTTTTAAAAAACGCATACCCAGTCTCCTATCCGTATAATTCCTATGGTTATACTATGAATTATACAATATTATTGTTACTTTACAAGAAGTATCGAAGAAAGTAAATAAATATTGCAGTTAATATTATACCCATATAGGTATAATATATAATTTGTTCAATCTTGTTTTCCTCATTTCAGGATAGAAATAGAAAGTTAAAGTCGATAAAAAAGGGTTGACACTCTGTTTTATTTTTAATATTATAATACCCGTAGGGGTAATGGTAATAAACAAATAGGAGGAATCGAACTATGAATATAGCAAAAGTATTAGATGCAAAAGGTTTAGCTTGTCCAATGCCAATTGTGAAAACAAAAAAGGCAATAAATGAACTTGAATCTGGTCAAGTTTTAGAAATTCATTCAACAGATAAAGGTGCAAAAAATGACCTAACAGCTTGGGCTAAATCAGGCGGGCATGAGTTATTAAAACACGAAGAGGAAAATAATATTTTAAAATTTTGGATTAAAAAAGCTTAATTTTTTTAAATTTCAAAATACCCATATGGGTATAATTCTAAGCAATCAGGGGGTTACTACATGTCAGAAAAGAAAAAGACGACGATTGTCTTATTTAGTGGAGATTACGATAAGGCAATGGCAGCTTATATTATTGCGAATGGTGCAGCTGCCTATGACCATGAAGTCACGATTTTTCATACATTTTGGGGATTAAACGCCTTGCGTAAAGATGAAAATATTCCGGTGAAAAAAGGATTTATCGAAAAAATGTTTGGAAAAATGATGCCAAGAGGCGCGGATAAAATGGGCCTTTCAAAAATGAATTTTGCCGGATTCGGTCCTAAAATGATCAAAGATATTATGAAAAAGCATAACGCATTGCCTTTACCGCAATTAATCGAAATGGCTCAAGAGCAGGATGTAAAACTAGTAGCATGTACGATGACAATGGATTTGTTAGGACTTAAGGAAGAGGAGCTATTAGAATCAATCGAATATGCAGGAGTTGCTGCATACCTAGCAGATGCAGAAGAAGGGAATGTGAATCTGTTTATCTAAGAAAGATGAGGGACTTTCCCTGCCCGCATAGGTATAAAAGGAGGCTAATGATGAATAACATGAAAGCAAACGTCATTTTAGATGGAAAAGGGTTGGCTTGTCCAATGCCAATTGTGAAAACAAAAAAGGCAATGAATAATCTAGATGCTGGTCAAGTTTTAGAAGTTCAAGCGACAGATAAAGGATCAAAAGCGGATATGAAAGCTTGGTCAGAAAGCACTGGATATCAATATTTAGGAACGATTGAAGAAGGAGAAATTTTAAAGCATTACTTAAGAAAAACATCAAGTGAAGAAACATCCGAAAGAAAACATCCAAATGTGACAAATAATGATGTACTTGAAAAGAAACTTGAAGATAATGAAGATATTGTAGTTCTGGATGTAAGAGAAGGAGCAGAATATGCTTTTACCCATATTCCTAACGCTATTTCCATTCCTTTAGGTGAACTAGAAGAGAGAATCGATGAATTAAATAAAGATAATGAAATCTATGTTATATGTCGCACTGGAAACCGCAGTGATCTTGCAGCCCAAAAATTAACGGAAAAAGGATTTACTAATGTAACCAATATTGTACCGGGCATGAGTCAATGGACCGGTAAAACAACAGGTATCAATAAATAACGGTGGATAAGAATATTTTTTTTAATAGAATAATACCATAGGGGGTAAATGCGAATGACAGTAAATGTAATAACTTCAAAAGAGGTAACGAAAAAGATATTTAATAAAGAAGCGTTGTTTATTCTAGATGTTCGAAATGAAAGTGATTTTCAAGATTGGAAAATCGAAGGAAAAAACTTTGAACATTTAAATATTCCATATTTTGAATTACTTGATGGTGTAGAAGAAATCATTAATAAAATTCCTGCTGATAAAGAAATATTAGTCGTTTGTGCAAAGGAAGGCTCATCCGTTATGGTAGCAGAAATGCTTTCTGAGGCTGGATTAACTGTGTCATACCTTAAAGGTGGAATGAAAGTATGGAGTGAACATTTAGAGCCTGTTAAAGTCGGCAAATTAAATGGTGTAGGTAAAATTTACCAGTTTATCCGAATTGGTAAGGGCTGTTTATCTTATATGGTTGTTTCCAATGGTGAGGCAGCACTAATTGATGCAACACGTATGACAGACATCTATCTAGATTTTGCCGAAAGTATCAACGCAAACATTACTCATGTATTCGATACACACCTTCATGCGGACCATATTTCCGGGGGACGTACAATTGCTGAAAAAACGGGCGCAACCTACTGGCTGCCACCAAAAGACGCAACAGAAGTAACCTTTGATTACCAACCATTAGAAGACGGTAATGATGTAATAATTGGAAATACTACGATTAGTATCCATGCTTTATATTCACCAGGTCATACAATTGGATCTACTTCTTTTGTAGTTGATAAAAAGTACTTACTTTCAGGTGATATTTTATTCATTGATTCAATCGGAAGACCTGACCTTGCAGGTAAGGCTGAAGATTGGGTAGGAGATTTAAGAGTAACTCTTTATAAACGCTATAGAGAATTATCAGGAGGGCTAATCGTGCTTCCTGCTCATTTTATGATTATTGACGAGTTAAACGATGATGGCAGTGTGTCTGAAAAATTAGGTGCACTGTTCGTAAACAATCATGGTCTCAATATTGAAAATGAAAATGAGTTTAGAAAAATGGTTACCGAAAACTTACCGCCACAGCCGAATGCATATCAAGAAATTCGTGAAACAAATATGGGGAAAATAAACCCTGATCTAGATCAACAACGAGAAATGGAAATTGGACCAAACCGCTGTGCAGTTCGATAATTGTGAACAAAATCTTAACAATCGCCTTCTAAAATAAGGTAGCAGAAATGAAGGAAGGACCAATTTAAGGTTCCCTTTTCTAAAAAGGAGGATAACATGGCTATTAGCTTTATCGTCACAATCTTCCTTATTGGTTTACTAGGCTCCTTTATTTCAGGAATGTTAGGAATAGGAGGAGCCATCATTAACTTTCCAATGTTGTTGTATTTCCCAGTTATGCTAGGTGTAGGTCATTTTACTGCACATGAAGTTTCAGGAATTACGGCTATCCAGGTTTTCTTTGCGACAATTGGCGGTGTTTTGGCTTACCGTAAAGGTAGGTTTTTAAATAAAACGCTTATTGCCTACATGGGAATTGGTATTCTAATTGGAAGTTTTATTGGGGGATTCAGCTCTACACATATGCCCGAAAGTGGAATTAATATCGTTTATGGAATTTTAGCATTGATAGCTGTTATTATGATGTTTGTACCAAAAAAAGGAATTGATGATCTTCCTTTAGAAGAAGTCAAATTTAACAAATGGCTCGCAGCACTATTTGCTTTCATTGTAGGAATTGGTGCAGGTATTGTAGGAGCAGGTGGCGCATTCCTGTTAGTACCAATTATGCTGGTAGTTTTAAAAATCCCAACAAGAATGACCATTGCTTCTTCCTTAGCGATTACACTTATTTCATCAATTGGGGCTGTTTCAGGAAAAATCTCAACAGGACAAGTGGAAATATTGCCTTCGGTTATTATGGTTGTTGCCAGTTTAATTGCTTCGCCAATAGGAGCGAATGTTGGGAAAAAAGTTAATACGAAAGTTTTGCAAATCATTATGGGGATTTTAATCTTAGCCACAGCAGTGAAGACTTGGATAACAATTTTATAAAAAATGTTGCCAATATGAAAGTATAAATTTGATAAAAGAAGGGGTGATAGCCTCTTCTTTTTAAAAATCTTCGGTAATTGAATTATTTTGAACAAAAGCTTATAATTCCAATAGAAATAAAATGAATGAAACGGGGGGCTATTATGAAACTACATAATTCTATTCTAGAACTGATTGGTCATACCCCAATCGTGAAGTTAAATCATTTGCCAGACAAGAACGGTGCTTCTGTTTATATTAAGTTGGAATCCTTTAATCCTGGAGGTAGTGTGAAAGACCGTGCTTCTTTTAACATGATAAAGGTAGCAGAACAAGAGGGGAAAATTACTCCTGGAAAAACTGTCATTATTGAGCCAACATCGGGAAATACCGGAATCGGCTTAGCAATGGTTTGTGCCGCTAGGAAATACCGTTGTATCATTACGATGCCGAATAATGCAACAGAAGAGAGAATTAAAATTCTAAAAGCTTATGGTGCAGAGGTGCATTTAACTTCATCAGAACACGGTATGCGTGGAGCGATTGAAGAAGCTTATCGTATTGCGGAAGAGATCCCTGATTATTTTATTCCGATGCAATTTGAAAACAGTGCTAATTCAGATGCCCATCGAGATACAACAGCGATTGAAATCTACGAGGCTTTTCAAGGGTTATTAGATGCCTTTATTTGTACGGCCGGAACAGGCGGAACCGTTACAGGTACCGGTGAAGTGTTAAAAGATAAAATACCAAATCTAAAAATCTACGTGGTCGAGCCGGCTGGGTCGCCCGTTTTATCCGGAGGTCGTCCAGGCCCGCATAAAATCCCTGGTACTGGTCCGGGTTTTATACCAAAGATTTTAAATCAATCCATTTTCGATAAAATTTTATTAATTGAAGATCAAGACGCCCAGAACATTGCGCGTCGTCTAGCTGCTGAGGAAGGAATTTTAGTAGGGGCATCAGGTGCAGCGTCCATTTATTATGCTTTAGAAATTGCCAAGAAACTTCCGCCAGAAGCGAACGTGTTAGGATTGGCGCCAGACACCGGCGAACGTTATTTATCATCTGATTTATTTCCAATTTAAATAAGGAAAATAAGTTTAAAAAATAGCTACTTTGGTAGCTTTTTTTTTAATCAGGTGTAAAAGGAACAAAGATAAAAAAATATTTAATTGACATTATACCCTAACGGGTATATTATTAAGCTTGTCAGAGTTGTTCACACATAACAAACTAATATTGAAGGAAAACTTTTAAAAATAGATATTTAGGTTAAAGGAGGTAGAAACATGGATTATAACGACCAAATCAAAAATAGAGTAAAACGTATTGAAGGACAGATACGAGGAATTTTAAGAATGATGGAAGAAAATAAGGACTGTAAGGAAGTCATTACCCAGTTATCTGCCGCTAGAACTGCGATTGATCGCACAATTGGTGTTATCGTAAGTTCCAATTTAGTGGAGTGCGTTCAAAAAGCAGAAGCTAAGGGTGAAAAAAGCATGGAAGAATTAGTCAAAGAAGCGGTAAATCTATTAGTAAAGAGTCGATAAAAAAGGGTTGCCACCCTCTTTTATTTTAACTATTAATATACCCGTTGGGGTAATTGAGATAAAGAAATGTTATAGTATTCTAAACATGAATCTGGTTTTTTATGGATATACAATAACCCTCACCGCATAAAACCTTTGACAAAAACACTTATTTTTTCTTAAATGTCAAAAAGTTTGGTACAATCAAAGTTATGATGTAAAACAGGAGAGGGAACCTTAGGATGGATGAGTTAAAATTGTATGCCCATTGTCTGCAAGGAGATGTAATTGCTGCTTATGAATATCTCCGTTTAGTTCCAAATAAAAATGCTAAATTTCAAGAACTGGAATGGAAGTATTATCAACGTTTTTTTTGTGAAAATCCGAATGATTGTTTTAAATCCGAGGATGTATGGATCCAAAAGGTTCTTTCTGTCTATTACCAATACTTCAGGTCGGTGTTGACACATAAAAGTGTGATTTATTCAGAAAATCGACTAAGGCGTTCACTATCAGATTTAATTCACGGCCATCATCAAGATGAGGGTTTGGACTGGTTAGAGGAGCGATTATCGGTCCAATTTAAAGAAAAAGGGTTTGAGTTTGTCGGTGGGGTGACACCGCCCTATAGGGGTCCATATATTTGGAAAACAACCACCGAAAAGAAATTTACGGTTGAACTGCCACACCATACACAAGAAGTTACCGTTTATTTTTTATCCGACTTTATTTTACAAAGCTGGGCTCATTATGCTACCTTTGGTGAAAAATTTGCCGGCGGCTGGGCAAAGCCGGATGGACTTTACTATGTAGCCGACCGTCCGGAGCATAAAAAAGAGAATCAGGATTGCGTTGAGTTTCAAATCAGCTATTTGAAACACGAAGCCCAGCATCTCAGTGATTTTTCCCGTTTTCCTCATCTCCAGGCCAAGGATTTGGAATACCGTGCAAAGTTGGTTGAACTGATTTACGAACCAAATTCATTTAGACTGATAAATAAATTTTTTTATGAAAAGAAAAATGATCCGTTCCTGCCTCATTCATATTCCTCTTTAATCATTTTGAAAAGATTATCGAAATGGGTATTTGAAGTAGAAGAGATTCCTAGTTTAGAACAATGGGAGAGTGTTAAATCAAACTCCATTCAGGAATGGGCACGCAGTTTGTTTGAAGAGCATACGGTAAAGATAATGGAAAATGGGGTTCAGACAAGAGGAATCATTTAGAAAAGGACGAGCTTGGGTATCAAATAGCCCAAGCTCGTTCATCGCATTATATGATAAAAAGGGCCTTTTCCGTTTTAGATTCAAATTTCTTTAAAAGCTTCTTTTCACCCAGGACAACAAGCGTATCACCCGGATTAATTTTGTCATCCGGAAGTGGCGAAATGTTCATCTTTCCATCGCTCTTAATGGCAATAACACTTAACTGGTATTTTGCCCGAATATCCAATTCACGAAGGCTTTTTCCCACCATGAAAGGGGAAGCAACGATTTCTTCGATTTTATATTCATCGGATAGTTCAATGAAATCAAGTACATTAGGTGACAATAGATTCTTAGCAATTCGGATGCCAGTTTCCCGTTCAGGTAAAACGACCCGATCTGCTCCGACCTGGGTAAGAACTTTTGCATGGTGATCCGTAACAGCTTTTGCAATTACGTATTTGACACCTAAATCTTTTAAAATCATGACCGTTAAAATACTCGCTTGAATATCGTCGCCAATGGCTACAACGACCACGTCCATGTTGCGAAGTCCTAACTCTTTTATTGTCTTTTCCTCAGTTGTATCTGCAACCACTGCATGTGTTACATGATTGTAATTTTCTTGGATTCGCTTCTCATTTTTATCAATCGCTAAAACTTCTGCTCCTTCTTTGAATAACTCAGCTGAAAGCCCCGATCCAAAGCGTCCCATTCCGATAACTGCAAACTGTTTAGTCATTCGTAAGACCTCTCCCAACAAACATTTAATATTTCTGTCTATTCCATTTTAGGTTCCTGAAGTTTAACTATCAGAGCAAATTCCATCGGTAAAGGTCTATTCCTTCCGATATACAGCATTTAAAGAGTTTAATAGTCTTTGTTTTTTTCATAAACACCTTAAAAATAAAATCTTACTCCCTCTATCAGAATTTGTAAATACTCTAAAGTAAACTCAATAGTTATTTATAGGTCTTCTTTTTTGTGGATTTTTTCATATGAATGAATTAAAAAATTTTATTCTTAGAGAGGAGATTTATGCAAAATTTACAAAAACCAAGTGTGAAACCTTATTTGATCACCAGAACGTTAAACCCTGAGAATCAGGAAACACCGATTCATTTTATCCATAAAGATTTTGTAAGTGACAAACTTTTTTATCGGAGAAATCATTTTTCTTATCCGAATTTTTCCTTTTATTGGTTGATTGTCGATGGACTTGTGAATTTTTCGAGAACCTTTTCTCTACAGGAAATCCAATCGTTACCATCTAAGACAGTAAAGACCGTTCTGGAATGCGCGGGGAATAAGAGAGGGTTTTTTAAACCAAAGGTATTTGGCGAGCAGTGGCAAAAAGGGGCGCTTAGCCAAGGAATTTGGAAGGGTGTCTTACTAAGGACGTTGCTTGGTTTTACGGGTGTAATGGAAACAGCGAGAGAAGTAGTTTTTGAGGGATACGACTTTGGCGAGCGAACAGATTCGAACCAGGTTACCCATTTTAGGAGAAGTTTGCCAATTGAAAAAGCACTCCATCCCGATACAATCATCGCGTATGAGTATAATGGAAAGCCGATTCCGTTTAAGCATGGATTTCCATTAAGGTTAATCGTTCCGGAATGGTATGGTATGGCCTCCGTAAAATGGGTGAAAAGGATAACCGTTGTTGGCCATGAATTTAAAGGTCCTTTTCAGGCGGTTGATTACGTCTATTACCCTAAAAAGGAATCAGATGAGGGCAAATTACCAGTGACAACAATGAAGATAAACTCAACGATTCAACAGCCTTTGGACCGGAAAATTCTGAATACCGGGGATCATATCATCTCAGGAATTTCTTGGACAGGAAATGGATTGGTTACGAAGGTGGAAGTAAGTGTAGACGGAGGGACGAATTGGAGTCCGGTTGATTTCGAGAGGTCACCGGAAAGGTATGTTTGGGTTCGCTGGTCGTATAAGTGGGAAGTGCTTGAAAAAGGAGAGTATACTATTATGTCAAGGGCTGCTGATTCTAAGGGCCAGGTGCAGCCGCCGGAAGCGAAGTGGAACCGGAAGGGGTATGGTTTTAATGCAATCGATGTGATTAGGGTGAAGGTGGAATAATGGACAAAATGAGGGGATTTCTGCAATAAATTAAAAAAGCACACGATGATTCGTGTGCTTTTTCCGACTATCCCAAGAAAGTCTGGACAATCAACCAGCAGTTTAACCCTAATATCACGATAGCAAAGATGGTTGATAGAATTGTAGTGATTGGTTTATTCGTTAATACACCCATTAACTCTTTCTTTTGAGTAAAATAAATCAACGCAATAATCGGACAAGGAAGAACAATACTTAGAACCACCTGACTGATAACAAGTGTTCGGGTTGGGTCAACACCCATAGCAACAATAATAAAGGTTGGAAGCATTGTCACCAATCGGCGAATCCATAATGGAATTGTAAATCCAACAAAACCTTGCATGATGACCTGACCAGCCATCGTTCCCACTACAGAGCTTGAAACACCGGAAGCAAGTAATGAAATTAAGAAAACACTTGCTGCAGCTGAACCAAGCAGCGGTGTTAACGTATGGTAAGCCGTAGTTAAATCTGCAATATGACTATTTCCCGAATTATGAAATACCGATGCCGCCATATACATCATCGCAAGGTTTACAAAACCGGCAAGTGTCATGGCAATCATGATTTCTTTCGTACTAAACTTTTGAATTTTGAGTTTTTCCATATCATTTCGTGGAACAATTCGATTTTGAGTCAAGCTTGAGTGTAAATAGATTGCATGCGGCATGACCGTTGCACCGATTACACCTACAGCCAGAATAATACTTTCCTTGTTACCAAGCCATGGTGTTACACTGTGGTAAGCAATTAGCCCAAGATCAGGTTTTGAAATGACGGTTTCAACTAAATAACATAAGCCGATCAGAACAGCAAATGCGGCAATGAATTTTTCTAACGGACGGAATCCGAATTTCTCTAACATTAAAATTAGATAGGTAACAATACCGACAATAATCGTTGCATATAGCATGGGGATACCGGCAAGTAAATTTAGTGCAAGTGTTGCACCTAAAAATTCAGCAAGGTCGGTAGCCATTGCAGCCAGTTCTGAAACAACCCACATGCCGTAGGTCAGCCATTTCGGCATATGATCACGGCAAACCTCCGGTAGACTTCTCCCCGTAGCAATTCCCAGTTTTGCTGACATATTTTGCAGTAACATGGCCATTAAGTTGGCTAACACGATTACCCATAGCATTTTATAACCAAAGCTCGCACCGCTTTGAATATTAGTGGCAAAATTTCCTGGATCAACATAGGCGATAGAGGCAATGAATGCAGGACCGAGAAACGGAAGCAGTGCACGGATGCCTTTAACCTTTCCATTAATGGCATCTCTTGCGGCTGAGACCGTTCGGCTTTCTGCAGCCCGAGCCCTCTGAATAGCAACTGAATCTGTCTGGCTCATAAGACACCATCCTTTCTTTAAGTTTATTTTTCGTTATACCAAGGTTTGTTCGTTCGTCAATAAAAGTTTCCCTAGTGCAAAATTTCTATATCATCATTATATAAAATTTTGAAAAATTTGTGTACGTTTTTGCTTAAAAAAATACTCAAATTGAAAAAAGGGCATTTAACTAATTAAGGAGCTGGGAAACACCATTAATCTAAGGATTCATAAAAAAGGTGAGAAGGAAATCAATAGTGAATTGTCAAATACATAATGGAAAGCAACACCGAAGGAGTGTTTAGGATGAAGGTAGGAATAGATGCAGGCGGCTCGCTGATTAAGATTGCCTATCAGGAAAAAAATAGAATGCATTATAAAAAGTTTCCGATTACCGAGATGGAAAAAGCGATATCCTGGTTGAAAATAGCCGCACCCAATGCAAAAGCTGCTTTGACCGGTGGAAAAGCCCATATCATTCAACAAAATTTCTATACTGAGGAAGTCATCGTTCCGGAATTTCAAGCAACTTGTGTGGGAGCAAAATTATTTTTACAAGAAGAAGGAAAAAAATCGGAGGACCCCTTTCTATTAGTCAATATTGGGACTGGAACATCGTGGCATATCGTGAGGGGAGAAGAGTTTGAACGGATTCTAGGAAGCGGGATGGGTGGCGGAACCTTTACGGGGCTTGGCTCGCTGTTAACGAATGTCGAGGATTTCTCGGAGTTAACGAAATTGGCAACTGAAGGGGACAGAGGAAAAGTGGACCTGCTAGTTAGAGATATTTACGAATCGGCTCAACCACCGATTGATGGAAATCTGACTGCAGCCAATTTTGCCAAAGGGAAAAAGGTAAAGCACACAGATGCTGATCAAATTGCTGCCATTTCAAATATGATTGTGGAAACGATTGTTTTATTAACGCTTCAGGCCGTGACCATCCATCAGGTAAGGCAGGTGGTCTTTATCGGAAGCACGTTAATCGGAAATCAATCCCTACGCAAGGGACTTGAATTTTACATGAATAGGATTGGTCTCACTGCAGAATTTTTAGAGAAGGGTGAATACTGCGGGGCAGTGGGGGCCTACTTTTCTGTCTAAAAATGTTCGCTTGAACAATTTAACCGTTAAAGCTACAGTAAAGATGAGAACAAAAAAGTAGGTGGCAGGCTTGGAAAAAAGGTATTTTACAATTGGGATGGCGGGGCATATTGATCATGGAAAAACATCTTTAACGAAGGCCCTTACGAATGTCGATACCGACCGATTAAAGGAAGAAAAGGAACGTCAAATCTCGATCGAACTCGGATTTGCACCATTATTTGAAGATGATGAAATACAAATATCAGTCATTGATGTACCAGGGCATGAACGGTTTATCCGGCAAATGATTGCTGGGGTCGCCGGGATTGACCTGGTTGTGCTCGTTGTAGCAGCTGATGAAGGCGTTATGCCGCAAACAAGTGAGCATTTAGAAATCCTCCGTTTTCTAGGAATAAAAAATGGGATTATTGCCATCACCAAAATGGACCGAGTGGAGGAGGAATTCATCGAACTGGTCAAGGATGATATATTAGCTGAACTAGCAGGGACTGTGTTTGAAGAAGCACCGTTCGTTTTGGTTGACAGCCTTTCTAATAAAGGAATTGAGAAAATAAAAGAGCTTATTATTAAAACCTTAAAAGCTAAAGAAATGCGTGATGTCAAAGGGGCTTTTCGGCTGCCGATTGACCAGGTTTTTACGGTAAAAGGACAAGGAACAGTCGTTAGAGGGACCGTTTATGAAGGGACTGTTGAAGAGGGGCAGACTTTAAAAATTATGCCTGCAGGGCTTGAGGTCAAAGCTAGGCAGATTCAGGTTCATCACCAGCCGGCACAAAAAGCCTTTGCCGGTCAAAGGGCAGCCATCAATCTTTCCGGAGTTGCAAAGGAAGACATAGAACGAGGCGATGTCCTTGTATCATCTGAACATTTTATCGTATCAAAAACATTGGATGTGGCGATAAGGGTTGTCGAAGACCTGGAGCATATTGTTAAACAGCGAATGCCCATTAAGCTTCACATTGGAACCTCGGAAGTGATGGGGAGAATTGTCTTTTTTGACCGAAATGTATTGGAAGAGGAAACAGGTGAAATTCTTTGTCAGTTAAGGCTTGAAGAAGAAATTCTCACGAAACGCGGAGACCGCTTTATTCTCCGCAGACCAAGCCCAGCAGAGACGATTGGCGGCGGCTGGGTTATTGACCCACGGGGAGATAAATATAAATTTGGAAATCAGACGATTGAAGAACTTGGGAAGAAAAAAGCAGGTACCCCGAAAGAGCGCATATATGCAGCATTAATGGAAGCAAAAAGTCTGCCAATAACGGAATTGATCAAGCGGACTGCACTTGATCAAGAGACGTTAACCGAACATTTAAAGGATGAAGAATTTATTTTATATAATAGTAAAGAGTTTACGCTGAAAACGCTGATCCATTCAATCGAAGAGGATATCTATGACCGCTTGCAGGACTATCAGCAGAGGTATCCGATGAAATCCGGTTTGAATAAAGCAGAATTACTTCAAACCATGCAAAAACGGCTCCCGAAAACATTACTTGAGTTCGTCCTGGAAAATGGAATCCATAATGGGGTTTTTAACCGAAAAGAACAATTTGTTTCCATCTTGGGTTTTGTACCGCATGTACCGAAAAACTGGCAAAGGCGCACAGAAAATATGCTGGAAGCATTGAAAAATGATGGCTTAAGGGTGCGTAATCTAAAAGATTATTTTGCAGCTGCAGGAATTCCTGAATCACTGGAAGTGGATTTAAAGCGATTCCTTGAAGACGAAAAATGGATTGTTGCATTAGATGATCAAATAGCGTATGCCGGCGAAGTGTTTAACGGAGCTGTGGAAAAACTTCGCAATGGTACCGGATCAGATTTTGAAGTCGGACAAGCAAAAGATATTTTAGACCTTTCTCGAAAATACATGATTCCATTTCTAGAAAAATTAGATTCAATGGGGTTTACGAATCGAGTTGAAAATAAACGTGTTTGGAAGAACTGAAAAAAGCCGTAATCCATCCTCTGGATTGCGGCTTTTAATAGGTTATGAAAGGAATTCTCCCGGATTTAATCCAAGCTCGCGGCAAATATCAGATACCATTTGCTTTTCATTCTGATCAAAATTTCCATCTGCATACCCGATGGCGATACAATATCGGGCAATTAATCTGGCAATTTCCGGCTTAGTCCTTACCTTGCCTAATGCCCGAAATGCCTCGGCACGGCCCATCATATGATCGTGTTCAATCTTCGATACAAATAAATTAAATTTCTGAATGACCTTTTGTGAGTCAAAAACTCGCAATTCCTCACTCTGGTGAACAAACTCAAGCATTTTTTGCCGTTCTGATGCATCAAGATGGCCATCTGCCATCGAAACCAATGCACACGCAGCAACAACGGCCTCTAAAACATCCTGGCTTTTATAGCGAGTAAATAACTCCTGTGCTCTTCTTTTTTGAGTGTTGGCCCATTCTACGTAATCCGTCTGCGAAGGGGACCAGGAGTTTCCACAACTGTTACAGGTAAATTTCAATTGATTTTTTCCAATTAAGCCGCCAAGTAATCCAATGGGTCCAAGGATGAGCCCGCCAATCGCCGCTTTCCCGAGCCCAAACCCTTTTTGCCCTGTACGAACATTGGATGAATGGCAGCGCGGGCAGATAATTTCCTCCCCGCTATAGGTTGAATGAGTACTTGGTGCCTGAGGATAGGCTTGCGCCGCAGGGTATCCATAGGCAGGCTGCTGATATGCCTGATTCGACTGCGGATAAGATGTAACAGATGGCTGGCTAGGCTGAAAGGATTGATATTGATTTTGTTGGTACGAATGTTGACTTAGTGGGCTTTGTTGATTATTAGGCTGTTGATCAGCAGACGGTGTAGGTGCAGGAACATCATCAACGGTTACTCCGAAATTTTTACAAAGTGCTGCCAATCCGCCTTGAAAGCCGCTGGCGATTGCATTGAACTTCCATTCGCCATTGTGCCGGTATAATTCCGCCGCCACAATTGCTGTTTCTACTGTAAAATCCCGGCCAAGATTAAAACGAAGCAATTCTTCATTGGTTTGTTCATTAAAGATTCTTACATAGGAATCGGAAATTTGTCCAAAATTTTGCCGTTTCACTTGAGCATCGTGAATCGTAATCGTGAAAGCAATCCGGTGAATAGAACCAGGGACGTTTTTTAAATTGATCTTAATTTGTTCATCATCTCGAATCCCGGAACCGACACGGTTATCCCCACTATATAGAATGGATCCGTTTCCCCCGGAAGGATGGTTATAAAAAACAAAATCCAAATCATTTTGCACCATTCCGTTTTGCCCGAGCAGGAACGCAGAAGCATCCAGGTCAAAATTCGAGCCCATGTTACTAATATTCCAGCCTAATCCTACTACAACATTTTCAAGACCCGGGTGAGATTTGGTTAAATCTACTTTTTGCCCCTTACTAAGTGTAACACCCACAACCTTCACTCCAATCAATATATTTTTTATTGCAAAACGATATATGTAAGTCGAAAATCTATTTCATTAAACAGTACGAAAAATCAGTTGAAAGGTTTCAGTTTTTTCATTATAAGCCAAAAGAATACAAAGAGAAAATTTAAAAACGGAAGGTCTCTTTGATAAACTGGTGCTTTTTAAGCGTTTAGTGTACAATTTTTTGAAAATATACAAAAAGGACCATTGTATTTGTCCTATGTATAGGTAAAATCGAAATTAAGAGTGTAAAAGGAATGGAGAGTCAATAGATGTGAAAATATTAACGGTAGAAAATTTAGTTCAAAAATTTTCATTGAAAGTATTAACTGGTGAAGATCAATTACAACAACCAATTAGGCAATCAAGGTCGCATCGTCCGGGATTGGAATTCGTCGGCCACTTTGATTTTTTTCCAACAGAACGTGTTCAAATACTGGGTAGAAAAGAAGTTAATTATTTGCATAAGTTAAGGATTGAGGAACGTCAGATGCGTATTGGGAATATCGTCAAATACCATCCTCCTTGCTTTATTGTTACCGCCGGGGATGAAGGGCTAACTTATTTAAGGAAGTCATGTATAGAAGAGGGAATCCCGTTATTATGTACAAAGACACCCGGAACAACCTCTGAATTTATTACTGAACTAGATGCTTATATGGTAAAAGAATTAGCCCCGGAAATCGCCGTCCACGGGGTCTGTATCAATGTGTTTGGTATGGGCATTTTACTTCGGGGAAAATCTGGTGTCGGCAAAAGTGAAATTGCTCACACATTGATTGGCAGAGGTCACAAGCTAGTGGCTGATGATCTCGTTGTGTTGAAAAAGCTCAGTCCACGTACGATTCTCGGGACTCATGATGGAAAAACAAAGGAATTTCTTGCCTTACGAAGTGTCGGGCTGTTGAATGTAGTCCGTGTTTACGGAATAAAAGCTTTTCAGGAAGAAACGAGGATTGCGCTTGATATTGAACTGACAAAATGGCAGAAAAATTCACTTCATAATGAATTAGATCACGAACCTGAATTTACAGAATATATGGGCGTTCCAATTCCTCATATTGAGATACAGCTCCAGCCTGGACGTGATGTGGCAGGTTTAATTGAAGCTGCGGCAAATAACTGGCTATTGAAGCGGCAAGGATACAATGCAGCAGAAGAGTTTATGAGGCGGTTAGAAACCGATTCTAATTGGTAATAATTGTTCTTTAGATTACTGTCATATTCTATGGCAGTATTTTTTTTTAGAGATTGATAGGTAAAAAGCGATCAAAGCTCATACATTGGTTAAATTTTAAGGAAAAGTTAAGAATTAAATTCAATAATAGGCTTATTCCAAATGATCAGCGTCCCGATGTGGACGATTAGAAAAGGAGTAAGTATGCATGAAAAAAGGAATTGTTATCGTTCTTTGTGTTCTAGTAGTAGGTTTTGTAGGATTTCAGATGTATAACTCAAGAACAAGTGCGCAGGAAGTAACTACTCAAGTTCGGACAGCTGTTGTTCAAAAAGGTAAAATGGAAGTGAAAATCAGCGGTTCAGGTACAGTTCAGCCGGTAACATCTGAGGATATTAAATCTCCGATTAACAACAATGAAATCGATGAAGTGTTAGTATCAACAGGTGAATCGGTCAAAAAAGGGGAAGCATTGATTACTTTCACAGACGGAAGTGATCCCATTACAGCACCTGCTTCCGGCGAAATCACATCCCTTTCCGTCCAGGCAGGGCAGCGTGTGACCAACGGACAAGTTGTCGCCCACCTCACAAACTATAAAAATTTACAAACCGTTGTGCAAATTGACGAACTTGATATTCCGAAAGTGAAGAAAGATCAAGCGGTCAGCATAAAGGTCAATGCCTATCCGGATCAAACCTACAATGGAAAGGTAACAGCCATTGCGGATGAAGGAACTTCGACAAATGGTGTATCCACGTTTGATGTAACCATTCATATTACGACGCCAAGTAATCTAAAAGTAGGTATGAGTACGGAAGCAAACATTCTAACAGCAAACAAGAAGGATGCCATTTTTGTTCCAATTGATGCTGTCCATACAATGAATAATCAAAAATATGTAATGGTACAGAATGGAAACACAGATACAGCTGGTTCTCAGCAAAAAATAGTTAAAACGGGTTTAGCCAATGAAGATTATGTGGAAATTACCCAAGGTTTAACTGCGGGAGAAATTGTTAAATTACCGCAGCTTGCGCAAAATTCTTCTTCTACTACCGGAATGAATCGCCGTATGATGCAAGGCAGCTTTGGCGGCGGTATGGGCGGTTTTGGAAACGGAGGCGGTTTTAACCGAAATGGCGGTGGACAAGGTTTTAGCGGAAGGACTGGTAATTAATGAAAAAACCGATTATCCAAATCAGTCATCTCATGAAAACTTATAAGCTTGGCGGAGAAACTGTTCATGCCCTCAATGATGTTTCCCTTGAAATTAATCAGGGAGAATTTTTAGCCATCATTGGTCCGTCTGGATCAGGAAAATCAACGCTCATGAATATGATTGGCTGTCTCGACAGACCTGAATCTGGAACCTATCTACTGGATGGGAAAGACATTGGCAAAATGAATGATAACCAGCTGGCAGTCATCCGTAATGAAAAAATAGGGTTTATTTTTCAAAATTTTAATCTCTTAACGAAATTAACTGCAAATGAAAATGTTGAATTGCCTCTGCTTTATCGCGGTGTATCTGCAAAAGAGCGCAGGGAGAAAGCATTGGAAAGCCTTAAGAAGGTAGGATTGTTGGAAAGGTCAGGACATTTACCATCACAGCTATCAGGCGGCCAGCAGCAAAGGGTGGCGATTGCCAGGGCCCTTGCCGGTACCCCCTCAATCCTACTAGCAGATGAACCTACAGGTGCATTGGATAGCAAAACAAGTAAAGAAATTATTACAGTGATGAAGGAATTAAATGAAGTCGGTCACACGATTATATTAATTACCCATGACCTGGCAATCGCCAAACAGGCAAAAAGAATGGTCAGCATACAAGACGGGCAGCTTTTTGAGAATGGGGGTGAGCTGCTTGGGCATTTACCAATCTATTAAAATGTCGCTTCGCAGCATTAAAAGTAATAAACTCCGTTCTGTTTTAACGATGCTGGGGATTATTATCGGTGTTTCATCCGTGATCATATTGGTCTCGATTGCACAAGGTTCTGCGAAAAATGTCACAAGCAGTATCAATCAGCTGGGGACCAATTTGTTGACCATCAATACATTTGGAACAGATTTATCGTTAACAGTGGATAAAATTGATCAATTAAGCAAATTAAATGGAGTAAAAGCCATTTCCCCGGTCGTTTCGGGACGTGTTAATGTGAAAAAGGACCAGATCAATTCACAAGTTAGCTTAACTGCCACTAATGACACCTATTCCTCTGTTCGGGATGCAAAGGTGACTCAAGGCCGCTTCATAAATGATTTGGATATTGAATATCGACAGAAAATTGCTGTCTTAGGATCAGAAACAGCTTCAACCTTTTTTGGTGTAGACAACCCAGTCGGCCAATATATCCAAGTAGATGGCACTTCTTTTAAAGTGGTAGGAGTTTTAGCCTCAAAAGGAAGTTCTTTAGGTCAAAGCGGCGATAATGTAATTATTGTTCCGTTAAGTACAGGACAACGCTTAGTGAAAAGTACGACTATAAACCAAGTATATTTACAAGGAAAAAGCCAAGACCAAATGGATTTTGTTATGAATGAAGTGGAGCGGAAGATGGCCAGCTTGTATCCTAATAAAAGTGATTCTTATAGTGTTACTAATCAGCAAGATGTCATGGACACATTGAGCTCAGTCTCCAATACGATGACAATGATGCTGGGGGGAATTGCAAGCATTTCCTTGTTGGTTGGTGGTATTGGAATCATGAATATCATGCTTGTTTCTGTTTCAGAGCGAACAAAGGAAATTGGAATCCGAAAAGCGATTGGTGCAAAACGGCGCGATGTCCTCCTGCAATTTTTAATCGAGGCTGTGGTTTTAAGTTCAATGGGAGGAATCCTTGGAATTCTTGCCGGAGTGGGACTTGGAAAAATCATCGCTTCGTTCATGAGCTTAACGATTTCGTATTCGTCTTCTGTTATCGTGCTGTCTTTCTTTTTTTCGCTATTAGTTGGCGTTGTTTTTGGTGTATTCCCGGCCAATAAAGCATCAAAATTGAGCCCAATTCAAGCACTTCGCTTTTGAATAATGAAAAACAGGAGCGATCGTATATTGCGGTCGCTTTTTTTCGATATAATAATAGCTAGTCCATTTTCTAAAAAAGGAGCGCAAAATATGCGTTTATTAGTTGTTGAAGATAATCTTTCCTTACTTGAGTCCATTGTTGAACTGTTATCAGATGAATTCGAAGTAGATCAGGCGTCAAATGGTGAGGATGCCTTGTTTTTAGCGATGCAGAATATTCATGATGCAATCGTTTTAGATGTGATGATACCGGAAATCGATGGTTTCGAAGTTCTTCAAACCATACGCAAAGAAGGGTTAAAGACTCCGGTTCTTTTTCTAACTGCTAGGGATTCCTTAGAGGACCGTGTACAAGGATTAGACAGCGGCGGTGATGACTATTTAGTTAAACCGTTTCAAGCTGCGGAGTTAAAAGCAAGAATTCGTGCTTTGTTACGGAGAAGTGGAAGTCTAACCACCAATCAAACGATTCAATATCGGGGCATCGAATTGTTGGGAAAAGAAAGGGATATTCTAGTCGAAGGTGAACCAGTTAAGTTAACAACCAAGCAATATGATTTATTAGAATATATGATACAGAATAAGGGTGCAATTTTAACAAAAGAACAAATTTACGACCGGGTGTGGGGCTTTGATTCGGATACAACGATTGCCATTGTAGAGGTATTTATGCACCATCTCCGTAAAAAACTTGAGCCGTTTGGCTACCATTCCGATATCAAAACGATCCGCGGCGTCGGCTACATGCTGAACGAGAAGTAAAGGGGACTGCGAATGTTTCGGCAAACACATATAAGGCTAACACTGTTAAATTCGTTAGTATTTATTGTTTTAATCAGCATTCTGGGAGGCATCATTTATTTTTATACAGAAGAAGAATTATATCAGGATGTCAATCATTCCCTGCTGGAATCAGTCAATCATTTGCAAAATGATCAGACCCAGCAAGACCAAGACCCTGATGGTGACAAAGGTACGAAATTTATGCACCGGGATCCGCGGATTATGACGTTAATATGGGATGAAAACAATCATCTCTTAACCGACCAAAATCGGGAATCAGTGCTTTTTCAAGACAATGAAAAGTTCATCCGTCCGAAAAAATTGAATTCCTTGCAGGATGCGAATGTCGAGAATTTTTCCTATCGCTATATTGCCACAAAAATCGATGTACCGCTTTTAGGTAAAGTGACCGTACAAGTGATTCGCAATACTAATTCAGAGAAGGAATTATTGGACCGCCTTCTTTTAATTATGCTGATTGGTTGTGGGATTGGGGTGATTTGTGCGGTCGGTATAGGGTATTTCCTTGCTGGAAAGGCACTGGTTCCTATCAAAAATGCCTGGCAAAAACAGCAGGGATTTGTTTCAGATGCTTCTCACGAATTAAGAACGCCGCTCGCGGTCATTCAAGCGAAAACAGATTTGCTTTTTCGCTCGCCAGCAGCAACCATTCAGGAAAAAGTTGTCGATATATCCGCCATCTCGACGGAATCGAGGAGACTTTCGAAGCTTGTCGCCAATTTATTAACCTTGGCAAGGTCTGATTCTAATCAAATTGAAATTAAAAAACAAAGTTTTCGCTTAGACGAGTTATTAAAAGAAATTTACCAGCATTATGAAGAATTCGCTTCTTATCAAGGGAAGAGCATACAATTGGATGCCTCGGAACTCGTTCAATTTTTCGGCGATAAAGAGAGAATTCATCAGCTAATTGTCATTTTATTGGATAATGCCATTAAATATACGAATGAAGGTGGCGAGATTCAGCTGTCCTGTCAGCAAAGCCATTCTTCGATTATCCTCCAAGTAAAAGATAATGGAATCGGGATTCCCGAGGCAGATATCCCGAAAATCTTTGATCGTTTTTACCAAAGCGATAAAGCACGGACATCCGCCGAAGGTACAGGTTTGGGCTTGTCGATTGCAAAATGGATCATTGAAAAGCATCATGGAAAGACAAAAGTACAAAGCAATGTTGGAAAAGGAACGTCAATTGAAATTATTTTTCCAAGAACCCAGAAGAGTTGATTTGGGTTCTTTTTTCTTCAATTTGTGCCTTTTTCCAATTCTTCTAATCAGATAAACTCCAGCGATTAAAGCTAATAAATTCAATGAATCTCCAAAGTTTAATGTCAAGCTGAACTGATTATTCACTCTTACATCATTTTTTCTAGTTTGTGTCGCTGGTGATATTTCCTTCGCTTTATTCGTCATTAAATCCACCTTCCAATAAACCAAATATATTTAAATAGATATGAAAAATGGCTTGGTTTCATGACCAAGCCACATTATTTCACCATTACAGTCCCTTTAAACATCCCCATTCCGCAGCTAAAGGTGTATTCACCTGTTTTTGTCGGGGTAAAGGAGAGAGTGGTCGTTCCAACTTTTAAATTAACCTTGTTAATATTAAACTCGCGTATTGTGAAAGTAGATAAGCAGCTATTTTCTAATGGATTATCAATGATGAGTTTGACGGGTACTCCTTTTTTCACAGTGATGACGTTTGGGGTGTAGCCTTGTGCAGTGACATTCATGTGAATCTTTGGTGTTTGCTCCATTGAAACATCGACTTCCTCTTGTGTGACAGTCGCATTATTTTGGGCGTAGGCATTCTCACCAGGTATTTTTATATAATCACTTCCGTACATAAATAAAAACAATGTAACAGCAACAACACCTGCTGAAAATATCGCAAAAGGAGATATTGCTTGGGTATCAACTGAAAACCTTTTATTTGTTTCCACCAAAACAAATATAACGACAAGCCCCATGATGATAATATATAAACCTAGTAAAATAGCAAGCATGATAAACGGATTTTCAAACTGAAGCATGACACCAAGCATTGCCCCCATCAGACCACTCATTAAGCCAGCAAGTACCCCGTCAAGAATCGCCATCAATCCAATTGGCTGCCCAGCAAGGAAACCAATAAAGAATCCTATAATCATACTGACGCCGCTGGAAAGGAACATATCACCCGAATAGATGCCAATTAAATATCCGGATAGGAGTCCGGTCATCATCGCCACGACCATGGCAATCATCATGCCAGACACACAGGTAATTTTCTTTTTCTCACGGTGAATCAGATAAAGACAATATCCTGTCATGATGCATACAAGAGCAGTGGTGAACATGGATAAAATATTCATATGTAGTTCTCCTCATATTGAGATAGGATGAAAAATAAAACAATATAAGAGTATTATAAAGGGAAAAATGGAAATGGATTTTTTACATAACTGAAAGTTTCATGAACATTGGACAATAAAAAAGACGCGTGAACACGTCTGGCAACTGATTATTTTTCTTTTTCTTTATCGAGTGTATTTTTAAAAACCCGCTTTAATGCCTCATTTTGCATTTTTATATATTCAAGAAGGAATTTTTTTTCTTCCTCTTCTTTTTCAAAATCATCTTGCTCTTCTTTCATAGAAAAATCACTCCTTTTATTGCCATTTTACCTGATTTTATCATACAGGAAGTAGCTTCAGAAATATATTCCAAAATAGGATTTGACATTTTGTGTAGAGAAATATATAATTTTTTCAAAAATACTGTTTGAAACTGTGACGGGGACTAGTAAAATGAAGGTGTCTTACCTAGAGAGGAAACCATTTGGTGGAAGGTTTCTTAAGATGGTCATTTGAACCTGCCTCCCGAGTTCTGTATCGGATCTGATTGAAGATACAAGCGGATTAATTCCGTTATCATGTTGAGTGTATAAAGCATTTGCTTTATGAATTTAGGGTGGTATCGCCAAGGCCTTGGTCCCTTTTTTGGGGGATTAGGGCCTTTTTATATTTTATTAAAATAATGAGGTGTCAAAATGGCAAAAGAATTTGTAAAAGACATTACATCTATGGACGAAGATTTCGCTCAATGGTATACCGATGTTGTCACAAAAGCAGACTTAATTGATTATTCCAGTGTCCGCGGATCGATGATTATTCGTCCGTACGGATATGCTTTATGGGATAATATTAAAAATGAACTTGATAACCGAATCAAAGAAACAGGCCATGAAAATGTATATATGCCGCTGTTCATTCCTGAAAGCCTGCTACAAAAAGAGAAAGACCATGTTGAAGGATTTGCTCCAGAAGTGGCGATTGTCACGCATGGCGGTTCTGAAGAATTAACAGAACGATTAGTCGTTCGCCCAACTTCAGAAGTTCTCTTTTGTGAACATTATAAAAATATAATCCACTCATATCGCGATTTGCCAAAGCTCTATAACCAGTGGGCAAACGTGGTTCGTTGGGAAAAAACAACCCGTCCATTCTTGCGTACATTAGAGTTTTTATGGCAGGAAGGCCACACTTGTCATGCGACGGATGAAGATGCACATGAAGAAACAACAAGAATGCTAAATGTGTATGCCGATATTTGTGAAAATATCCTGGCGATTCCAGTTGTCAAAGGTAGAAAGACTGAAAAAGAAAAGTTTGCCGGTGCGAAATTTACCTATACCATTGAAAGTTTAATGCATGACGGTAAAGCGTTGCAATCAGGTACTTCTCACCATTTAGGAACAGGCTTTGCAGAAGCATTCGGTATTCAATATACCGACCAAGAAGGGAAGCTTCAGCACGTTCACCAAACTTCATGGGGATTCACGACTCGTATTATTGGTGCCTTGATCATGGTTCACGGCGACGACCGCGGTCTAGTGATTCCGCCAAAAGCAGCGCCTACACAAGTGATGATTGTACCAATTGCTCAGCATAAAGAAGGCGTGCTTGATTTTGCTTATGATTTGAAGGAGTCCTTGTCAAAAGTTGCCCGCGTCGGAATTGATGCCAGTGACAAGAAGCCAGGCTGGAAGTTCAATGAATACGAAATGAAGGGGATTCCAGTTCGTTTAGAAGTGGGACCGAAAGATATCGAAAACAAGCAGGTTGTATTGGTAAGACGCGATACTTTAGAAAAAGTCGTTGTCCCAATGGATCAATTAGAATCTAAGCTGGTTGAATTACTTGACGATATTCAATCTAATTTATATAACAAAGCGTTGAAGCACCGTGAAGAACGTACATCTGTTGTATTGAATTTCGATGAATTCAAATCGACACTTGAAACCAAAGGCGGATTTATCAAATCAATGTGGTGCGGCGATGTAGCCTGTGAGGAAAAAATTAAAGAGGAAACAAGTGCCACTTCCAGATGTATGCCTTTCGATTATGAGCAATTATCTGATACATGCGTATGCTGCGGCGGTAAAGCAGAAAAGATGGTGTATTGGGCAAAAGCTTATTAAGATTGATTCATTAAAGACTCTTCCGATTTATTGGGAGGGTCTTTTTTGTAGTTGGTGGGAGTGGCAAATAAAATAGAAGAAGTGGAAAATATATTCTCGGAAGTGGTAAATATCCCGAAAAAATGGCAAGTAAATTTTCAATAATGAGAAACTGACACAAATCTGTCGAAAGGAAGTGTCGAATTTCGCAGGTGCAGAACACAAATGGGGAGAAATAGTTTACAAAAAAGAGAGGACTGGTTCATATGAACTTAAAACCACTGAAATTCCCCCTATGGTAGAAAAAATCGATGTACTTTTAAGGAGGATTCGCTTTGATCACCCAAGAATCATGGATATCCAGATGGAAAGGAACATAAAAATGCTTGGATACCAAGGTCAAAAATCACTCGAATTCTATTTGGATTAGCTTCCTGAAAAGAAATATGATATTATTAATGACCTCCGCCTCTTTGACGGAAAATACTATTTTCAAATTGATGTCCTTGTTTTATCCCTCGCATTTTTACTAGACCTTGAAACCAAAAATAGAGGGAAAGAGATAATTTTTGAGCGTGAGTTGGACCAAGTTATATTAGTGAAAAACAACTCGAGTGAACGGATACCAAATCCTGTAATTCAGGCAAAAACACAAGCGATAAAGCTGAAAAAATGGTTGCAGGATCAAAATTGTGTAGTGCCCCTAGTCCATTACCTTTTTGTAAATAGTAATAATAAAACCAAAATTACCTTTTCATCTCATAACCCTTACTCCAAACTCAATATCTGCAATAGCGAAGGCCTATTTGATAAAATAGGAGAAATTGAAAGTCATGAAATGGAGAAAATCTCCCAAAAAGAATTGAAAAAAATCACGCGCCTTTTACTAGCTAATCATGTACCCGAAGATCCCGATATTCTCGCATACTTCGAAATTTCTTTAGAAGATATCCAGACTGGCGTACAATGCCCGAAATCAGACTGTGAATTTTTCGGAATGGAATATCGATACGGAACCTGGTGTTGCCCGAAATGCGGAACCCGATCAAAGGATGCCCACATACCAGCAATCCAAGATTATTTTCTTCTTATAAAACCTTCCATCACGAATTCAGAACTTCGAAATTTTCTTCACATAGATTCCATTAAAGTTGCAAATAAAATTTTAATTTCAATGAATTTACCTTATACCGGAAAAAACAAAGGAAGAGTTTATTATAAACCAAAATAAGTAAAAAAGGATTTTCCCCCACATCCACCGAATTAATTACCATTGAAAGGGGAATCAAAACATGAAACCAATACTACTAGATTTTCCAGAACAATTTTATACAGAAAGATTGCTCATTCGAAAGCCGCTCCCCGGCGATGGAAAATTTGTTTACCCGGCAACCCAGGCATCAATCAATGAACTAAAACCATGGATGCCGTGGGCACATAAAAATCAAACCGAAGAGGATGTTGAAGTCAATATCTGTGAGGCACATGCAAAGTTTTTAACGCGGGAGGATTTAAGGCTGCATCTTTTTGATAAAGAAACAGGTGAATTTATCGGATCATCCGGTTTACATAGAATCAATTGGTCCGTACCCAAATTTGAAATTGGCTATTGGATCGATACACGGTACAGTGGAAAAGGCTTAATGACTGAGGCAGTTGCAGAGATTACTGAATTTGCATTTACCGAGTTAAATGCAAGACGAGTGGAAATTCGCTGTGATTCAAAAAACATCAGGAGTCGAGCCATTCCTGAAAAATTAAATTTTGCTCTAGAAGGTATATTAAAAAATGACGGTCTTTCCGGTGATGGAAAGGAACTAAGAGACACTTGCGTATTTGCAAAATATAGATAAAGAAAAAGAGCAACTTCAAACCGCAGTTGATCTTTTCCATTAAAAAACATACTTCTCCAAATAATATTTCGTAATCGCCAAATATTCTCGTGTATAAGATTTCAAAATAGCAGAAGCAGGTGTTTTGGCTGCAAGTCCATAAACATCAAGCTTCTGGTCGCGGGCCATTCGAAGTGAACGATATACATGAAAATTGTTCGTTACAAGAATTCCGGTTTGAGCGCCTTTAGGGATGAGCCTTTTTGAAAATTGAATATTTTCATGTGTAGAAGTAGATTGATTTTCTAAAATAATTCGAGACTCCTCAATCCCCCTTACCATTAATCCTCTTTTTATCGCCTCAGCTTCAGATATTTCTTCTCCAGAACCTAAACCACCAGAGGCAATGGCGATTGTCTCTTTGTTTTTTAATAAATATTTAGCTGCAGCCTCAATTCGGCATTTTAACGCGAGTGAAGGAACGGTTCCTTTCACTCTTGCACCTAGAACAATAACATAATCAGCGTTCTTTGGAACTTGAGAATGACTGGATTGAGTAATCATAAATTGTAAGGTCCCTAAATAAATAACACCAACGACAAAAAAGATACTAAAAAAAATTAAAAGTTTTTTATTCATTTTTTTGATTCCATTTCTTGAATTATTTGGAAAAATCACAAGCCTATCCTCCTTAGAGTTTATAAAAATTATTCAATTTTGGAAACGGAAAATTATTAATTTTAATTTTCGGACTATTCCAAAATTAAATGCGTGTGATTTAGATCACATTATCAATATGAATTTTTTCATATAATCACAATGAAGTTAAAGAAAAACGTAAGGAGTGTTAGAATGTTAGACCAAAAAACGATAGATCTTGTTAAATCGACTGTACCTGTTTTAGAAAAACATGGAGAGCAAATTACTACCCGTTTTTACCAGTTGATGTTTGGAAATCATCCTGAACTTTTAAATATCTTTAATCACGCCAACCAGAAGCAAGGCAGACAGCAGAGAGCGCTCGCCAGTGCTGTTTATGCTGGAGCGATGTACATAGATAATCTTGAAGCGATTTTACCGGTTGTACAGCAAATTGCTCATAAGCATCGCAGTCTTGGCATCAAAGCAGAGCATTATCCGATTGTCGGAAAACATCTTTTATTAGCCATTAAAGATGTTTTAGGCGAAGCAGCGACTGACGAAATTATTGATGCATGGGCAAAAGCATATGATATCATCGCGGATGCTTTTATCAGCGTGGAAGCGGAAATGTATGATGAAGCAGCTAACCAAAAAGGCGGCTGGGATGGATTCCGCAATTTCATTGTTGACCGCAAAGTGGAAGAAAGTGAAGTTATTACTTCCTTTTATTTAGTACCGGAAGACCAAAAGGAAATTGCCCATTTTATCCCTGGCCAATATATTAGCATCAAGCTTGAAATGGAAGGGGAAAAATTCACCCATATTCGCCAATACAGCCTTTCAGATGCACCTGGAAAAGAATATTACCGTATCAGTGTCAAACGTGAAGCTGGAACCGCTAATCCGGACGGAAGGGTGTCCAATTTTCTTCATGACGAGGTCAAAGAAGGAGATGTACTTAAAGTGAGTGCTCCTGCCGGCGACTTTGTATTAGACACAACTAAAACCACGCCAATCGCCTTATTAAGCGGCGGTGTTGGAATCACTCCAATGTTGAGTATGTTAAAAACCGTTGTTGAAATGCAGCCTGAGCGGAAGATTACCTTCATTCATGCAGCTGCCAACGGAAATGTCCATGCTTTAAGAAATGAGGTTGAAGCACTTACAGCTCTTGACCAAGTGAATTCCTTCTTCTTTTACGATTCACCAACAGAAGTGGATCGTCAAAATAATAGCTTTGATGTAGAAGGCTACGTGACTCGTGATTGGATTGAAGAAAACGTCTCCTACAAGGATGCCGAATTCTATTTCTGCGGACCGGTACCATTTATGAAATCTGTTTACCTTTCATTAAAAGATCTTGGGGTGAACGAAGAAAAGATTCATTTTGAATTCTTTGGTCCAAAAGGAAGCTTAGTATAATATAGAAAAAAACCGATTTCCTTAACCGGAAGTCGGTTTTTTTCTATGGAAAGTGGAAATGGATTACTATATTGAAGAGGTATGGATAAAATACCATTAGAGAGGAGGAGCAACGATTGAATTATTTAACCAGTTTCATGAACGACTATGGATATTTAGTTCTATTTCTATCATTAATATTGGGAATCATGGCATTACCTATTCCAATTGAAGCTCTTATGGGATACGCTGGATATTTGGCCTTTCAAGGTCAGCTGAACTGGTTAGCAAGTGTGCTCTCTGCCTCTCTTGGATGTTTAGTAGGGATGATGATTGCTTATTGGATTGGCTCTAAGCTTGGAATGCCGTTTTTTGAAAAATACGGCTCAAAAATTCATTTAGGTCCGGAACGGCTTCATTCAACTTCTATCTGGTTTAAAAAATACGGAAACAAGCTGTTGATTGTAGCCCTATTTATCCCGGGGGTCAGACATTTTACCGGATATTTTTCAGGTATTACCCGGCTTCCCATTGTCATTTTTGCAACGTTCTCAGCGATTGGTTCCGTCATATGGGTTTCCACCTTTATTCTGTTAGGGAAAATGCTTGGACCCAAATGGCAAATTTTTCACGAGATAATCAAAAAATATTTAATTATAGGAAGTATTATCATTGCGAGTCTGTTAGTCCTCTTTTATCTTATTAAAAAATTTCAGAAGGAAATTATTCTTACCCTTGCCTTCATCGGAAAGAGAGCGCTTGAAATCTTTCATACACGGAGGAGGACTGAATTATTTCTCGCTGGAATTTCCCTGGTAACATTAGGGTTCATCATATTAATGATTAACTTGATCCAGAATTACCTTGAAAACGATATTAATGATTTAGACACCGTCATCAATATGTTAATTTCCATCATTTTTAAGAATCATTATGATGTATTAATGAATTTCTTCTTAAAACTTGGAACGGCAACAATGTTAATTAGTATCATTTTTTATACACTTCTTTGGATTATTTGGAAAGGCAAAGATAAGCTGATTGAACTTTATTTCCTTTTTATCGCCATTGCAGGCGGAGAAGTCTATGAAGAAATTCTTCGCAATGTTTTTCATCGGCTGTCACCGGATGAACCGTCCTTACTCGAACGATTTCCGTACAGTTTCCCGAGTGAACAATCTTTAATGGCCTTTGTGATTTATGGCTTGTTCTTTCTTGTCATGCTGCGGCATAGTAAATACATTCGGGTCCATACCTTACTTGTTTTTCTTTGGATTGTGATGCTTTTGTTCATGGGCATTAGCCGGATCTATTTCCATGTTCAAGACCCCAGCCAGATTGCAGCAGGTTATGTATTTGGCGGAGTATGGCTTGGCCTGACAACCCTTCTGTTGGAAATTTTCCGGTTATTAACCGCGATTGATTCAACAAAAAAGAGGTCACGAGTCCGTGTTTAAAAAAAGATTGAAAGACTGCTTCACAACCATGTAGTTTTAGGCTTTTTATCAGAATTCAAAAAGTTTGATTCCGCAGCTTTTTATGGTTAAATGTAGGTAGAAAATGCCAGAAAGGATGATAGGTTTGAATAAAAATATAATCCGTTCAATTACCATTATATCGTTTTTGTTTTGCCTTCTCTGGCTGGTTGGTCTTGGCTGGGCTGTAGGAGAATATTATGCTGGTAAACCGGAAGAAGTCCCTAAAGCAATAGTTACGAAAGAAGCCAACAATACAAAAGGTTTAACCATTGTTGCGCTTGGTGATTCGCTCACGAGAGGGACCGGGGATGAAACGGGAAAAGGGTATGTTGGAGATTTGCTAGATGAAATTAAAGAAAAAACCAAGCGTCCTGTACAGCTTACCAACCTTGGAATCAATGGCCAGCGGTCAGATGGTCTTAGAAGACAGATACAGCAGACAGAGGTACAGAGGCAAATTCAAAAAGCAGACATCGTGCTCTTAACCATTGGGGGCAATGATTTATTCCGCGGCGGACAAGGTTTAATGGACTTTCAAGCCGGCAGTATTGCTGCCATCGAAAAAACGTACTTACATAATTTAAAATTCATTTTCGGGCAGATCCGAAAAGTGAACAGCACTGCCAATGTATTTTTTATTGGCTTATATAATCCATTCATTGAAATTGATCAAGGGAAGGAAATGTCAAAAGTAATACGCCACTGGAATTATGATAGTGCAGAAGTTAGTGCGGCTTATCCAAAAATCATTTTTGTACCGACATTTGATTTATTTGAATTAAAGGTGAATGACTATTTGTACTCAGATAAATTTCACCCAAATACGAAGGGGTACCGTTTAATTGCTGAGCGCGTTGCGGCCTTGCTCACCTGGTAAGGAGTGTCGATGATGGGGAATATTACATTAGCCGTAAAGAATTTGAAGAAAGTAATTGGCAAAAAGGAAATAATCAAGGGTCTAAGCTTTGAATTAAAAGAAGGGGAGGTTTTTGGATTCTTAGGCCCTAATGGGGCGGGAAAAACTACCACTATTCGCATGCTGGTCGGGTTAATTAACCCCACTTCAGGTTCAATCCAAATATGTGGCTTTAATATAGAAGAATCTTTTCAAGAGGCGATGGGGAACCTTGGCTGTATCGTTGAAAATCCTGAATTATATCCCTATTTATCTGGATATGATAATCTGCTTCATTTTTCGCGAATGCTTGACGGAATCGGGGAAGAACGAATTAATGAGGTGACCAAGCTCGTCGGCTTAACAGAACGAATTCACGATAAGGTCAAAACCTATTCACTGGGCATGAGGCAGCGTCTCGGGATAGCCCAAGCCCTTTTGGGAAGACCGAAAGTGCTAATTCTAGATGAACCAACAAACGGTCTAGATCCTGCGGGAATCCGGGAAATGCGCGAATTTATTCGGTTTTTAGCGGTAGATGAAGGCCTTACAGTACTTGTATCAAGTCATTTATTAAGTGAAATTCAGCAATTATGTGACCGTGTAGCGATTATTTCAAAAGGCTC
The DNA here is from genome assembly GCF_031456445.1 of Neobacillus niacini. GTDB lineage: Bacteria > Bacillota > Bacilli > Bacillales > Cytobacillaceae > Neobacillus > Neobacillus niacini_I. Next base: position 47,022 of record NZ_JAVDUQ010000018.1, on the reverse strand, counting down.
TATCATTAAGATTGATACGGTGCATGATTTATTAGCCAATCGCGAAAGGGTTGTTTGGCATTTTCATCCTAATGATAAAGGAAAAGAGATATTAGGTGGGTTAACGGAAATCGAAGAAAATGAAGATGGCTCCGTCTTAACTGAATTTAATGAGAAGATGACACCGGAGTGGAATCGAAAATTGGTAGAAGCAGGGGTTTTGGTAACAGAAATGAGCAGAAGAATGCCTGTACTCGAAGACTTATTCCTCGAATTGACCGGGGGTGATTCGATTGAATAAATTAATTCAAAACGAAATGATGAAATTAATCGCTAAAAAGCGGATTGTTGTCATTGCCTTGATTATCGGTGTTCTTGTTATTTTATTTACATATGCGCAATATAAACAGGTTCAAACACAAAGAGAGAAATTAGGGACAAGCGACTGGAGAACGATTTTGCAGCAGCAAATTGTTGATACGACGAACCGGTTAAGCAGCAGCCGAATTTCAGAAGAATGGAAAAAACAGCTGCAAATCACCCTTCAGCAGGAACAATATTATCTTGATCATGATATTAATCCATCTGCACCGGGAGCACCAACATTCATACGAATGTTTTTGGAAAACTCAATCGATTTATTTATTCCGCTCATGGTGATGGTGATTGCCAGTGACTTGGTTTCATCTGAACATAGTCTCGGGTCCATCAAACTGCTTTTAACTAGACCAGTAAAACGATGGAAAATCCTTTTAAGTAAATATTTTACCCTATGTCTTGCTGTCTCATTAATCATCGCCATCGCAGGGATTCTTTCCTATTTGATATCCGGCATTGTTTTTGGTTATAAAGGGTGGGGAACCCCGATCTTAACAGGATTTAATGTAAATGAGTCTGGGCTTAACACTTCCTCTGTTAAAATGCTTAAGCTTTGGCAGTTTTTATTGATGGATTTTGGTCTGGTTTGGTTTGTAGCGATTGTCGTTGGAACACTATCCTTTATGTTGTCCGTTTTAATTCGCAGTACGGCGGCGGGGATGGGAATTATGCTTGCGGCGCTTATATCTGGGGCGATTCTTAACAATATGGTCTCCTCTTGGCATTCAGCAAAGTATTTTTTTATGGTTAATTTACGGCTAACCGACTATTTAAGGGGCATGGCCCCGCCAATCGAAGGGATGACCCTTTCCTTTTCATTACTAGTCCTTCTAATTTGGTGGATTGCAGCCATTTTTGTATCTTTTTTTGTTTTTATGAAAAAAGATGTATATTGACACGTTATTTTCCATCGATACTTTTGCCCTTAGTGGAAAAAATAATAAACGTACTTCTAAAATCTAAGGGGGTATGTGATGATGGGCTTCAAAAAGACAAAATTAGCGGTTGCTTCACTAGTGCTGGCTTCATTAGCAGCGTGTTCGAATAATAAAGCAAATGTAGATAATACAGCTGTTAACCATCGTAATGTTTCAACAAATGATGTGAATGATCGCAGTGCATTAAATAGAGACTTAACGAGAGTAAATAACCCATTAAATGATAATCGTACCTGGAATGACCGGAACGATGAAATGAATCATCCGGGTGTATTAAACCCTCGAAATGTTTCAACAGGGGATTTAACCAATCCAAATGTATCAACCCGGGACTATGATTGGAATGACATGGGTAATGGTTGGAACAATGGGATTACTGAGAATGGTATCATGATGTCAACCACTGAGATTCACGGGAACAAAAATGGGTTTATTACCATGGATCCGAACGCATTTAGTACGGAAACACCAAGTCATAAGTTTCCGCACAGTAAACGGGTTCAGCAGGGGAATTTTTGGTACTATAGTTCTGACCCAAATGCGGGGAAATCGAATGTAAATATGCCGAAAGCTGGTAACAATGGTGTGGTTACCAATCCTAACACTGGAAACCAGGGGACTGTAAACCGAACCACACCTAAAACAACCACACCGCCTGCCCAGCAGCCAACTACACAGGCACCGGCTGGGATTAGCAAAATGGCGCAACAGGTCATTGATTTGACCAATGGGGAAAGAAAGAAAAATGGGCTGCCTGCGCTATCAGCAGATGCTTTATTAAGCAAAGTTGCTCAGACTAAATCTGACGATATGGAAGCAAAACACTATTTTTCCCATACAAGCCCAACTTATGGTTCACCGTTTGATATGATGCGGGACTTTGGTGTAACCTATAAATCAGCAGGTGAAAATATTGCCATGGGGCAACCAACTGCACAAGAAGTTGTGAATTCCTGGATGAATAGTGAAGGTCACCGGAAAAATATTTTAAGCCCAAGCTTTACGAATATCGGGGTTGGTTTTAACTCAAAAGGTAATTATTGGACGCAGGAGTTTATTGGTAAATAATGAATGGAGAGCTATTTCCTTTAAAGGGAATGGCTCTTTTATTATGAATTAAATTTGATGGAATTTTAGAAATTTTGTAAAATAAGGGTGAGCACCCATAATTTTTCGGAGGGATGAAAATGGCTTTTTCATTTAAAAAGATTGATCATGTCCAACTTGCAGCACCAAAAGGGTGCGAGCATCTGGCCCGAGAATTTTTTAGCGGCATTCTTGGTTTAACTGAAGTAGAAAAGCCGGAAGAATTAAAGAAACGCGGCGGAGTATGGTTCGAATTTGGCACTTTTCAACTCCATATTGGAGTGGAGGAACCGTTTACGCCGGCAAAAAAAGCCCATCCTGCATTTGTGGTTGAAAATATCGAAGAATTAAAAACTCAGCTAAAAAATAATCACGTTCAGTTTACGGAAGATGACAATCTGCCAGGTGCAAACAGGATTCATGTTCACGATCCTTTCGGCAACCGCCTGGAATTTATGGAATGGATGTAAACAGAAATTGGAGAATTATGCATTCTTTTTAATTATCTCTCCTAGATGGAGGGATTTTTTTTATGGAATATTTTTATTGTGAGAGGGCATGATAAATTCGTGCAATTTAGAAATGGATGATATTACTAATGGAAGGAGATTATTATGAAGAACAAACTTTTCGTTTTGATTCTTGGGTTATTTTTGACCTTACCGAGTCTAGCGTCAGCACACAACCAAATTCCCGTTAATCATGAAGGCCATGGCAATCCAAAAGAAGATTGCTGTGATAAAAGTAACCATCGTCACCATTTTATGCATGGAGACTGGAAGGCTAAAATGGCAGCGAGAGAGGGCAAGATTTTAGCGTGGGTAGACCAATACACACCTGAGAAAAAAGCAGAATGGACACAAATGTTCTCAGAGAAAAAGGTCCTGATGATGAAATGGTTAAGCCCTCAAAATGTCGCGAAGCGCGAGCAGTGGAAAAAAGAGCGCATGGAGAAGATGGAGAAATACCGTAAGCAGTATGATGCTGGGAAGATTACCAAAGAGGAGTTTCTTAAAAAAGTGCACGGCGGCAAGGACATGGGCCATTGGCAGACCTACCATGAATTAGAGAAAGCCGTCTCAGAAAAAAACAAAAAAGATGCAAAAAAATACTTAAATCAACTACTCGAGCAATACAAAGCACACAACCAAATGTTGAAGGATTTAATGGCAAAATAGTTTTTAGATTAGGACGCTCATTTCTTGTGGAATGAGCGTTGTTTCGTTACGAGGAAAAAGGATTTTATAGACAAAAGTCCAGTGGCGGCAAGTAGAAGTGTCTATAAAGAGTGATTATATAGACAAAAGCCTAGTGGAGGCAAGTAGAAGTGTCTATAAAAAGTGAATATATAGACAAAAGTCTAGTTCCGGCGAGGAGAAGTGTCTATAAAAAGTGATTATATAGACAAAAGCCTAGTGCCGGCGAGAAGAAGTGTCTATAAAAAGTGAATATATAGACAAAAGTCCAGTGGAGGCAAGTAGAAGTGTCTATAAAAAGTGATTATATAGACAAAAGCCTAGTGCCTACGAGGAGAAGTGTCTATAAAAAGTGATTATATAGACAAAAGCCTAGTTCCGGCGAGAAGAAGTGTCTATAAAAAGTGAATATATAGACAAAAGTCTAGTTCCAGCGAGAAGAAGTGTCTATAAAAAGTGAATATATAGACAAAAGTCCAGTGCGGCAAGTAGAAGTGTCTATAAAAAGTGAATATATAGACAAAAGCCTAGTGCCTACGAGGAGAAGTGTCTATAAAGAGTGAATATATAGACAAAAGTCCAGTGGCGGCAAGTAGAAGTGTCTATAAAGAGTGATTATATAGACAAAAGTCTAGTGCTTGCAAGGAGAAGTGTCTATAAAAAAGGATTTTATAGACAAAAATTTCACCGCCGTTATGGAAATTGTCTATAAAAAGCAATCACTCGAAATATACCCCTTTTCGAACCCCAACCTTATTAAAATTCCTGTCAAGAATCCTGTTTATCCTCTTTCTAGAGTCATTCATATTGCACCAATCAGAAATCCCGTTTGTCGTTATTCTTCCGTCAGGGGAAAGAAGCAGATATTCACGAACATTACGCATAACTGCAGCTTCAACTTTTTCCACGCACCCACATACATTACAAATAATAAAATTTCCCCTAAAGGATATAAAAAATGAATGGCATGTCCCACATGTTAATCCTTTTTTTAACTGTCCTAACTCAAATTTAGGCAATTTTATTAATGATGTATCAGATTGATGCAACGACACTAATTTGTTCGCTAAATTTGAATGCTTTGAAGTTAGTTTATTTGGCTTCGAATCTAATTTTTTTAAAAATCGATTTAGCTGTGTTGGATAAATAAAGGGCAAGTCTGAAGGGGCATTAAATAAAGTAAATTCGGGGTTAATAAAAACAACATAAGCTTCAATTGGGAATTGATAACCAAGACTTTGAAATAGTTGCCGAAGTAATGTTCTACTGCGTTTTAGCTGATTCAATGGATTCTGAATAGTCAATCCGGAGGCTGTTCGAAAATTTTCTAAATCGTAAATATAATCTCCTTCATAATTTTTTACCTCAAAAAAATTATAAGTGTCTTGAAAAATAATATTTGAATCAATTTGAAATTTGGTATTATTCGATTCAAGCAGTAAATCATTTAAGATAAGTGGACCACTTTGAAGTTGTTCTGTCATTAAATCAAACTGAATTTCACCTTCGAAACCTTTCTCAAGACCCCCAAAATACCGTTTTTGATCTATTGTCAGATCCATTCGGAAGTCTAAAATTTCAAATTTTATTAAATCCACTGGTTTGATTCTAGCTTTAAATGGCATACTCCACGTCCTTTCCTTTTTCTAACTCCATGTCCATTTTATATAAAAAATGAGACTATGCCTGTGAAAGTTTTGTTAAATTTTTGAAAAAGAAAAAACCAACCCCACACTAGGATTGGTTGCTCAATCATCCAATTCTTCCACATTCACCAGGATATGATCTTTATAGTAGATGATTAATTCACTGGTTGCTCGAGCGGCCTTTTGAATGATCCTAAGATTCCTGCAAAACAAAGGGACTTCAACGGACCCATTTCGAAAAATAATATAGGTAAATTCATCCGAAAACGGTGATTCCTCATCGCTGATTGTTACAAAGGTCCCTTGAAAAGAAGAAACAGTATGAATGTCGGAATTTTCTGCTTCCTCTACCTGATCAAGAAAATTTTTATTCACATGCCTTAGAAGTTCCCGCAAAAAGAAAAGTAGCGCAATAAAACCCAAGACCATCAATGTGACCATATAGCTGTCTGACAAAGAAGGAATCAAAATAGCGAGCACCCAGCATAAGACAGCGACCACAATGTGAAAATACATTCTATTCACCTTCTAATAAAAAACTGAAAATTTAATTATTTGTATTTTTAGAATACAATAATTTTTCGAAATCGTAAATATTTAGTTTGACGAAAAAGTTAAATTATCATTACCACTTTTAAAATCAGAAATAAAAGGGAAGATATATTATTGAAGGCTTGTTACGAGGAGGAATGGGTATGAAACGAAAAAATTTAATGATGTCCACTGTGGCCCTTGGTGCTGCATATTTACTTAGAAATAAAAAATCACGGCAAAAGCTAATGGGTCAATTCCAATCTTTAGCAGATAAATCGAGAAGATAATTTCTACCAGGACATCTCCTATACAAAATAGGGGGATGTTTTTTTCGATATAATAACATGCAAAACCTACCTTTATGTATTCCTCCTTAACCGGACATACTTTCTTAGAAGGGGGAATTTTTCATGAGTTTAAACACTACATTGGAAGCAAAACAATCATGGAAAGAAGTTTTAAATACAATAAAAGCGTTGGATCCTAAAAAATTAGAAATCATTAAAGCGACCTTGCCAGTTGTAAAAGAACATGGTGAGGCGATTACCAAGCAATTTTACAAGCGGATGTTTAAACAGCATCCAGAATTGTTAAATATATTTAACCAGACACACCAAATCACCGGCCACCAGCCAAAGGCATTGTCAGATGCTGTTTACGGTGCAGCGGCAAACATCGAGGATTTTAGTAAAATCATGCCTGTGCTGGAACGGATTGGTGAGAAGCATCGCAGCTTACAAATTAAGCCCGAGCACTATCCGATTGTTGGTGAAAACCTATTAGGGGCCATCAAAGAAGTCCTTGGCGCTGCAGCTACGGATGACATCATGAATGCATGGGCGGATGCATATGGGGTTATTGCGGATGTGTTCATTCGAATGGAAGATAAGATGTATCGAACAACTGAATCTCAGCCAGGCGGCTGGGCAGGCTTCCGTGACTTTGTCATTGACCGCAAAGTGAAGGAGAGCGATGTCATAACATCCTTCTATCTAAAACCGAAAGATGGACAGCAAATCGCCCAATTTATCCCTGGTCAATACATTACTGTGAAAATGGAAATGAGCGGTGAAAAATATACGCATCTAAGGCAGTATAGTTTATCTGACAGACCAGGTTTGGAGTATTATCGCATCAGTGTAAAAAGGGAGGACTCACCAAGCGAAGGAATTCCGAATGGGGTTGTTTCGACTTACTTGCACAGCCAAGTGAATGAAGGGGATACCATCCCGATCACGGCACCTGCCGGGGATTTTTACTTAAATATGGATTCCAATTTGCCATTAGTCTTATTCAGTGGCGGGGTTGGTTTAACGCCGATGATGAGTATGTTGAATACGACGGTTAACGAAAATCCAAATCGAATGGTTTATTATATTCATGCAGCGATTAACAGCAATATGCATGCCTTTAAAAATCACGTCAACGAACTTGCCGCAGAGCATAAAAATATGAAATCCTTTGTTATTTATGAAAAACCAACGGAAACTGATATGGAAATGAAGAACTACGATAAGGAAGGTTTTTTTACACTGGAATGGCTGCAAAGTGTGTTACCTTCCAATGAAGCGGATTTTTATTTTTGTGGACCTTCGCCATTTATGAAAGTGGTAAATCAATCGTTAAAACAATGGGAAGTCCCTGAAGAACAGATTCATTATGAGTTCTTCGGCTCGTTTGGAAACCTGGACGAATTTTAAAGAAAAAATGCAAGATGAATCATCATCTTGCATTTACCCTTTTATTTTTTCAAATCAATCTGTTTTACTTCTTTCATATCCTCTTTAATTTCTTCCTTAATATCTTCGGCAATTCCTTCTGTTGCTTTTTTGAATTCACGGATCGACTTCCCAAAAGCACGTCCAATTTCCGGGAGCTTATTAGGTCCAAAAATAATTAATGCCACTACTAAAATTAAGATTAATCCTGGTACTCCAATATTTGAAAACATGGTAACACTCCTAGCGAAGATGGTAATTTCATTCTATCTTCATTATAACTTTTTATTTTAGATTGTACAGTATATTAAGCAAAGGTCGCATGAATCATGAATAAAATAAGAAATCCTATTCCCAGCTTCAAATGCCACTGCTTATCCATGCGTTTATATCGTTTTAATCCCATAACCATCAGGTAAAACAAAATGACGGTTGTAACAATTCCAGTAATATAGGTGAAATCCAGTTTAAACCCTCTAAGGATGGCCAAGTACCCGTGAAGGAGGGCAATAGCCGTAGAAATGAATGCCACGGGCACATGCCACTTACGGACCCATTTAGCAAGAAACTGCAGGAGTGATTTTAATTTAATCTCTCCAAAGTGGATCTCCTTTATTTTTTTCCACTTTAATAATAAAAAGACTGGATAAATAGCGATTACTGCGAAAAAGCCAATTCGTGATATCGAGCCTAATTGTTTAAAACTTTCCTTATAATGGCGTGTTTCTTCCATCATTAAGGTCTGGTAAGAAAGGGCAACGTACAAAATCCCAATTAGGATCAAAATCACTGCTATTACCATGGAAAATAAAACAATTTTTCGCTCTTTTGGATTCGGAATATAGCGGGATAAAAGCCCGGTATTTTTGGATTGCAGAATGGTAAACACCACCTCTAAAAAAAATTGTACCAACCAATCATAAAGGATAAATATTAATTATTTCTTAAAATACCCTTAATTATTAGAGAATGATTAAATTTTTTCTTTTTTGCCTAATAGGTATTCCAATTTTCTAGGAAAAGTATATTATGAAGGTTGTAAAAAATGGATTTTATTGGAGGGGGAGAAATGGAAGGATCGCTGAATGTAAGCAATTTGGTAAAAAAATATGGCACAAAAACTGCCCTTGATGATGTAACTTTTACTGTAAAAGAAGGAAGCTGTTTTGGTCTGCTTGGTCCGAACGGGGCAGGTAAATCAACTACGATGAAAATTATTACCGGCATTATTGAAGCAGATGCAGGGGAAGTAGATGTGTTTGGGCAGGATGTCCGTAAAACTGCTGATCAAATTCGCCGGCTTATCGGCTATGTTCCTCAGGAAATTACTCTATACGATAAAATTTCGGCTTACAATAATCTTGTTTTTTTCGGAGAGATGTACGGGGTGAAGGGGAAGCTCCTGAAAGAAAGAATTACTGAAGTGTTGGCGCAGGTTGGGCTTAGTGAACGGGCAAATGACCCGATTCATACGTATTCAGGCGGGATGAAGCGCAGGATTAATATTGCCGCCGCGATGCTCCATAAACCGAAATTGATTATTCTTGATGAACCAACCGTTGGGATTGATCCGCAATCGCGCAATCATATTTTTGAAATTATCAAGAAGCTTCGTTCCGAAGGGGTTACCATCATTTATTCCACGCACTATATGGAAGAGGTGGAGGCACTTTGTGATGATATTGCCATTATTGATCACGGAAAGGTGATTGTTCAAGGGAATCTCGATGACCTTCTTCGCTTATATGCAACAAAAGCGATTTATCTTGAGCTGGAAGGGCAGCCAGAACCGCCTTCAATCCCTGGTATTACAAAGGTCAGTGAACATAAGAAGGGCTGGTTGCTGGAAACAGATGAGGTTTTACCTTCTATGGAAAATACCATTCAAGCAGTAACGGAGACAGGGATAAAAGTAAAAGCACTTGAAATGATGAAACCTTCACTCGAAAGTGTTTTCTTAGCCTTAACGGGAACGACCCTCCGGGATTAATGGAAGAAGGAGAATTGACCGATGATAAAAAGCATTATTCGAAAAGAAATTCAGGTAATCCTAAAGGAAAAAGGGACCTTTTTTTGGCTGTTTTTACTGCCAATCTTTTTTATTGTCATTTTTGCCTCGATTTTTGGTAACACCACAGATAAAATCACGCTTTCTTATTATGACCAAGACCACTCCGAAATGTCTCAAATGTTTTTAAAGCAATTAAAGCAAATCCCCGGTTTTGAATTAAAAAAGAATGCATCTCTCTCACTAAAAGAGCAAATTAAAGAAATAAAAGAGGGGCGGTCCACATCCCTTTTGGTCATTCCAAAAGGTTATGGTGAAAATTTGAAGGCGAATCAACCCGCAGATATTCGGTTATACCGCGATGCCACAGCTGATTCCGCTGTTGCGCCAATTAAGGCCGTGCTTGAGAATATGACATCTTCGTTTAGAGAAGCGAAACTCTCACAAACTCTCGAAACATTAGGGCAAAATGCAAACCAGACAAAAGCGACTTTAACCCCTCCAGTTAAATTGAAAGAAATCAAAGAAAATGCCACCAAGTTGAATATGATTACACAGGTTGTTCCAGGATATACGGTGATGTTTGTTTTCTTTATCATGATTACGATGGTTCGAAATTTCATTAAAGATAAAGAGTCCGGGATGTTATCGCGTCTGCGGAGTACACCCATGAAGTCTTATCACTATTTAATCGGGATGTGGGTGCCCAATATTTTGGTTGTTTTAACCCAATCGACCGTTTTATTAGTATTTGGGAAGTTGGTATATGATTTAAAAATTGGAGACCCGCTATCAATTATTTTAATTGTGATTAGTTTGGCTATTTGTGCGACCGGGTTAGGTCTGCTGTTATCGGTATTTGTCCGCAGTGAAAACCAAGGGGTAGCTTTTGTACAGATCATTACAATGGGCGGCGCTGTTGTCGGCGGCTTGTGGTTCCCCTATGATTTCCTGCCTAGATTTGCTCAGATTATCGGGAAATTCACCCCTCAATATTGGGCACAGCAGGGAATGCAGAATGTCATGATTCGCGGGGCCCATTTAGGAGATATCTGGGCAACCGTTCTTATCCTATTAGGATTTGGATTAATAGGTTTAGTGATTGCTAGTTTGAGATTTAAAAAATTCTTTACGACGTCGATCAATTAAATTATGGCTATTTATTGTAAAGCAGCAGCCCTAGGGTTGCTGCTTTTTTGATGGATAAAGATTTCTTCATTTTAACAAACTAAGCAAAAACGAGAAGGATGAGGGGTACAACCCAAAAACAAATTAATTTTGAGTTTGTATAATTTATTGTCAAAGTGTATAAAATAAGCTTTATTTTACATAAGGTGGTTTCATGAATAATAAAGTTTATGATGGAATGAATAAGGGGTTGGAGTTAATCCATCAAGGTTTTAAAATCAGAAACGATATTTGGCAGGAGGAAATACTTTTTTCATGGCGTTGGTGGATTGGATTCGGTCTTGTTATCTTTTGTTGGGGGAGCTGGATGATTTTTCGAAAAAAGAATAGCTCCGATCGGCTTTTCTATCCGGGATTATTTGTCATGGTCATTTCGATTGCCTTGGATGCAATCGGATTGCAGCTGAAAGCATGGAATTACATCTATCCGCTCATCCCATTTTTTCCAGCCTATTTACCTTTTGACTTAGCGTTGATGCCTGTGTCTGTCATGTTTTTAATCCAAGTTAAACCGAAGATGAAGCCATTCTATAAAGCCATTTTGTTTGCCGTACTGACTTCCTTTTTTGGTGAACCCTTATTTAAATGGCTTGGTATTTACGAACCGTTATCATGGAGATATATTTATTCAGTTCCGGTTTATTTTGTCATCTATTTGACAGCCAATTGGTTGAGTAAGAGACCCAATTTTGAAAGACTTAATGAATAAAAAACGCTTGGACTGCAATCATGCCCAAGCGTTTTCCTATTTAGTTTAATGAAACGACCTTTTTATCATTGCCATCGTAAAATTGTTTAATAGCATGATCGGTGTAAACCCAGCCTTTCCAGCCGATGTGAATGGTGTCCTTCATGAAATAGGGATCGTATTCATGTCCTGAAAAATCGGCAACCTGGAAGCCCGCAGCCCTAATCTGATTTTTAATTCTATTATAATAGGCGATACGCCCCTGTTTGGGAAAACCGGTATAGTCATAATAATGCCCATTAACGGGAACCGAGATAAATAACGGTTTGGCACCCGCTTGCTTTAACACATCTAGCACAAGCTGAAAATCACCGTATTCCTTCGACTTCCCATAAGAAGCATGAATGTTTTTATTCTTTAATGAAGGAAGAAATCCTTTGATTTTATTATATTGAGAGTTCACGACGTAAAAATGATTGTTTGTCGCCCGCTTTGCTCCGTATTGATCCGCTTCCTGTTTCAATTGGCTCCAAGTTCGATGTTTTACTTTTGGATTGATATCCCGTTTACGGTGAAGCCCGCCTGCCAGAGAATAATATAAATCTTTCTTTTCAAGTAGATGGCGGTAAGCAAGGGCAAAAGGGCGAACGAAATACGCCTCCCGTTTTGTCCATGGATTATTTGTAATCTCTGCCTTGTAAAGCGTAGAGAGCATTGGGTCATCCTTCACCGATGAATAAGTCAATAAACGCTTGATTGCTATTTTCTTCACTTGAGGATTGATCGTGTGATTAAAGGCAAAATCATATCCTTGTAAAGAAGAATAATTGGGAACAAAATGCGATTCATCCGCTCCTTTAGGATTAAACCATTGCGGAGACAAGACAAACACAATTTTCTTGCCCTTAAGATTGCCGATCTGCTCGGAAAAATTTAAAAAATGAATCAGCGATTCACTGCCGCCGCGCCCGATAAGAAAAGGAGTAAATTCTTCATGTACTTCCTTGAAATAATTGGAAGGGTGAAAGCGGTCCAGCCTTGCAAGTTCAGAAGAACCGTAAATTGGCAGATATTTAGGGTCCTCTAGCATTTTTTTCTGAATATATTTTCCTTGAAACATGAATGGATTTAATTCGGTTGCTGCCTGGCTTACCCGGTTCTTTGGAATTATGCTTTCAATCCATCGATCCGGAACCACAACCAGGATCAATAGGACAAGAAAGGCTAGAAAAAGCGGGATAAATACAGGCTTTTTCATCTCATATCAGCCAACTGTAACGCGATATTATTTGGGGTATTCCAAGTATCGCGATCAAATTCAGTAATCGGAACGGTAATCCCGAAGCGCTCCTCAACTTGGACGAGTAATTCTACCGTGCCAAATGAATCAAGCAAAGCCGAATCAAATAAATCAATATTTGGATTCTCTTTTATTACATCATCCTGACAAACTTCCGCTACTAACTCAATTACTTGTTCTCTAAATTCCATTGTAATCAAACTCCTCTAATGAATTAAATGTCCTGAAAAAATATAAAATCCAAAGCAAACCACATGGAAGGTTAATAGGATACTAAACACTTTAGTAAACTTATTTTGCGGCCACCATTTATGCTTTTTGTTCCATTGCTCAAATGTATTATAGCCGACCATTAATAGGGCATGATACATTCCATAAACAATATACTGAATCGCAAGCCCATGCCAAAAACCCATAAGCAGGAACAGTAAAATATAGCCAAGATTGGATGTAACATTTCGATTTTTAATCCATTTCTTTTTCGTCATCCAAAAAACGAAGCGCATATAGACATAATCCCTAAACCAGAAGGAAAGACTCATATGCCAGCGATTCCAGAAATCCTTCATATTGCGGCTGATAAACGGCAAATTGAAGTTTTCCGGCGATTTGACACCCATGATATAGCTAACACCAACCGCGAAGCAGCTATAACCGGCAAAATCGAAAAATAAGTACAGGCTATAACTGTACATATAGAAAAGATGACTTTGAAAATGGTTAGTTGCGATGAATCTCAAATTGGCAATTAAAAAATGATTTAACGAATATCCGATAATATATTTGTATAAAAACCCTTGAAAAATTTTATTAATCCCATCATATAAAAGCTGCTTATATTCTTCTCCCGTTTGTTCCTGCTTCAGGTCCTTATCAAACCTGCGATAACGATCAATCGGACCAGAAGAAATCGTCGGGAAAAACAGAATGAAATAAAGCAGGCGTGGGAGCGGTATATTTTGTTTAATTAACCCGTCCCTTGTTTCCATGATCATTTGTGTACCCTTAAAGGTTAGATAGGAAATCCCCAAAAAGGAAACCCAATTGACCTGTGAAAAATAGGGCAGGAACTTGGAAATGACTAACGGCAAAATCGAGGCCATTACAGCAAGCGAGAAAACCACCCCGCTGTTCGCTTTTTTCCGATAACAGATATACCCCTGAATTAACAGAACCTGCCACACGGTGAAAATAATTAAAGCGATGAAACCAGTAAGCTTGGATGAAAAAATAATCGCTAAGACTACAACAGAGATGATCATATTGTAGGTATGAAATCTCTTTCCTTGCAGTCCAAGAATGACCGTTGGTGCTAATAGTATCACTAGGATGAAAAAAAATGTAAACGAACCGTATGGAGTCATAGTAAAACCTTTTCGCGTATTTGCTTTCGGTCGATTTTCCCATTCGGAGTGATTGGCAGTTCTTCATGATAGGAAAACTTTCTTGGAATCATATATGCTGGAAGTACTTCACCTAGTTCTTTTTTAATCGCACCGGTCAATTGATATTCTTTTTCAAAGTTGTGCTCAGTTGGGATAATCAAAACCGATAAATAATCAATTTTCTCCTTTTGATAAATCGGAACAACCACTGCTGATTTCACATATTTCGATTTTGCAATATGGTACTCGATTTCCTCAAGTTCCATTCGATAGCCATGCAGCTTAATTTGAAAGTCCATCCGCCCTTTATAAAACAGGAGCCCATGTTCTATATATCCGGCATCGCCTGTCCGGTAAGCTTGCACACCGTTATATATATAGAAGGCTTTTTCTGTTTGTTCCTTTTGCCCTAAATACCCCTTGCTGACACTTGGTCCTACAATAATGATTTCACCTTTTTCACCTTCTGAAACCGGCTGTTGGTTTTCATCCAGTAAAACAATTTGCGTGTCACCCTTTGCCTTTCCGACAGGAAGGGTTTGATATTCCTGTAAAATTTCATCTTTCACCTCAACAGAAGTTACCGCAACTGTTGCCTCTGTTGGGCCATACGTGTTGAAAATTTTTGCCTTCGGAAACCGATGCTTCAACTGCTCACAGATGGAAACAGGTAGAATCTCTCCACAGAAAAGAAATACCGATAATTCCGGAAGCAGTTCTTGATTAAAGGTTGGATCCATTAAACACATTTGGGCAAATGAAGGTGTTGACGTCCATACCTGTGTATTGGATTTTTTAAATTCCTCAAATAAAATTTTCGGTTTTGCAATCATTTCTTTTGTTATTGCAAAAATCGTCCCACCGCTTGCTAGTGCAGGGTAAAGGTCCATGACGGAAAGATCAAATGAAAAAGGTGCTTGATTTAAAAAGCGAAGTCCGCCATTGATAGGAAAGTCTTCTACCATCCAATCAACAAAGCTTTGCAGGTTATCTGCGGAAATTTGCACACCTTTTGGATTCCCCGTACTTCCTGACGTATAAATAATATAAAAAGTTTCATCTTCCTTTACCCAAGAATCCATAGTGACTGGTAGGAAAGAATGGTTTAACAATTGTGCTGAGTTTACAACCTGTACGGATGAATCCTCAATGAATAGAGGTTCTTCAGACACATTTATCACTAATTTGGTTTTCGAACTTTCAATAATTTTTGTTATTCTCTCCATCGGGATGGAAGTATCAACAGGAATATATGGATGACCTGCTGTCACACTGCCTAAAAAAGCTACGATCATATCAGGTTCCATGTGACCATAGATTAAAATCGGTGATAATGGCTTAGGATCTAGGTTTAAAATAGATGAGGCAGTTTGCTCCGCCTTTTTCCAAAGTTCTCCATATCTGATTTTTTGGTCCTGAGAGACGAAGGCAAGTGCATTTGGCTGTGTTTCTGCTAATCTTTTGATATTAGATATCAGTTTCATAAGTGGTTACCTCCACATTAAAAGTCATTATAAATATAGGACCCGGCACTTGCGTCATTGAATCCATACATGAAAAACAATAAAAGCAGGATGAGCAGGTAATAGATAAATCTGCTGACCCATCGTACTTTTTCACGGTAGAAAAAATCCTTTAATTTATGAATCATACTAATTACCCCGCGTTTATTTTTTGTCATTATTGTGAACGTTTTTTGTCAGGAATGAATTTTTAGTTAATAAATTATAGTTTTTCATCAAGTGTTTGATAGGGAATATTGCCCTGATCAAGGTGGTTGGTGCCTTATTCCTGTGACGTTATAATCATAATCCGCTTTGTGTTTCCGTGCATTAAAATTGAATGAGAACACTATTAATTTTTTATGATTACATATATAAAAAACATTGAAAAAGCCGGTGCAAAATTACCGCACCGGCTATTAATTGTAATTCTTTAGTATACTTTTTGCAACCACTTATCGAGCCTTTAGTTTAGAGGTTGATTGGTCCAAACTTGATTTCTTATTGGACTAATTGTGATTGGACATAGTGGTATAAAAGCTTTGCTGTTGCTTCAATCGAGGATTGATGAGTCCGCTCAAAAGCATGGGACGAATCAATGCCGGGACCCACTAAACCGTGGACAATATCATGTCCGGCACGGATCGCAGCAGAAGCATCCGATCCATAGAATGGGTAAATATCAAGCTTATAAGGAATCTTATTCTCTTCTGCAAGTCGCACTAATTTTTTCCTCAAGTCATAATGATATGGACCGCTGGCATCCTTCACGCAAATGGACACCGTGTATTCATCGGTTGATTGCCCGTCACCCATTGCTCCCATATCAACCGCTAAATATTCAACCGTTTCCGGCGTGATATTGGAATTGCCGCCATAGCCGATTTCTTCATTGTTCGAAATTAAGAAATGGGTTGTGTAGGGCAGGCTAATGTTTTCGCTTTTGAGTTGCTTAATTAATTGTAACAGAATTCCAACGCTTGCTTTGTCATCTAAATGCCGCGATTTAATAAAGCCGCTGGGAGTGATTTCGACCCGTGGATCAAATGAAACGAAATCCCCGACTTCAATCCCTAGGGCGCGGATCTCTTCTGCATTATGTACTTTTTCATCAATCCGGATTTCCATGTTTTCCTGGTTGCGCTCAAGCTTACCTGCATCCTTATAAACATGGACAGAGGTTTGATGCATCAAAATCGTACCAGTAATTTTTTTCCCTCCACTTGTTTCAATCTGGCAGTATTCACCCTCGATGGAATTGTATTTGAAGCCGCCAATAAGGTCGATTCGCAGCCGGCCGTTACCTTTAATTTCCTTTACCATTGCTCCAAGCGTATCGACATGAGCGGTTAACATCCGATGGTGATTTGTATCTTTTCCGGGGATGGTCGCAATTAACCCACCTTTACGGTTTCTTTTTGTTTCTACCTGTAACTCTGAGAGGAAATTTTCGACAAATGTAATAACATCATTCGTATTTCCGGACGGACTTGGGATTGAAACAAGGTCCGCAATTAATTTCATCGTTTCGTTTGTATCTGCGTATGGCAAGGCGATTCTCCTTTCAATCATTCATTCTTGTTTATTATACAGCTATTTGAATTCTAGATAACAAAAAATGTATTTTCGGCAATTTTTTTCATATTCCTGCATAGGTTAGCAGTAATTAATCTTTTTATATGGATAAAACAGAAGTAAATTGGGCATAACTGGAACAATTTTAAAGATAAGGGGAAATCAAAAATTAGCGATTTACAAACTGGCGGAGGGAGAAAAATGACCAGATTTGAACTATACCATGATAAGCCGAAGCAATCCACTCGAAAAGGTCCAATCTTTTTCATTCTTGCTTGTATCATTTTAACCGTAGGTTTCTTTGTCTTTCGTTATTTTTATTTTAGCACGATTCACATTGAATCACCGTCGGAGGATTACGGAAAAAAGGTTGTGATCCATCTTCCAAACGGTCAAAAGGTGTACACCTATGAAAATTTAATTGTAGAAAAAAACGGCAAAAAATACTATAAGGGTGAGCGGAATACCATTGATTTAACAGGCGGGAAGGTTGTATATAAGAATTGGAAGTAAATCGGGGAATGAAAGGCAGAGAAATTCATGCACATGGGATTTAAGCTTGTTTAAATCCCGTGTGCATTTTATTTTTCCTAGATTAGGGAACAATTCAAATAGATATTTGCAAGATTTAGGGGAGATGAATTTGGAAACGATTTACCGTACCTTCATCGTTTTTATCGCAGGTTATTTGTTTTTAAGGGTGACAGGAAAAAAAGCCGTCTCCCAAATGCATACCTTCGATTTATTGTATATCTTCGTTCTTACGAATATTATTAGTACACCTGTTGAGGTAAGTAATGTTGGAAAAGCCATCCTTTATGGTGCCATTACCGTCATTTTATATAAAATTTTTATCCGTTTATCATTACATAATAAATTAAGATGGATTTTATATGAAAGTCCTACAGTGTTGATTCGTAATGGAGATATTGATCGAAAAGGGCTGAAAAAGGCGCGTATGCCGGTGAATGAATTATTGTCACACTTAAGAGTGAAAGGGTACACGGACACAAGAAATATTGCTCTTGCTGTAATGGAAGGGACAGGCAGTATTAGTGTGATTCCCAAGTCAAAATACCGACCTGTTCAGCCTAATGATTTAAATATATCGGTAAAGAAAGAGTACATTCCCATTCCCCTGATCATGGATGGTCAAATAATTTATCATAATTTAAAATATCTAAAATTAGAACAGGGTTGGCTAATGAACGAGGTTAAAAAAATGGGTGAAAAAGTGGAGAATATTATACTTGCAACCTTTTTAGACAACGGAAAGCTATTTATCGATAATAATGAAATAATAAATCATCGAAAGGATCCTTATTATTACAAACCCGGGGAAGATAATTAAAATTTATTATAAATAGGTTCTACGTGGAACCATAAATATAAAAACCAAAACCTTGCCATGTAACGGCAGGTTTTTTTTGTTCACAAAATTGTAAAGAGTAGTAAAAAAATCTAATTGACAATCATTATCAATAAAAATACAATAGTTATAGATGAAATTGAAATTCGTTATCAATTGATTTATTTCACAAGGGGTGCCATATGAACAAAAATCTATTACTTAAATTATCTATCCTTCTATTAATATTAGGATTTGGGATACATAATCCTGTGTTAGCATCTGGAAATTCCAGAGAGGATATAAAGAAAGCTGAGGTATCAGTTGATCAAGCCATCGATTTTGCTTCTAAAGGGAATCTATCAGAAGCACAAAAGGCTTATGATCAATTTAATAAGACCTGGCGAGAAATTGAAGAAGGGATTAAAGCTGATTCAGCTACTGCCTATCGAGACATTGAATCGAATATGGGTCAGGTCGTCTATGCCCTTACCCTTAAAAAACAGGATCAAGTTTTACAAGCTTTACAAGGTTTAAAGGCAGTTAATGAAAAATTTGCAAGTGGTGGATACCCAAAGGAATCAGGCTTTAAGAAAGAGGATATATCTTTAGATGATTTTATCGTGCTTCTCCAAGAAACAAAAAAGGAAGTTAAAGAGCAAAATCAAACAGAAGCACTAGATGGTATTAAAAAGGCAAGTAGTAGCTGGTTGAGCGTAGAAGGAGTAGTGGTTGCACAATCTGCCACTGTTTATAGTGATTCTGAAAGAGATTTGGTTACCATCCAAGCCATGCTTACTGCTAATCCTCCAAATTATAAAGAAGCAAATAAAACAATTGATAACATGATAACATATCTAACCCCTTTAGCCGATAAATCGGAGTACACTTATTGGGATGCAGCTATGATTTTAATTCGTGAAGGATTAGAAGCATTACTTGTAGTAATTGCCCTAATGTCCTTTGTAAAAAAATCAGGAGAGGGAAAAGGAAAAGGCTGGATTTGGACTGGGGTATTATCGGGTCTTGGCGTTAGTGTGATTCTTGCAGTAATTGTAAAATTTGTGATTTCATCTGGAGCGTTTGGTAATAATAATGCTCTGATCGCTGGATGGACAGGAGTTTTTGCGGCAGTCATGTTATTGTATATGAGTTATTGGCTTCACAGTCAATCCAATATCGCTGATTGGAATCGGTATATTCGTGAAAAAAGCCAAGCAGCATTAACAACGGGTAAACTGGTTTCATTAGGAGTTCTTGCCTTTCTTGCGGTATTTCGAGAAGGAACGGAAACGGTGTTGTTTTATATCGGAATGGCAAGCCAAATAAAACTTCAGTCATTACTATTTGGCTTTCTTATCGGAGCTGTCATTCTTGGTATTTTAGCTTATTTGATGATATTTGTAGGCTTAAAATTACCCCTTCGCCCATTCTTTATGGTGTCTAGTGTCATTGTATTTTACCTTTGTATTAAGTTTACGGGAATGGGGATACACAGCCTACAATTATCTGGCTTAATTCCAACGACGAATTCTCAAAGCATTCCAAGTATAGAATTTTTTGCACTATACCCATCATGGGAAAGCACAATTCCACAAGTAATTCTTGTTCTTGGTGCTGTTATTGTCCTTTTATTAAAGAATTTTAAAAATAAAAAAATTAATGCGGTTAACAATATTAATAATGAAAGTAGGAAACTATCATGAAAAAATTAACTTCAATGGTTTTAGCAATCGGTCTTGGAAGTGCATTAGTATTAGCAGGTTGTAGCTCAACTGATAATAAAGTTTCTGATGGTGTAAATAAAATGTTGGATACAACAGAACAGTTGTCAAAAGCAATCGATAGTGGAGACCAAGCAAAAGTGAAAGAAGTTGGACCAAAATTAGAAGATCAGTGGTCTTCATTTGAAGACGATGTTAAAAAGGATAACAAGGACCTTTACGAAAAAGTAGAAAAATATCTTGACCCAACCATTGCAGGTTCAGAAGCAAAAACTCTAGATAAAGAGGCGTTGGGGACTTTAAACGATCAACTAACAGATGCCTTAAAGGAATTAGCGAATAAATCCAAATAACAAGTATAAAAAACGCCAACTTTTTTTGAGAAGTTGGTGTTTTTTATTCATGTATTATTTTAGCGTTTCTCCTTCCGCCATCATTATCTATTTCCCATTGGTTTGACCTACTTAAACCAGCCCTTCTTTTTAAACCACAGATACATACCTAAAGTAATTAAAGCCATGAGAAAAAGTGCACCAAAGTACCCGTATTTCCAGGTTAATTCCGGCATATAATGAAAATTCATTCCATAGAGTCCGGCAATGAAGGTAATCGGCATGAAAATCGTCGTGATAACAGTCAAAACCTTCATAACATGGTTCGTTTGGTGTGAATTAATGGAAATATAACTATCCCGAATATCGGTAGTCAGTTCTCGATTTGCTTCAATCATCTCCGATAATTTTAGCAAATGGTCATAAATGTCGGAAAAATATGCAATCCGGCCTTGGATACTTGTCAATCGCTGTGAATTAATGATTCGATACAATAAATCCCGCATCGGCGTGATTGTATGCCTTAGGAAGAGAAGGTCATGCCTTGCATCGAATAAATCCTCAAGCAAATCCTCCATCGAGCGCCCCTTTGAATTCTCATCAATTTCATTTAAGGTATCTTCAATTTGGTAGACAAGCGGAAAATAATTATCAACCATTTTATCGAGAACATTATATAACACATGTGAAGGATCCCATTTTTTTATAGCCTTACCGAGACTAAACCGACTCCAAACTTCATCAATTTCGGAAGTGGGTTTATGATGAAAAGTAACAATATAATGCTTGCTGAGAAAAAAATCTACTTCCTCTCTCGTCATCGTCTGGGAATTCAATGCCTGTGTGACAAAAAAGGCATAATCATCATAATAGTCGAGCTTTGGGCGCTGAAGTGTATGGATACAATCCTCAATTGCCAGAGGGTGAAAATCGAGCGGTACCCTCAGCAATTCCATTTCCTCCTCGCTTGGCTCTTGAAAATCGATCCAATACCAGCGAAACTCTCCCTTCACCAGCTTTGCAACCTCAACGTCCTTGACTAATTCATAATTTTGATTAATGGCAATCGTTCTAATCATAATAACTCCTTATCTACACTTAAATTCCTAAAATTAACTATAAACGAATTTGTAGAAAAAAACAGGCTCTTGTTTCCTATTAAGATAGCGAGCCTTTCTGAGTCTATTTTAATATATTGGCAAAATCATGAAAACCTATCCCGTTTTTTGAAAGCGTGGATAAATGAGGATTTCGGAATAAAATCCCATTTTAAAAGGAAGGTTAAAAGGAAAGATGTGGAACGCGGAGGAGTACTATGATGTTTAATCGAATTGAAGCGATTAAAGATTCATTAAGAAGCAAAATTAAACAGGCAGAAGATGTGGTCTTTAAAGAGTTACATACAAAGGATAAATACATTGAAGCTTTCTATATTAAATCAATTAGTGATGAAACCATTCTGCAGGATTATATGATTAAACCTTTTTTTAAAGCACCATCACCTGATCATTTTTTAGCTTATCTTCAATCACAGCCAAAGGTAAAGCCATTTGCGCAGTCTGTTTTAAAAGTAAGGCCTAAGTCTGAAACGATTCCTTCTAACGCGTTATCTCATTCCCTTGGAAAAGACGGGTCCGAGATCCCTTATGTGATTTCACAATTTCTTTTTGATTTGAAAAGAAGATTAATTGAGAGAGGATTAGATCCCATGGCTCCCAATCATTGAAGCGAAAAAAGAAACGATTGAAATCAATAGGGTTGGGCTTTTAGATAAATCACATTTAAAGCTGACACTTACTCCTGATGAAACAAAAGTAATGAATTTCATGTTGGACCAAGAGGAAAAAAGTGCAATTAATGCACAAAAAGGAAAAGTGAAATTTATCATTAATACCGAAAAAGTGAAGACAAATTATAAAATCTATACTGCTGAAGGAAAGCGGCCATATATTCTGGTGAAATTTTCGTTAAGAGGGGCAATCGAAGAAACAAGTAAAAAAATAACGAATCAAGAGTTGTCTGGCTATGAAAAAGCGGTGGAGAAGTCTAGTGAAAAAATCGTTAAACAGGTTTTACTAAAGATGCAAAAAGCGAATGTGGATCCGATTGGGTTTGGACTGCACTATCGTTCCCGCCATTTTAATAAAAATGACTGGGAAGAGTGGAAGCAAATATATCCGAATATCACCTTTAAGGTCAATTCTAAGGTTCAAATTACTGATACCGGATTAATCGAATAAAAGGAGGGGCTGTAATATGAATTTGATTGAGGTCTTTGTAAGGGCGGTTGGAGCATTTATCGTTCTTTTTCTGCTGACAAGGTTGATGGGACGAAAACAGATTTCACAGCTGACTTTTTTAAATTACATTACTGGAATCTCGATTGGAACTGTCGCCGGAGCCTTGACCATAGATTCGAGTATAAAAGTGTCTACCGGGATTGTTAGCCTTTTGACTTGGGCCGGGTTAACAGTGTTGGTAGGTTTTATTGATTTAAAATCTAGAACGTTTCGAAAGTTGATTGAAGGTGAACCCGTGATTATCATAAAACAAGGAAAGGTAATGGATAAGGCGTTAAAAAAATCGGGCTTGGATATTGACCATTTGCAGTTGCTTCTTCGAAAAAAAGATGTATTTTCAATTCAAGATGTTGAATATGCTATTTTCGAAACAAATGGTGAAGTCTCTGTCCTCCTTAAGGAAGGGAAACAGCCTTTGAATCAGGAACAATGGCCATTTCAGCTTAAACAGCCGCAACAAACACCGATTCCCATCCACATTATCGCAGATGGCAAGATCATAGATGAGAATCTAAAACAATTAAATGTAAATAGGGAATGGGTAAATGAACAATTAACACAAGCAGGCACAAATCTCTCTGAAGTTTTTTATGCGGAATTACAAAAAGACGGTTCCCTGTATATTGATAAACGAAATGATCAATTGCTTCATTAAAAGAGGCATCCTCGTGAAGGGGATGCCTCCATTCGTCATTTAAACCGGTGCAGGTGCTTGGTTTCTAAGTGCAAGTGGGGTATAGACGCAGAATGGTTCGCTCTCCATATAGTCCCCTGTTACGGCGTAGGTTCTGGAGCGGGAACCGCCGCAAACCTTGTTATATTCGCATACACCACATTTCCCCTTATAATTGTCTGGCTGCCTTAAGTCTTTAAATACTTTTGAATTACGGTAAATATCTGCAAGCGGCGTCTCTCGAATATTCCCGCCAACAATTGGTAGCAGTCCGCTCGGGAGACAATCTCCAATATGGGAGACGAATAAAAAGCCGTTCCCATCATTTACACCTTTAGGTGCCCGTTTCAGGCCATCTTGCAGCGAAGCAAAGTCGGTAGTAATAGAATCTTCGTAGCGAATTTCGCCGTTTGCGATGAGATGCTCCCGCGCCTTTTGCTGGAGAACGACACGGCGGTAGTGCTGGGCAGCCGTTGTTTTGATATCATACGGAGCCGTTTTACTTAACTCATACAACCATCGAAATACTTTTTCATGCTCAGCGGGAGTAATGCAGGCATCTAACTGACCTCTGCCAGTTGGAACCAGTAAGAAAATATACCACATCACTGCTTTTAATTCGCCCACAAGCTTGGCCATTTCTTCTAATGAGTCATAATTGTAGCGGGATATCACTGTATTAATTTGGAGCGGCATGTTAAGTTCATTTAAGTAGTCTATTTTTTCAAGCGTTAAATGAAACGATCCTGGTGTTCCGCGGAAATGGTCATGTATTTTAGGTGTCGGGCCATCTAGACTGAAGCCCCAGCGGGAAAGACCAACCGCTTTTGCCTTTTCCATACGCTCCTTAGTAACGTTTGCGGTGGCACTTGGAGTCATCGAGACACGCATCCCTTTTTTAACCGCATAATCTGCAAGCTCGAAAAGATCCTCGCGCATCATGCAGTCCCCACCGGTAAATACAAGCATCGGATTATCCATTTCATAGATTTGATCAATCAGATTGAGTCCTTCCTCATGTGTCAGCTCTCGCGGGTCCGGTGCCAGCTGTGCATCTGCCCGGCAGTGGACACATTTAAGCTGGCATGCCCGTGTTACCTCCCAAATCACAATAAATGGATTTTGATCGTAATCAATCCATTTACCTAAACCATGTGGATGGTTGTTACTTGATGGATGTCCTTTATCAAAACCATGCATCTTCATCACCAAAATTCTATGTATTTTGTAAAAAATAATCTACCTAGGTTCATTATAAAATGGTCATCCTTCCATGAATGGCTGGTTTGTTACAAAATTTCTACATCCTTTTAACAGATATTTGTCTATTCGTGACTTTAAAACGTCTTTTATATAAAATGTTTTTAGACCAATGTTTTCTATGGTAGAAGAAGGATTATACTATTAAAAAAAAGAATAAGTAGGAATGTTAAAAATGATTCAGTCCGGGGAGTAATAGATGATAAAAAGACTAATCAGTATTATTATTTTAATTTTGATCATTGTAATCGGCTTCTTGCAAAAGGATGAACTTGTCCACTTAATTAAACAAGGCGGGACACTTTCGATTTTTATCAGCATGCTATTAGTAGCAATTTGTGTCTTTTTCCCGCTTATTCCCTTTCCTGTGTTAGCAGGAATGATTGGAGCCATTTTTGGGACGGGCCAGGGAATGGTTATATCTCTAGTGGGGGCCATGGCTGGAACAATGGTTTTCTTTTTTATCACCAGGTATGGATTCAGAGATTATGCACAGGAAAAGCTCTTGAAATATCCTAAGGTTCAGGAATACGAAGCTTTCTTGAATCGCAATTCCTTCCTTGCCATTTTAGCCTGCCGATTAGTTCCGATTATTCCAGCACCGGTTGTGAATATTATTTGCGGTCTAAGTAAGGTGAGTTGGCCCATATTTTTTACTGCGTCCACCATCGGGAAAATCCCGAATATTTTGCTGTTGTCGTTTGTTGGTGCAACACTAAGCAGCAATAAGCTTTTATCCTTTGGCTTGTATGGCTTTTATATTTTGGTTATTTTCCTCATTAACTTTGTCATCATCTACCGCAAGAAAGCAAAGACATTTAAATAACGCTTTTAATCGATAGCTGGTCATTTTTTCCTTCTAAAGTGACAATTTTTTTAAAGTAACTTTTTAAAATGAGCCACCTCGCCGGGTAAGTGTAAATAAAATCCTCCATCACTTCTGGAGAATAAAGGACCAAACAATCCAACTGGATTTGGTTCTTTTTCAAATCATATAGCATGGCATGAGGAATTGTGTAATGTTGATAGATTTGGTTAGAGTTTAATTTTACAACTTTAATGCCATGCTCTTGAATATGATCTAAAATAACTTGTTCTTGAAGGGTAAAGCTTTCTTCCTTCGTTAGATTATTTAATTTGATTTGATCATTAATTAAATAAATTCCTTTCATTTATGAACACCCCATTTTATTACTTAATTGCTATTGTTATTGACAGGTAACGGGGTTCGTATACTTAAAAATGAAATGGTTTTGCTGAAAGGTGATGACTTTGTCAATTTGGGAAAAAGATGGATTTTATATTTGTACAGAAAAACAATACCTTGATTTGCCACTGATTCATCAATTTTTGAGTGAGAAATCGTACTGGGTTCCAGGGATTAAATTCGAAGTGGTAAAAAAATCAATTGAGAATTCTTCGATTTGTTTTGGGGTATATGAGGGAAGTCCGGTCGAAGGTAATGGTAAACAGATTGGCTTCGCCCGCGCTGTCAGCGATTTTTGCCGATTTGGCTGGATCATGGATGTATTCATCCTTGATGAATTTCGCGGAAGAGGGTTATCCAAATGGCTGATGGAAATCATAACGGAACAGTCTAATTTAAAGGATGCTGTTAAATTGATGTTGGCTACCAATGATGCCCACGGACTTTATAATCAATATGGATTTAAGACAATTGAAAATCGGGATCTTTATATGGAACGAAAGTTATAGTTTAGTTGGGTAAAAAAATGACCCGGCAAATGCCTGCCGGGCTTTACAATTCAAATCTATATTAAAAGGGGAGCGGTGTAGGTTCGTCCTGAACCTGATTCTATCTTAACGAAAATATGTGAACAAACTATGAAGGAAAGTTTAATAGTTTTGGAAATGTAAGATTCCTATTAAAGGCGGCGAGAATGCGATGAAAGAATACCACTGCTGTGCCACATGCCGGCACTTTAAGGCAGAGAAAAAAGAAAAAGGCATGCACTATTACTGCAGCCGTCTCGGCTACGAAACCAAAACCCATTACAAATTCAACTGCTGGCACCCAAAAGAGCACATAAAAAAACATTTAAAGTGACAGGCACCTCACATGGACAAAGTGGGTTTTTTGTCCATATGAGGTGGACAGTGAGGTGATTTAATAATTGATAGTGCCCCAACCAATAAATAAACACCAACTACAGGCACTTTCAGGCCCTCAATCATCCTACCCTTACCCAACATGCACTCTCTTCATTTTTATCCTTGCAAACCACAAACTCATGATAAAGCTTACAACACCGATGCAGATTAATACGCCCCCAAGGATTTCCATTTTCTGTGGTGAAACCTCCGTTCCAAAAACCAACCCAAGGACAATCGAAGATAGTATCGACCCCAAATAGCGGCAGGTTTGAAACAACCCCGACGTCGTCCCAAGTATCTCTTTCGGACTTTCTTTTAACATCGCCACCTGCAAAACGACATTTCCAATCCCATAACTTAGACCTAATAAAGCTAAAATCAAACCAATTTGCCACCAATAGGTGGACTTAATAAAGAAGACCGATAAGAAAACAGCCCCAACAATCGATAAAAGTGCTCCCACCACAATCGGCTTCTTCACCCCCGTTTTATCAATCCATTTTCCAGTAATAGGCGAAATAATAATGCTCATCGCAGACATAAACAGCATGTACAAACCACTTTTTTCCACACTTAAATGCATAGCATCCTGGAAATAAAGGGGGAGACCGAAAAATAAACAATAAAAAAAGATATTTAACACGATAAACTGCAGATAAACCCATGAAAGCCGCCGATGTGTTTTAAAGATTCGCACATCAATAAACGGCACCTTCACATGTAACTCCCGCCAAACAAATAATAAGAAAAATAATACCCCAGCAATTCCGGATAAATAATGAATTTTCGATTCAAACGATAACAAAAACCATAATAGAAACACCATCCCGCCTGCAAAAAAACCGATCCCTAACAAATCAAGATGAGAAAGAAATTCTCTTATACTTTCTTTCTCTTTTGGCGGATCCTTTGGGAACATATACCAGCCAAGCAGCAAACTTAAGAGAATAAAGGGGACATTTACCCAAAAAATCGCCGGCCAATCTCCCCAAACAATCAAAAATCCCCCAAGTGTCGGGCCAAGAGCCGTCATTGCAGAGGCGAAAATAGAAAGAACGGATAAAGCGGAGGCCTGTCTTTCTTTAATATTGTCCCGAATCAACGATACCCCGGAAGGATAAATGGCACTGCTGCCGATGGATTGAATGAGACGCATAAATAATAACATCAGAAAGGAGGTGGAAAACGGTGCTGTAAAAGCAGACAATGCAACGAGAACCAACCCTGCGATAAATGTTTTCTTTCGGCCGATTAAATCCCCAATTTTTCCTGTAACTGGCTGGGCAACAGCACTGGCAAGATAAAAGGATGAAATCAGCCATGAGACAGTTGTAAATGAAAGATGGAAATCCTTTTGGATACTAATTAAGGCAAGTGAAATCATTGATGAATTTAACGGGTTCAGCATGGTACCTGAAGCAACCGCCGTTAAAAATAAAGCACGATTTTTTTTCATGTGTTCATTTCCTTTACAAACGAAACAGTAATATTTTGTCTCATTATACAACAAGACAGCGGCTTTATTAAAAGAAAACTAGTTGGGCGGAAGAATCCAATACGGTCGCATCATTTCATAATCTTCATGCTCAAGCATATGGCAATGCCATACATATGGGCCGGCAAAGGGGAAAAATGGAATGATAATTCTTGTTATATGACCGGGGGGGCATTTCACGGTATCCTTCCAGCCATGTTCCCCGGAATCCGGGAGCAGTCGCAAACCAGTGTACCTTATCCTACCTGTTTTTTTAAAATGTACCACATCAAATGGCTGACGGTCCAAAATTTGAAATTGAACAAGATGGACATGGATAGGATGATCATCCCCATTTGTATTCACAAAGCACCAGATTTCATTTGTCCCGATCTGAGGCATTTCCCTAATCGGGTCATCCCATTTTTTTTGATCTAATAAAAATAGCGGTCTGCCAAACCTATCTTTTTCTTCACTTAATTGTAAATACCTTTGTTTCCGGGCGGTAGACTCCGGAAGTCGATGAATCGTTCCCATGAAGGCTGGAATCACACTTGTATCAATGCTTGATAGTGGTTTTGTTACCCGGAACTGCATCACCATCCCAGTTGTCTCAGGGTCAACGGGATCTCCAATCGGAAAGTGTGTTCGTGCATCGTTTTTCATGAGGATGGACTTCCCGCTCATATTGGAAAAATCAACAATCACGTCAGCCCGTTCAGCTGGAGCAAGTAGCAGTGAATGGACTGAGAAGGGCTGTTCCAAAAATCCGCTATCTGTACCAATTTGAAAAAACGGCTGCCCTGAGTCGAAAAACAAATGGAAAAACCTCGCGTTTGCTCCATTTAACAAGCGAAACCGATATTTTCTTGGCTCCACCTCAAGGAAGGGCCAGACTTTCCCATTAACTACAATCGTATCCCCAAAAAAAGAAGAAATAATCGAAGGGGTAATTCCGCTGGTATCTTTTTTTGACTTTTCGGGATAAAAAAAGGAGCCATCCTCATTGAAGGAACGGTCTTGAATCAGTAAGGGAATTTCAAATTTGCCTCCGGGCAGATTAAGTGATCGTTCATGAGAGTCGCGAATGATGTAAAACCCTGCCAACCCGGCATAAATATTTAATCTGGTAATCCCAATGGCATGATCATGATACCAAAGTGTCCTTGCCCTTTGCCGGTTCCCATATTCATATATTTCTTTTGCGAAAAATGGCCCCGTTTTTCCGTATCCCTTTGTAAACCATGCATCGGGATATCCATCACTCTCCGGTTCTGTTCTGCCCCCATGAAGATGAACAACGGTGCGAACATCAGGTTTATCTTTTTCCGCGCCGTGAACCGTATGGTCAATTGCAAAAAGATGCTTTTCAGGTAAAGCGTTCATCCATTTCACGTAGACAGTCTCACCCATTTCCACTTCAATGGTTGGACCTGGGTACCTTCCTTCATAACCCCATATTGTTGTATGAGGCATTTGGCTATGCAGGCTTTGTTTTCCTTCCTTCATTTTCACTTCGTAATACGTGTAACCTGATGATTTCCACTTTGGCTTTAGTACAAGTGGTATTGGTAAAGGGTCTGTAAACTTTGTTAATTTCACATCAACATCTCCTAACAAAGGATGTTTATAAAAGATTATGACAGCATAAAGTAAAAAATTAACATTCTAGGACGGTATGAAACATGAATATAAATAGAGTAGGAATTTTTGTGCTGATAGGGAGGGAATAAGTGTTGGAGGTAATTGGGAAAAGTGTCATACGTAAGGAAGCACAGGATAAAGTAACAGGAAGGGCTCGATACACGCATGACCACCAATCAGTCAAGATGCTTTCCTGTAAAATGGTGATTAGTCCTTACGGGCATGCACGAATCGTTAATATAGATACTACAGAGGCAGAGAAAATGCCAGGTGTTAGGTCCATTGTGAAAGGGGAAGAGCATCTGCCCCTAATCGGAGAGAGTTTACGTGATCGGCCTCCAATTGCTTTTGAAAGAGTTCGCTACCATGGGGAGCCAGTGGTACTTGTAGTTGCGGATACTGCTCCCCAGGCAAAAAAAGCAGCTGCTCGGGTTAAGGTGCAATATGAATTACTACCGGTTGTTAATTCACCCACACAAGCGTTTCAAAAAAACGCTCCTCTTCTCCACCCACAATTAGGATCGTATAAAAAAGATGAGGTTTCCTTCCCGGTTCCCGGGACCAATATTGCAACCCATTATAAAATCCGTAAAGGCAGTATGGATAAGGGTTGGGCAGAAAGTGAAACAACGGTCGAGGCAAGTTTTTCATTTTCGCCATCAGACCATGTGGCAATTGAAACAAGATGTGCGATTTGCGAGATTTTACCGGATGGCATTATCAATATAACAACTTCTTCACAAGCCCCATTTATGGTCAAAAGGCTAATTTCGGACTACTTCGGTGAAGATATGGGGAAAATTGTTGTTCATACTCCCTTTGTGGGTGGAGCTTATGGTGGGAAAGCACCGGTCCAGCTTGAAGTGTTTGCCTATTTAGCATCAAAGGCGGTTGGGGGAAGACCGGTCAAGGTTTTGAATGACAGGGAAGAGGATATCATCACTTCTCCATGCCATATTGGCTTAGATGCAAAAGTTAAAATTGGTGCAGACCGCAGCGGGAACATAAAAGTGATGGAAATTGGTTATTGGTGGGATGGCGGTGCCTATTCGGATAAAGCCATCGATGTTTCAAGGTCTGGTGCGGTTGATTGTACGGGGCCATACAATGTTGAAAATCTGTGGTGTGACTCCTATTGTATGTATACAAATCATCCCTATGCATCCCCTTTCAGAGGCTTCAGCCATTCTGAACTTTCATTTGCAATTGAAAGAACGATGGATTTACTCGCCCAAAAATTAGGAATGGACCCGCTTGAGCTCCGCTATAAAAATGCAATTCAGCCTGGAAACACAACTCCGTCCAGGGTTCTTTTAAATAAAAGTAATGTTGGAAACTTACAGAAATGTATTGAGAGATTAAGAGGAATTTTTAACTGGGATGAGGAACCGATTAAAGAGATCAATGAGCGCTATGTTCGGGTTAAAGGGGTAAGCTGCAGCTGGAAGACGTCCACGGTCGACTCGGATGCTCCTTCTGGTGCAATTATCACCTTTAATAAGGACGGCAGCGTTAATTTAATGTCCGGTGTTGTTGAAATTGGAACAGGGACCAAGACGGTCTTGGCGCAAATCCTTGCAGAGAGACTGAAAATGGATGTGGATAAAGTGCATGTCCGGATGGAAGTCGATACGCAAACAACACCAGAGCATTGGAAAACTGTTGCAAGCAGGGGAACGTTTATGGGAGGAAGAGCCGTCTTAGAAGCAGCGGATGATGTTATACGTCAACTTAAAGAAGTTGCGGCCTGTGTTTTGAGAGCACCAATTGAAGATCTTGAAGTGGGAAACAGTCGAGTTTTTCTGCGGGATGATCCTGCCATTGGGCTTGAATTTAAAGAAGTTGGCTATGGATATAAATATCCGAATGGAAACGCCATTGGCGGGCAAATCATCGGCAAAGGGAACTATATTTTACGTCATCTTACAACCATCGACCCGGAAACTGGGGCAGGAAGGCCTGGACCGGAATGGACAGTAGCAGCATATGGAGTAGAGGTTGAATTCGATCGTAGAGATTTTACCTACCGCTTGGTAAAAGCAGCAACCGTCGTCGATCTTGGCAAGGTCATGAACGAAAAAGCGGCACAAGGGCAGGTGATGGGGGCGATGAGCATGGGGCTCGCTTTTGCCGGCAGAGAAACGTTTTATTTCGATGAACTTGGCAGAGTGTTAAACCCGCAGCTTAGAACATACCGACCGCTGCACTATGGAGAAAACCCTGAATACTTAGTCGGATTTGTTGAAACCCCACAGCTTGATGGTCCATACGGGGCACGCGGTGTTGGTGAACATGGTTTAATGGGAATGCCCGGTGCGCTTGGGAATGCCCTTTCCATTGCTGCCGGAGTATCGCTTCATCATTTACCTCTGATTCCAGAGCTTATCTGGAAGACAAAGGAGAAGGCGCGGCCATGATTCCATTTGATTTTGATTATTATAAACCAACATCTTTAAGGGAAGCAGTTGATTTATATCAAAATTTAGACCAGCAGGGAAAACAGCCGATGTTTATTTCCGGAGGTACCGAATTAATCACCCTTGGAAGAATTGATCTCGTCTATAGTGAAGCTGTGATTGATTTGAAAGGTTTGGCAGAATCTCAAGTCATGGAAATGGACGGGGATTTTCTGGTCCTCGGTAGCACCTTGACCTTGACCCAAATTGAGGAAGCAAATCCGTTCCCTTTATTAACGAAAACGGCCAGCGAAGTGGCGGACCATACGGCACGGGGGAAAATTACGCTCGGCGGGAATATTTGCGCGCGAATTTTTTACCGAGAGACCGTTCTGCCGTTTTTACTAGCGGAAAGTCAGGCGGTCATGGTGGGCCCTGAAGGGGTGAAAGTAGCTGCTATCAATGATATTTTTCAAAAACAACTGCAATTAAACAATGGGGAATTTCTTGTTCAAGTCGCAACGGAGAAAAAATATATTGATGCCCCTTTTATCAGCATCAAGCGTAGACAGCAATGGGATACCGGTTATCCTTTAATTACCGTTAACGCTTTAAAAATAGAGAATCAAATCCGTGTGGCGGTGAGCGGACTTTGCCCATTTCCAT
This sequence comes from Neobacillus niacini, assembly GCF_031456445.1. Classification (GTDB taxonomy): domain Bacteria; phylum Bacillota; class Bacilli; order Bacillales; family Cytobacillaceae; genus Neobacillus; species Neobacillus niacini_I. The sequence continues at coordinate 13,969 of NZ_JAVDUQ010000018.1, read as the reverse complement.
TTCGGTCGGAAAAAATAGAAGAATCGTTAAATAATCGTTCACTGCCTGGAAGAGAGAGAATCAACCGTGCCTTAACGGACTTACCTGATCCTATTCTAAATGATGTCGAAGGCTCAAGTGAATATCGCCTATTTGTTTTACGGCATTTATTAGAGGATATTTTAATAGAGTTGGATGGGGCAGTCGTTTGATTGGGGTTCTGGAGAGGGGGAAAGTAGGTGAAATCTCATATTCTTAACCTAAATGTTAATGGGGAAAATCATACCGTTACAGTTCGATCTGCTGACACATTATTATTTGCAATCAGGAACAAGCTAGGGCTAACAGGTGCAAAACCAGGCTGTTTAAATGGGGATTGCGGTGCATGTACGGTAAATGTAGAGGGCTGGCCGATGAAATCATGTTTAATGTTGGCTGTGGAGGCAGATGGAAAAAAGCTTACTACCATTGAAGGATTACAGGATGCACCGATCCAGAAGGCGTTTGTTGAAAACTTCGCCTTTCAGTGCGGCTACTGTACGCCAGGGTTCATCATGAATTGCCATTCGCTTATCGAGCAACATCCGGATGCAAATGAACAAAAGATAAAAGAGTGGTTAAGGTCCAATATTTGCCGCTGTACAGGATACGCCGAAATTGAAAAAGCGGTTAAATCCGTTTTGGAAAGAAAATGAAACAAGAAAGGACACACTGCTTGCAAATAGTGGTGTGTCCTTATTGATTATTCAATGACTCCTGATTCCATAATCGTTACATCCGCATGGACGTTTACTTTTAGATATTGGTAGTCCGTTTTCCAATTTTCAAAACTAAAATTTCTGGTTTTGCTTTTTATAAAATGACCAAAGCCTACAGGGTCAATATTTTTTTCTTTAAATTCAGTTACTAAGTCCCGGCATTCGAATTCAATATTTTTTTGTAATTTTTTTTCGATTTTTTTTATGTCTTTGGGTGTTACTTTTTTACCGGAATATTCATTCAACACCGCATTCACCTTAAGCTTCACATCTACGGTGTATGGATTTCTGGACGCAAGCTGCATTTTGTATTTGGAACGAATACTTTCAACAACTGCCTGTTCCTTGTCGATGCTGATATTTAAAGTTCCTTGACTATATTTGTCCACAAGCAGCTTAAAATAAAACATTTTCTTAGCAGGGATGGAATCGACAATTTTACCATAGCGAAAAAAGCTGATACCGCTTATTTCCATTTGTTCTTTGCCGATTTTTTTTAACCTTGGAAGATAAGGGGTTTTTCCAATTTGGTTGAAATCAAATAAAAACCGCTGCATGTCTGTTTTTGGGACATCTTTGTTTTTCATATTATGGCGGATAAGATTGGTTATATAAACCGCATTCCCTCTGTTTCCATAATCACCTGCTAAAAACTTCTTTGATTCCCCCTCTGTTACAGCGAGGTAAAGGCCTGCGCCAATACTGGGGTCTCGTTGAAATGAATCCATCAGCGCTAAAATTCCCTCTTTTTTTGAAAGCTTTTCACCGAAAAGGACCACCTTAAGGCTTCCTGTTACAATTGGATCTGAAGATTGACGCTGGATATTGAGTAAAAACTCCCTGCTTTGTTGGGAAAAGGCCGTAAAGGTTTTATTTCTTACGCTTTTATCAGGCAAATAGACCGGAATGAGTGTTGTTCCGCGTATCTTTCCATTTACATAATCATAGCCGCTTCCTGTTTCGAGACTGACATCATCTAAGATTTCCTTTTGGACGCAGGCACCCAGCAGAACGAATACGATGATGGAAGGAATTATTAGATATCTCATTTTTTCTTCACCTTCTTGATTATTAACATTAGCAAAAGGAGTAAGGGAATGTATGCATAAAATAAGAAAAAAAATATTCCTCCGACATAGGTGGCCAAGAGGTTAATCTGCTGCCTAGTTTTAAAAAGGCTAGTGATAATGATTACAATCAATGCGAGTAGAAAAACTCCATATTTTTGTTTCATGTTGGTCACTTTTTTGACAATTCTGCTGCTGCACCATAATGCAATACTAATATTAGGGAGAATAATGAGACACCAATTGGCGATCCCAATGAATTCAAATCTCTCGACAAAAGGCAATTCCACTATTTTCCAAAGGGTTAAGGTTGCCCATGCATTTTTTTGCAGCTGCCCTTCTGAAAAATAGGCAAAGGTAATAATCGTAATAAACGCATAGAGGACCGTAGTAGTAAGGGTTCCTAGATGAGCCCATTTTTTTGATTTTTGCGGTTCTTTAATAAAAGGGTAAATAAATAGTAAGACCTCATAGCCAAGGTAGGTAAAAGACATTTGATAAGATGCGGTCATTATATCCTTTATCGAATGATCAAAAATGGGCAGTAAATTTCTAATATCGGCATAAGGAAGCGTAAATAAAAAGCTGAAAATTAAATAACTGGGAAGGATCACACCAAAGAATGCTATACCCGTTAGCGTGCGAAACCCTCCGAAAATGATATAGATCGCTAACCCGCAAAAGGCTACCGAAAACCAAAAGGTGCTTAAATCCGGAAACATCCAAACTTGGATCACTTCTATATAAGAGCGGAGTGTAATGACAGCAATCATTATATAATAGATCATAAATGGCAGGGACATAAGCTTGCCTAGATTCTTGCCAAACACGAAAGTATGGGCAGTCAAGATATCCCCATTTGCTGTATCGGTGATTTTGTATATGATCCACACTATAATATGGGTGCTTAAACCGGCCAAAACAACCGCTATCCATGCATCATACCCCGCCGTTACAGCAATTATGCGCTGAAAGCCAAGGACACCTACCCCAAATTGCATCGTATGGACGATAAAAAAAACTAAAAAAGGTGATATTTTTACTTTTTCAGGCACTATTTGTTCCATTTTTCATCCTCCGGTACTTCTTCATCAATATCCCCTTTTGAGCTTTTTTTCCTAGGAGCGGTAAAACGTGTCGGGTTTTTCGTTCTTAATGCTAATGGCCGCTTTGATTGTCTCTCAAATGGAAGTCTGATCAGTGAATCTTTCAGATCGGTTACTCTTGGCGGATAGAGCGGCTCCAAGAATGGCCGATTAAGGGAAGTAAGCCGTATTAAGTGTGTCAATAAAAAACAAAAACAAAAGATGATCCCGAGCAGTCCCCACAAATCGGCGAAAAATAAAAATGGAAAGCGCAGTAACCGAATGGCATTGCCCATTTTATATACAGGCGTCGTAAAAGATGCGAGTGCAGCAAGTGCCACGATAATCAGCAGGACATTACTGGTTAATCCCGCTTCAACGGATGCTGTTCCAATCACGATACCGCCTACGATACCAATTGTCTGGCCGACCTTAGTTGGAAGTCTGGCGCCTGCCTCCCTCAGCAATTCAATGGTCAGTTCTAAAAATAACGCCTCTAGGATTGGAGGGAGAGGTATTGCTCGACGTGAGGTAACTAATGTGTTCATTAAATCCTCTGGAATCATTTCGTAATGATACGATAGGGTAGCAACATAGATAGGTGTTATTAAAATGGAAAATGCAACAGAAAAAAGCCGAATCAGCCGGAAAAAAGAAGCCAAAATCCAATTTAAGAAATAATCCTCGAAAGAACTAAAGAATTCAACCAATGTTGTTGGGGTGATTAGAACATGTGGCGACCCATCCACAAAAATAGCAACTTTCCCTTCTGCCAGAATCGCTGTAACCCTATCCGGACGCTCCGTATCAAGAAGCTGGGGAAAAGGAGAATTTTTATTATCCGATATTAATTGAACAATATAGGAACTGTCGGTAACCCCATCAAATTCAATCCCTTTGATCCGTTCTTTTACGGTTTGGACATTAACCGGATCTGTAATGCCATCAATATGCATAACAACCACTTTCGTCTTGGAAAGGGAGCCTACTTCAAATTCTTCAAAAATTAGTTCTTTGATAGGAAGCCTTTTTCGAATTAGGTTTATATTGTGTTCGATGGATTCAACAAAAGCTTCCTTTGGTCCAATTACACTAAACTCGACCTCAGGGGTGGATACACTGCGGACAATTTCCTTTTGTGCTGCTATAAACGCAAATTTCTTCTTCTCTGATTCAAGTGTCAGAAGAACGTAACCATTAAATAATTTCTGTTCAATAACGCTTTGATCCTCGCTGATTTGTACATCTGCAAGGGGAATGATTTTTTTAATATCCTCAATTGTTTCAAAGTTTTTTTCAAGTAAATAAGGAAGTGCGTTATTCTGTAAAATCGATTCATCAATGAGACTGGAAATAAATGAAAAATTAAAATGGTTGTTAGTCTTTTGATTGACATATGAAACCTGCTTAAAATCCTTTGATTGCTGAAGATACTGTTCAAGAGATTCTTTTTCCTGTTTTTGTTCTTGTTTTTTGGTAAACCAGGCCATTTGGTTCCAGCTCCCCATCGCCTTTTTCAATTATGTTTCCCTTTTTTGGAATAAATATGAATTCCGTACTTTTTGCAAAAAAAGAATGTTGAAAAGCAAACTGGTTTGGAGAGGACTCCAAACCAGTTTTAAGAAAATGATTATTTTTGTTTTAAATGAAAATACGTATCCATCACCCTTCGGCCAATGCGGAAATTTGCTTTATTTTCAGACTGGCCGGTGTAGGCCCATGGTACAAGCACAGCCATTGCAACTTGAGGATCATAGCTTGGTGCATAGCTGACAAGACTTAGGTTAATCACCCCCGGCGGTTCTTTGCCATATCTCCAGCGGTCAGGTCCGTCATAAAATCCCTCCGCCGTTCCTGTTTTTCCTGCGGGGGAATAGGGAGCACCTTTAAAGTAAGGATAGGCGGTACCCCCAGGCACTTGAAACACCATCTTAAATCCAAGCTGTACCCGGCTAATCCATTCTGATTTTATATCAATCATATTTAAAACTTTTGGATGGATTTGTTTAAAAACGGGTCCAACATTCTCCGAGCCATTTAATGGTTCACGGATTTCTTTTACCAGATGGGGCTGCATTCGATAGCCGCCGTTAGCAATGGTCGAGACATATTGGGCCATCTGTATCGGAGAATAGGTATCATATTGCCCGATAACGAGATCAAGTAAAAATCCCGGAAGCCTGCTTGAACCTTTAAACCCTGCCTGTTCGTTCGGGAGGTCGATGCCGGTTCTTGTTCCTAGACCGAAGCTGGCAAAGGAGTTTCGGATAATATCAAAGCTATTGGGTTTAAGCGATAAAGGCTGATCCGGAATATAATTTCCGCCGCCAATTTTGATGGCAGTCCGAAACATGTAGACATTGGAGGACAATTTCAGGGCATTAAGATCGTTTAAGGTCCCCAAATACATCCATGATTTTTTAACAGGTGTACTTCTGATTCTAATCGGTTCGTCACTTAAATAGGTTCCGGGAGATAGGGCCCCCGTTTTATAACCGGTTAAAACGGTAGCCCCTTTGACAGCAGAGCCAACATTGTAAGTGGTAGTAAATGTCCCAAGAGCATCGTCTATCATTTCCGTTCTGCCGGTTTTATCGTCTCGTACGATCCTTTTTCCCGCCATCGTCAGAATTTCTCCTGTTTTCGGATCCATTAACACCACATATGCGCGGTCTAAAAAATAAGTCCCAGGCAGTCTTTTTAACGACCAAAGCTCCTCCTCAATAATTCTTTCCACCTTTTTTTGCAATTCCATATCAATGCTTAATACCAGGTCTTTCCCGCGCTGTCCGTCAAAGACGACCTCGGTATCCACAACATTCCCTTGTTTATCGGTGACGTTTTTCACCCGTGACTTATATCCATGCAGGATGTCTTCATATTGGGCTTCTAAATAACTTTTGCCGACACGGTCATTTCGGTTATAACCTTTCGATAAAAAATAATGGAGCTGATCGGCAGGCAGACCTTCATCTGATTTGGTTACTTTGCCTAAAACAGATTTTAAGGTTTTATCAAAATTATAGGACCTTTCCCAATCGGTTGTCGTATCCACACCTGGAAGGGACTGAAGATTTTCGCTGACCACCGCAAATTCTTTATCCGTTACATCTTCATTCTTGACGATTTGCGGGGTGAATTTATAACCATTTCGAAATTCACGAAAAATCGCAGCTACTTCAAGATCTTCAGGTGTCAGTTGTTTTAGATCCCGCTTTGTAATCCGCTGAATTTTTAATTCATAAAGGTTTTTATCTTTTAATTTTTTTGCTTTGTAAAGTTCATTTTCACTTTTGGTGATTTTGGCGTCCGCTAACTCGGGGTATTTTAAAATCCAGAAATCTTTTTTATCCCACTCCGTCAGTTTATCCGTTTTTTTATCGATAAGCTTCGCTAATTTCCTTGCTGTATCAAGCATTTCTTCCTGATCGGATCCCATGTTTGTATAGGTAATGGCTCTTTTTGGGGTATTATCGACAATCACTTTATAATTTCGATCGAGCATTTTCCCCCTTGGAACCGGATTTTTTATCGTAATATCCTCGTTCCTTTCAAGATCCCGCTTGAAATTTTCACCGTAAACAATTTGTACAAACCCAAGACGTAAAATAAGTGCAGAAAATAAAAGAAAGACGCTAAAAAACAATAAATTAATTCGAAAAGGAAAATGGGACTTTTGCTTTTTCTCCAATGTTTGTTACACATCCTTTTATGCCAACCGTGCTAAGTCCATTTTATTATGCCCTATCCATAAGTTGGTATTATTACTATTTATTTTACAGATGGAGTGCCGCAGGTGTAAAGTATTTCCTTTCTAACGATTTTTTGTAAATCAATCTAAATAATTTGGTTAAAATGAATTTATTTAATGAAAGCTAAAAGAAGAGAAAATATAGGGGGGACTCCTGTGAAAAAAAAGAGTCAGCAAAACCAGCAGCCACAAAGCTCTGGTCAGCAAAGCCAGCAGCAATCACAAAACTTTCAGCAGCAGCAAATGATGCAGCAACAACAGCAACTCCAGGAAAATCAGTCCATGATGGAGCAACAATTTCAAACACAGAAGAAACAGGCACTTCAATCGATGCAGCAAGCATCAACAACCATTCAACAAAGTGCTACAATGAGTAATCTTCAGTCCCTACAACAGGCACAACAGCAGCTGCAGCAGGCAACACAACAGCTGAACCAAATGCAGGGAATGGCCGTAACGCAAGCACAAACAGCTCAGCAGCAACAATTGGAGCAGGTTCAACAGCAAATTGAACAGGCTGCTCAACAGCTTACCCTCATTGAGGGGCTTAATCAAGGAAATTACAGCTTTAAAAAAGGATAAAGAAAACCAGTTTCCATCAGGAAGCTGGTTTTCCTTTATCCTTATAAATCTCACTTTCTTGTAACACAGCCTTTACAGCTTCTTTAATTTCCTGATAGCCTGTACACCTGCACAGATTTGATCTCATCCACTCTTCAATTACTTCATCATCAGCTTCAGGGTGCTTAGTCGCTAGGGCATGACAGTTTAAAATAAATCCGGGGGTACAGTACCCGCATTGGATTGCCCACTTGTCAACAAATTGGTTTTGAATAGGAGAACCTATTAGGCTCTCAGCAGTAGTGATCGGCTGATTAATTGTTTCGATTGCTAGTGATAGGCATGAATGAGTTGGTTCCCTATTCACTAATACCGTACAGGCACCACAATCACCATTTTCACATGCACGCTTTGCGGCTGTTAATCCTAGTTGTTCTCGGAGAATCCATAAAAGGGTATCGGCTGACCGAACCATTACTTCATGGGTTTCCCCATTAATGTTTAGTTTAATAACTGTTTTCGATGTACTATTAGAAATCATGAGGTTTTCTCCTTCAAAGCTTCAATCGTTTCTTGCAAAGTATTTTTTAGGACAAATTCACGGTATCCTGCTGACGCTTGAATATCGTTAACAATTGGTGAGGGGAGTCCTTTGACTGCCTTTTCAATCTGCTCATCGTTTGTAAGAGAGGTATCATTTAAAATGGCTTCAATTTCTGATGACCTAAAGGGGTAATCACACACACCACTAAATGCGGCCCGAATCTTGCTGTCTTTTATAAGCGCTGCTATCGTCACTACAGGATATCCGACTTTAGAAATTTTGGTCTTTTTTAGACAGATAAATTTTTGGCTTGCATAGGACACATCGATTATTATTTGAACGAGAAGCTGTCCTGAATTTAATTGCAACTTCTTATTAAATACATCCTTTAGAGGGAGTATGTTTTTTTCCTCATTTCCTGCTATTTTTACCATTGCATCGGATAATAGAAGCGGTAAGACGCCTTCCCGATACATTAAACCGCTATTAATATTTCCGCCAAGCGTAATCTTGTTTCTTGAAGTATGATCCGCCACACCTTTTACTGTTTGCCCTAAAAGAGGAAATAACTTGGAATCGACGATTTTATTCAAGGAAACGGCTGAACCGATGACGAGTGTTTCCCCTTGGACTTCGAGTACCTGACAATCAGGGATTCCCTTAATATCGATAACAGCTTCTGCTGCCATTTTATTCATTCGGGCAAAAGTAATAAATTCAGTCCCTCCGCTATAAAAGATTACCTTTTTCCCTCGTTTTTGGATGTCCTCGAATATATTTAGTGCTTCTGTAACAGTAGTTGGTTTATAGTATTCAAAGTCAAAAGGAATCATTTTATGTGCTCCTTTTTTGTCTTCCAAATTAATTCTGGGATAAGGGGTAAATGGTTTAACTCAACTTCTGCTGCAGTAGACAAGCTGTTTGCTAGCGCCCCAGCCATTCCGATCACTCCGTACTCACCTATGCCGCGTGCCCCGTATGGTCCGTCAGCAGCAGGTGATTCAACAAAATCGACAAGGTATTCGGTTGGCTGTTCGCCATACCTCATAATCTGATAGGTTCGTAATTGGGGGTTTTGAACAATACCCTTTTCATCAAAAATGAATGCTTCTCGACTGGCAAAACTAAGACCTAAATACATCCCGCCCCTCATCTGCTGGCTCGCCGTTGCAGGATTAATGATGGTACCACCATCAAGAACTGTAACAGCCTTTAAAATTTTGTATGTAAAATCTTTTGTATCCCATTCAACTTCTACTGCTTGAACCCCCACAGACCACCAAGGTCCTGGTTTACCAAAACCGGTTTCTTGATCCATTGGCGTCAAATGCCTTTGAATATACTTTCCTTGACCTACAACTTGCCCACCTATTGCATGTCCATTTGGATATTTATAACCTAAGCAGATATCCTTTATTTGAACACCATATTCAGGATTCGGTTTTAAATATACACGTCCGCCGTCTACCTCTAAGTCTTCAGAAGAACATTGCAGGGCAATCGAAGCGGTGTTTTTTAATTGAGAAATTGCGTCATCTGCCGCGGCCATGACTGCTCTCCCAGCTAGAAAAGTGGTACTGCTTGCGACAGTCCGCCATTGGTGTGGGTCATATTGGGAATTAACTTCCATCGTAATATGGACCTTATTAATATCCATTTTTAATCTTTCCGCTACAATTTGCGCTAGAACGGTTTTGGTTCCTTGCCCCAATTCAATTGCCGCACAGTTCAAGTTCACGCTGCCATCCGCTTCAAACTTTAAAATGGCACCTGATTGAGCATTCGTAGAAGTTGTTGATGTTTTCCAAAAGGTGCTGATTCCTTTAGCCCGTATTTTATTATTTATTTCAATTCTCTGTCCCTCGTCCCATTGAATCAATTCTTTTGCCCGTTCTAGACATTGCAATGTATCACCAATATTATTAGCATTAATGCCGGTCTGTGTTGGGGCGGTATCTCCTGGTTTAATCGCATTGATCTTTCTCAGTTCAATTGGGTCGATTTTTAATTTTTTGGCAATCTGATCCATTGTTCGCTCGACTGCAAAAGTTAATTCAGGATGTGCGTAACCCCTGAAAGAAGTAGCATATGGGTGATTGGTATACATACAATATGAATCGCACCATACATTTGGAATATTATAGGGGCCTGTACAATCAAGCGCCATTGCCCTGGTTATTCCGGCTGCTTGGTCCGTGTAGGCACCAGAATCGATTAAAAATGTATATTGACCCGCCATTAGTTTCCCATCTTTATCAGTCCCAAGGGAAATCGTAGCTTCAACACCAATATGACACGGAGCAGTAATCAAGTCCTCCTCCCGTTCATAATCTAATTTCACCATTTTTCCGCCAACAGCCTTTGATGCTAAATAAGCAAGCGGTTCCAACTGTACTGTTCCTTTCCCGCCGAACGCTCCGCCAACAATCGTCGTATGAACAATGATATTTCCGAGTTCGATATTAAAAAATTGATTCATTACTTTTTTAATCGTAAAGGGAGATTGTGTCGTGGAATGAATAATCACCTTTCCGGAAGATTTTATCTCCACCCTTGTACTTCTGGTCTCCAATGCCGCGTGGTCGGAAAGGTTAAAGGAATAGGTTTCCTTTATCTTTGTTGCACATTCTTCCCAAGCCTGAATGAAATTTCCTTTGCGGATTTTAATATGGCTGCCAATATTCGTTCCTTGTACAGGGTAAACATTACTAATAATTTTTGTATATTGCCCTGAGTTCTCATGAATTAAAGCGGATTCCTTTTGAAAAGCTTCCCTTACGGAATTTACAACAGGCAATGGTTCATAATCAACCTTTACCAGCTGTGCGGCTTGTTTGGCTTGATGTTCATGGTCAGCTACCACAATTGCTATAGGTTCACCGTAATATCTAACTTTTTCAAAAGCTAAAGGGGGACGGTCAGCAAGAATGGGACCAATATGATACGGAAACATCTTACCTGTAACAATTGCGCGAACACCGGTAACCTTCCATGCCTCCGAAAGGTCGATTGAATGAATTTGTGCATGCGCATGCTTACTTGTCACAAGCTTTGCATGGGCTAACCCAGGGATTGTAAAGTCATCAATAAAGCGTATGGTCCCAGCAGCTTTTTCAACCGCATCAATTCTTTGTTTGGGTTGTCCAACAGTTGTCCGTGAGTTTTGATCCATTAGTGCTGCCTCCTGTAATAATATAAATTCCAATAATTTCGGAACGATAATTTAAGTTTTTAAAACCTAAATTCTATTTTTACCTACAGTTTGTAAAATTTATACAGAACCTTAATAAGTTTAATGACAGCAAATTTCGATTGCGGTTGAGAAATTTGTCAATAAAAAGACTTTCTAAATTTTTCCCATATTAGATAGATTATTTTATAATTAAAAGGGAATAGGCAGGTTAGTTTACCTGGCCTGTTTAATACCAATAGGGGGTCATACATAGTGGAGCATAAAGTGATTGATCCAACTGTTCAGAAGGCTTTAGAACAATTTAAAGCTTTGGATGAAAAAATCTCGCATTTTTCAAGCATCATTGGTTTAACAGATTGGGATCAAAAGGTGATGGCACCGAAAAAAGGAAGGCATACCTTTGCGAAGGCAATCGGTACTCTAAGGACGGAAGTATTTAAACTGTCGGTTTCAGAGGAGATGGGCAGCTTAATAGACGTGCTTAGTACGAATGAAAGCGCTTTATCCGTGGATGATGTTACGATGGCGAAGGTAAGGGAGTATAGAGATTATTATAAGAAAGCAAAAACCATTCCGGCAGACCTTTTCCAGGAATATTCGATTTTGACTGCTCAAGCCAATGATGCATGGGAAGAGGCAAGGGCGACGAATGACTTTGACCTGTTTCTTCCGTATCTTGAGAAAATTGTAAATTTTAAAAGAAGGTTTGCTGAAATTTACGGTTATGAAGAACATCCATATGATGCGATGTTAGATGAGTTTGAGCCGGGCTTAACCGTTAAAAAACTAGATCCATTGTTTGCAAAATTAAGAGAATCAACTGTCAATTTACTAGAAAGAATTCAACAATCAGGAAGACCGACACCTTCGGAAATCTTTGACCAATCCTATGATGTGAAAAAACAAAAAGCATTTAACCGCTTTATTTTACCGTTGATTGGATTTGATCTTGAAGCGGGAAGATTGGATGAAACCGTCCATCCTTTCGCCCAGACAGTCAATACAGGAGACGTCCGCTTAACAACCCGTTATTTAGAGCATAATGTTCGATCAGCCTTGTTTGGCACGATTCATGAAGCCGGTCATGGAATTTATGAGCAAAATATCAATCCGGAATTTGAAGGTTCTGTTCTTCAAAGCGGTGCTTCTTTCGGAATACATGAGTCCCAATCAAGATTTTTGGAAAATATGGTCGGTCGCAGCAAAGAATTCTGGAATTATTTTTATCCGCAGCTTCAGGCTCAATTTCCTGAAACGCTGGAAAATGTAACAGTAGAGGAATTCTACCGAGCGGTAAATACAGTACAGCCATCATTTATTCGAGTGGAGGCAGATGAGTTAACCTATAATTTGCATATTATGATCCGCTACGAAATTGAAAAAGCCTTAATGGCGGGGGAAATTGAAGCGAAAGACTTGCCAGCTATCTGGAATGAGAAAATGCAGGATTATCTTGGAGTCACCCCTGGCACCGATACAGAGGGTGTCCTCCAGGATGTTCACTGGTCGTTTGGCGGAATCGGCTATTTCCCTTCTTATTCATTAGGGAATTTGTATGCCGCACAAATACTAAGAAAGATTGAACAAGACCTGCCTGATTTCTATCATCATATTGAACATGGTAGATTTGACCTTATTCAAAATTGGTTAAAAGAAAACATTCATCAATATGGTAAACTCTACACCCCGAATGAATTAATTCAAAAGGTGACAGGTGAAGAATTGAATGCAGATTACTTAGTCCAATACTTGGAGAAAAAATATTCAGAGGTATATGGTTTGTAATTATTGACAAATATGAAAATATAAATATATAATAATATTAATTAAATATTTCCTTTTTAAAGGGGAGTAGCTGTACAATAAAGTCGTCATTTCGAGAAACCTGATTTCTCCGGCTTTATTGGCAACCTTGACGTTGTTAGCAAGACCTTTACTTAGGGTAAATGTTCAAACATTTACCCCCAGGTAAAGGTCTTTTTGGATTTTTAGGTCTTTACATGTGGGTAAAATTTAGGCTTTTACCCACATGTAAAGACCTATTTTTATTGCTATAGCTCACATCATTGTAGAGGCTGGGCTTTCGCAATATTCAAAATGGCAAAAGGAGACTTTTAAAAATTTTTGAGGAGGATGGTTTGATGGATATTTCAATTTTATTGGAGTATGGCTGGGTTTTATTGATTCTTGTGGCATTGGAAGGACTTTTAGCAGCAGATAATGCACTGGTGCTTGCAATTATGGTGAGACATCTACCTGAGGAAAAACGAAAGAAAGCTTTGTTTTACGGGTTAGCGGGCGCGTTTATGTTCCGCTTTGCCTCTTTGTTTGTTATTTCATACTTGGTGGATGTATGGCAGGTGCAGGCAATCGGGGCCATCTATTTGTTGTTCATGGCGGGGAATCATATTTTTCGCAAGCTAGTGAAGAGTAAAACAGAAGAGAAACCGAAAGAGCCAAAAACGAGCGGTTTTTGGACTACTGTGTTAAAGGTAGAACTCGCTGATCTTGCCTTTGCTGTCGATTCAATCCTTGCCGCGGTGGCAATGGCTGTGGTGCTTCCAGAAACAAAGCTTCCGAATATCGGCGGTCTAGATGGAGGTAAATTCTTAGTGATTTTTGCCGGGGGCTTTCTTGGATTGATCATCATGCGTTTTGCGGCAAATAAATTTGTTCAGTTATTGGAGAAACGTCCCGGTCTTGAAATGGCAGCCTTTATGATTGTTGGCTGGGTAGGGGTAAAGCTTGTAGTCTATACACTTTCACATCCCTCACTCGCTATTTTAAATGAAGAATTTGCCCATTCTAGTGAGTGGAAAATAAGCTTCTATCTTGTCTTAGTTGCGATTGCTGCTGGGGGATGGTTCTTTTCAAGGGAATCAGCGAAAAAGGAATCGAAAGCATCATAATTTATCCTTGAAAAAGTAAAGGCAGACTAAAATGTACCCTATAGAGTAGACACTTTGAAAAAAGGTCTACCTATAGGGTACTTTTTTGTATAATTAATAAAAAATCATTTAGATAATGGGGA
>NZ_JAVDUQ010000017.1:0-99304 GCF_031456445.1 Neobacillus niacini | reverse complement strand
GCCTATGGCCTTTATTGGCGACACTTTTAAGCAGATGCCTCTCTTTTTTGTCGCCTATGGCCTTTATTGGCGACACTTTTAAGACGTAGCCTCTTTATTTTGTCGCCTATGGCCTTTATTGGCGACACTTTTAAGACGTAGCCTCTTCATTCTGTCGCCTATGGCCTTTATTGGCGACACTTTTAAGACGTAGCCTCTCTTTTTTGTCGCCTATGGTCTTTATTGGCGACACTTTTAAGACGTAGCCTCTCTTTTTTGTCGCCTATGGTCTTTATGGGCGACACTTTTAAGACGAAGCCTCTTTATTTAACCTTTTACCTGCATGATCGCATCTATTAAAAAAATTTCATTCGAATCTTTCACTGCCCTTGTAAGAACTTCTTCAAATTCAGCGATATGCCTTGCTCTAATCCCTTTTATCCCGAAGCTTTCAGCCAATTCCACAAAATCAGGATTCGAAAAAGTTACCCCAAAGCTTCCACCAAATGTTTTATTCATCGTCTCTACCTCGAGCTTTAACATAGAATCATTTAATAAAATAATGATAAATGTTAGCCCTAAGCGTTTGGCTGTTTCAAGTTCGGCAAAATTCATTAAAGCTCCCCCATCCCCAGTCAACACAATCACCGTTTTTTCCGGCGCTGCCAGTTTCGCCCCAATCGCTCCAGGAATCGATATTCCCATTGAAGCTAATCCATTGGAAATCACAAGCTGCTTTGCCTGTTTCGGTTGAAAGGTTCTCGCTACTGCAACTTTATGAGATCCTACATCTGAAATAACTACTGTTTGTTCAGATGATAGTTTTTCGATTACATGTAGAATGTTTTCAATTGTTAAATTAGCAGGTTTAGGGCCATTTTCGCTAATAAAGTAGGCGTCTTCGATTCGCTTCTTTAATTCTCCGCCCGGCTGCCAAGGCTTAGGAAAAACCTCTTCTTCTAAAATTAAACGAAGCGTTTCCTTGAGATTTCCTACTAATTCTCCCGCCACTGGGTATCCTTCATCGACCTCAGCAGGTAATGGGTCAATATGAAGAACGGGTACTTGTTTACTGTTCCATTTCGATGGCAGATCTTCGATCAAATCAAAGCCAATTACTACGAGCAAATCAGATTCCTCAATCCCACGAAGGAGATAATCCTTTTCCTTAAAACCAAAAGTATAATAATTTTGCGGATGCTCTTTTGGTAAAACTCCTTTAGCCATAAAACTATTGGCAGCCGGACAGCCTAACCGCTCAATAAATGTCTGTACTTCCTTTACGGCATTTTGCCTAATTACCCCGTTTCCAAGAATAATAAAGGGCTTTTTACATTGATGAAGCAATCGGCCGGCTTCTCTTAAGGGTTCCCCTGCAGGCACACTGATAGGCAATGGGGAAATAGGGAAAGGTTTGGTTGTTGAATTGGCTTTTCCGATATTCTCCGGTAATTCAATTACGACAGCTCCCGGTTTTTCGGATACTGACGTCCGAAATGATTGCCTGATGATTTCAGGGATTGTACCCGCATCCTTTATTTGCACCGACCATTTTGCTGCTGGTTCAAAGACCTTAACTATATCAACGTACTGATGAGCATTTTTATGCTGGACATCCAGGCCTTTTTGACCGGTTATCGCTACCACAGGTGAATGATCTAAATTGGCACTTGAGATTCCAGTTAATAGATTCGTCGCTCCCGGACCAAGTGTTGCTAAACATACACCAGGCTTTCCACTAAGACGGCCGTATACATCCGCCATAAAGGCCGCACCTTGCTCATGCCGAACCGGTATGTATTGTATTTTTTCTGATTTTGATAAAGAATCGGCCAAATTGATGACCTCACTCCCTATAATTCCAAAAATATATTCTACCCCTTCATTTTCTAAGCAGTTTACCAATAAATCCGAGGCTTTCATTTTCTCCCTCCAAAAAAGTTTTACTTACTTTTATTCTTTACCTAAATATATTTTTCAATGAATCATAACAAGAAATTACCACTAATACATATAGAGTGTATGAGTTTGTTTGAAGGGGGACTTATGATGGTAAATCAAGGTTTTATGGATTCAAACAATCAAATGTTAATTGCCCCAGAAACATTTGCCGCACAACCGGAATCATTAACTGAACAACTTTTCATTGAGCGTTCGTTAACCGAAAATAAATTTTGGCTGCGGATTATGAAAGAGCATTCTTATTTCCTAGGCGAAGGCTTTAGCCGCCATGATAAACATCTGATTCAGCAAACAGACCGCTTTTATCATTTTTTTGAGGAACAGGAAAAAAGAGCCTACAATACTCCCAATACTGTAACTGCTGTCCGAAAATTAAACGAAGACTCCATTCAATTGGTATTAGGATTACGGAATTTTAAACGCAATCTCCTCATTATGATCATTAATTGTCAGGTAAGAGGATTTAACTTTCCCCTTCTTGTCGACCATATTGCAAGAGAAGCGGAATATTTTATGAGGACGTTAAAAAAATTTAATGAAGGAATCTTGGATCCGATTCAAGACGCGATTATTAAAGAAAATGTATTTTGGCTCAGAATCATGATGGAGCATTCGCGTTTTATTGCTTCCCTATTAGATCAATCAGAACGAAATTTAGTAAGAGCGGCATTGAAATTTGGTGATGATTTTGAAGTTCTTCTTAATCAGGCAAGAGATGTTGAATCAATGCTCTATAAGAAACAACCAACCTACCCGATTATCGGAAAGTTGAATAAAGACAGCGAAAACGCTGCACAAGAAATTCGCAATTTTAAGCAGGCAGGTTTAGATTTTATTAAGACTTGTCAAATCAAAAACGTCATTGATCCATTATTGGCTGACCATGTCGTGAGAGAGGCAGACCATTTCCTTCATATGGTGCGTGTATTAGAGGAAAGGTTGAAGGTAAAGCAGGCAGAGGCACAGAACCAGTAAAAAAGAGACTAACGAATAGTCTCTTTTTTACTGCCTCGGGCAAGAACCGTTAAGCATATAGTAATAATGGTAAACGCAACAAAAGCCATCATTGGAATTGTAATGAAACCAAGCCAATTTAGATAATCCTTTGAACAAGGAACACCTGTTGTACACATTTCAAACTGCTGCAAGTAGGGAATTTTTTGCAAAACCGTATGATATCCGGAAATAAGCATCCCGATAATCGACAGTGGCAAAACATATCGATAGATAGTGAGATCATTTCGATAGACGGCAATTCCAAGAATTATCACTAATGGGTACATAAAAATTCTTTGGTACCAGCATAGTGTACATGGGATAAAATGACGAACTTCACTAAAGTACAAACTTCCAATTGTGGCGATAATCGCAGCAACCCAAGCAAGTAATAAGGATTTATTCATTTACCTATTTCCCCTTTGCTGCTTTTTCGACCATATCCTTCAAATCATCAAGAGTTTTGCCTTGGAACATCTTTCCATCAACAAATATCGTTGGAGTTCCCGTCACCCCAAGCTGTGTAACATAATCCATATCTTTTTTAAAGGCAGCATCAGCCTTATTTGCATCAAAATAAGCTACTACCTTATTGACATCTTTCTCAGATGCAACCTCTTTAAGCGTGTTCACCAAGAATTTCTTATCATAAACATCCATTTTTTCATATTTAGGATCTTCCGGTTGCTTTTTATATAGAAGTTCATGGAATTTCCAGAAAGTATCATTCCCAAGCTCGTGATATACGGCTTCAGCAAATTTGGCAGCTCGCTTTGAGTCTACATTAATAAAAGAATCATTAAAGAAATACAGTTTTGCCTTCCCAGTATCCACTAACTCTTTTTGAATAACTGGAATCACACTCCCGGCAAAGTTTTTACAGTTTGGACATTTATAATCGCCAAACTCAATAATTGATACAGGTGCTGAGCTTTTTCCAAGAAACGGCTGTCCAGAATAATCAATAGCTACTTTCGATTTGGATGCAGGCTTTTCCACCTTTTTGTTGTGATTTCCTAGAAAAATAAAGCCAAGAATACAAACCGCTATTAAGCCGATTATCCAGAAGGTAAACTTGGATGAATTCCCCTGTTGCTTCGTATTTTTTTTGTTATTTGCCATAAATTAAACTCCTCTTATATTCTCTTTGATAAATTTAATTTTACTAAACTTGTCTCCTTATGGGAAACGGAAAAGGCAATCCTTCACAAATTGTTAATAAAACGGCAAAAGTGCCATCGAAAAATGGCACTTAAAATTCCATACAAAGATAGCTCAGTGTTCCAAATTCATAATCTCGGTAAATTGGTTTTGCTTGGTCCAAACCATTACCGCTGCCCATTGCAATGAAAAAGGGAACAAAGTGTTCTGGTCTTGGTACGGCAACCTTGGCATTCGGTGCAAGTTTTTCATATTGGAAAAGACTAGGTAAATCCTGCTTTTCAATTTTTTCTAAAAGCCAGTCGTCAAATGCGACAGCCCATGGTTCATGTTCTTTTTGTTCCCAATGAACGATTCGTAAATTGTGGACCGTTACACCACTTCCAATAACAAGAATGTCTTCTTGTCCAAGCCCATTTAATGTCTCGCCAATTTTGTATTGCGTCTCAGGAGATAAAAATGGATGAACAGAGACTTGAACAATCGGAATATCCGCATTTGGATACATTTTCGATAACATTGTCCAAGAGCCGTGATCTAACCCCCTCTTAGTATCCAAATTAGAAGGAATCCCCGCTTGAGCAAATCGTTCCTTTAATTGTTGCGCCAGCTTCGTAGAACCTTTTGCGGGATACTTAACTTCATATAGCTCCGGCGGAAAACCATAGAAATCATAGATGGTTTCATACGATTCATCTGAAGAGGAAATGGTTAACGTTTCAGCCTCCCAGTGAGCAGTAAAAATCACTATCGCTTTTGGCTGATATTGCTGTCCTAAATTCTCTAAAAAACGTGTATATTGATTATCTTCAATTGCTAACATAGGTGATCCGTGTGCTAAAAATAAAGATGGAAGCATTTATTACACCCCTTTACTTACTTTATGTAACTAACTATAATATTGTAATATATTTACGTCAAGTAATTAATTGAAAATAGATAATCACAATAGGTATAATGAAGATTATAGAGGTGAAAGAGTATGGATCAATCATCATTATGCCCTAAATTTGAGCAGGCCATGAAATTACTCAGCCAGCGTTGGACTGGCTTTATTATTTATCAACTATTATCTGGACCGCAGCGTTTTTGTACCATTGAATCCTCCCTTCCCATTAGCGGGAGGCTTTTATCAGAAAGACTAAAAGATTTAGAACATGAGGGAATTGTGAAGAGAGAAGTTTATCCGGAAACACCGGTCAGAATTGAGTATTCTTTAACGGAAAAAGGGATGGCGATGGAGCCGATTATAAGGGAAATTGAAAAGTGGTCGGGGGAATGGGTTGAGATTATATCCGATTGAAAAAGCATGCAAAGCTTGTATGTTTTTTTAGTTGAATTAGAATTTAAACCACTAAAATAAATAACCTTTCGTAATTATGATAAAATAAAACGAAAAATCATTCCCAAGGAGTAAAAAAATGCACTCTAACAATAAATACACTGGATACATTGGTACCTATACAAAAGGTGACAGTAAAGGAATTTACACATTTACACTGGATACTAAAAATGCAAAAATTACAGATATTAAAGCGGCTGCTGAACTAGGGAACCCTACTTACCTTAACATAAGTCAGGATAATCGATATCTATATGCCGTTATTAAAAAAGGTGAAGAAGGCGGAGTGGCTTCTTTTTCCATTGATAACGAATCCGGTGAACTTACTCCAATAAATACCCAATTATCACCAGGTTCCTCTCCATGCCATGTCAGTATGAACAGCAAAAATCAATTTTTATTTAGTGCAAATTATCATATGGGAACAGTTGTGTCTTATTTACTTGATTCTGAAACAGGTTTCATTCAGCCCCCTGCTTCCGTTATTCAACATGAAGGAAATGGCCCAGATCCAAGACAGGAAAAGCCCCATACACATTTTGCCGGAGTAACTCCTGATGAAAAATATATTGTTGTCGTTGAATTAGGCACGGATTCCCTTCTTACATATGAAGTAAGCCAGGATGGAACATTAACAGAGGTTAGTCGTTTATCCACTCCTCCCGGCAGCGGTCCAAGACATATTACCTTCCATCCAAATGGAAAATTTGCTTATGTGATGACGGAGTTTAGTTCAGAAGTTATTTTCCTAACCTATCATGCTAAAGATGGCCATTTTACAGCGAACCAATTTATTTCTACCATTCCCGAGGATTTTACGGAAAATAATCAAGGCAGTGCCATCCAAATTTCCGCTGACGGCAGATTTGTCTATGCAGGGAATCGCGGACATAATAGCATTGCGATGTTTAG
The DNA here is from genome assembly GCF_031456445.1 of Neobacillus niacini. Classification (GTDB taxonomy): domain Bacteria; phylum Bacillota; class Bacilli; order Bacillales; family Cytobacillaceae; genus Neobacillus; species Neobacillus niacini_I. The sequence goes on along the minus strand of NZ_JAVDUQ010000017.1, from coordinate 92,952 downwards.
TGTGGATGAGAGCTCAGGTGAGTTAAGCTTTGTTGAACGTGTTTCATCGGAGGGGGATTGGCCGAGGGATTTTTCAATCGACCCAACAGGTCGGTATTTGGTTGGATCTAACCAGGAATCAGGTAATCTGGTGCTGTATAGTCGGGATGTTGAAACCGGGAAACTTACATTGATAGAAAAAGATATCGAAGTTCCTTATCCTGTTTGTGTGAAGTTTTTGCATTATTAATGGCTTGGAAAATGGTTCTTTTATAACGCTGTAAACCAACAATATCAGACCTACTCGTAATTTTGAGCAGGTCTTTTTATATTAATCCAAATAACGGTAACCAATTTTTATACAAATGAAAAAAGACCAAAACTTGGCCTTAGGAAATTTTTAGGTAATCTTTCACCTCTTCAATGGATATTCCTAAATTTCGTGCTTGAAGAATGAGTTCTATCCATTCTTTGTCTAGTTCTTTTTCATCAATCAACGAATCTTCCATTGCCCTATCTATCCTCCTAAAATATAAGTATTTTAGGCAACTCAGCCGTCATTGTACATTACTTTAGACCTGTAGCTTTGCGTCCCACCCTTTCGAGAGGTTTGCCTTTATCTATTTACACGTTATTCTCTATGAAAATATTACCATAAAAGTTCACTATACCGAACAACAAAAATTCCAAAAATTTCGACACTTTTTTTTACGTTAATAAGTTAGTAAAAATCCGAACGCAAATCTTCCTTTAGTTGTTATCTATTAGCAAAAGACAAATGATATTATTCCAACAATTTACAGACGGAACCCCACTAAACTCCACTCATTCTTTTATTTTTCCACCAAGAAGGCATAATAAATTAAAAACAGTTTTAATTTTTAACGAGGTGGTTTTGATGGAATTTTTACATGGGCAGGATTCATTAACAACGATCGAATGGAGTTTGAGAGCAACCATTACCTTCTTTTTTATGCTATTTTCGGCAAAGATTATGGGAAGCCGCGCCATTTCCCAGTTAAGACTATTAGATTTTATCATTGCATTAATGTTAGGAAATATCATCGCCCATCCATTATCAGACCATACCATTGGGATGAAAGGTTCAATCATCTCCACAATCATTATCGTTGTCTTATATATGTTATGCGTCTACCTTACCCTAAAATGGCCCCGCTTTCGAAAATTAATGGATTCTGATCCCTTTCCGTTAATAAAAGATGGTGAAATTCTATACAAGGGATTATTAAAAGCGAGAATTTCAATTGAATATTTATTAGCAGAATTACGAAAGGAAAAGGTGGAAGACGTAAAAAAGGTAGCTTTGGCTTTATGGGAGGCGGACGGAAAAATGTCCATTTTTCTCGATCCTCAGTATGAATCGATTTCCCCCTCCACTTATCAAATAAAAACGGAACCGTTTGATTTGCCGAAAACAGTTATTACGGAAGGAAGAATTAATTATCAAATTTTAAAGTTACTTCAAAAAGATGAAAAATGGTTACATAATAATCTAAGAATTCAACATCAAACCAACGTACCCAATGTTTTATTGGCGACAATCGATGCAAAAAATCAGTTAAGCGTCTTCCTATATAAATAATGTTACAAAACAAGCTCCACCTATTTCTAATCTATTTCCAGTAATACTTTTAAAAAATTTTTTAAGAAAAGTAGATGAAAAGCCATCTTTTATGTAGAGCAAGATGGCCTTTCTGGATTAAATTTCTATTCTCAGCTATCACATCACACTACCTTCTAATTGATTTCTTAATAATCTACTAAACATCCCCTGATTTTCCTTGGTAAGCTTAGAAAATTCCCCCTTTTGGATAATTTCCCCGTTTTCTAAAACAAGCACTTGATCAGCACTTCTTATAGTTGAAAAACGATGAGCAATGGTAATAATGGTCATTGATCCTTTTAATCTTTCAATTGCTTCCTGTATTTTAGCTTCATTTTCAGTATCTAAGGAACTAGTAGCTTCATCTAAAATAAGAATAGTTGGTTTCCTTAAGATGGCACGTGCCAATACAAGCCGTTGCCGTTCACCGCCCGAAAGCCGTATTCCCCGATCCCCAATAAGGGTATCTAAACCATCCGGCAGTTTCTTAACAAACTCAGCTGCAGAAGAAAACTCTAATGCTTCCCAAATTTGATTTTCATTGGCATTAGGTTCAACAATTAATAGATTCTCCCTAATTGTGTCATTAAATAAAAAGGGTTCTTGTGGAACATAGCTAATGGCGCGCCTTAAGGCCAAAAGATTTTGATTCGAGAGCGGGGTTCCATCAATCAAAATTTCCCCTTTTTCCGGTTTGTTTAGACCCATTAATAGATCGATCAAAGTGCTTTTCCCTGCACCAGAACGGCCGACAATGGCTGTCATATTGTTTGCTGGAATATAAAGATTAATATTTTTCAGAGTAAATTCCTGGTAATCTTTATTATATCTGAAAAAGATGTTAAAACATTCAATCCCGCTTTTAACCTGAAGTGGTTCAGACTCAGTTATATCCTTTTCGTTAAATTCCCGAGCAAGTTTACACTCGTTTTGCAAGGCAATTACAGCTTTATAGGAAGGAATCCTCATAGCTATTTGCTCCATTGAAGCCTGGATTCCAGCAACTCTTGGCCATAATCTCGAAAAAATGATAATAATTAAGATCAATTGTCCACTTTGAGCATGAAACGTGTTCATTGCAATTAAAAGGAAAACAGCAATTAGGATCGAAGAAACAGTTTTATAATATAATTGCGATTTGGTACTCAACTTGGAATATTCCATTTGCTCTTTCTGCATATTTAATGTAACAAAACGGAACCAATTCATACGTGATTCTTCTATGCTATTACTTTTAATATCCTTGATTCCATTGATTTGGTCAGTGATGCCGGCTAGATATGCTTTCCCTGACTCGTACGTTTTGCTTCCAAGGGCTAGTGATCTTTTAAGATAGCTTCGTGAAAATAAAATGAGTACTCCTCCGCTGATTAAAACAAAAATGGTGATTTTAGGTGAAAGCAAAAAGGCTATCCCTATTTGAATCAATGTAAAAATGAGTCCGGCAATGAACTGAAAAAATGAATTTGTTCCCGCGCTAGCGGTTGCAATCTCGGCAGTTAAAAAGTTAAGAAGGTCAGATTTTCTTTTATTTATAAAAAAGTTCCAATTTGCATGAAGCAGGGCATCATAGGTTTCAATTCGTAATTGACGAAAAAAACCATGCTGAATCATTGTATTTTGAATAGTAATCTGACGCTGTAGTATACCTTGACCAATGACAAGTAATACATATATCCCCAAAATAAGTGACATCCCCATTTGAACAGGAATAGTTTGAAAGAAATCAAGAAACCCTATAAAGGGTATTCCACTAGTTTTAATGTTCATCATATTGCTCATACTTATCATAGGAATTAAAAATAAAATCCCAACCCCATCAAGTAAACTCATTACAAGCGTACCAATTAGGTTTAGATAAAGTTTCTTTCCTGCATATATGTGTAACTTTTTTATAAAATAAAAGACTTCAGTCATAAAACATCCTCCTGGAATGTTGGACATCTTCTCATTTCCCTACATACCGCAAAGTTGAAAATAAGGTTGTCTACACTACTGTTTCTTCCTTTGATTTCTTGATCATTTGTAAAACTAAATCCGGGAGTTCATGAGCAGTAAAATACGAATTGGGACGATTCAATTGAAATAGATTAATTTTATTTACAATTTGAACTAGTGAATGAAAATGCCATTCCGTTAATCCGGCTGGTGCAATCATAAAATTGCGATACGTATGATAATACAGGGTCTCCAGTCTTTTTACCCCCTGAATTGGAAGAATTTCAATCTCATCATGATTGGTTTTAACGATTTCAAAGACACCTGCAAGCGGATATGATTTATGCAAAAAATTTGAAGGTACAGGAACCGCATATTTCGTTTCTCTTTCTACCAGAGGCCGAAATTGTTGATGGTCCATGCCAAATTGATTTAAACTTTCTTGCCATAGCTTTTGTTGCGGGTAGGAAGGTGTTACTACTGGAATGCCATGTTTAGATAGTGTTACGGCAATGACATCATCAGTTAAAAGTGAGTACCCCTTATGTATAAACGCAGAAGCAATGGTTGATTTACCTGCACCAGAATCCCCAATAAACCCATAGACTTTTCCATCAATAACAATGGCACTTCCATGCAAAGGCAGTATTCTCCTTTGTAATAAAATTGCTCCCATACATGTACCTAGTATGTAAAGGCGGGCTTCATCTTCATTGAAACTGCTTAATGGTGAAACGATAATTTGTTTTCCATTCTTTATTGAAAAAATAGCTACTTCAGGGATTTGAAACATAATTATATTTTCTTTTATATAAAATTGATTAATTAACGCACCTGTTAATGACCATTCTTTTTCTAAATCACCAATACTAATTTTAGTATCGAAAAAAACTTTTCGTTCAGCAAACCTTGATAATTCTGGGAGAGCTATCTCGCTTATTATATTTAAGCCGAAGGCACGATAAAAACCTATTTTCGTTTTATTTAGCATGGGATCCTCCAAATAAATAAATCGCCCCTATGCCTTCCTTATAAAGACATAAGGGCAATAGAAAGTACAACCTTCATGTTAGCTGCCCAAATTTACACTTGGGTCCTTACAACTTGCATTTGACATTCCGTCATGATTTTCATGTCTTCCATCCGATACATCAAAACAATCAGGATTTGCATTCCCCGGTCCATTCATGGTCATTCGAATATCAAGAATCTCTAATTGTGGCATTGTCCATTCTTTCTTCAACCTTCTCACCCCCTTTCAGCAAAAATTCTTTAAAAATCTGTAAACAATCAAACTTCTTGTTAAAATCTTAAATTCATCACTAAAAGTAAAACCCGGATGTGGAAGGTCTTCCCCCATTTTTGAAAGGATTTTTTTAATCATTCCGATATCTATAAATTCGGCAACTAAGTGGTCATGAGAAAGCTGTTGAAGTTCCGAGTAAAAACTTTTCCACTTCGAAGACATCCGATGGATAGTATCAGCACCTTGTAAGCCTCTTGTATGATGATTGAATCTAACTTTATCAGGAAGTAAGTTTTTTGTTGCTCTTCGTATAAACGAACGTTCCATGCCACCTTGAATATATTGTTCTTCTGGTAACGATAAACAAAAGCGAATAACTCTGATATCATTGGTTGGATCACGGTCCCATAAGGAATACCGTAATGATAGTTTAGTAGTGGCTGTACCACTTTTGTTCCAAACATATGGTTGATTATAATGGTTCATCCTATGTTCATTTAAATTTTTGGCAATTTCCCCTGTTATATCAACTCCTTGATCTTGTAGTTTTTCAAAAACATTCATCTTCTCTGCAAAAGACGGGTTTATAAAAGGAGGAAATGGTTCAACACTATGATTCTGCTTTGAAAACAACGATGAGATAGCTGGAAAAGCCTGCTTTGCTACAATCGGTAACATAACCGATTTTCCAGTTTTAAAATTTTTACAATAGGAATCTAGTTCATTGAATAAGTGAATCCATTTAAATTTCTTAAGTAATGTAGCATAATAATCGATGGATAGTTTCCACGACCCCCAGGAAATGGAGTGATTTCCCCTTGCACCGTTTAAAAGGATTTTAATTCCCTGCTGATTGGCTTCCTCATTTATTCCCTTCAGCCAAAATGTATTTTCAAAAAATTTGTAGGGCATTTCCATGATATTCAGAAAATCATCTACTTCCGATAAAGGACTTTTCCCCTCAAAACTTAAATATTGGTCATCTATATTTCCGACATGCTTAATGGTTTCTTCAATGTACGGTCTTTCATTAGGTAAATAATATTTAGCCGTCCAGTCTCTAAAACTCTCTTCAGGTACATAACTAAACGTATGTAACCGTTTATTCTCTTTATTGAGTGCTTTTGCAGCAAAACTTACAACTGTACCTGAATCCAATCCTCCACTTAAATGAGAGCCAACTTTACCGTGGGTCCGAATCCTGCATGCAACTGCTTCATGGAAAACTTCCTTAAATGCTTCTATATATTCTTCATTTGAATTAAGCTTTAATGGCTCCCCTGCCTCAACTTTTGAATATCTAATAAATTTTACACTTCCATCTTTTACACTAATGGCATATGAAGGTGGAATTTGATAAATATTTTTATAAACTGTTGATTGGGTATCAACTGCCTCAGTCATTCCTGGTATTGCAAGAAATTCAGCTAACCATTCCTCATTAAGTCTTTTATCAATATATGGTAAACTGAATAATGGTTCTATTATTGTTGAAAAAGCAAAATGACTTTGATTGTTATAAAAGTAAAGCGTTCTTGCTCCTGAAATATCCCTAGCTCCAAATAGCTTTCGTTTTTTTTCATCCCATATCATAAAAGAAAAATCGCCAATTAAATATTTAGGGGCTTCGTTCCCCCACTTATTATATGCTAGTAATATTAGTTGACTATCTGGAATGTTTTCACGTTGTGTAAGGTTAACTTGTAACCTATTAAACAATTCATTTCTATTATCGATTATGGCATCTGCTGTGATTGCTAATCCCTTTTCATAATCATAGTAAGGAAGTGTTTCTCCTATTGATTCAGGAGTAATCCATTGGGCATGGCATCCAAGGAAAATTTGATTCTGACTCCATGTCGAAACTTTATCAACAGGATATTGTTCGTATGCCATCATTAAGCTTTTAGAAAATTCAGGGTCTAAAGATTCTTCATTAAAGTGAATGATTCCAGTTATAGCACTCATCTTTTTCTCCAATCAAATTAGTTCTTAATCAAGAACGATTATAGGTCAAAAGTACCATCTTTTGTTTAAGGTGTCAATCTAATTTCGCAAAATATTTTTTATAAAAATAATTAAGTAGGGTCAAATATTTAAGCTGAAAAAGTGCAATGAAACCAAGTATTAGATAAATTTCAATAGAGTGCATATCAAAGTTCGGCTTGATTTTCCCATTGGTATTGAGTAACCAAATTATATCATTTATAATGTTCATTAAAAAGAACATTTTTCACAAATATTTAAATAAAAGAATTTCATAGAGGGAGTTATATATGGGTGAATTCCAATCAAAATTACAGCCATTGACACGAAGGGCCTTTTTAAAAAAATATGGAAAAATGTATTTAGGCGTGCTAGCAGCAGGACTTATAACGGGAACATACTCATATAAAATTGAACGATTTTGGTATCAAGTTAAAGAAATAAAACTAAAAATAAAAAACCTCCCTAAGGCATTTGAAGGTTGGCGCATTGTTCAATTTAGTGATGTTCATTTGGGTTTCCATTATGGTGTAGACGATTTTCAACACGTCACCAAATTGATAAATGGATTAAATCCGGATATAATTTTCTTTACGGGTGATCTAGTGCAGATTGGTAATTATCACCCGGAAGCTGCTATTCCTTTACTTCAATCGTTAAAAGGACTTCGCGGTGGAAAATGGGCGGTAATCGGGAACCATGATTTCTATACAAAGAGCCAAGTGATTAACGTGCTACAAACTTCACAATTTAAAGTCCTGGACAATAGTCACGACTTTATTGAGGTCAACCAGCAGCGCCTATATATTGCCGGAATTGATGATCTTATGTATGGAAGTCCAAACATTGAAAAAGCTGTAGAAGGACGAACGGAACAAGACTGTGTGTTCCTACTTGCCCACGAACCCGACATTGCGGATGAAAGTATTAAGTATCCAATCAGTGCGCAATTCTCAGGGCATTCCCATGGTGGCCAAATACGATTGCCTTTTTATGGTCCCATTATCAAACAAGTTCTTGCCCGTAAATATTCGGATGGGTTATATAAGGTTGGAGTAAATAAAATGCCGTTGTATGTGAATCGGGGAATCGGGACAACTAAACTCGCGGTTCGGTTTCATTGCCGACCAGAAATTACAGTATTCCATTTAACAACAGGAGGATGACCACTTTGATGTCATCCTTTTTTAATTAGAAAATAAGGACTTTATCATTCCGGCAATTCTTTTTTTATATAAGAAAAAATACATTTTTGGGCCTTCCCCATCGACAGGTACCTCGTCCTTGGATGGCCAAATCCAATGAATAAATTCGACAAAACCATGTTTAACCGTATCAAACCCTAAAAATTGATAATCAATAAAATCAAGATACTTTTTAAAGCCCTGGGCATAGCGATACTGCCATAATGGAAAATCCCTTTTATGATGAAACGGTTTGATTTTATCCAAAAAAGGAAACTGCAGATAAAGGATGGATAAAGTTCTAATCATTCTCCTATGCGTTTGGTGTTTTGCTGCTAGTTGTAATATTTCTTCATAATCAACGTCCTCGTTGAAATAATAAAGAGCTTGAATTAAATCTAAAAAATATTTCATTGAATCTAAATTATGCCTCCAGCCATGTAGACAAAGCATGTAAAAAGTATGATTAGGGATTAATTCCTTAATATACTCATTGCCTTTAACCGGTTTTGCATGTTTCCATAAATCAGCAATGTCAAACTTCGATGTACTCTGTTTCACTAAACTCCAATGTAACTCTACTACTAACGGCATAGTAGAGTTCGGCAACTCCTTGCTAAAGCTACAATGAAAATGCCCGGGAATCGGCGCTTCTTCCACCGTAAAGCCTAGATAATGGACAACTTCAATTGCAATTTCTAGATCCTCTATCCGAATTAACAAATCAATATCAGATGTTGCTCTTGCCCCTACATGCCCGAAAACCTTTTCTGCCAAATGAATCCCTTTCAACGGAATAACATTAATACCATAATCCTCAAACCGCTGAAGGATATCCTCTTGTTGACTTTTTATAAACAGATTTTGATAGAAGGACCTTTCATAGCTTTGTTTTAAAAAATCCTGGAAGAAATCCGGTGTTTGTTCCAACTTTCCTTGCTTTTTTAACAAAAAGTATATTTGAGAGGCAATTCCATCCTCTTCAATTTTGTCTATTGCACTATGATAAAAGAATTCGTCTTGAGGTAATGGTCCCTGCCCATAAATGGCCTTTATTAATTCAATCATCACAGTACCACCTCTTTTTTACGATTTTGACACTAGGGACAACGGTCTTGGTTTATTAAAGGAAGTTTCATTTAATTTACGATATAGTCCATGCTGTCTGATCAACTCTTCATGTGTACCCTGTTGAACAATTTGGCCATTATCAACCACTAAAATAAGATCCGCATTTTGAATGGTGGTAAGGCGGTGGGCAATAACAATGGTGGTTCGCCCTACCATTAACTGATCAAGTGCTTCTTTTACATAATATTCAGTTTCCCCGTCCAAAGCGGACGTTGCCTCATCCAATAATAGAATCGGGGCATCCTTTAAAATAGCCCGGGCAATGGCCATCCGCTGTTTCTGACCGCCGGATAATTTAATTCCATTTTCACCAATTTCCGTATCATATCCTTTTGGCAATGATAGGATAAAATCATGAATCTCCGCATGGAAAGCAGCTTCGACCATTTCTTTTTCAGTAATATTCGGCCGGGCAATTAAAAGATTTTCCCGGACAGTTCCGGCAAAAAGAAAGGTTTCCTGTGGAACATGGGCAATTGAGCTTCGTAACTCTGAAGCGGTTAGATTCTGAATAGATTTCCCAGCAATTCGAATCTCCCCTGATTGTGGTAGATAAAACCCTTGTAAAAGATTAAACAGCGTGCTCTTCCCTGCTCCACTTGGTCCCACAAGTGCCACAACTTTTCCAGAGGGAATCGTCATATTAAATTGTTCAAATACATTTGTATTTTTTACATATCCAAAGGTAACATCACGAAATTCTATTGATTCCACATTATTGATTGGCTGCGAAAAAGCTGGCAGTTCTTCAGAAGCTGCTGGCTTATCTAGAACATCCAGCACCCGCTCAAGGGCAGCAACTGACCGTTGAAAACCAGCCCAAACGTTAGCCATTCCTGTAATCGGATAAAATAAATGGGTAACCAGATTTAAAAACGTTAACAAGGCACCAACCGTTAGCTCTCCTTTGGAAACAAATAAGGCCCCAATCGAAAGATTAAGAATAAAAGTGATAGAACCGATAATCTGCTCGCCAGTATTATAAAAGCTTTGAAGTTTTGTATTTTCTAATTCTAATTTTAGTAATTGACGATTCTGTTTAACGAATTTCGAATAATAAAGTCTCTCCAATGTAAAGGAACGAATAACCATAAAACCATGAAAGGTCTCACTTAAATGGTGATTAATATTTCCAATTAACTGGTGAATTGATCTACCATTTTTCCGGAGTAATAATCCAAATACAATACCAGATAAAGCAGCGATAGGTGCAACAATCAGACTCACTAAACAAAGCGTCAAATTGATTTGTACCAAATAAATGAAGACCACAATATAGATTATTGGCAGGCGAATAAGACTGATGATGCTGCTGCCAATTACACCATCAACGCCGTGGATATCATTAGAAAAGTGGGACATTAATTCACCAGAGCGATAATTAGAAGCATCCCCTGCCGGGAGTCTTAAAACATAATGAAAAAAGTGATTTTTTAAATCCATTTTCACTGCGTTGGTTGCAAATAAATTGCAGTATGTATATGACACACTGGAGGCAATACTCGCAAGAATTAGGAATGCGCCATATGGAACTAACGATAAAATCTGATGGTATCCACCATGAATCGCTGCATCCGTCAAGTCACCATAGTATTTTGCGAAGGCAATTGTTAGGTAAATATCTACCCCTAACAACATCAGAATCACGACATATGCTTTCCAGCGTTTCAAAATATAGGGCATGACGAAGGATAACGCTCGGCGAATGTCCTTCATAGTAAAATATTGTTTTATGAGTGATTCAATCTGTGCCTTCATATATGGACACTCCATACTTTTTTTAATATTGCAAGTTCAACTTCCGGTTTAGGTATTTTCGTAGAATACCTGAAAGGCCAGGAAAGGTAAGGATTAACTTCCCCCACAGTTTTGTTGTGAAAGCATCTGGTGAAATTTTATGCAGATGTTTTTGGACACAAACTAGCTTTCCAAGGATTCTTTCTTTCCCAATGGGTTGGTCGAAACCTAGGTTTGTGTCTCCTTTTAGGAAAAATTGTGGTTGGTGGTCAATATTTTTCGTCCTAATAAAACGATGAGCAATTAACCGACCATCTTGCGATTGGAATAAGATCACATCGCCCTTTTTTACCAATGATGGGTCACACGGCTCGAATCTACAAAGATTACCTTGTTGGATAAATGGATACATGCTGTTCCCATACGCCGGAAGCTCCAGCCACCCATCTTTTTCAATCGTTCTTTTAAGAAGCATAAAGGTTTGGTTATCGACTAACATGCTCAATCAGCCCGCACTCATTAAGATGGTATAAGAATTCTTCCATGTCCTTTTTAATTTGATCTTTATCCCCAGTTGGTTGAAATCTTTCAGAGATAGCTTGTGCTAGGGATTCCCCTGTTTGACCATTGTTCAATAATGACCAGCACAGACCACCTATTTCGTTTAATTTGGTAACGGTTAATTGGTCGGTATTTAGAAGAATCCATTCACCATCCAGCTCAGTGGCTTCTACATTTTCTTTTTGAATAAATTGAGTCATCATGATATTAACTCCCAAAATGTATTATTTTTTTGAAAATGAAGCTCATATACAGGTACTTGTCTTACCAGTAATGTCAGTAAGCGCATAATTGTTTGTGTTTCTTCCTTGGTGTGGGGCCAAAAAAACACTTTATCCATTAAATGAAGAAGGGCATCCGACTTTTCTAATCTTTCGCGTTTATTTTGTAGTGCTTGGATTAATAATTGGATACTTGCCAATTCAATATTCCCCTCAAATTTTTCTGCTTCAAGTTCACTGCGGAATGGGGAATTAAAGACTTGGATTCCCTCGGATGTAATTTTTACTAGTGTTGCTTCATCAGAAAGAAGTTCCCTGGGATAGGAGAGTTTGGCCGCCGTTGATTTACCTGCCCCCGATTGACCGGAAAAGATATGTGCCTTTCCATTATCGATTGCACAGGAGGAATGGATTAACAATCCCCAATGATGATGGACGATGAATGCACTATAGAGATTAGTTAGAGCATGTTTTAGGGCAAGTTCATCATGGGCAGAAATGATGGCAGCGGTATAATCAACATCGACCTCAATTAAATAATCAGCTCTTTTATAAAGGATTTTTTGATTCTGCTTGGTTATCTCTACTTTATAATCTTTAAAAGGAATACCGTATCCGTCCTTAATTTTGATTGTAAGATTAGGTGGATGATCTTCAGCATTTAAAAATGCTGGAAAGCTTCTTTCGAAAAATTTATTGAGTTTTCGGGAATCTATAAAGATGCGGATGTTACGATCGCCAATTTTCGTTGTTAATTGCCTCATATGGGTCTCCTTAAAAAATTATACGAAACACGGGGAGTCAATCAGACATGCCCGTTGACTTCCCGTTGCTTTTTACCTTTTAGTTAACATTAGGGTTACATTGGCCTACCCCAACATTTCCATTTCCATTTCCGTTTCCAGTGTTATTTCCATTTCCAGCGTCACCGGCTCCACAAGGTTGTGAATTTTTATTATCATCACCTTTGAATCGGATACCACCATTCCCATCCTCATCAGGACTATTTCCTTTACCTGGATTCCAACTATGACGGGTTTCAAATTGGATGGGTTGATGGCTTAAAACTAGCGGCCTTGTATAAACCTTATCTGCTATCACATTTTCACCTCCTTATCAAAATATGTTCATTATAAAGAACACAAGTTCAAAAAAAAATAAAAACCTTGCTATTTCATATAATTTAATCATAATAATTCCAATTATTTTATCTTATTTAATAATTATAATCTAAATGTTGTTCCTATTAAAGAACAATCATTCGACAAAATCCTTCCTTGCGTATTCTACGCTTTAAATAAAAAAGGCCTTTTTTGAAGGATTTTGTCTATACATTTTTATAATTTTTGAATAAGTATAAATGAAAAGTCACATTAAAAATTCGTTTGCAAAGAGAATAGTACAAAGGTTCTATTAATTTCTAAAAGTGGACAAGTTTTAACTTCTGATTTAATAAAATTTTGATCCATTAATAACTTCTATTAATTTTATTTTCTCTCCGATTGTTATCAACTCCACCTAAATTCCTATTGTATGTGACTTTCTAAATTCGGAAATAATTGGAGGCATGGATTTATGTCTACTCTTCCCAGTGGAAGTTACGTCTTAGATTTAACTCAATGGGGTGTTTCAAATACTGTTTCTGATTACGGTGATAAAACATTAGCAACCAATAATTCAAATGGAATCAATAATGCAATTGTATGGGCATCTCAACAGGGATATACAGAGTTTGTATTACCAAAAGGAACATATCTAATCGATGAAACCATCCCCATTCAGCCGCAAGGTTTTATGACCCTTAATTTAAATGGAGCTACTCTAAGAATTCGAAACAATGGGTTAGCTTCTTATTCTGTAATATGTTACAAACAAAATCAAATGTTTTCCCGCGTCACAAACGGAATTATTCAAGGTGACCGATATAATCATAACTACACAACACCTGGACAAGCTAGTACACATGAATGGGGAATGGGTGTCTTAGTTCCCAATATAGTAAATACAGCAAAGGGCGAAGGAACGAATACCCGCTTTATTACAATTGATAATATTGAATTTCTGGACTTGACAGGGGATGGTGTATCTTTATTTGCAACAGGTGGAGCCATTTATACTACTACAACTCCGACTAAAACTTATGCAATCACATTTGAGTCAGGTTCAATCAACACCACTAATGGTAACTTAATAGCAGATTCAACAAAAATTCGTTCTAATATTTTCATAGATTTAACTAATTCTCAAATAGTAAAATGGAAAACCTTTGGTATATACGGAGATATTAGTTATCAATCCGTTGGTTCAGAGATTGATGGCACATTACCATTTGATATTATTTTTTATAACGCTAACGGCACATTTAATTCTTCCTTAACAAACATTGATTTTTATGATGAGATCCCACTGCCGGATGGGGCAACCAGTGCAAAAATAGTACTGCATCAATCAAATATTCCTTCACCATCAGGAAACGGACTAACATTAAGAAGTATGGAAATACCAAAGTTTACCTTCATAGAAAAATGCCATATCCATCATACCCGCAGACTAGGCGTTACATTACAGGGAGCTAAGTTTGTTTGGGTTAAGAACAATGATATCCATCATATAAGCGGTACTGGTCCATCTGCTGCATTAGATGTTGAAGATAACTATGCGTTAAATCAAAACCTTTGGATTGAAGATAATTTTCTCCATGATAATAAGTTACAATTAATATTTGTAAAGGGGAAAAATTTCCACGTAAGAAATAATAAAATTGAAAGAGGTATTGGGATTACAGGATACCCTGGTGTAAGAAAAATATTTATCGAAGGAAATTATTTTAAAGATACTAGTACTAACATCGATGGTGAATGTGTAATAAGCAACAATCACTTGCATAGGTCTAGTGTTTCCCTTGGTAATGGAACAACAGAACCAGCACTTGTCGATAATAACACGTTCTGGAATAGCTCACTAAGTGTAAACAGACCTAAAGCTTATTGTGTTTCAGTATCAAACTGCAGATTCACTGTTGATTCTGATTATAATAATGCTATTTCAGGTGCTGGTTTTTATGCTGGAACTTATCCGCAAACAATGACAGGTTGTATGTTTGAAGGAGCTTTAGGATCATCAAGTTTAATATTAAATGGCGATGTAAATGCAACAGAAGGATGGTCATACAGCAATATTTTATTCCTTAACACCAAGAAGATATCGAATAATAATGGTGGGATAAAAATATTAAGGGGTACCTATACAAATTGTAGATTTAATAATACAGGAATGTTATACCTTGACAAACCCGTAGATTTTATAGGCTGTACATTTACCTGGGATGGATATAATCTTTTTAGTTTCTCTAATAATGGGTTAGCAAGATTTATAAATTGTTTATTTAATGGAGGGTCCAGCACAGCTTTTTATTTTTCAGCCCTAACCCAAGTTCGGGTTGAATTAATAAATAACTTGTTCCAATATCCCAATGCCACTTCCACTTCTTCCGGCGTAATTGATGGATATTGGAATAATGTTACTGGTGGAAAACTAATCGTTGATGGGAATACTTTCAAATCCAATTTAGCCTTGAAAGCAATAAACTGTCCTAGTTCGACTCCAGATCAAGTTCAAATAACCTTTATTAATAATACCTTAGAAGGTAATGTTACTTTTTCGGTTGATAATACGCAAATACCGTCATTCCAAAATAATAACATAAACGGTGTGATTGATCCCTATAACTGGTCGACCTCTATTCCTAAATCCGGTTATTTCAAGTTGGGGAAAGAGATTCTAAATAGTAATATGGCAGCAGACGGATTTATAGGCTGGATATGCACAGTAGAAGGTTTTGCTAATACCTACCCTGGCTGGCAAGCTTTAAAGGTGTATAACACTGGTGAAAGAATCTCGGTAAATGGATATGTTTATTGCTCTACTGTGTGGAATGCAAAAACCTCAACTATCATGCCAAACTTTCCAACCTCCCCGCTATATACTACCGTCAAGGACATTGTTGGTATACCTGTGTGGAAAGCGAACACGACTTACAATGTAGGAGAAAAAGTCTTACCATCAAATATTTCAAATAGCTACTATGAGTGTACTACAGCTGGATCGAGCGGCAGCACTGAACCGGCATGGGGCACTTCCTCTACTGTAACGGATGGTACTGTCGTTTGGATAAAAAGGGATTTTCAAGTATGGAAACTGCTTGGAACAACTGCTGTATTTAAAAAGTTCGGTACTTTAAGCTAATACAATTTGAATGATTACAAGCATCTATTAAGTAGATGCTTGTATTTAGTATAAGCAAAAATAGGAATCCTTCATACTTGAGCATTCTTTAAAATCTTTACCATTTGTTCCGAATTTGGATAATCTGAATCATTATATTGGTTTATAACTTTATTTAAATTATAATCTACTCTTATAATAGCTATTTCAACACGATTCTCTTCTAGATCTAGTAAAGCATAAGATGATTTAGTTAGACCATCAAGCGGCAATCCTACGCTTCCTGTATTGATCACACTCTTCCCATTAACATATCTTATAAACGGCTTATGAATATGAGCATAAATATATAGATCTGCTTTCGTTCTCATCATTTTATCTACAAGTATCTGATCATTTTCGTTTGGCAAAACAACTTCCAACAAGCTGTCAGGTGTTGCGTGAAAGGCATGAATTTTCAATCGACCAATTTTTATGATTAATTCAGTTGGTAAATTCCGTAAATATTCGAGACTGTCTACATCTAAATGCGCAACTGTCCAATCCCTATCTATCTTCATTATTTCTAAGGCACTGTCTGGAACCTCGCCGCTTCGAACACCACGCAACACCCATTCATCAGCATTTCCCTTTATAACTTCAGTATAAGTCCCCTAACCATATCAAGCGAACGTTTTGGTTCAGGACCGCGAAAACATAAATCTCCTAATACGTAAACTTTATCAACGTTCTTTTGACGAATGTCATTTAAAACTGCATTCAAAGCAATTGCGTTCCCATGAATATTGGAAATAAATGCTAAACGCATCTTTTCATCCCTTCTCTCAAAAATTTTGTAATTATTATTTATATTTATCCAAACATTACCCTAACACTTTTTCACTAGATTTTATATATACTGCCTTTTTATCAATGATCCTTAATAGTGGTTTATAGATAAAATAAATTAAATATGATGAAATTAAACACAGGATGATGAGCCATCCAAAAATAAGTATTGGATATTTTAGTGCAAAAACAATGCTTGGAAAAATCGTCATATAAAAGAACATATGGGTTAACCAAAGATTAGTTGAGTGAGTGCCTATATAATCTAGAACTTTTATTAGCCGGCGACCTTTATTCATTAAGTTAAATAAACAAATAAACGCAATTCCTGTAATGGGTGAAATGATCATTGATTCGTATTGTGAATGAATAAGGACCAGTAAAATAATTCCGATAATACATATCAAGTTTTTTTGCGAAAATCGATTAAACAAGTTTAACAACTTTGAATATGTCTTTTCCTTTGCAAAAACAGCACCAATTAGAAACGGTAGCTGGGATGTTCCCACTAGTACGATTGCATTTACAATAGTTGTTAAGGCTGTGTGATTACCTAAATCAATAACATGTTTAATTCTTTGAACATAAGTTGCTAAATAGATAAGGAAAGAAATAAATAAAAGGAGTTTAGAATTATATTTATTAACAACCTTAAAAAGATATGGTGTAATTAGCACCAGGATAATATAGGTTTGAACAAACCACCATGCACCATTATATGAATTTGATAATACCAAAAAGTTGAGGATAAAATTAATAGGACTTCCTGGTAAAATATCGGATTTCCCTGCCAGAACACCAACGATAACAAATAATCCAAAAACAATCCAATAATTTATTAACAATTTGAATATCCTTATGAAATTTTTCCAAAGGAGCGAACCTTTTTCATTGCGAAGGCTAATGAATAATCCATATCCGCTCGCAAAACAGAATATTGGAACACATGCATCGCCAAATAAGCCGATATAATATACTAAAGGAACTCCGTTAATCTTGGGAAAAGTATCATACAATCCTTGGACATCCTTTCGGCAAAAAAGATGAAGGAGCAGCATAAATAATATTGCCACTCCTTTTGTTATTTTCATATCTTGTTTTGTGAATTCCATTATATTGTAGCCCTTTCTTGAAGTTTTTTGCTTCTGCGCTATTTAAAATGACAAAAAACATGAGGATAAAGCATTCAAAATTTTTAATTCTAGGTGATCATATATTAATAGTAATTAGTAATTTTGAATTTGCGTTATTGCATTTCCCTGAACCATGTTTATAAATAGTAGTATTTTTAATGAAGAAATAAAACAATTAGGCATCTTCGTTAAAATCCTTGAAGGAGGAATATTAACCTATTGGTGTAGAAGAACTGCCTATACGCATGGCTATCTAACAAAACTTCATTACATCTTATTATATGTATACATGGTACATTCATGCTGAATAATTACGTATATTAATTTTCAAATCTGTGTAAGTACATGTATTATTTCACAAGTTTTATTAAAAATTTTTACAATTATCTACTAACCCCTTTCCTCCACATATAACAATCTCTATGGTTAGGCAGGAGCTTTTCTTCTTAATATTCCACTAGGTTTGTTTTCAGGTAATATTTTGGCATCATATTATTGAAATTTTTGATAATATATTTTTAATGTTAATGAAGGGGCAAAAAGATATTTTCATAAAGATTATTAAATGTTATTCAAAATGAAATATAGAATATCTTTATAGAATGGGGAAGGGTATGAATCAAAAAAATAAACCAAAAAAAGCGTTTTAAAAGTATTTAATAACATTATACTTATTCCATTATATTGTTTTGACCATGTTTCCTTATAATATTTGTTAATCACTTCTTTCTGAATCAGGTAACCATTTATCCTATCGTTCGATTACAATCTACAACTGGTAAATATTCATATAATCATCTATTATTCTGCTTTTTGTAGAGATAATAACTCCCCGCAGAAACAAGATATTGTACATTATTGAGGAGTATTTTTCTTAAAATCCGATGTATAACTTTAAAGAATCTTGACATCTGTCAGTAGGGTCTACTTTTTATTCAAATTTTTCTATACTCTTACATTACTAATTTGTCCTATTTGAAAATGTTTTTTGTTTATTTTTCAACTGTAAACGCATTAAATTAAAAAACTGTGATACCTTTAAACGAACCTTACTGGTATGCCTCTCCGTTAATTTTGCCACTAGCCAGGAATACAGAAGAACAAACATTGCGATTGATAACTTAATAGTCAGAGTAGTATATTCAAAAGGCCAAAGAGGAGATACCAACCATACCATAACAAAATTTGCAATTGGATAATGTGCTAAGTATAAAGTATAGGAAATACTTGCTAAATGATTAGGTATATTAGTTTTTGAATTTCTTTTGACATTGTAAAAAGAAATAACAATATAAATTAAAATCGAAAATGAAAGTCCAACGCTTAAATCATGCCCAAAACTATACCAACTAACACTCCAACCGATGGTACTATATTGTGTAGAAAGAATGGCTATTAAAGTAACTACTGTTAATATAGTATAACTTGCATATTTATTGGAAATTTTTAAAGGATTTATTAATGGGATTATCGCTCCCAATAACCAAACAAGAAAATATATAGTGATTCTTTGACCTACTAAAAAGCTAATACTAATCAATAAAAAAGCATAAAATACCTTTAGTCTTATCTTTTTAGCCTTTATTGTAAGAACTAGGCAAGGAAACATTATATAATACCAAAATTCATAACTTAAACTCCATAATGGACCATTAAGCCCGTACGGTTTTACCAAAATTCCCTGCAAAAAAAATAGGTTTCCAATAAGAGTTTCTAAATTTAAAACATTTAGTAATTTTTCATTTTTGCCAAATAAGTGCAACTGGAAATTAGCCCAAACTAGGGTTAGAAATAAACAAGGGATTAATACAACCCATAACCGAGTGATTCTTTTTATAAGATAGTCGCTCCAGCTCCATCGATTTTCGGTAACAGATTTTAAAACTGTAGAGGAAATAAAATATCCACTTAAAACAAAAAAAATCATTACTGCTTGATATCCTGGAAGAGGAACATAGAAATGAAACAAAAAAACAATTAGAGCAGATAGAAATCTTAAAAAATCTAAGATGCTTGAAGCTCTACTATTAGAATCAATTAAATTAATTGATAGCAAAATGGTACCATCCTCCTATAGATGTGATGTAAAGTTATAACAATTTCATTTTTGTTAATAGTTGATGTTACTTATTTTTTCTTTTAAATCATTCCCAAAGTTTATTTTTTTTAACTTTGGCAATTTCTTCAAGAGTCTAAAATCCGTAATATTATTCCCACCTAAATGAAGTTTCTCTAAATTAACACAGTACTGAATTCCATCTAAATTGGAAATTCCTTGGTTGCTTAAATCTAATTCTACAATTGGACTTAATTCGGATAACGGTATCCACTTTAAAGAAGGATTAGAAATTAGCTCTCTAATGCATTTTTCAAAATTATGGTCAATGAAAGTTGCAATACCAGCTATTTCAGAAGTTGTATAGAATTCCAAACCTATTTCTCTTGCCTCATTGATTATAGTCTGAATCATTTGGGGTGTTATTCTCCATGTTCCAGATTTCTTTGCTTCCTTACCCCAGCCATAAACATCCCAATCAAATTCTTTAGGTAATATAGAATGGCATGTAAAAATCAAATTTTTCCCTGATTTTTTGACTAATCTCATAATCTTTTTTATATAATGAAGATTATAAGAATAATAACCATCTAAACAAATAGATGGTGTAAAACCAGAATGATTAAATGATATTAAGTTTTCCTTATATAAATGACCCCTAACTATCTTAAAATATTTCGGAACTAGCTCAGAAACGTGTTTACTGTCAAAAAGAAAGTGAGGAAAAGCAAAGGAAACTGGTTTTTTAAATTTCTCTAATGTCTTTGAGTGTGATTGTTGATCCATCCAATCAATTAAAGTCACGATTTCATCTTCGATCCAGCTGTCTAACCCGAAATCATTAGAATAATCCGTTGCTTTTTTATGTTTAAAACCGTGATGCCCAATTTCATGCCCCATTGATTGTAATTCCAGAAGCATATCTATTTCTTTTTGTGTATGTTCTCTTTTTCCTTTAAAGTGGTGAATTGCATTTATATTAAAGGTGACTTTTACGTCGTAATAGCCAAATATTTTATTTCCATATTTATACCAATCATTAATTCTAAAACTGTCATCGAAAGATAATGCTATACCTGGTTTATTTTTATATAGAAGCATATAACTCTTATCTTTTGAAGCTAAAGATTGGGTATACTTCATCATATTTTTATACACATTATTCCAATATCTCCAATTATAATAATTCCTCTTTATTGAATTTAGGGTAATCAAGATTTTACTTTTTAATTTCATTATTAGCACCCTTACATAACTTTTATTATTTGTTACTTAATAATTTAAAAAATTACAAAAAAAGAATGACTAAGTAGTCATCCATGTTTTTATGCCGTATAATCTCTAATTTTCAATCTCTGAGTGAATTTTTTAAATGGAATTATAAACAAACTCTTTTCATATTTATTTATTGCTGTAAACCACATTAGAAAAATAAAGGCTGCTGAAAAAATAATTATTTTTATTATCAATAGCCCCCATGAATTTGCTGGTATTATTTTATTTATTGTTTGTCCATATATAAAGCTTATGATAAACGGAAAACTCATACATAAAATATTCATCCAAAACTTAGGTATATTTATTTTTATCCTTTTCCAGTAATAAACGTTGATTATGAATATATTTCCAATTGCAAACGCAATTGCCGTGGCAAGAGCACATCCAATAGCTCCCCATAATTGGGCAAAAATAATACTTAAAGGTACGTTTACAATTGCAACTAAGGCACTTATAATCGTTTTAAATTTCTGTATATTTTTTGCTTGAAGTATTATTCCCCCCATGCTTTGAATAAGGGAAACTATCATTGGTATTAAAACTATTAATGCAACAATAAATGAATCTAAAAATTCCTTTCCTACCCATAAAAGAATAAATTCCCGCCCAAATACGACAAAGCCACTTAATGCAAACGAAATTATTATATATTGAATCCTACCTACCCTTATAAATAGAGCTGACAATTCATAATCAGGTACTTCTTTAGCAACCATACCAGTAACTTTGCTTAAAAACACATTGGAAATTGAAGAAGAAAAACCTGAAAAATATCCAGTAAAAGTAGTTCCTATGGTATAGATTGAAATCGCTATAGTGCCGCTATATATACCCAAAATAACCTGATCAGTTGAATCATATAATTTACTAATTACTAAATTTAAAAATACATAGGAAGAAAAAATGATAATTTCTTTAAATAAATTTTTTTCAACTTTTTTAAACAGAATTTTTATTTTAAGAATTTTAAAACAATAATAAATATTAGTAAGGATGGATATAAATGTAATACATAATGAAACCACTGACATGGTTATTGATCTATACCCCATTAATAATAGCGGAAACATAATGAGTGGGCTAACAATAGAGCTAATGATAACCATAATTCTTTGAAAAATAAACCTTTCGTGTGCTAGTACAACAACACTAAATAATCCAAATCCTATTCCTAAAGATAAATTCAATGTTACTATTCCCATTAAAATTTTTAACTTTTTAACCTCTTCAACATTTAATGAATTTGAAAAAAGTAAATGTGAATTTAATGTTAAAATTATACCTGCAATCAACGCAATAGAACCTAAAATTCCATACATAATAAAGAACGTGCCATATATTTTTGAACAACTTTCTTCATCTTTTAATGCTTTATATTTTGCCGTATATCTAATTACTGCATTACCTAATCCGAAATTTAGAACCCCAATGTATCCTGCTGCAGAGTTAGCTAAACTATATAATCCATACTCCGACTGCCCCATCAGATTAAGCATTGTTGGGGTATAAATTATTGATATCGCACTATTTAAAAATAATGCCAAATATGATAATACCGCTCCGGCTTTTAGTTGATTTCCCATACTATTATCCTTCCAATATATTAAATAACTTTTTCATCTCTATAGTTGAGTCATAGGTTTCATAAAATAAATTATTGGAGAATTTAGTTCGAAAAAACTCATTATCGATTAACTTTTTTAATGCTAGATATATTTCATTTTCATCAATATTAACAATTAGACCTGTTTTTCCATTTTTAATTTGTTCATTAGCTCCATTTACATTTGTTGTAATAATAGGCTTTAGAAGCTGTTTCGCTTCAATTACAGTAATACAGTAACCTTCATATCTTGAAGGCTGTACATATATATCGCATTGTTCTAAATAAGGGTAAGGGTTCGTATCTGAACCTAACAATATAAATTTCTCCCCCAAATTTTTTTCAAATATTAATTTCTCACATTCCTTTCTAGAATTTCCTTCTCCAACGCAGTACCATTTTACATTGTATCCCTCACGATTTAATTTAGCTAAAACACGCACTGCTAAATCTTGACCTTTTTCCTTTGATAACCTTCCTATTGTCAGAATTCTTAATCCGTTAAAGTCATCTTCAAATCCCTTTCCTTCTTTAGTACTAGATTTAATATGACTTGGGGAAACAATATTATAAAACACCTCAGTTATTCCACTTATGGAAGGAACAAGATTTATTAGTTTTGATTTTGCCTCCTCTGAAACAATAAAAATTTTATCGAACTTTTTATATATTTTATTAACCATCCTTTTATTGAATCCGACTTTTGTGACATCAAAATGAATCCACTGGATCTTCTTTTTTGCCTTTATCTTGTTAATAACAAAATAGCTTATGAAGTCCATTGGACCTGCATAAGCTACTGCTATGTCATATTCAGTTTCAATTTTTTTATAGTTTTTTAAAACATAATTAAAAACAATACGTCTGTCATCAAAGACCTTAGAAGTGAGGTAAAGAAATATTAAAATAAATGCATTAATAAAATTACCTATTCTAAAAGCATTAACCGCTGCTTTGTGAAGTGGTTGATTTATTATAGCTTTAATCTGATTGTAGCCAACTAGATATTTAACAGTAACATAGTTTGGAATATATTTCAAAAAATCCCCATACTCTTCTAGCATGAAAAGGGTAATATCGTATTTTTCTTTTGGTATCTCAGAGATCATGTTTAGTAATGCTTTTTCAGTCCCACCAACATTCATATTAATCAACATAAAGAATATTTTTTTCTTCATTCGCTTAACTCAACCTTCTTTTATCCGATTAATTTATAAAATTTTTCAATCTCTTCAACATTCCCTTTCTTTTCAAATCGCAAATATTGAACAATGTTTTCCTTCAAGTACTTATCCTCGATCAGCTTTAAAATCCCTTCATAAACTGCTTTGGCGTTCATATCAACGACTAATCCATTTTTCCCGTCAACCATTTGATTGTATACAGCATCAAATCTCGTCGTAACTACTGGTATGTTCAGCATCCGAGCCTCTGCTATCGCAAGTCCAAAACCCTCATACTTTGAAGTCTGAACGTAAAGGTCAGCATTTTTTATATACGGATAAGGATTTGCTTTTACACCTAACAATATAAAGTGCTCAGATAGATTATTTTCTATAATAAATTTTTTAATTTCCTCTTTTAACGGACCTTTTCCCAAAGCATACCATTTAAATTGAATACCATTTTCTTTAAGTTTTTTACAGGTTTCAAGTGCAATATCATAACCTTTTTGTTGAGCTAGTCTTCCAATTGTTAAAATCCTAATTCCATCAATTTTATCCTTATATCCCCCCTCCAATTCAGCCATTTTAGAAATAAAAACTGGATTATTGATATCGTAAATCACCTCAACTTTATTTGAGTATTCTGGAAATGTCTCTAGTAAAATTTCTTTTGTAGAATCTGAGACAGCTACAATTTTATTGAATTGTTTATAATATTCTTCTTGAAATCTCTTTTCAAATTCATCTAAGCGATAGCTAACATTAACCCATGCAAATTTCCTTTTCGCCTTTACTTTTTCAGCTACATAAAAAGTTGGAACACCTTGAGCATAACTAATAGCGATATCGTATTCTTTCGGATTATTCTCAATTACATTTGAAACACTTTGCCAGTAAATCCTTGCCTTCTGAGCGTTGCTATATTTTTTCTTTCTAATACCAACAGAATACTTCATCCTAGAAGATAGTAATTTAAAGTTAAAATTTCCCGCAGTATGTTTTAATGCATCAAACAAGTTTAAAGCAGCAAATCCTGTATACTTTAGCGGTTCTAAAATATTCACCTCTTTTGGAACAAGTTCCTCCAACACACCGCCGTGTCCAAATAACATTAGGTCAACTGAGTAATTAGAGTAATCTAATAGTGATAAAAGTGTGACTAAACTCTTTTCTGCACCTGCACAATCTAATGAATCTATAACAAATAATAATTGCATCTTCATAACATTGTTTATCCCTTCACTTTGATCTAAAAAGTTTATTAATCCTATTTGATAGTAGTAATAACCCAATGCTATAGTTTAATAAAGTTATTAAATATTTATATTTTATGGTTAAAGAATTATTAGTTAAAATTAACTTATAGTATTTTTGAACATAATGTTGAAGATTTGTAATGTACCTTTTTACATCCTCTTTATTCTTAACTTGATCTAAGATGTAGTAAATATTATCAACACATCCGTATACAAAACTTGATATATACTCATTTGATAATTGAGGATAGTGCTTCTCCATAAATTCTAAAATTTCATCCCATCCAATAAATGCATCTAATCTTTTTTCGTGATATTTTGTAGTTAATATGCTATTTTCCCGCTTTACATATATATATCCGATATTATTCGTGTAAACTACTTTTTCAGCATTGGCAAAAAACCTATATGTCGTCGATAAATCTTCATGAATACGGTCCTCAGGAAAATGAATATTTTCAAAGCATTTTCTTTTAAAAAGTTTATTACATAGTGAAAACCTGTATAAGACTCCTTTAAAGAGCTCACGCATTGCTTCCTTATTTTCCATCTCCTTAATAAAAGAATCTTGACCCTCATTTATTAATTTTCCATTTACTTTTCTACCCAATTTACAGATTGAAATATCACTTTTAGTTTTTTCGCATAAATCGTAAAGCTCTTTGTACATATTTTTATCAATATAATCATCACCATCAACAAAGCCAATATATTCCCCTTGTGCAAATTTCACCCCGGTATTTCTTGCCGAACTAACTCCACCATATCCTTTGTGAATTACTTTTACCCTACTATCCAACTCGGCATATTTGTCACAGATTGCTCCACTTTTATCAGTCGATCCATCATTTATAAGAATTACCTCAAAGTTTTCAAAGGTTTGTGTAAGAATACTTTCTAGACATCCGCTAATGTAAGCTTCAGTATTATGGACTGGTATAATAATACTAATGGCAGGTTTCATAGTTTCTATTCCCACTTCTCATAATGTTATTTTTTGTTTAACTATGGTTGATGAAACGCCCTCCGTATAAGGAAAATAAATTACATCAACCCCCACCTGTTTAAACTTCATTTCAACCCCACTAAAAAGGGAATTACCTTTCCAATCGTCACCTACAAACATAGCATCGAATTGTAAGACCTCCCATGCAGAAAACTTATCTCGATTAATCTGTGGGACAACCCGGTCAACATATTTTATACCTTCAACGATTTCAATTCTTTCGTGATGAGGAATAACTGGCTGCTTATTTTTGTATTCCATAACTAATTCATCTGTACTTACACCAACGATAAGATATTCGCACTGTTCCTTTGCTCTTCTTAAAATATTTAGATGTCCAACATGAAATAAATCAAATACACCTGCTGTATATCCAATTTTATATGGCTTTTTTTGCATTATAATTCCCCCCATTTTTACCAAAGCAAATTTCCTCTAAGTGCATGATCAATTTTTGACTTGCATTTCCTTTTTCAAATGACCCAACACTCTTTAAAAATCTATTTAAGAATTGTTGATATTCTTTTTCATTAAAATGTTCAATTTGAAAGAGTAGTTCTAGGTTATTTACAGAGCTTAGAAAAGGAAGTTCCTTAATTTCAAAATATAAATCTCTATCATTTTTTTCATATTCCTTGATATCAGGTATATATAAGAAGCACGGTCGTTTTGTTATTAAAAAATCAAACATCAATGATGAATAATCCGTTATTAAGACATCTGTAATACTTAAAAGTTCCTGTATGTCATCATAAGCAGTCACATCAATTACATCATCACCCATTACTAATTCATAAGATTTCGATAATAAATGTGGGTGAAGTCTAACTAAGAAGATCCATTCTCCCTTAAACTTACTTTTCAATTTTTCTAAGGCTTCTGAGTAATTTAAGTTGTAAACATCTAAACGATTATCCTTTCTAAAGGTAGGCGCGTATAACACAATTTTTTTATTACTTTTAATCTTTAATTCAGAAAAGACTTTTTCCCTTAAATAAGAATTTCTACTAAACAAAACATCATTTCGGGGTGTTCCATGTTCAAAGATTTTACCTTTATACCAAAATGCTCGCTCAAAAATTCGGGTACTAAATTCACATCCTGATAGCAAAAGGTCACATTTTAATGAATCCTTTTTTGCCATACTGATATATTCCGTTGGTAAAGAATTCAACGCATCCTGTTCGATTTTTTTTAACCGTAAA
The DNA here is from genome assembly GCF_031456445.1 of Neobacillus niacini. GTDB lineage: Bacteria > Bacillota > Bacilli > Bacillales > Cytobacillaceae > Neobacillus > Neobacillus niacini_I. The sequence goes on along the minus strand of NZ_JAVDUQ010000017.1, from coordinate 65,590 downwards.
GAACTGTGCCAAGTTTGTATGTAATATTGATGTTTTCTTTTAATATATAAATCCGTGGTTCTAAAATTGGTAATTACTACTTTCGATGTGCACAATTCATAAAAATATCTTAAAGACATCGTCTTTACCTTCCGAAATCCGTTTAATTGCTCTTTATTTTGCATAGTATTAAAAGCCCATACTATATCAAACATATTATTTGAGTAATTTCTAAGAATGTATTCAGTAATGTATTTCGGATTGCAGCCATATTGACTTCCATAATAGCTATATAAGAAGATTTTATTTTTCTTTATTGGAAAACAATTAAATAAATACATAACAGCTAACGCCAGATATTTTTTTAACAATTAAAACGCCCCCGTTACAAAAAAAGCATCTCCAATCAACTAGGAGCTGCTGACTTTATATCTTTACTCAATGAAGATTTATTTTCTCTAATCCACTAGGGCGAGAAGGTACCCTTAATTTAAGTAACACCTTATAGAGAAAAAGGTATAATACGTTAAGGTAAGGGTTGATTTTAAATAAAACTAGCTGTTGTTTTAAGTGTTTTTCATCCTCCACAGCTTTTAATAATGCAGGAAAATTCCTTTTAATATATTGTTGAATTTCCTTTCTACCCAAAGCACCTTGATCTTTTTTCCTGTTTTGTAACAGAAGATTATAATGAACTAAAGATGTTTTAAGGAGTAATTTATACGACTCTTTTGTAAGATCACTATAATTTTCTTCAATAAAGCTATGCCTTTCTTTTAGACCTTTGATAATATCCAAATTCCTTATCGAATAGTTTGCAACAATACTATCATCACGCTGGTAATAGTAATACAGCGGTGTATTTAGGATGACGAAAATGTTAACCCTTTGCATAACTTTATGCGCCCAAAAAACATCTTCAAAAAGAACGCCCTTTTTAAAAGCAAGATTTTTTATCATTTTCGTTTTATAAAGTTTACCCCAAGCGAAGTTTTTAACCGTTTCATTAATAACAAGCTCCCTCATCAATGCTTTATTATCCAAAACAACAGGAGGATCATTTTGAGAATAAATACGATTATCAAAAAGCAGGTGTTGATCATATGCATAATAAAAAGCTGATTGCACTACATCAGCATTGTACTTCTTACTTGCATAAACCATATTCTCAACCATACTTTCCTTTAACCAATCATCACTATCCACAAACATCGTGTATTCTCCCGTTGTAAATTGCATTCCAAAATTCCTTGCATCGGATAAGCCGCCGTTTTTTTTGTGGAACACTTTTATCCGTTTATCCCTCTCGGCATATTGTTCTGCAATTTTACCGCATTGATCGGGTGAGCCATCATCTACTAAAATAATCTCCAAATTTGTATAGGTTTGCTTTAAAATACTTTCAATACATCTCGAAAGATATTTTTCTACCTTATAAATTGGAACGATAACACTTACCTTTGGATTCACATTTATCCGCCCGCCTTCAATTTTTTTATATAATTTATTGTTGAAAGTCGGTCAGATTCAGAAAGGTTTAAGAAAGACATCTTTTAATACCTATTTTTTTGTTTCAAAATTCTGATTCTGCCACTTAATAAATTCAATTAGTGTTTTATATTCGTTTTTTTCTATTCCAGATTCTTTCAGTTCGTTTACTAACTCGATTAATTCCTTATCATGGAGCGGTTCTTTCTCATCGCCGTTTTCTTGTAATAATGTCTTCATATCCACATTCAACACCTGGGCTATTTTTCGTAAAACTTGTATGGATGGATTTCGATTTAAATTCCTTTCAATATTACTTAAATAAGATTTAGAGATATTCGCCTTCTCCGACAGTTCGGAAAGAGAATATCCCCTTTTTTTCCGTAAATCATAGATAATTTCTCCTAGCATTCACACATACCCCGTTTTTTCCAAAAATATTGGTGAAGTTAAAAAGCACACCTCTTCCTTTATACTCTTTGTTTTATTGCCTTCTTAATACAATGGATCGTTCTTGTTTGCTCCTCTTCCGTCATACTCGTTCCAGAAGGTAAACAAATCCCGCTTCTAAATAAATCTTCTGAAACATTTTCCCTTTCATTATGTGGATAATAGGTAATTCCATGAAATATAGGCTGCAGATGAAGCGGTTTCCAAACTGGTCGAGCCTCAATATTTTCTTCCATTAACCTACTTAATAAATCTTTAACAGATACCCCGGCTTCTCTCTCGTCAATTGTTAGTGAAGTTAACCAGCGGTTAGATTGTGTGTCATCTAATTCATGCATGAAGTATACTCCAGGTACCGAGGCTAGCTCTTGAACATATCTTTTAAAAATATCTCTCTTTGCATTTACCCTATCTTCCAATACCTCTAATTGCCCTCTGCCAATCCCCGCTAATATATTGCTCATTCGATAATTGTAGCCAAGTTTACTGTGTTGGTAGTGTGGTGCTGGATCCCTCGCTTGAGTTGCTAAAAAGCGGGCTTTATGGATCGCTTCATGATCATTGGAAATAAGCATCCCACCACCGGACGTTGTAATGATTTTATTGCCATTAAATGAATAAATCCCAAACTTCCCAAAAGTCCCGCTAGGTTTTCCTTTATAACTCGAGCCAAGAGATTCAGCAGCATCTTCAATAATAGGAACCTCATAATAATTACAAATGGATATAATTTCATCCATTTTGGCACTTTGACCATATAAATTCACTACAATAACCGCTTTGGGTAACTTGCCCTCCCTTAAAGCATCTTGGAAAGCTTTTTCAAGAGCTCGAGGAGACATATTCCACGTCTCTGGTTCAGAATCAATGAAAACCGGTTCTGCTCCCTGATAGATAATCGGATTTGCACTTGCAATAAAAGTAAGGCTTGAGCAGAAAACTTTATCACCCTTTTGTACATCCAATAAAGAAAGAGCCAAATGAATCGCTGCAGTTCCTGAACTAACGGCAACAGCCTCATTGGCTCCTACATAATGTGCTATTTCTTTTTCAAAAGCATCAACATTGGGTCCTAATGGCGCAATCCAGTTTGTTTCAAATGCTTCTTGAATATACTTTTGCTCGTTTCCGCTCATGTGGGGAGCAGATAGATAGATCCTCTTTTTAAAGGTTGTATTTAACAATTAATTCACCTTCAGACTTAAATTATTGTTTACTACTTTTGCCGGATTCCCCACCGCTGTACAATAAGATGGAACATTTTGAATAACCGTTGCCCCTGCACCAATGGTGGCCCACTCACCAACTCTTATATTTGGAATAACGGTTGCCCCTGCTCCAACAAAGGCTCCTAGTTCAACATTGACAGTACCTGTTAAAGTCGCCCCTGGGCACACATGAGTAAAGTTACCAATAACACAGTCATGTTCAATGACAGCACCTGTATTGATAATGGAATGATCGCCGATTTCAGCATCAGCGTTTATGACTGAGCCAGGCATAATAACTGTACCATTACCAATCTTGGAACAATTGCTTATAATAGAAGATTTGTGAATAATCGTTACATAATACTCATTAGTGAGATTTAGTTTTTCCACAATTAATTTCCTCGTTTTATTGTTGCCTATCGCGATGATGAATTTAATATTTGGATCATATTTTAATAGTTTATTTATGGATGAAATCGGCCCGCAAAAGATATTTTCCATTAATATGACATTTTCATATTTATCATCCAAATAGGCAACAATCTGATAATTTTCGTTTGTACGGATCATTTCGGAAATTACTTTACTATGCCCACCTCGGCCAATCATTGCAATCTTCATCCGTGCCCTCCTCTCTCCGTTGATTTTGAGCCGGTGAAACTTTCCATCGTTGCGTTTCCAGGTTGGTTTATCCCTTCAGACTTAAGTACTTTAAACAATGTTAAAAATAATATTTTCATATCCAAGAAGAAGGAGTGGTTGCTTACATACCAGACATCCAATTGAAACTTTTCTTCCCACGAAATGGCATTACGACCATTTACCTGTGCCCATCCGGTTATTCCAGGTCTGACATTATGGCGTTTTGCTTGTTCTTTTGTATAAAGCAGGAGATACTCCATTAAAAGCGGCCTAGGACCAACTAAACTTAAATCCCCCTTCATTACGTTGATTAACTGGGGATATTCGTCCAAGCTGTATTTTCTTAAGAATTTGCCAAAAGGAGTTAATCTTTTATCGTCAGGCAATAATCTCCCTTTCGCATCTTTTTCTTCTGTCATGGTTCGCAGTTTATAAAGGTAAAAGGGTTTTCCATATAGTCCTGGACGCTGCTGTTTAAAGATGATCGGTGAACCTAACTTAATCCTTACTAATAAAGCAAAAATAAGAAAAAAGGGGAAAAATAAGAAAAATAATAAAAATGAAACCATAAAATCAAACAATCGCTTCATTACTGGCTTTCCCCCAAAACATTATTTTCCCTCCGCTAATACTTGTTGTTTTATTTCTTCAATAAAATCAGTTATGTTGATAGTCTTTGAATCCTGCCCTATTTGATAAACCATGGTTAGGATCTCTGCAAATTTCTGTTGTGTTAGTGTTTCGGATAATGCCATGTTTCAAACCTCTCTTACTGCTTATTAACTTTTAATAAAAAAATCCCCACTTTTGGATTCGTGGAGATTTTTTACTTGCGCTATTTTATTTTCATATCCATTTGGATTGTTTTCCTGCCACCGCCAGGAATCTGCACACATTTCTTCAATCCCTTTCTCCGCTTCCCATTCAAGATCTAATTTCGCTTTTATTGGGTCTGCATAACAAACCGCAACATCACCTGGCCTTGGCTCCACGATTTTATATGGAACACTTTTCTTAGATGCTTTTTCAAAAGCATTTATCATTTCTAAAACACTATATCCTTTCCCAGTTCCAAGATTATAGGCTTCAATCCCAGTTGTCTTCGAAACTCTTTCCAATGCTTTTAAATGCCCTTTAGCCAAATCTACTACATGAATATAATCCCGGACACCCGTTCCATCAATCGTTGGATATTGAATTCCAAAAACATTTAATTCTTTTAGTTTTCCAACTGCTACCTGTGTGATATATGGCATCAGATTATTGGGTATGCCATTTGGATCTTCCCCAATTAAACCGCTTTTATGAGCCCCTATTGGGTTGAAGTATCTTAATAATGCAATACTCCATTCATGGTCAGAAACAAATAAATCCTGAAGAATATCTTCAGTCATTAGTTTTGTTCGACCATAAGGATTCAATGCACCTAGAGGAAAATCCTCTGAAATGGGAAAACGCTCCGGCATTCCATAAACAGTTGCTGATGAACTGAAAACCAAATTTTTGACATTATGGCTTTTCATTGTATTACACAGGACAAGGGTTCCCGTAATGTTATTATGATAGTATTTAAGGGGAATGTTGACTGACTCTCCAACCGCTTTAAGACCGGCAAAGTGAATGACCGCTTCAATATCATTCTCAGTAAATATATTTTGAACCCTTTTCTCTTCAAGAAGATCAACTTGATAAAATTTGAAGTACTTTCCAGTAATCTCGCTTATCCGTTTTAATGACTCTGGTTTACTATTAATGAAATTATCAATAACAACAATTTCATAACCAGCATTCAATAGTTCTACACATGTATGGCTGCCTATGTATCCTGCTCCTCCGGTAACTAAAATAGCCATAAAATCACCTCCCTATTTATGTTTCAATTACCTTATACAATTTTTCAATCTCGTTTTCGTTTCCATAATCCATCGACAGAGTGTTTGTGATCAGTTTATTTTTCAGCTGATCATCATCCAGTAATCTTTTAATTCCATTTATAATTCCAGGTACATCTTGTGTTGTAATTAGTGCATCAATGCTATCTGTTGCTTGGCTTTTAGCAGTTGGAAAATTCGTTATTACAACCGGCTTCCCTAATATTTGCGCCTCTCTGATCGTTACCGCTTTCCCCTCATACCTTGAAGGCTGAACATAAATATCACAGGCTTTCATATAAGGATATGGATTTGTTTTTTTACCTAATAAGTGAAAACGGTCTGACAAATCTAATTGTTTAATAAGTTCTTTAAGTTCATTCTCTAAAGGACCATAACCAACCACATACCATTCGACATCATATCCTTCTTTCACCAATTCCTTACATGCTTTGATAGCATGATCTAAGCCTTTCGCATAGGAAAGCCTGCCCACTGTTAACAAGATTGTTTTCCCCATTGTCTTTTTTATTTCTTTCGGTACTTGTTCATTTGCCTGCTTCCTAACAAGTGCTGGTGAAAGAATGTTTTCGATTACTGTTGTTTTCTGTCTTAACTCAGGAAATATATTTATAAACGTATTTGAACATTCATCTGAAACCGCAACGATTTGATCAAGCTTGTTCCACATCCTGGATTCCAATTTTTTATTTAAACTTATATTAGAATAGTCCGTATGAATCCAGCCAATCCTTTTTTTGGCTTTTACCTTTTCCCCGATAAAATGATGTGGCCATAGGAATCCTATGGCCACATCATATTCTTTATTTAATTTAGGCAAGAATGTGTTCGATATTTCCCAGCCATATTGAATAACAAGATAGCCTGGTTCATCGAAATTTTTTATTTTTCCATAAAAGGAACCAATTAATTTTGCCATTGTTCTAGAAATAGCAATTTGATAATGTCCTTTTTTTGCAATCTGAGCAATTGGCATTCTAAAGGTTGTATAGGCTGCCATTTCCGGAAGCAGATTGGGACCAGCCGGCAGAAATGAAAGGAATTCCCCCTCATGCTTAAATAACATTAAATCAACATCATATTTGCTGTAATCAATTTGACATAATAGGCCGATAAGACTTCTTTCCACACCGCCAATTGCTAAATCAAAAGATGAAATTAAAATTTTTTTCTTCATTATGTAATCCCTCGCCTAAATTGAATCAAAAAACTAACTAGCACCATATAAATCAATCCACTCATTAACGTTACTTTGAATGTTATAGCCCTTTTCAGATATCGTTTCCATAATAAGTCCACTATTAGGTCGTTCCTTATTAATCGATTCCTTTACCTTCTGGCACCAAACTTCAAGACTTTCTTTAAGATCAACAAAAGTCGTTAAGCCTAATCCCATATCCGTCATTTTAGGTACAGCCGCGGATAAAACACATGGAGTACCGGCAGATTGGGCCTCCAAAACAACAATCCCGAATCCTTCAAATTTCGATGGAAAAAGAAAAACGTCAAAAGCTTTCATAAGCCTTGGAATATCTGTTCGGACTCCCATAAATTTTACATGCTTAATAATTCCCAGCCTCTCTGCTTCAGCTTCCATTTGTTCTTTTAATGGGCCATCACCAATTAGCAATGCACAATATCGTTCGTCATCTTCCAGTAATTTCTTTAATAGGTTTAATACAAAAATTTGGTTCTTTGAATCAGAGAACCTTCCAACATGCCCTAAAATTTTTGCATCATTCGGGAGTTTTAATTCACGAATAACACTATTTCTTGAATCTGCTTCTATTTTAGTAAACTCACTAATATCAATTCCATTTTTAAAAATCCCAACTTTTCCACTATCGACCAGCCTGTTTCCAAATAAAAACTGTGCTGCTTCTTTGCTGCAGCTGCAATAGTTCGTTGCTGAAAACCGAATGATTTTTTGCAAAACCTTTAATGACATCTTTTCACTAAGCTGACCTCCATTTGGCCAATTGTTGCTGTGGGAATGGCAAATACGTTTTTTTATCCCAGATAATTTCGCTGCTAATGCCGGGAAACCACTTTGATAGTCTGTATGGGAATGAATGGCAATATAATGATTAGACTTCATAATCTTCATTAGATCTTTTATATAGTTAACAGGACCAAGCTGCCCTAAACTTGGTATTTTAAATATTTTCCCGCCTAATTTTATGATTTCCTCTTCAAAATCATTGATTTTATTTGAATGCACAACAAAGTCAAATTGTAATTTTGTCCGATCCAAATTGCGATAAATATTCATGATTAATGTTTCTGCACCGCCACGGTCCATTGCACTGACAATATGTAAAATCCTTTTGGGTGCTCGTTTCAACCTGTTCACCCCCCGAGTTGTATATAATCACTTAAATAATTAATATTTAAAGATATTACACTCTCGTAGTAATAATAAAGAAGATAACAAACTAATAGAGAATAATAGAAAAATCTTTGATCCTTTTCATGAATTAATTTAATAATCCAAGAAATAAGAATAAGCTGGTACAAATTAAAGTAAATCGAGAATCTTGCAAATATCCAGTTTTGAGTTGACACAATCATAAACACAAACCCTATAACGGCCATATTGACAATATAGTCACTTTCAGGAAAAATTCTCCTTAGCTTTTCTCTTCCAAAGTAAGCAATGACAAGCGGTGCTCCATATACAGCAACCCTCATCGTGCTGGCTCCACCTTCGTTAAAGCTTTTGTAATGCCCAAACTCCGTATCTTTAATGGCCGAAAATAAAACTTCAGAAAATTTATCAAATCCGATAACGATTAATACAGCTAACCCCAATAGAATAACGGTGGCTTTTGACCAAGCTTTAAATCTTACCATAAAGTAAATTGGGATCAGTACTAATGCACTTTCATGAAAGGCAGATGCAAAGAGTACAATTAAAATGTATTTGAACCAATTTCCATTAATAAGGTATTTCGTTCCGATAAAGATGATTGCTGCTGCCAGGCATTGCCTCATTCCATTCATGGAAACTAGATATAAACCACCTGTGATGTAGACATAGGTGCTAAGTTCAAAGATCCTTGAGTATTTGTATAATACACCTACAATTAAAATATTGGTGATTACAGCGGTTATAAAAATTAAAATTTGCGGATTATTTGAGTAGTTTTTTAGAATCATTTGAAGAATTCCAAAACCTATATCTTTTTGAGATTGAATAAACTCCCAAGTAAAGTTATTCGTTTCATAGGAGTGTTTGTAAAAAAAAGTATCGCCAATATTTGATCTAAGCCCTGAAATAAGTACTAAAGTTAGCATCACTCCAAGAACCAAAATTTTATTCGGTTTGATGGGAACAACTGATACGCTTTGATTTGCAGAAACTGCAAAATATCTTGAAAAAAAGGACAAAATAAAAACTATGGCTAAATTAATCCATAGAATGGTCATAGTCAAATTCCTTTCAAAATGTCATTTTCATTTGATTAATGGTATAAGGCAGCCCTTGTTTTCATTTTTATAAAAAAATATAATAATACCCCAAAGGGGATTGCCATAAATGTAAGTCCTTTGGCAGGAGTCTCATTTAAGAAATTCCAATTTTTTATCATTAAACTACTTGAGACAAAATGAATGGCCTGCCTAAATTTAAATGTTGAACTTGTAAACGGCAATTTCATTAATTCTTTGCGGTAGAAAGCAAAACCTCTGGGATTCTTTCGATACTGGTTAAACATATTAAGTGATGAACCATCGGGTAGATATTCAACATAACAAAGGACCTCATTCATTAATAGCATTTCAAACTTTCTATCCAACATATAATATTTATAGGCCAGACCTACATATTTCTCATTTTTAAAGATAGGGTAGGGATATTTCCTTGTTAACTCCGTTCGATAAACAAGCTTTTTGTCACCACTAACTCCATGCTTATAATAAAGGTCAAACAAGGTTGAAGTCTCTAAGTTACTTGGTAATTTTGTTCCTATGATTCTTTCATCAGGAGAAGCATCCAGGCCAATAATTCCGCTTACTTTATCATTTCTGTACTTTTCCCAAAACGATTTTATTTTTTCAATTGCTTCCCCAGGCATATAATCATCAGAGTCAATACAAACGTTTAACTCTGTATTAATTATTTCATAGGCTGTATTATGCGCACCATGCATGCCCTGATTTTCTTGCCAATGATATCTAATTTCAATTGTATTCTCTTTGATCCAACTGTTAACTAATTCTGCTGTATTATCGGTAGATCCATCATCAATAATTAACCAGATAAAATCCTTACTTGTTTGCCGAACAAGGCTTTGATAGCATTTATGCAGGCAATACGCCCTGTTAAATGTCGGAGTAAAAACCGTTATTAATTTCAAGTATGCTCACCCCGATATGTTTAAATAAAATTTTTCAATATTTACTGCGGTATCCTTTATCTCATAACCATGTTTGACTAAGGTATTTATTGAATTATTTCGATTTCCTTTTTTATTAGTGATTTTCTGTACCCATATGTTTTCATCATTTATCGGCAGGAATTCAACTAAATTATTTCCCATATCTACCTCATGGGAGATATTTTCAGAAATAAGACACTTCAATCCGGCTGCTTGCGCCTCAATTAAGGAAACAGGTAACCCCTCGTGTAAAGATGGAAAAATAAATAAATCAAACGATTGCAGTAGCCGGTGGATATCATTTCTGATTCCCAAAAACTTAACATGGTCTACAATTTTTAACTCTTCAACTTGCTTTTGAATATTCAAGTGCAGTGGTCCATCCCCAATTAATAATAAAACGGAGTCTGGATTTATTTTGTGATGCTTTTCAAATAAATGAATAAGAAATGCATGATTTTTCTGATGATTAAATCTGCCGACGTGTCCTAAAACTAATTGATTATTTTTGATATTTAATTCTCTTCTTACCTCTTCTCTAGTTACCTGTGAAAAGGAGAATTTTTCACATTCAATGCCATTTTTAATGATTTGAATGGGAATTGCATTATTTTTAAATAACCATTCTGCGGCAGTTTTCGAGCATGCAAATAAATTCGTAGCATTGGGCAGGATCCATTTGCCTGCATACCATTTATACATTTTTGCAACTATTCCACCTTCACTGCTTGTATTATGACTATGAGAAATACGGATGGGGATTCCAGCCCGATTTGCTTCTCGAAGAACTAAACCACTCATCTTATCCATATGGGAATGAACAATTTTATAATCGTTATTTTCAGTGAAAAAATTCTTTAATTCTTTTATATATCGGAAATGCCCTACCTCAGAAATGTATGGGATTCGATGTATTTTTCCACCCAATTTTTCTATTTCAGCATCAAATACACCTTTTTTACATGTTAAGAAGTCAAACTGAACTTTCTCTCTATCAATATTACGGTAAAGATTCATGAGGAGTGTCTCTGCACCGCCCCTGTTCATATTGACTACCACATGTAAGACCCTTAATGGACTGCCCACTTTACATCCTCCAATTCTCCCATTTCATGTCGGTATATATTACTTTTTTCTTCAAGTACCTTATAAACGCTGTACTTTGAATGAATTATATTACGCCCCTGAATCCCGAATTCATTCCTTAATTGATGATTATTTGCAAGTGTCTTGATCCTGTGTGAGAACTCTTCCGGATGATTATCGATAATCCAACCGTTATAGTTATTTTCAATTAACTCCCTGTGTCCCCTATTACTATTCGCAATTACTGGCAACCCGCATGCCATTGCTTCCATAATATTGACCGGAAGCCCTTCACGAAGGCTCGATGCTACGGCAACATCTGAGAGTTTTAACAGCTGTTCAATATCATTCCTATATCCAAGAAACTCAACTTGGTTCTTGATTCCCAGCTCTTGGGCAAGTTCCTGACATTCTTGTAATAGCACTCCCTCACCAGCCAGCAAAAGCTTTGCATTGGGAACTTGTTCTTTAATTAAAGCCAACGATTCAATTAATAATTTTTGATTTTTATTCTTATTAAATTCTGCTGCATAAAACATTAAAAAATCATGGACATCATAACCATGATTTTTTCTTAATTCTGCTTTTAATGAACTCTCTACTGGCCGAAATTTCTCCGTATTCACGCCAACACCATGTACATGTTTAATGGATTTTGCTTTAAATTTATGATAAGTGGCAAGATTAAAATCTTCCTGATTAATGGTAATCAGGCAATCCGTATACCTGGATAAAAATCTCTCAATCGGATAATAGAGTATCCAATTTAGCAACGGAGCACCTTTGCAAAAGTGGAAACCATGTGCCGTATAAATTACTTTTGTCCCCAATTTTCTTGAATGACGTGCAGCTATTCTTGCCAGAACTCCGCCCATCGGCGTGTGACAATGGATAATTTTATACTGATTCTTTTCAATAATTCCTTTAAGTTCCTTGTAAGCGGTTATATTCAATTGATGGAAAGGAGATCTTTGGATTGGTATATTAAATTTTTTATCTATATATGGAAGCTTCAAACCCCCGGATGCGGCAACATGTACCTCCCATCCTTGCTCTTTAAACCATTTTAAGTACGGCAAGTGGAAGGCTTTAAAGTGGTAATCCACTGTTGCACAAAAAAGCACTTTTTTATGCATATATCGTCCACCCATAATCAATTTTTTTCAATTTCATAACCTTTATACTGGGATTGATAATTTTTGCTTAGTCTCTACTTTATAATTAGCAAGTTTGATAAGCTTTTCTCGTATCTCCTCATGGCTTAAACTTGAATAAATTGAAATGATTTCTTCGATTTCTCGAATAAGCAACTCTGAAGTTTTACCAATATATATTTTCGGATAGATTTGTTCATCATGAACTTCATCTTTCTTTAATAATTCTTCAAATAATTTTTCTCCAGGTCGTATTCCTGTAAACTCGATTCCAATTTCTTCGATAGAATTACCGGAAAGCTTAATTAAATTTTTCGCTAAATCCACAATCTTTACTGGTTCCCCCATATCTAAAACAAAGATTTCCCCACCATTCGCAAGTGCTCCTGCTTGAAGAACCAATCTTGATGCTTCAGGAATCGTCATAAAGTAACGAATCATATCCGGGTGCGTCACAGTGACAGGTCCACCTTGTTCAATTTGCCTTTTAAACAATGGGATTACACTGCCTCTGCTGCCAAGGACATTACCAAACCGAACCGTAACAAACTTAGTAGGACTTTCCTTGTCCATATGTTGAATCATCATTTCTGTCAGCCTTTTTGTTGACCCCATTACACTGGTCGGATTTACAGCTTTATCAGTCGAAACCATTACAAATGTTTTTACTCCATTCCAACTCGCTGTCTTTGCTGTATTCATCGTACCGATTATATTATTTTTAATCGCCTCTTCCGGATTGGCCTCCATAAGTGGGACATGTTTATGAGCAGCAGCATGATAAACACTATCTGGTTGATATGTACTCATAACCGACATCATTTTCTTCGCATCTTGAATATCTGCTATTACAGGTATAAATTCAATTTGAGTATGTTTAAACGTCTCCTTTAATTCCATTTCAATCAAATAGATACTGTTTTCGCCATGCCCCAGGAGAATAAGTTTTGCTGGATGAAAATTGGCGATTTGCCGGCAAATTTCTGAACCAATTGATCCACCAGCACCTGTGACTAAAACTACCTTATCTTTGATATTCTCCGAAATACTATTAATATCTAACTCAACAGGCTCCCTGCCCAGCAAATCCTCCACCTGAACATCGCGAAATTGTTTAACAGATACCTTTCCTGTCATTAAATCCTCAAGCATTGGCAAAATTTGCGTTTTTGCTCTTGTTTTGGCACATTCTTGAAAAATAGAGTTTAGTTCCTTTTTACTTAGTGATGGAATCGCAATGACAATATTATCAATCTCTAACTCTTTCACAATCTCTTCTATTTCAGTAACTCCTCCCAGTACCGGTATTCCTAAAATATCTAAATGATGTTTTTTCTCATCATCATCAATAAATCCAACTGGAAGAAGGTCTGCCTCCTGATTGTGATGAAGTTGTCTCGCTACCATCGCTCCTGCGGATCCGGCCCCAACAATAAGAGTTCTTTTTTTGTTCTCCACCGGAGCAAGATAGGAATCCCGGTACATTCTCCAGCAAAAACGAGAACCACCAATTAAGGATAAATTAAGAAGCCAAGTTACAAATAGCAGTCTATATAATGTTTCTTGGAGGATTAGTTGTTGCGAAAGGGCTGCAACTATAATCGAAATACTAACAACCTTTAAGATGATTAATAATTCTCCCACACTTGCATATTCCAAAGCTTTTTTATAAAGGTGTAATTTAAATGAAAGGAAATAATGACTCAATAAAATGACAATTGAGCTTAAAACAATCGGGAAGGTTACAACATAAAAGGTTCCATTTACTAAAAAACGGCTAAAGAAAATTGCTGTTAAAACTATACAAGAATCAATTACAATAAATAACGACAATCTCTGGTGATAAGTCATACTTTCCCCCCTTTGGAACAAAACTCTTAATCTACTTAATTTACCTTTTGGTTTCTTAACCTAATCGCATACTCAATTAATTTTTTAATTTCTTCCAGCTGTGCCTTTGGTGCATCCTGTTTAATGTAGCGAATGGCTTTTTTAATCGCTTTTGGATATTGGTCAAAACTGTTCATTTTTACAACTCCTCTTTAAAAAATGTTAATTATACGATCTTCATTAGAAGGACACATAATTAACATTTTTTAATAAATGGGCATCTAACCCGTCCTCACGTCACACTCTTGACGACTTGCGTCTAAGGTCCAAGGACCCACAGCATGACCGAGTGCCTCCATTTATATTGGAAAGGAGACATCTCCATTTTACACTAAAAAGTTCATTTTTGTTCCTAATAACGAACAACAACGAAAAAAAAGGCTAAAATTCTTAACGTTATGGTCACTGATTTAATATAACCCCTACTAGTTTCGCTTTGGCAAATTCTAATACCTTTTTAGCCTCAGCGGCTTTTTCCAACTTTGTTTTTCCATTTTTGACAACCAATATAACTCCATCACATTGGGTAGATAAAAGCTTTGTATCTGTTACTTCAAGAATTGAATTGGAATCAATAATTACAGTATCATAGAACTGTGTGACCTTTTTAAGCAATTCCTGCATCATTTGGGATCCTAATAGTTCAACTGGATTAAACGGAACTAACCCGCTTGATAAAACATCAAGCCGCCAAATTTCAGTATGATGAACTACCTCGTTAAAAGACAATCTCCCCGTTAAAACATCAGTTAATCCATTTGAATTGGAAAGCTTAAAGAACGTATGTAAAGAAGGTTTTCTCAAATTGGCATCAATCAAAAGAACCTTTTTCTTCTGCTGTGCCATTGATACAGCTAAATTAACTGCAGTTGTCGACTTTCCTTCCCCATCACGAGGTGATGTAATTAAAAGAGTCCGACTCTTTTGATCGACCAACATAAATTTAATATTGGTTTGAATCATTCTAAATTGTTCAGAAATAATCGAATCAGGATGAGTGTGGGCAACAATTGTCCTCTTTTTTGTTGCTGATACATTTCGTTTACTTATAATCAACCGTCTCGCCCCTTATATTTATTTCCAAGTTTGTATGATTTACTTTTCTTTTCATATTCCTACTGCTTGTTTTTGGGACTCTACCTAATACAGGAAGACCAAGAAATGTTTCAATTTCTTGTACTGATCGGATTCGATCATCTAAAGATTCAATGAAAAAAGCGAGCCCAATTCCAATAACTAATCCACCTGCAATAGCAATGATTAATTTATTTAAATTGTTACCTTGATTAATCGGGGTTGGTTTGACCTTTGCTTTTGATAATATTCGTACATAATCTTTATCGACGATGTTGGGAACTTCTCCCCTAAATACTTGAGCTGTCGTATCTGCTATTTTTGCCGCAAGTATTGGATTTTTATCGGTTACACTAATATTAACTACTTGAGAACTCTCAACACTGGATACCGTTATTTGGCCCGCTAATGCTTCAGCTGTTGTTTTAAGATCCATTTCTTTAATTACTTTGTCTAAAATGGCTGAGTCCCTAACAATAACCTGAAGTGTCTTTCTCGATTCTTCGTCAGCCCCTATAATAATGTTTGTTGAGGAACTATATAGTGGTACCGACTTGGAATTGCTTTGTATAAAACCTACTATGCCAGTGAGAGCGGTAATCACAACGATAATCCAAAATCTGCTTTTAATAACTAGGAATATCTCTCTTAAATTAATTTCCTTTGCTTTTCTTTGGCCACTATTGTTAAATTGATTATAATTATTCATTAGACCACCTTTTTTTAATTTATATTGTTCTAAATAAAGAACATCCTTTCGAAAAAAATATGCCTTTCAACAATAAGTAATGTTTTTCAAATCTTTAGTACTTTATACATACTATAATAGTTCTTTATAAAGAACGTGTCAATGAAATTCATATTAACATTTCATTAAAAAGGGTGATTTATTTAATTAAACACTGACTCCCATTTGTTTTCTTAGTAAATTCCTAAACATTCCTCTTTTTTCATTTGCAAGTTGATTAAATTGACCTTGTTGAATGATTTCACCATGATCCAAGACGATTACCTGATCAGCGTTACGTATAGTGGACAAACGATGTGCAATAACAACAATTGTCATTTTCCCCTTTAATCTTTCAAGTGCATTTTGTATCTTTGATTCGTTTTCAGTGTCTAAGGCACTAGTTGCTTCATCTAATACAAGAATAGATGGCTTTCGTAATATTGCACGCGCTAACACAAGTCTTTGCCGTTCTCCGCCTGATAGCCTTACACCTCTATCTCCAACAAATGTATCAAGCCCCATTGGTAACTTTCTAATGAATTCAGCGGCTGCTGAAAACTCCAATGCCTCCCAAATCTGTTGTTCAGTTGCATCCGGTACAACCATAAGTAAATTTTCTCTAATACTGACATTAAATAAAAATGGATCTTGTGGCACATAACTAACAGAACGTCTTAAAGACAATAATTTTTCATCAGAAAGCTCAGCCCCATCTATCAAAATACTTCCTTGTTCAGGTTTATTTAACCCCATTAAAATATCAATTAATGTACTTTTTCCGGCACCAGACGGACCTACAATAGCTGTCATACAATTTATTGGAATCTTTAAATTAATTTCTTGAAGTACAAAGGAAGGTTCATTTTGATTATAACGAAAATATACACTACGACATTCTATTCCCTTTTCAATCTTTAAAGGTTTAATGTTCTTGTAGATGGTGTCATCTTCAATCTCTATAGCTATCTTACAATTTGATTGCATTTCTATAAATGACCTAAAAGCAGGGATTGAAGTGGCAATTTGCTCCATACTAGATTGAATTTCTGTAATTCTGGGCCATAACCGAGAAAAAATAATAAAAATTAATATAAATTGATCTGGTTTAGCATCAAATATCATCACAAAAATATAAATAAAAATGGCAATTAAGCTCGCTGATGCAATTTTGTAAAATGTTTGGGAATCCATTTTTAAGGTAATATATTCAATTTGTTCTTCTATCATTCCCTTAGTCAATGAATTAAGCCAATGATTATGTGATTCTTCTAGAGTATTCGTTTTAATATCCTTTATACCATTAAGTTGGTCAGTTATCCCCGCAAGATATTCTTGTGCCAATACAGACGTTTTTGTCCCTAATAATTTTGATTGCTTTATAAACTTTCTTGAAAAAAGTACTAAAATAAGGCCAGATATTAATAAAAAAATGGTTAAACTGGCAGATAAACAATAAGCTATTACAATTTGTATCAAAGTAAAAATAAGAGAAGTTAAAAACTGTAGGATCTGATTTATCCCTCCTGAAACACGTGCAAGGTCCGTCGTCATGGCATTAATAAGGTCTGATTTCCTTTCTTTCATATAAAAACCCCAATTTGCCTTTAATAAGGAATTATATGTCTCCAACCTTATTTGTCGAATAAAACCTTGTGTTATTTTTACATTTTTAATTATTAAGCTTCTTTGTAAAAGATTTTGGCCTACTACTAATGAAAGAAAAATCCCCAAGATAAATATAAGAACAAGTGTATTTGGATACGCCTGTAGAAGACTAAATATCTTTAGGTATTTTGATCCCCCTATACTTAAATTCACTAAGCCGCTATAGCTTATCATTGGCAGTAATAATAAAATTCCGATCCCATCGAGAAAACTGGCAACTCCCATCCCAATGAGATTACCATATAATATACTGCCGGAGTATGAATTTAATCGTTTAATAAAATAAAAAACGTGAATCAATTTTATACCCTCCTAGTTACCGCTCGACTCCTTGTTCTTCTCCAAAGCATTAAAATAGGTCGTAAGGGAAAATAAAGAATATGAAGGACTTTTGGTAAAGGTAAAGTCTCGGTATCAGTAGCAAAGGGATACAAAAAACTCATTAAAAACAAAAGTTTTTGCCGATTGGACCTTAGTAAAAATAAGTGCCTTTTATGATATTCTGCCACTTTTTGAGGCAGAGGCTCCGTATGTAAATTAACTATGTTGCTAATATAGAATAACGCTTCCTGCGCTAATCGCGTTGCTAGCTTGTCATTAATTAGTGGTAATAGTTCCTCATTCACTTTAGAATTAAATATTTGGGAAGTTAAAATTAATGATTGTCCCCCTATGTGTGGATATTGATATTTCCTTAAAAGCTTGATGATTTCTTTGTAATTTAGGCTTTGCTGAATCAATTTATCTATATCTACTAACCAACGAAGTCTTGACCAACCATGTCGTGCTCCATGTGTAACTAAAAATAAAAATAGATCTTCGCATCCCAAATAATAGATTGGATAACTATTCTGTAAACTTTTCCTCTTTTTCTTCCATAACTCATCAAATTGTGGTTCTTTCGCTGGACCAGGATTCATTCTCCAATGTATTTCAAGTTTAATTTTCTTGCCTGGATGAAAGAAAGTTATATGGTGATGTCTCCATTTCCAATCATTTAAAACAGATTCGATGTAATCATCTTTAATATAACCCTGCTCAACTATCAACTTTTCCACTTTTTTTAACATTTTTATTGGAATTAGTAAATCTATATCGGAAGAAGTTCGTAATGATACATCACCGTATAGGGCTGTTGCAAGCACTGGCCCTTTTAGAAAAAGGGTACGGACTTTATTTTCTGCAAATAATTTACTTATTTGTTCCATCTCACCGCTTAAGTGCAGCATCCTAATTGTGTTATTTCGGTATAATTGAGAAAATTCTTGAAGAACATTTAAAGGCACACAATTATTTGCTACTTTTTTTAGATTCAGATAAATGATTGGGTAAACTCGGTGATGCTTGGCTAATTCGATAAACTGTTCCCAATTAATTTCTGAAAAGACTTCTTTGTCAATTATTTCAGGACCAACATGATCATCTAACTTTATGAGTTTAATTAAAAGATTTAATTCTTTGGAAAAGCTGGATAAATCAAGTTTAAAATTAGTCCACATACTATTCCCCTTCATTTTTCAGACGAATTTGCTTTGCGAATTTTCCAATAACAGTAAATCGATTCATTCCTTCGAAACCTGTAATATAGTATGGTCCGCTGCGAAGCCAGGCATGTGCGATCATTTTTCCTGTTTCATCTTTCCCAGTTCCTAAATAAAGCGTACATTCAATCTTTCGTCTTTCCAACATTTTCATTCCAGCAATTGCCTTTACAAGACATTGGCTTTCCCAAAAAGTATAATCACTCATTATATTTATTGCTTGCGAAATACCCCTAACTAACTTTCTATCAATATCTGATTCTGAATAAGATGTTTCACACATCTGCTCACCTAAAAAGGGTACCACCTTGTGAAAGGGCAGTTTTTTCAAAATACGCGCCCTTGCAAGTTCAAGATAAGCTTCAATGAATAATAATTTTGTTGTATTTTCTAAACAAATAAAAGCCTTGATCTTATTCACAATACTCGTTATCCTTCCTTATAAAGATAGGAAATCTCATTCTTTAATTTGAATTAGTCCTTCTGCATATAAAGATTCTAAAAATAGTGATACCTGTTTTTCACAATCGGCCCGCTCAATACTATATTCATTCATCAAACAATCAATCAATTGATGAACATAAACCGGTTCTTTTATTAAATCCCAAATGATCCCTCCTATTTCCCCTAAATTATAATATTTCCCATTTTTAATACTCATCATTACTTTTTCTCCATCCATGTCACTAACGATATTTCCTAGGCTCTGAACAACATGACAATTTAATGCAACCTTCTGTGTATTTATCATCTTATTTTCCTCCTAGCTTATACTAATTAATATTTTTGAAACTAAATCATGTGCTGTAAATCTTGAAATTGGTCGCTTTAATTGGAATATCTCAATGTTTTTTATTATGTTTGATGAGGAGGTAAAATGCCACTCATCTAATCCCAAACGGCTTATTAATGAATTCCGAAAGGTCTGTCTTAACAAAATTGGGAACCGTTCTAAACCTTCAATTCGCTTAATTTCAACCTCATTATTCTCTGTCTTTTCTAATTCAAAGACACCAGCAAGCGGTAAAGGGGCAGATAGGAAGTTAGATTTAACAGGTATTGAATATTTTGTTTCCCTTTCAAATAAAGGAAGATAGTTCTTTATTTCTATACCAAATTCATCTAAACTCTCTTGCCATAATTTTTGCTGAGGGTAGGAGGGAATAACTAAGGGAATTTTGCCTTGCTGAATGTCCACAGCTATCACATCATCACTAAGAAGTTTAAACCCTCTTTTAATGAAAGCTGATGCAAGCGTTGATTTTCCAACCCCAGAATGACCAATAAAGCCGTATGCTTTTCCATTAATCTCTACTGCACTTCCATGTAAAGGAAGAATCCTTCTTTGTAACAATAAGATGCCCATACAAGTTCCCAAAATATAGAGTCGTATTTTGTCAAAATTCGCTCCCTCTACCGGTGATATAATAATGTTCTCCCCATCTTGCACGCAAAACGTAGCCGTATCTTGGATGTGGAACATAATCATATCTCTATTAACTACAAACCTTCCTTTTTCAGCCTCCAATATGGCGGAATAGCTGGATAAATCATCAATCTTAACAAATATATCTACTCTTTTATCCTCTTCTCTTATCTTTATTAGTTCTGGGAGGGGAATTTCACTTAATATTCCTAATCCGAATGCACTATAAACCATTCCTTTTAAAACTTCTATTGACACCTTCTTCACTCCAGATCCGTCCCTAAAATTATTTAAAAAGCCCTCATACTTTTTGAATTGTATAAGGGCGGTGTCTACATTAGCCTTAATTATTAAAATCAGCTATAATGCACCACTTCATCGACGTCAGGTTGTACCGCATCAGGGGTTTTAATCCCAGGTCCTGCCATTGTCATACTAATACTAAGTACTTCCAGTTTAAGATCTGTCCATTCCTTTTTCACCATATCACCCCCTTTCAGGTAAAATTTTTAATAAAACGAGACACGATCAAACATCTCATTAAAATTCGAAAATCAAAATCAAAAGCATATTCAGGTCTTGCTTCTTTTTCTATCTTTTTAATTGCATCTTTAATCACTTTTAAGTTCAAAATCTCACCAATTATTGGATCCGAGCATATTTCATGAAGTTCTTTAATAAATTGGCCCCACATTGGAGCCATCCGATGAACACCATCAGCCCCTTGGACCCCTCTAGTTTTTAGATTTAACCTTATATCATCTGGTAAGTATCCTTGGGTAGACCTTCTCACAAGTGATCTATCTAAGCCTTTTCGAACATACTGTTGCTCAGGAACTGATAAACAAAACCTAATTACACGTAAATCATTTGTAGGATCACGGTCCCAAAGAGAATATCGTAAAGATAACTTTGAACTATAGGTACCAGTCGTATTCCAATAATATAATTGTTCAAATTGCCTTTTCCTAACCTCATAAGCACTTGTAATTTGCGACGCAGATATATCAATCCCCTGTTCATGGAGATTTTCTAAAACATTTGTTTTTCTTGCAAATTCATTATTAATGATCATTGGAAAGTGAAATGAATCTTTTGGTTTAAGTAATTGATAGAGAGATGGAAATGCCTTTTTTCTAACTTCAGTCATGATTCTTGATTTTTTTACTGCAATATTTTTGCTATAAAGGTTTAATTCATGGTAAAGTTGGAACCATTTCAACTTCTTTAAAAGAATGGCGTAATAATCTAGAACTGGCCCCCATGATATAGTCCAATTGCCCCTTTGCCCATTTAGCAATACACCTATTCCCTGTTTTTGAGCTTGTTCATAAATTCCTTTTAACCAAAAGGTATTTTCAAAAAATTTGTATGGCATTTCATGTATATCTAGAGTTTCATCGATTTCGGTGAATGGGCTTTTTTCCTCAAAACTCAAATATTGGTCGCTAATATTCCCTACAAATTGGACAGTCGACTGAATGTTCGACTTTTCATTAGCAATTCTACTTTTATGTGTAAAGTCAATAAAGCCGTCAACTGGTACATAACTAAAAGTATGTAATCTCTTATTCTCTTTACGAAGTTCTTTTGCAGCAAAGCTAGAAACTGAACCCGAATCTAGGCCACCACTTAATTGCGCCCCCACTTTATGATGTGTTCTCAATCTTGATTTCACGGCACTACCAAAAATATAACGGAATGCTTCTTCATATTCTTGATCCGAATTCAACTTAATCTTTTTATCTTCTGTAAAAGTACAGTATCTTGAAAGTGATACCTCACCATTAATTAAAGAAATATAATGTGAAGGTGGTAACTGGTTTATATTTTTATAGATGGTCGCGGAAGGATTAGTCGATTCAAAATTAACAGGTATTGCCAAAAATTCAGCTAGCCATTGCTCATTTAGTTTTTTATCAATGTATGGCAAAGAGAGCAATGGTTTTATTGCCGTGCAAAAGGAAATTTGTTTCCCATTTGTAAAATAATATAGCGTCCTACTTCCTGAAAAATCTCTCGCCCCAAAAAGTTTACGCTTTCTCTCATCCCAAATCATAAAAGCAAAATCGCCAACCAAATACTTCGGTGAATCCTCTCCCCATTTATCATAGGAAAGCAGAATGAGTTCACTGTCGGTTATCGATTCTTGTTTGGATTTTTTGATTTGCAGTTTTTCAAATAATTCTTCTCGATTATCAATAATCGCATCCGCCGTAATCGCTAACTTTCTTTCCTGATCATAATAAGGAAGCTTTTCGCCAATCGATTCGGGTGTAATCCACTGGGCATGGCAGCCAAGAAAGACTTTGTCACTATGCCAGGTTTGAACATCATCAGCAGGATATTTTTCTAGTTCCTTCATCATTATCTTGCCGTGTTCAAGATTTATAGGTTCATCGTTTAAGTGAAAAATACCAGCAATAGCACTCATCATTTCCTCCTGCGAAACCTTAAGTTAAAAATTTTGCTATATTTGCCTCAATATCGAAAACTCTGGCATAATATATTCTCTAAATCGAACACTTAGAACATAGTTAATCAACTGGGATAAATATAAAGAACAATCCCAGATTTATTATAGTAAAAAACCAACCACATAGCGGATTAGACTATTTACTAATCTTTATATGTATCACTTCACAAGTTCTTTATTAAGAACAAATTTGTATCTTAAAATTACCACCTCTTTAATTAAGTGTCAACAACTTTTAAAAAATATTTTTTAGATAATTTAGTAGTTTTTCCCTATAAATCTTTTTTAAAAACAAATTGACATCCCTCCATGTTTGTAGTAAATTTTATAAATAATCTAAATAATTTAATTTCTTATCAAGAGAGGTTGAGGGAATGGCCCGAAGACACCTCAGCAACCTTCAATGGCTTTGTCCGTTGAAAAGGTGCTAAGTCCTGCAAATTACCATTAATAATTTGCGAGATAAGAAGAATGACATATGTGCACGTCTGACAAAGGTCTTCTTCTTAAAGAAGACCTTTTTTATTTACTAAAAAATATTGGAGTGGTCATCATGTACAAAATTGAAACGAAACTTGCTCAAATTGGAAACCGCAGTGAAACCGTAACAGGAACCGTTAATCCGCCGGTTTATTTTTCCACCGCTTTCCGCCATGCGGGAATCGGCCAATCAACAGGATTTGATTACACCCGTACAGGAAACCCAACACGCCAGCTGCTTGAAAAAACCATTGCTGATTTAGAAGGCGGCGACCAAGGATATGCCTGCAGCTCGGGAATGGCTGCCATCATGACGATACTTTCTTTATTCCAATCCGGTGACGAATGGTTAGTTAGCGAAGACCTTTATGGCGGTACGTATCGCATATTGGAACAAGGCTATAAAAAATGGGGCTTAACCGCTCAATATGTGGATACCTGTTGTCCGAGTGAGATTGAAAGTAAGATTACCCCTAAAACAAAGGCCATCTTTCTTGAAACTCCGACAAATCCTCTTATGCAGCAGTCAGATATCGCCGCTGTTTCAGAAATTGCTAAGAAACACGGGATCCTGCTGATTGTTGATAATACATTCTATACTCCTCTCCTGCAGCAGCCAATCCTGCTTGGGGCAGATATTGTGATTCACAGTGCGACCAAATACTTAGGCGGACATAACGATGTACTCGCAGGTCTCATTGTTGCAAAGGGACAAGAATTATGTGAAGCCCTTGCCTTTCATCACAATGGGGCCGGTGCCGTGTTGAGTCCATTCGATTCTTGGCTATTAATGCGCGGAATGAAAACATTATCGCTCAGAATGAAGCAACACGAGAAAAATGCGAAGCAACTGGTTGAATATCTTTCAAACCATGAAGATGTTAAGGATGTCCTTTACCCTGGGAAAGGTGGAATGCTTTCCTTCCGTGTAAAAGAAGAATCATGGGTAAACCCATTTTTACAAGGATTATCCTTAATTACTTTTGCAGAAAGCCTTGGCGGTACAGAAAGCTTTATTACTTATCCGGCAACACAAACGCATGCGGATATTCCTGAGGAAGTTCGTTTTGCCGCAGGTGTCGATAATTGTTTACTGCGTTTTTCCGTTGGAACGGAAGATGCGGAAGATTTGATTATAGATTTAGAAAAGGCCTTTGCCAATATTCATGAGGGAGTGACCATCAATGGAAAATAATGATATTTGTTTTGAAACCCGGCTCTTGCATAATCGCCATAAAATCGATCCAGCTACCGGTGCGGTAAGTGTACCCATTCAGCATGCATCTACCTTTCATCAATTTGAAATTGATCAATTCGGTAAATATGATTACAGCCGGAGTTTAAACCCGACAAGGGAAGCACTCGAGGAGGTCATTGCAGAATTAGAAGGCGGTGTTAGGGGATTTGCTTTTTCCTCAGGAATGGCGGCCATTTCTACAGCTTTTCTTCTCCTTTCTGCAGGGGACCATATTGTCATCACAGAGGATGTGTACGGCGGGACTTTTCGGATGGTTACACAGGTTCTTTCCCGCTACGGTATTGAACATACCTTTGTTGATATGACGAATCTGGATGAGGTTAAAGCTGCAATCCAGCCGAATACAAAAGCTTTTTATGTAGAAACTCCTTCCAATCCTACTTTAAAGGTTACGGATATCAAGGCAGTTAGTAAATTAGCAAAAGAAATCAGAGCGTTAACCTTTGTTGATAATACATTTTTAACCCCAGCATTACAAAAACCTTTGGAACTTGGTGCAGATGTTGTACTGCATAGTGCTACCAAGTTTTTATCAGGACACAGTGACGTTGTCGCAGGTCTTGCTGTTGTAAAGGATGCAGACCTTGCTCAAAAACTTGGATTTTTACAAAATTCCTTTGGAGCGGTCCTTGGCGTCCAGGATGCATGGCTTGTTTTAAGAGGGATTAAAACCTTGCATGTACGTCTTCAGCAATCACAAAACTCGGCTATTAAACTAGCGGAATATCTAAATTCGCATCCGCTCGTTAAATCAGTGTATTATCCGGGTCTCAAGGAACATCCTGAGCATGAATTGCAAGCATCTCAAGCCGATGGTCCTGGTGCTGTATTATCCTTTGAACTAGAGGATGAAGCAACGCTAAGAACTTTCGTTTCAAACGTTAAATTACCTGTTTTTGCCGTAAGCCTTGGAGCTGTTGAATCGATTTTATCCTATCCGGCGAAAATGTCGCATGCGGCAATGCCACAGCCTGAAAGGGAAAAGCGCGGAATTACAAACAGCCTGCTTCGTCTCTCAGTTGGACTCGAAAATCCGGATGATCTAATAAAAGATTTTTCACAGGCATTTGCACAAATTCGCCACGAACAATTCGTACTGCAGCAAGGAGAATGACCATGAGCTTTTTAGAAAAATTAAAAAATCAAATCTTAATTGCCGATGGAGCAATGGGAACGCTTCTATATTCATATGGAACGGATTGTTGTTTTGAGGAACTCAATCTCTCCCACCCTGAGCAAATCCAACATATTCATAAGGCGTATATTGAAGCAGGTGCTGATGTCATCCAAACAAACACATATGCGGCAAACTATTTAAAGCTTGGGCGGTACGGGCTTGAAGATTCGGTAAAAGAAATTAACAGCGCCGCTGTCCGGAACGCAAAATTGGCTGCCGGACAGGATGCCTACGTTCTGGGGACGCTCGGCGGCAACCGGGGGATTAAATCGAATTCGATTACAATAGAAGAGTTAAAACGCAGCTTCCGCGAACAGTTGTATTGTCTGTTATTAGAAGGGGTAGATGGTTTGCTGCTCGAAACCTTTTATGATTTGGAGGAATTAGAAACGATTTTGACCATCGCCCGAAAAGAAACAAAACTACCCATCATTGCACAAGTTTCACTTCAAGAACCTGGTAATCTTCAGGACCGGACCCCTGTCAATGATGCGTTAAAAAAATTGGAAGGACTCGGTGCCGATGTCATTGGGCTGAACTGCCGGCTTGGTCCTCACCATATGCTTCTCGCTTTGGAGCAGGTTGAACTCCCGGTCCATTCCTTTTTATCTGCTTATCCGAATGCAAGCCTTCCAGCTTATATGGACGGAAAGTTTCATTATGAAGGGGATGCAGATTATTTTCGGAAGTCAGCCCAGGCCTTCCGTAATGAAGGAGTGCGGCTGCTTGGTGGATGCTGCGGCACCACACCGGAACATATCAGAGCATTTGCTTCCGAACTAAAGAATGCTGTTCCAATTGTCGAAAAAGTTGTAAAATTAAAACCAAAGAAAATATCAATTGATCACCGTACCCCAGAAAGAGAGTACCCTCCCCTTCAGGATATTGTGAAGGAGAGACCATCGGTCATCGTAGAATTAGATCCTCCCAGGAAACTGGATACGACCAAGTTTTTTGAAGGGGCAAAAGCGTTAAAGAAAGCGGGAATTGATGCCATTACACTTGCGGATAATTCTCTTGCAACCGTACGAATTGCAAATGAAGCATTAGGTTACCGGGTGAAAACGGAATTGGATATGAGACCGTTGATTCATATTTCATGCAGGGATCGAAATATCATTGGTTTGCAATCACATCTAATGGGTCTCCATACGCTTGGGATGAATGATGTTTTGGCGATAACCGGTGATCCCGCAAGAGTGGGCGATTTCCCGGGTGCTTCTTCCGTTTACGATGTGTCTTCCTTTGAACTGATTCAAATGATCAAGCAGTTGAATGAAGGCTTATCCTTTTCGGGAAAAGACCTTGGGCAGAAAACCAATTTCAGTATTGCTGCAGCCTTTAACCCAAATGTTAGAACCCTTGAAAAAGCGGTAAAACGTTTGGAGAAAAAAATCGAATATGGGGCAGATTACTTTATCACCCAGCCTGTTTTTTCAGAGGAAAAATTAATAGAAGTCTATGAAAATACAAAACATCTAAGTGCACCAATCTATATCGGCTTAATGCCGCTCACAAGCAGTAAAAATGCTGAGTTCCTGCATAACGAAGTTCCTGGTATCAAAATTGCTGATTCCATTCGTGACAGAATGGCTAAGTTGAATGATCAACCGGAGCAGGCGGTTCGAGAAGGAATTGAAATAACAAAATCATTAATCGATACAGCATTAGATTTATTCAATGGGATTTATTTAATCACGCCATTCTTACGTTATGAGATAACGGCGGAGCTGGCAGCCTATACCAACCAGCGTGCGAATGAAATTAGGGGGAACTTCTATGTCGAAAGCACCTTTCAGTGAACAATTACAAAAACGAATTCTTGTCATGGACGGCGCAATGGGAACAATGCTTCAACGCGCAGACCTAAGTGCCGAAGACTTTGGCGGGGAAGAATATGAGGGTTGTAACGAAAACCTCACTTTAACTGCACCAGCAGTAATTGAAAAAATTCACCGCGAATATCTCGAGGCCGGAGCAGACATTATCGAAACCAATACATTCGGTGCAACCAGCATTGTCCTCGACGAATATGATTTGGGCTATAAAGCCTACGAATTAAATAAAGTAGGCGCACAAATTGCCAAGAAGGCTGTAGATGAAATTTCCACCCCTGACTGGCCGCGCTATGTTGCCGGTTCGATGGGACCCACAACGAAAACATTAAGTGTGACGGGCGGAACCACCTTTGATGAACTTGCTGCCTCTTACGAAGAGCAGGCAGTCGGCTTAATTGACGGTGGAGTCGACCTTTTGCTCCTTGAAACAAGCCAGGACATGTTAAATGTAAAAGCAGGCTTCATTGGAATCTCCCGGGCTTTTGAAAAAACAGGGAAAACGTTGCCGCTTATGCTGTCTGGAACAATTGAACCGATGGGAACAACACTTGCCGGTCAAACGATTGAATCGTTCTATATTTCGGTCGAACATATGAAACCAGTTGCCGTTGGCTTAAACTGTGCAACCGGTCCAGAATTTATGCAGGACCATATCCGTTCTCTTTCGGGTCTAGCAACCACTGCGATCAGCTGTTATCCAAATGCGGGGCTGCCTGATGAGGAGGGGCATTATCATGAAACACCGGAAACCTTGGCGAAAAAACTTTCTGACTTTGCAGCACATGGCTGGCTGAATATTGTCGGTGGCTGCTGTGGTACGACACCTGAGCATATTCAGGCAATTGCTGAAGCAATGAAAAATTATCAACCGCGGGAACTGAAGTCCTCCTCTGTCCATATGGTATCAGGTATCGATCCATTTATTTATGATGATCCGACATTAAGACCGATCATGGTGGGAGAACGGACAAATGTAATTGGATCTCGTAAGTTCAAACGTTTAATTACGGAAGGTAAATTTGAAGAAGCATCGGAAGTTGCCCGTGCACAGGTAAAAGGCGGCGCACATGTTATCGATATTTGTCTTGCCGATCCTGACCGTGATGAAATTGTCGACATGGAACATTTCATTAAAGAAGTCGTTAAAAAAGTAAAAGTTCCGCTTGTCATTGATTCAACTGATGAAAAGGTAATTGAAAGAGCGCTTAAATATTCCCAAGGTAAAGCAATTATTAATTCGATTAACCTTGAAGATGGAGAAGAGCGCTTTGAAGCAGTCATACCATTGATTCACAAGTATGGTGCTGCCGCTGTTGTTGGAACAATTGATGAAAAAGGCATGGGGGTTACTGCAGAACGCAAACTGGAAATTGCTAAACGTTCCCATGACGTACTCGTTCATAAATATGGGTTAAAGCCGGAGGACATTATTTTTGATCCGCTTGTCTTCCCTGTTGGAACAGGTGATGAACAATATATTGGGTCCGCAAAAGCGACAGTAGAAGGAATTCGGTTGATTAAAGAAAACCTTCCTGGAGTTCAAACCATTTTAGGAATTAGTAATGTTTCCTTTGGACTTCCTCCAGTCGGAAGAGAAGTTTTAAACTCCGTATTCCTTTATCATTGCACACAAGCAGGATTAGATTATGCAATTGTCAATACGGAGAAGCTTGAGCGCTTTGCTTCCATTCCTAAGGAAGAAGTCGAAGCGGCTGAAAAGCTGTTATTTAAAACGACAGATGAATCATTAGCCACCTTTACTGAAATGTACCGTGGGAAAAAGAAAGAAGCGAAATCGACCCTTCCTGATATGACATTAGAAGAACGACTCGCCTATTATGTTGTTGAAGGAACAAAAGAAGGCTTGCTTGCGGATTTAGACCTTGCACTTGCTTCATATCCAGCACCGCTCGATATTATTAACGGGCCGCTAATGGAAGGAATGAAAGAGGTCGGCCGTCTTTTCAATGACAACCAATTAATTGTCGCTGAAGTATTGCAGAGTGCTGAAGTCATGAAAGCATCTGTAACTCATTTAGAGCCGCATATGGAAAAAGGCGACACTTCTGCTTCTAAAGGAAAAGTTATTTTAGCAACGGTCAAAGGGGATGTCCATGATATAGGGAAAAACCTTGTGGACATTATTCTTAGCAATAATGGCTATCAAGTGGTTGACCTGGGAATCAAGGTTAATCCTGCGGACTTAATCCAAGCGGTTCGAAATGAAAAACCGGACATTGTTGGCTTATCCGGCTTACTGGTTAAATCCGCCCAGCAAATGGTCTTAACGGCACAGGATTTAAAAGAAGCGGGAATTTCTTTACCAATTTTGGTTGGCGGTGCTGCACTTTCAAGGAAATTTACCGATACAAAAATTGCAAAAGAATACGATGGACTTGTACTATACGCGAAAGATGCCATGACGGGACTATCACTTGCTAACCAAGTGCAATCTCCTGGGGAGCAAGAAAAGCTATTTGAAGAGAAACAAGAAAAGCTGGCTGCGGCAGAGATTCCTCGGGATTTCAGTCATCTTCGTACAGGAAGTGCTGTGGCGGTTAAAGTAAAACCTTCTGTTTCGAAAGAGGTTCCGGTCTTTGTTCCGAAAGATACAAAACGCCATCTTTTACGGTCCTATTTAATTTCTCATATTGAACCCTATATCAATATGCAAATGCTGCTTGGACACCATCTTGGGGTGAAAGGTAAAATTTCGAAATTAATTGCGGAAAAAGATGAAAAGGCGCTGAAGATAAAAGAGATTGTCGATCAATTGCTTCAGGACGCAAGTACCGAAGGCTGGATTACACCTGCAGCGGTTTATCAATTCTTCCCTGCACAATCAGAGGGAAATAAAATTTATATCTACAATCCGGAAAATCCGGATCAAGTGATTGAGACATTCGACTTCCCGCGTCAGGAATCTGAGCCGCATCTATGTTTAGCTGATTTCGTGAAATCGGTGGAAAGCGGCGAGAAGGATTATGTAGGATTCTTTACGGTTACCGCAGGAAGAGGCATCCGTGAAAAAGCAGATCAATTTAAAGCGGAAGGCCGCTTTTTAGAAAGCCATGCCCTTCAGGCGCTTGCTTTGGAATCAGCTGAGGGCTTTGCGGAATTAATCCACAGACAAATGCGCGATCGCTGGGGATTCCCTGATCCACTTGATTTTACAATGCAGGACCGTTTTGCGGCAAAATATCCAGGACAGCGTTATTCCTTTGGCTATCCTGCCTGTCCGGATTTAGAGGATCAAAAGAAATTATTCAAATTAATCCAGCCGGAGGAAATTGGTATTGAGCTTACCGATGGCTGTATGATGGAGCCGGAGGCCTCTGTCTCGGCCATGGTGTTTGCCCATCCGGAAGCAAGGTATTTTAATGTATTAAAATAGAGTTGTTTTAGACGTCCCGCGGAGTTCATGATGATTCCGTGGGATTTTTGTTTCCCAGCTTAGAATATCGTATACAATTACCGATACTTTGGGCCTCTGATAGTTCCCGTTTCTTGGTTTTTCCTAACCACGGGCACTATAGACACCTGATAGTTCCCGCACTTTGATTTTCTTCCTCTCCACGGGCACTATAGACACCTGATAGTTCCCACATTTTGATTTTTTTCCTCTCCATGGGCACTATAGACACCTGATAGTTCCCGCACTTTGATTTTTTTCCTCTTCACGGGCACTATAGACACCTGATAGTTCCCGCACTTTGATTTTCTTCCTCTTCATGGGCACTATAGACACCTGATAGTTCCCGCACTTTGATTTTCTTCCTCTCCGCGGGCACTATAGACACCTGATAGTTCCCACATTTTGATCTTTTTCCTCTCCACGGGCACTATATACCCCTGATAGTTCCCACATTTTGATTTTTTTCCTCTCCACGGGCACTATAGACACCTGATAGTTCCCGCACTTTGATTTTTTTCCTCTCCACGGGCACTATAGACACCTGATAGTTCCCACATTTTGATTTTTTTCCTCTCCGCGGGCACTATAGACACCTAATAGTTCCCGCACTTTGATTTTTTTCCTCTCCACGGGCTCTATAGACACCTGATAGTTCCCGCACTTTGATTTTCTTCCTCTCCACGGGCACTATGGACACCTGATAGTTCCCGCACTTTGATTTTTTTCCTCTCCACGGGCACTATAGACACCTGATAGTTCCCGCACTTTGATTTTTTTCCTCTTCTTGGGCACTATAGACACCTGATAGTTCCCACACTTTGATTTTCTTCCTCTTCATGGGCACTATAGACACCTGATAGTTCCCGCACTTTGATTTTTTTCCTCTTCATGGGCACTATAGACACCTGATAGTTCCCACACTTTGATTTTTTTCCTCTCCGCGGGCACTATAGACACCTAAAAGTTCCCGCACTTTGATTTTTTTCCTCTCCACGGGCACTATAGACACCTGATAGTTCCCGCACTTTGATTTTCTTCCTCTTCATGGGCACTATAGACACCTGATAGTTCCTGCACTTTGATTTTTTTCCTCTTCATGGGCACTATAGACACCTGATAGTTCCCACACTTTGATTTTTTTCCTCTTCATGGGCACTATAGACACCTGATAGTTCCCGCACTTTGATTTTCTTCCTCTCCACGGGCACTACTTAAACAAAACTAATCTGTGAACATTCCTTGACATTTCCTTTAAACAGGCATATAGTTACCTAGGTAACTAATTTACGAATGGATCTGGAGTGACTTTCTAATGTATAACCACGAACTTTTTCACACCCTTCACCAGCTTTCCAGACATCTTACCAATAAATTGAATGAAGTCTTAAAACCAATGGATTTATACGGTTCACAGTGGGCCGTTATTTTTGTTTTAAAAACGAAGGGCTCCTTAACCCAAAAAGAACTATGTGATTATTTATTTGTTGAAGCCCCTCCAATGACTCGTACCATCCAAAGACTGGTCAAACAAGGATATGTGAGACAGGTTCCGGGCAAAGACAAACGGGAAAAACATATTCAATTAACCGATGCCGCTTTAAAGGAATATCCGAACTGGGAAAATGCGGTAACGAAACAAAATCAATTGTTATTAAAACATCTTCCTGAAGCATCACAGCAAGATCTTTGCCAGATTCAAATGGACTGGTTACATAAACTTTTAAAGGAGTGATTACCACATGTCGAAATCGAAATTGTGGACAAAGGATTTTATTAGTATTTCCTTAAGTAATTTTTTTGTCTTTTTAACCTTTTATATTTTACTTGTAACTCTTCCTATTTTGGCTTTACAAGAATATCACAGCAGTGCTTCTGAGGCAGGATTAATGACGACTGTATTTTTACTATCTGCCATCATCTCACGCCCACTTGCGGGTAAATGGCTGGAACGCGGGGAACATAAAAAAACCCTGTTAACAGCATTAATTATTTTCGCTGGAGCCTCTATTTTATACTTTTTTCCTCAAACAATCATGGGGGTTCTTTTTATTCGTTTGTTACAAGGGGTAGGTTTCGGCATTGCAACAACAGCAGCTGGAACCATTGTTGCCGATATTATCCCTCCTTCACGTAGAGGGGAAGGGATGGGATATTTTGCGATGTCCATTAATTTAGCAATGGTTCTAGGACCCTTTATCGGTTTAACCGTAATTCAACATTTAGGCGATAAAATTCTATTTACCCTTAGCATGATTGTCGCATTCGGTTCATTGGTGACGGGTCTTATTGTCAAAATGGAGAAAACGGAAAAAACATCTCAAGCAGCTGTCAGTTCATCTTTTTCCATTCGCAACTTAATTGAGCCCTCAGCTGTTCCCATTTCAGTAGTTGGAAGCTTCTTGGCAATCGTCTACTCAGCCCTTCTTTCATTTGTATCTGTATATGCAACTGAAATTCACTTGGCAAATTTAGCGAGTCTTTTCTTCGTCGTTTATGCTGTCGTGTTATTAATTTCTAGACCTTTTACAGGAAAATGGTTAGATCAATATGGACCAAATTTTATTTTCTACCCATGCGTTATCCTTTTTGCATTTGGGATGCTACTCTTAAGTAAAAGTGGCGGAGCCGTTACCTTTCTCATTTCAGCGGGAGTAATTGGTGTAGGCTGGGGAACTCTCTTTCCAACCTTTCAAACCATTGCCATTCAAGATTCAGAACCTAGAAGGAGAGGGTTAGCTACTGCTACCTTTCTTTCAATCTATGATACTGGTATGGCACTGGGATCCTTTATAGTAGGTTTAATTGCTGCCAAAATGGATTACAGCTCGTTATATTTCTTATGTACCTTCTATGTATTAATTGGTGGAGCACTCTACTACTTCTTACATCATTCTAAAAAGCGAGAGTCTTCACCTAAATTAAAAAGCCAAGAACAGTAATTCATTCACCTCTATATAAAGATAGTATATAATGGAATTAATCTTTATAAAGAGGTGAATTAGAATGGCAAAATCAAAAGCCAAAAGGCTGCGCGAAAAACTGGAACGTGAAGGAAAAATGAACCCGGATGTAAAACGGAGTCCCTTTGTATTTGCAGATATGCGAACAAGAACAACGAAGACGAAAAAAGATTATTTATATAAAAACAAGTATAAGAACCATTATTCCAAAGAAGGAAATGATGGTTCTTTTTATTTTACCGATAAATGGACATACTTCTAGAGGATGTCGTTCTATTTTATATATCCCATTAAGAGCAGTTTATTTTACATATACGTTTAAATTAACTAAACTATTAATTAGTAATAATTCTAAATAATGGAGGTAATGGAAATGTTTGATGTAGTAATTATCGGAGCCGGTCCTGCCGGAGCAAGTGCTGCTTTATTTACCGCTAAAGCTGGGAAGAAAACATTGGTATTAGATAATGATAAAAGTGTGACTAAAAGAGCTTGGATAGAGAATCATTACGGTGTAAAAGAAATTACCGGCCCAGACCTTGTCGAAATCGGTAAGGAACAAGCACGTAAGTTTGGTGCAGAACTGACGCAAGCTACCGTAACGAATATTAGTAAAACGGATGGCGGTTTAAAAGTAGAAACGGATAAAGGTCAATTTGAAGCGAAGCACGTTATTGTTGCAACCGGTATGATGGCTGACCTCGCTGAAAAAGCTGGCATTACTACAAAACCTGGTACAGAACCAAGAATCAAAACGATTTTTGATGTAGATGCTGCTGGAAAAA
Organism: Neobacillus niacini; assembly: GCF_031456445.1. Classification (GTDB taxonomy): domain Bacteria; phylum Bacillota; class Bacilli; order Bacillales; family Cytobacillaceae; genus Neobacillus; species Neobacillus niacini_I. The sequence goes on along the minus strand of NZ_JAVDUQ010000017.1, from coordinate 30,594 downwards.
CCAATATTGATGGTGTTTGGGCAGCTGGAACAATTGCCGGTGTCAGCATGCATACCATTATCACTGCTGGTGACGGTGCCAAGGTTGCGATCAACGTAATTAGTGAATTAAACGGCGAACGCTACGTGGATCACGACATTTTAAAATCTGTATGAGGAGCTCTCGATTAGAGCTCCTCATTTTAGGTTTCCGATCGACTTGTCCGTTGGATCTCTTTTTCATGAAGGGCAATTGTTTTTTCTAAAAAATCACTGATTAGCTCTAGCTCCTCTTCATTATAATGAGAACACAATTCAGTCATTGAGTGATTTAATGGTAAAAAATGTTCTTTTATCGAGCTCTGGTTCTCTTTAACCGGTACAATAATAACACGTCGCCGGTCATTCGGATCTTTCTCCCTCGTAACATAGCCTGCCTGCTCGAGTCGATCAATAAGAGCTGTAACGGACCCAGTACTAAGGCCGGTCACTTTACTTAATTCCCCCGCCGTGAGTGGCCCCGCTTCATTCAAAATGTCCGCCGTTTTAAAATCAGTATGAACCAAGCCAATTGAATGAGCAGCGGTTTGTTGAAAAAGAACCATTCTCGTGCTTAATTTCCGCAAATTTTTTATAAGAGTTTTTATCGTATCAGGATGATCAAATAAATCCATTGACATGTTTCATCCTTCCTTTTAAAATTGCTTTATCTTGATTATCAAGATAATAGGTTTCCTTAGATTATTTCATCTTATCAAACTTTTTTATCCTATGAAAGGAGATCTAGATAGACCAATAAAGAGAAGGAGATAATTCATGATTAAAAAAGATAATAATCTTAAATTTGTGGTGGCTGGACTTTTATTAGCTATTTTAATGGCTGCCATGGATAATACCATTGTTGCAACAGCGATGGCGACCATTGTTTCAGATCTGGGAGACTTCGACAAATTTATTTGGGTGACCTCTGCCTATATGGTAGCAGTTATGGCCGGAATGCCGATTTTCGGCAAACTATCTGATATGTACGGGCGCAAACGCTTCTTTATTTTTGGATCAGTGGTTTTCTTAATTGGATCCTCCCTTTGCGGAATTGCCCAAAGTATTGTTCAGTTAAGCATCTATCGTGCGATTCAGGGAATTGGCGGCGGAGCACTAATGCCAATTGCATTTACCATCGTGTTTGATATTTTCCCGCCTGAAAATCGCGGAAAAATGACTGGATTACTTGGTGCCGTATTTGGTGCTTCCAGTGTTTTGGGACCATTATTAGGAGCCTATATTACCGACTATATTAGTTGGCATTGGGTTTTTTATGTCAATGTTCCCATTGGAATTGTTTCGATTTTCTTAATTGTTCGTTTCTACCATGAATCCCTTCAGCATTCCAAGCAAAAAATTGACTGGGCCGGTGCTATCACACTTGTTATTTCTGTCATTAGTTTAATGTTTGCCCTTGAGCTTGGCGGCAAAGAATATGACTGGGATTCCGTTCAAATTATTGGCTTGTTTGCAAGCTTCTTCGTCTTCTTCATTGTCTTTTTCATTGCTGAATTTAAAGCAGCTGAACCGATTCTGCCCCTTTGGCTCTTTAAAAGAAGATTATTTGCCACCTCACAAATTCTTGCGTTTTTGTATGGCGGCACATTTATTATTTTAACCGTGTTTATTCCGATCTTTGTGCAAGCCGTTTATGGCGGGTCAGCCAAGAATGCAGGGTTAATTTTGACTCCGATGATGTTAGGGTCTGTTGCAGGAAGTTCTGTAGGGGGGATTTTCTTAACGAAAACCTCTTATCGTAATTTAATGATTATCTCCATCATTTCCTATTTGGCCGGTATGATTCTGCTTGGGAATATGACAACGGATACTGCCCGCTGGTTGCTTACTATTTATATGATTCTTGTCGGTTTTGGCGTTGGATTTTCCTTTTCCCTATTACCAACTGCATCGATTCACAACTTGGAGCCGCAATTTCGCGGAACGGCCAATTCCACCAATTCATTCCTTCGTTCATTTGGAATGACACTTGGGGTAACCATTTTTGGATCGATTCAAACGAATGTATTTACCGATAACCTGAAGGAAGCATTTAAGGGGATGCAGGGAGCCGGCGGTCAAGGCGGAGCTCCTAAATTTAATATGGATCCACGGCAAATTTTTGAAGCAAGTGAACGTTCAAAAATTCCTAGTTTTATTTTGGATAAAATTGTTCACGCCATGTCTGATTCGATTACACAAATGTTTTTACTTACACTGATTCCGATTGCAATCGCGGCTGTAACCATCTTTTTCATGGGAAAAGCAAGGGTTGTTGTGGCGAAAAAAGGATAAAGGGATTCGCACTGGTCTTTTTAGAAAACCAGTGCTTTTTTTAAACTTCATTAATTCGTCATTCATTCTCCATCATTTCTGCAAAGTCTTGATCTATGATTAAGGTAAGAAAAGAAAGGAGTTGTTTAGAATGAAAAAAATTGCCATCGGCTTTTTTAGTGCAGCACTAATCCTTGGTGCCGGAACTGCTGTTTTTGCAGCAGGAAACAGCAACTCTGAAAATGGTCTTAACTTCAAAAAAATGTTACCTTTTATGCAAAAAATGCATCCGAATTCCTCTAAAGAAGAACTAAAAGACATCTTCAAGGCTTGCCATGGTAATGGAGGTATGATGGGTAAAACAAATTCCAAAGAAATGATGAATCGGTTTTAACGTTTAGTAAAAGGTTTGGTGAACTGCCAGACCTTTTTTTCTAATATTTACTACTCATTAGAGGAGAAAGATTAATATGAAGTCTTTGCAAAAACAGTCATGAGTAAAGCATCGGACTTGAAAAATCCGATGCTTTATTGTCCTCTTGTGGTTTAATGGATGATTGGGCATTACTCCTCAAACTTTCCATCCATATAATCCCTGTAGGCCTGGCGGATTTCTTCTTCCGTATTCATGACAAAAGGGCCGCGGGCAACGATAGGTTCATTTAGAGGTTTGCCTGCATAGAGCAAGACACGCAGCCTTTCTTTTGCCTGAATAGTTACTTCGCTCTCTTCCCCTTCTACACCCTTGCCTAATTGCAGTGCCTGACCTTTTTTGGCTTCTACTTTATTTTTCCCGAAAAAGCCGTTTCCTTCCAGTACATACATAAAACCGGTATAATTCCCCGGTAAATCTTGGACGGTGCTTGCTCCTGCCTTTAAATTGATTTCAACAAATGTCACTGGTACATAATTTTGGGTAGCAGATTGTACTCCGCCTGATGAGCCGGAAAAAATACGAATCAGCGCACCTTCTTCTTCGCGGACCGGCATGTCCTGACCTCGAAGGTTTTGATAACGCGGCTCAGTCATCTTGTGTTCACGGGGAAGGTTTACCCATAGCTGCAAGGAATGAACGGTTTCACCTTCTGCCGGGTCTTCTATATGAATGACGCCTCTACCTGCCGTCATCCATTGAACATCACCAGGTCCAAGCTCCCCTTTCCCTGCTTTATTGTCATTATGTTCAAGCTTTCCTTCGATCACATAGGTTACGGTCTCAATCCCGCGATGAGGATGAAAATCAAAGGTACCTTTTTTGAAAAAATCCTCCGCCAGAAAAAGGAATGGATCAAATTCTTGCATGTTGGTTGGATTCAGTACCATTCCCGCCGCATGGATGGGACTGTGCTGATGATGCTGTACGGTCCAGGTTCGTGTTATTTCTCTTTGAATCATATGCTTTCCTCCATTCTTGGGGAGTTTATTTTGAATTCAAGATAATTATAACGTTGTCTGGTGTATTTTTCAAAAATAATGCTGGTGGATTATTTTAGGAATTAGTGATTCGCGGATAAAGTGGGGCGATTTGCGGATAAAGGGTTCTGATTCGCGGATAAATCCCTTCAATTCGCGGATAAACCTCCCAAATTCGCGGATAAAATATTTGTTCAAAAAGTTTTTACAAGTCATTTCGTTTTTTCGAAGACTTATATGCTAATTTTAAGAGGAAAAAATAAAGGAGTGATCATTTTGCTAGTAAAAGACAGAACAATACCATTAAAAATTCTCATTTTAGCCGCTATTTTGCGGCGCCTGCCTCTAAGTCACGCAAAATATCAGCAAATTTTAGATGAACTAGGCAGAAGACAAGCTGGGTACGAGGGCGAACAATCTCTAGATTTTTATTATCGTGAACTCCCTAAGCAGAAATATCTGATATTCCACGATTTAAACCTTCCAGATGGTGACTACAACTGCCAAATTGATACCCTTCTCTTAACAGGTGAATTTATCCTAATCATTGACGTGAAAAATATGGCCGGTAAATTAGTATTTGATACGGATAACGAGCAATTTATCCAGATTAAAAATGAGGAAGAAAAAGGGTATTCCTATCCAATTGCTCAGGCAGAAAGGCACCAAAAATACATAAAGAAACTATTAGCAGCAAATCATTTTCCTCCCGTTCCAGTCGTTTATTTGGTTGTTATAAGTAATAGTTATGCTTCGTATGTCCTCACAGGAAAAAACTCTTACAAAATAAAATCAAAAGTATGTAAAGGCGATGTGATGTTAAAAAGAATTCATGATCTTGAGTGTATGTACGCTACCCCATCTTTGGCTGCAAAAGACCTCCGCAAACTTTCCCGACTTTTTTTAAAAATGAATACTCCACCGACAGGCTATCTCCTTCAAAAATTCGGTATTCAAAGGTCAGATTTATTAACTGGCGTTCAATGCCCCTACTGTAAATATCTCCCGCTTATTCGCAAGAAACAGAAATGGTGCTGTCCTAAATGTCAGCATTATTCTTTGGATGCGCATATAGATGCGCTGAGGGACTATTTTTTATTGGTTGATACGAAAATTACGAATCGGGAGTTTCGGAGGTTTGTTCATATAGACTCGATTGATTTAGCTGGAAGATTGTTGCGCTCTTCAAATTTGCATTTTTCCGGAACAAAAAGGAATCGATTTTATTATCCCGATAATTTCAAATAGTGAATAGGTCGTAAGTTTTTAGATTCGCAAATAAAATAGGTTAATTCGCAAATAAAAGGGTGCGATTCGCAAATAAAATAAGTCAATACACAAATAAAGGGTAATAATTCGCAAATAAAAATTAGATATGCAAATCCTTGAACCATTTTTATTTATTAAGAACTAAAATTAGTCCCATTTCCAAAGAAAGGACGCCTAAATTGGCGTCCTCTCATCTTTTTATCGTGACAAAGTATGCTTTTTTCAAAGAAAACGCCTAAATTGATTGCAGCCGTATCCGATCTACACCTCAATATCCTTCCCCTCATCAACAATATGGAACAAAAGATGTGCTAAATGGTGAATCGGGCCGTACTCTTCTTCTTCTTCCTCCGTTTCTTCGTTAAATTCGAGGTCATTTAAGTAAAGGGCCATGAATTCATAAAAATCCTCCAGTCGGAAAGAGTAACAGCCAACAGGTTCTTCACTGTCTTCCTCATATTGAAGCATTAAATAAGAGACAACCCCGTCGACATCTTCTGCATCAAAAAAGACAAAAAAGCCGATGTTTGTATCTAACTCAAATAAATGTCTTGTTCCGCCTTCCGTCGCTTTGTCAAAGTCTGCTTGGTTTAATTTTTGTATTTGCATGCTATCTACATTGTCTTCTTGATGGAAACTAACGATAAATGATTGCATAATACCCTCCTAAAATTTAATCAACACATACAGTTAGCATGCCCATTTTTCCCATTAAATCCTTCCTTATGGAACAAATAAACTTGGTTTTTCTTGTTCCTGGACAAATTCCCCTGTTCCACCGGCTGCCTCTAATGCCGCACCGATTGATTGAAGCCAGTCACCAGTAATCGCTAATTTTTGGGCATCTAATTTAATCCTATTGTCACTTTCAGTGATTTGTCCGGATACACCAATCGCTTCAAAAAATGTGCCGATTGCTTGAATGGCGGCACCAGAAAGGACTTCTTTTTCAGGAATGGAATCCGGATTTTCGCTTATCCCCCTTAACTTGGCAATCCCTAAGAATTCGATTGTTGCCCCAATCACCTGAATCCATATACCAATAGCGATTTGTTTTTCAATACTCAGTCTTTTTTGTTCTAATTCTGATAAATTTTCATTTTTATTAGTCATGAAGACACCCCCTCAAAAGAAGTCTGCTTCCAATACTTTATTCATAATTAGAAAAAACGGTGTCCAATAAAAATATGCTAGCAAAAACGAATAAACGCTTTTACTAGCATAATAGTCAGCCCATTATTTTAACGAAACCCAAACGCTCTTAACTTCCGTATAGTTGTTCAATGCATAGGAACCCATTTCACGGCCAATTCCGGATTGTTTGTAGCCTCCGAACGGTGATGCAGCATCAAAGGCATTGTAGCAGTTTACCCAAACAGTACCTGCGCGAAGACGACCGGCAATATAGTGGGCTTTGGCTACATCCTTCGTCCAGACACCAGCCGCTAGGCCGTATTCGCTATTATTAGCGCGATTAATCAATTCATCCAGATCCTCATATGGCATAGCGGAAATGACTGGTCCAAAAATTTCCTCTTTGGCAATGGTCATTTCATCGCGGACATCCGCAAAAATCGTTGGAGAAACAAAGTAGCCCTGTTCAAACGGCTTATCACCGCCAACCAATAATTCTGCGCCTTCATTTACGCCTTTTTCAATATACCCGAGAACGCGTTTCTGCTGTTCATCCGAAACGAGCGGTCCGATTTCCGTGTCAGCATGCATACCGGCGCCCTGTTTAATTTTTTGGGCGTGGCTGACCATATCAGCAACAACATTGTCAAATTGTTTCTTTTGAATAAATACGCGGGATCCAGCACAGCAAACTTGGCCTTGGTTGAACATGACTCCATTTAAGGCACCAGGAATAGCTTTGGTTAAGTCCGCATCCGGTAAAATAATGTTTGGTGATTTGCCGCCAAGCTCAAGGGTTACCCGCTTAAGAGATTTAGCTGCACGCTCCATGATCGACTTTCCGATTTCAGTCGAACCTGTAAAAGCAATTTTATCCACAAGAGGATGATCAACAAGCGGCTGGCCGGCTGTTTCACCAAAGCCAGGAACAATATTGATGACCCCTGCCGGGAATCCAGCTTCTTGAATCAATTCAGCTAAGTATAAAACAGACAGTGGAGTCTGTTCAGCCGGCTTTAATACAACTGTACATCCAGTCGCAAGCGCTGCACCGAGCTTCCACATCGCCATTAATAGCGGGAAGTTCCAAGGAATAATCTGTCCGACGACGCCAACAGCTTCATGGCGTGTATAGTTTAAAAATGGTCCGTTTACCGGAATAGTTTGTCCAACGATTTTCGTTGACCAGCCGGCATAATAGCGCATATGCTCAACCGCAAGCGGGATATCGGCATTTGAGGTCTCACGAATTGGTTTTCCGTTATCAAGTGTTTCTAATTGGGCAAGCTCTTCTTTATTTTGCTCCATTAAATCTGCTAATTTATACATGAGGCGGCTGCGTTCGGCTGCACTCATTTTTGACCATGGACCTTCATCAAATGCCTTGCGGGCTGCCTTAACTGCACGATCAATATCCTCCGGACCGGCTTCAAAAACCGCTGCGAGGACTTCACCAGTAGCAGGATTATACGTATCGAATGTTTTTTGAGAGAGACTTTCAATAAATTGACCATCAATATACAGTTTCTTTTTCCCTAATAGAAATTTTTCTACCTTTTCTTTAAGACTGACTGTTACTTGACTCAAATGTATTTCCTCCCTATGTAAAAGATTCTAAGATTGCAAGCATTTTGTATACGCTTTCAATCTCGAGTTTAATAGTATCATTGTTAAAAACTAGTAATCAACCAAAAACATCTAGAAAATTCAAAATATTATCGACAATATTTTTGGACATTTTTCTCTACTTCCGACAAAATCCGGGTGGTGACAGTGCACCGCCCGGATTTTGTCGAATTAATCTTCTTTTGGATCCTCTTGATAATGTTCGTTCAATAGAGGATTTTCTGTTGTTGCAAAGTTGACGGATAGCAGGGTCATTTCTGGGTCTAGTCCGTATAGGCCTTTTGCTAGCTGGTTTATTTCTTCGCTGCTTTGAAATTGGGGTTCTTTTTCTTTCATTTTAGTCGTCCTCCTCTTGTATTTTTATTTTTCCTATTATATACAAGAAGATTTATTTTACTCGTGGAAAACCAAATCCTGCTGCATAGTCATCGCCTGTTGCGGCGCCAGAGCCGCCTAAAATATCATTAGATTTTGCTCTATTTTGAAGTTCTTGCCGAAGCTGAGTATTGGACCATGAAGGATTTGCACTCCAAATTTTTGCGGCAAGACCGGATACATGCGGTGTCGCCATTGATGTGCCGCTAATCGTGTTATAGGTGCCATCATTCCAAGTAGACTCAATCGCTCTTCCCGGTGCAGAGACTTCAACATCACGTTCTTGAATGACATAATCACCATCTGTTTCCGGATTCCCGCGGGATGAAAAGTCAGCAACACGGTAGGTTCCATTAGCTTGAACATTTTCTAGAGCAGCGACCGCCACCACGTTGACTAATGCACCCGGGTAACCAATTGTGTTGGTACCAGGCCCACTATTTCCTGCTGCAGCAACGATAAGAACATCCTTACCATATGCATAATCAACGGCACTTGAAATAAGTGAGTCCTTTGTGCTGGAGCCTAGTGACATTGAAATAATCACATGGGAACCGGTTCGAACAGATTCATCTGCAACCTTCCTAATCGCGGCTGCAATATCATCCGAGTACCCTGAGCCGCGATCGTTCAATACCTTATAGGACCAAAGCATCGCTTCCGGGGCGACTCCGTAAATTCCCGTACCATCACTTCCGCCATTAGCCAAAACGGTTCCCGATACATGAGTACCATGCCCATTACCGTCCGCACAGCTTCCCTCAACTAATGAGGTTTTCCTTTGGGAAAAATCTTTACATTGTTCGACATTAGCAGCTAAATCCTTATGCGTTTTCAAAACCCCCGTATCCAAAACAGCCACTTTAATTCCACCGCCGCCAGACGTTTTTAAAATAGCAGGGTCATTATAGATTGCCTGAATTCCCCATGGTGTCGCATCACTTGGAACACTGCTGGCTGTTCCACCCCGTCTAGCCTTTTGGTCCACTATTTTCTCCACCTGAATTTCCGGAACTTTTTCAATCGTTAAGTTTTTATTTTTCAATAACGCCTGATACTGATGCTCATTAACCGTAGTAGTAAATCCTTTGCTGCCAAAATCCCAACGCTTTCCGTAGCTGTCTTTTGCCTTTGCTTTTTCAGAAGCCGATCCTTTAATTAAAACCCGGTAGGAATCCAGGCTTTGGCTGTTCGTTTGCTGCCCAAAAGCGGCTGTGGCAAACATGGAAACTCCCATTACCAAGCTAAGGACTGCTGAACCAATTAATCTTCTCTTTTTCACCCGCAACACCTCACCCCTTCTATTTACAGCACACCGCTGCTTCTTTAAACTATTCAGAATATTAATTCAATATAATCAGCCTATTCTCCCAAAAAAAGGCTCAAAAAAACCAGCCTTCCTAAAAAGACTGGTAATCTAGAAATATTTCTTTTTCCAAAAAATGAATGCCGTACAACTCGTTAAAAAGGCCGAAATAATCAATGGAATGGCATACGAGTGGGTGGCGTGCTGGAACGGAATATCGACGTTCATCCCATAAAAGCTCGCGACCATCGTCGGGAATGAAAGAATAATCGTAATCGATGTTAAAAACTTCATGACAATGTTTAGGTTATTCGAAATGATCGAAGCAAAAGCATTCATCATCCCACTCAAGATGGAACGATACGTTTCGGCCATTTCAATCGCCTGTGTTTTTTCAATGATGACATCTTCAAGTAAATCCTTATCTTCATCATACATTTTTAGATAATTAAAACGAAGAATTTTATCAAGGACAACCTTATTTGATTTTAATGAAGTGGTAAAGTAAACCAAACTTTTCTCTAACGCCAGAAACGCATATAATTCTTTATTTTTCAATGATTGATGTACTTCACGTTCAATTTCATTTGTTTTCTTATTGATTTGTTTTAAATAACGTAGGTAATAAGATGAAATGATAAATAAAATTTGCAGGGCAAAACGGGTCTTTTTAAACGTAAAGAACTCTTTTACTCTATTTTTTCTAAATTCTTCTAAAATCGGTGTATCCTTTAAGGACACGGTGATGACACAATCGTCTGTTAAAATAATCCCAATTGGAATCGTTTCATAAACAGCCAGGCCGGTATCATCATGAACAATATAGGGAAAGTCTACGATAATATACACTTGACCATTATCCCGCTCAATCCTCGGACGTTCTTCATCATCCAGGGCATCCTTAATGATATCGACATCGACTTGAGCATCATTTGCAATCCGGTTTATTTCTTCAGCTGTTGGGGCGTACATATTAATCCAGCAGCCTTTTGATACAACATCTACTTTTTCTAAAACCTTTGTTTCTGTACTTTTGAAAATCTCCAACATGTCAAAACCTCCTCACTGCTCGTTTTTGAGGAAGCCAACAACCTTTTCCCGAGCTGATATTCTTGTAGAAACCAATTCAATCAATTCAAAGATCACATTGACTTCCCCTCGCCTACTTGGGTCCGGGTCTATGGAATAACTCAAAAATATCAACTCCTTTAACTTTTTAATTTCCTATCTTATCATAACCCCTAAACTGGAAAAGTACAAAGCAGTTTTTTGGTTTTATTTTTCTTTAGGAAAATAGGGGTTTAAATGAATCAGCACTTCCTTAATATTATCAAAATGGTCCATCAATTTTTGCTTAATCGAATGAGAAAGATCGTGACCCTCTTTAATCGTTTTAAAATGGTCAATCGAAATCCGCAAATCAACCAATATATAGTGTCCATGTTCTCTCGCACGAATACGGTCAATCCGTCTTACATCGGGAAATTCGGAAATAATCGAGATATATTCCTGAAGAATTTCACTGTCAATATTCCTCTCGAGTAAAATGTCAAATGCCTCTGTTATCATTTCTTTAGCAATTTTAAAAATTAAATAAGCAACAAAAATACTGGCCACCTTATCGCCGTAAAGTAAAAAATGAATATCAAATTTCACACCGATAATGGAAACAAGAACCCCGATGGCTGCTGCAATGGAAGCAACAATATCAGCCTTATGATCAAATGCAATCGCTTCAATTGCCTTACTCCTATGCTTCTCTGCTACCTTTAAGGATGAACGGTATAGAATTATTTTTGCAAAAAAAGAAAAGACCGCTACCCACATCGCTAAATAACTAGGTGTTTGAACCTCGTGGAAGAAGCCGCTGATTCCTTCATAAACCACATATAAGGCTACAACGAACAACAAAATTCCAATAATCTCGGAAACAATAACCTCTGCTTTACCATGTCCATACGGATGTTCTTTATCGGCCGGCTTATTGGCAATTTTTATGACCAATAAAACAATGATGGAAGCAAATACATCAGCAGCAGAGTGAATCCCATCGGCAAACACGGCATCACTATGCCCGAGCCATCCGATGAAAATTTTCCCCACTGTCAGGACAATATTACTAATGACACTAATCCAGGCTATTTTTTTAGCAAGAGCTTCTCTCATATCCATCGTCAACCACCTCAAAAAATTCTCCTGAAATCATACCAAACTTTTCCTGGATGGGTCTAGAGAAAAAGTCTTGCCCCCTTGAACCATAGTTGGACAAATTCAACAATTTATTGTTCAACCTGCCCTTTATTTTTCTGTTTCGCCATTTCAACTTCTTCGGCTACCGAAATTCTGGTGATTTCATCCTGAAGAAAATGAAAAGCTTGATCCAATTCTTCTCTTGAAGGAAATGAGCTTTTTTCATGCATGATTTTCAACTCCTTAAATAAATAAGAGTAAATCTGAGCTAATAAGTAGAAAATACCTCTGTATTAAATCTTCATAAAGGAGTGTTTCTAATGACTAAAAAAAATCAAAACGAGAGCACTGAAATTGCAGGACGCAACTTTGATGCAAGTGATTATCAAAAAAATGATGCCTTGTCCTCTGGTCTCGCAACCACCCATGAGCAGGTAAGTGATACCTATATGGAGGGTGTCATTGAAACAAACGATGTAAACGAACAAGAGTAAACTTAGAGAAAAACAGCTCTCATATGTGAAAGCTGTTTTCTTTTTATTGGCCGATAGGAAAGTATAACTTTCCTATCAGGCATAAGTGCAACTACGCCTCTTTCTTCGCCCTTAGGGGCTCGCCAGTCGGCGAGTTTTCTTTATCTGGCATCCGAATTAAATATTTCTTTCGTTTTTGTTATTGTTATCTACATACGCATCATGTTCAAATGCCGGAAGGTCACCGAAGCTGGTCATGATTCCTTCCTCATCAAGTGCAGCCTCGTAATGTTCATGCTGCGGATTAGGGTAAACCGTAATGTTTTTACCATACATATCGTTACCGATAAAATTCTCATAATCCTCCACATAGCCAATATTTTCATCAGCTTCAATATAAATATCATTGTAACTATCTTGTGGATACACTAAATCCGACGGTGTTTCTGAGGTCCCCCAAGAGGCAACTTCCTGCCAAGAGTCTTCCGCATCAAAAGCAACATCTTCATTCTTATCGTCCATATCAAATTTCCCCCATGGCGGCATTAGCACTCCTTCTTCGATTGGCCGTTCATGGGAAACAAATTGATCCGGACTATGTTCCTTACAATAGGTGGTGTTTGGTAATGCTTCTAATCGTTCAATCGGTATTTCCTTGCCGCAGACCTCACATTTCCCGTATGTCCCATTTTCCATTGCTTCTAATGCATGGTTAATATTGCTTAATTGCAATTCATAGTGCTCTTTTAAGGCAATATCCTTTTCACGCTCATATAAATCTGTTCCCTCGTCAGCAGGATGGTTATCGTAGCTAGATAATTCCCCCATGGATTCGTGATAAAACCCTCGTTCCAAACCAAAATGGTCATTTTGCTTCAAATTATTTTCCACTTCGTTTTTTTCCTTTAACAATTGCAATCGTAAATCCGCTAACTTTTCAGTCGACAGCACGGCTCAAACCCCTTTCAAAAAGGCTTCCACTTTTCTTATTTATTTTCGATGATTTCGCCATTGTTTATGTAATGAAATTTTAATTCCAACAAAAACCTAAAGGCGTTTCCATGGAATAGTTGAATAAGATTCCTTAGTGCGAGTATCTTAAAAAATATAACGGAGCCAAGAAAAGAGGGAATCAAATGGTAAATGAAAACTGGAACGAATTTAATAAAATTCAGCAAAAACATCGGGCAAGTTATTTGGGGAGCGAGAAAAGACAAAGGCCTGGGGTTAATGACCCGGAATATAATAGCCAGGAAGATACCGATAAATCGGTCGGTGCAACAGGCAGAGAGATTTAATACAATTTTTGAATACAGGCAGCTCATAAAAATAGCCAGAACCAAAGGTCTGGCTATTTCCGGATCAAAATAAAAGTTGATACGCCTGTATCCCAAAGTAAAAGCCGAAACCAATCAAGGAAAGTCCGGAGAAAAAAGAAATCATTACTAAAAGCCGGGAAGTTAAAAAATTACGAAAGCTGCTGGAAACCCCCGCCATTGTAATATCCCACAATAAAAGTCCAATAAATATCGCAGCACTATAAATAATTAATTCCGCGCTATTAGATGTGGTCGCTGTTTTTGCCAGGACAGAACCATAAATCCCCAACCAAAATAAAATCGTTAACGGATTGGAAATAGACATGAAAAAACCTGAGAAAAAAGATTTAATTAAGGGTTCTTTTTTCCTTGTATACGCCAAATTTACCGTACCAGCTTTTATCATACTTTCAATGCCAGTATAAATCAGGACAAAACAGCCAAAGAGCCACAGAAAAGCTTTTACGATTGGTGTTTCAAGAAACTGAACCACTCCTATGTAAACAATAAGCATATAAACCCCATCTGCTACAACGGCCCCCACCCCGATTAACCAGGCATGCATAAAACCGCTCCGAATGCCCCTGTCCATTTGTGCTGCATTAATAGGACCAATTGGTGCAGCAAGTGACAGTCCCAACAAAATGTAGCTTAGAAATATATTCATTCCTCTCTCTCCCCGCCTAAAAATAAGCCTGTCTACTCATTTTTATTCAGGAAGGATGGTTTGTACCACCAAAAAACGAGTTTTCCCGTTTCCAGAAAAACTCGTTTTTTACTTAGTTATTTTCAGTAACTTTTTTTAGCTCTCTTTTAAAAATGTCATCTTCAATGGTTCGATTCAGTAAATGGTATCTCGAAATCGGCAGGTTAAACGAATCAATATCAATAATATATTTTGGGCGCTGCTTTGATTCTTTATAAATTTTCCCCACATACTCTCCAATCAGGCCAATCGCAATAAGTTGCAAACCGCCAATCAGCCAAATAGAAGTAATCAGAGAGGTCCATCCTGTTTGCGTATTCCCTGAAAACTTAAGGATTAAAAAATAACCCCCAAATAACAGACTCATAAAAAAAGAAATAAATCCTATAAACAAGACAAATCGAATCGGGGACACAGAGAAAGAAGTAATTCCGTCAAGGGCAAAGGCAATCATCTTTTTCAATGGATACTTTGTTTCACCAGCAAGACGTTCCTTCCGGTCATAATAAACAACATCGGAACGGAAACCCAGCAGTGGAACAATTCCCCTTAAAAATAAATTCACCTCTTTAAAGCGTTCCAGTTCCTCTACTGCCCTCTTACTCATTAAACGGAAATCGGCATGATTATAGATTAAATCAACACCCATTTTTTTCATTACCTTGTAAAATCCCTGGGCCGTACTTCTTTTAAAAATCGTATCAGTATCCCTTCCCTTCCGAACCCCGTAAACAATCTCACAGCCTTCATGATATTTTTTGACGAAATCCCGGATCACTTGAATATCATCCTGGAGATCAGCATCAATTGTAATCAGGCAATCGGACGTTTCCTTCGCCGTAAAAAGGCCCGCTAATAAAGCATTTTGATGGCCGGCGTTTCTAGATAGCTTAACGCCGCGGACATCTTCATTTTTCAATCCCTCTTTATAAATGATTTCCCAGGTGCGATCCTTACTGCCATCATCGACAAAGAGGATTTTGCTGAAAGATGAAACAAGCTTTTCCGCTTTCAAGCTTTCTAAAAGCTGCTTCAATGCGAAAATCGTTTCAGGCAGGATTTCTTCCTCGTTATAGCAAGGAACCACAATCGTAAGGTTTGGTTCAATCATCTAGTCATTACCTCCGATGTCTCTATTGTCTTATACAAATAAATTTTCCATGCTGAGGTTTTTGACTTAAAAACCTTTTCAAGGTTCAGTTGATTTTCCTCTGCATTATCAATTGGTAAGGCTGAAAAAATATATTGGCCACCCATTTGGTTAAATACGGCGGTATTTAGCTGTAAATTCTTTAAATGCCTTTTTGAATCTTTTTTGATCATGTACCTTTTTCCAAGCTGGGCTGTGAATAGATAACAGCGTCCGCCCCATTTATCAAAATAATTACCAACTGTTTTATTTTTTGCTAATTCTTTTTCAATTATTTTCCGAAACTGATGTTTATAAGCTAACGGATAAAAATTATTATACGTATCTAGTGTGTAAAAACCATTGTATTGTGACACAGCCGGGTGAATTCCAATACTGGCAACCCTGTATTCCTCCTGTGGTAAGCCAATGTAGTTTTTTACTTCCTTGAACAGGTCCTCAGCATAAAATTCTTTCATTGTCGGTTTTTGATGGTAAATAATTTCATCGTTAAATAACCCCAAAAATAACAGCTGCAGAACGATAAACCCTTTTGCGGTTTTAGCCCAGCTTTTCCCCTGAAGCGAAATAATTTTTAAGGCAAGAGCAAAACTTGCATAAATGACCAGCGGCCGGAGGAAATGGTAGCGGGCAAAGTTAAACGTATCCATGAAATGAAACCTCTTTGTAAAGGGGAGCCAACCCTCATAAAACCAAAAGGCATACCAAAGTGACAATAAAAAATTTAAAACAAATAAAAATACATAGATCTTTTCTTGTTTCCATATTTTTTTCTTATAAACAAAATACATCGCAATAAACGTCGCCGGGAGGATAAAGAGAGTATGTACGGTCATGACATGGGTATGCCCCAACACATAGTTTTTGAATGTTAGTCGAATCGCCCGCCATAAAGGCAAATGGGCATGGAAGTATTCGTCCCGGCTATTTGCTTCAGATCCGAATAAAAAGGAATAAACTAAGCGGTATTCCACTATCATGTAAATGAATGTCATATACAGGATCGAAAATAAAAATCTTAGATTCCAGCCTTTCCCTCTTGTCACATCAACAAGCCAAAAAATTCCCATTGCACTTAAAAAAAAGAAAAACCCTAGAACGATGCTTGAATATAAGGGAAGTAATGTCAGGGTTACATAATCTTTTCCTGTTCCGCTGCCCTTACGGATATTGAGAAACGCCCAAAGGGCAAGAGGCATTCCTAACGTACTTAACATTCCCGATGGCCAAAACGGGGTTAGGGCGAAAGCTAGGGCAGCACTTACCTGATAAAACCTCCAGTGATCCCCCGGCAGAAGATGTTTCTTTAGAAGCAAATACATTCCAAAAAAAGCAACGACTCTAGTAATGGCTTGGCTGATTCCATAGGCAATCATCGTTGGAAAAAGTGCATATAGCCAGACAATCAAACTAAACTCTGTCCCGAATGTATTTCTTGGTACTCCATTAATAATTTGAGGAATCATTCCATTTACCGGACCAAACATTTCTCCGCTTTTAGCCAGCACCTTATACCATGCTAAATTTGAATCTAAATTATCGTGAACACGGATATGGGCATTTTCCTGTAGAATAAAGAGCGGTGATAAATAAAGGGCCAGAACCAACAAAGCAAAAAAAATCAGCTTTTGCTCTTTCTTCGTTTCACTAAACACCTGATACACCTCAAAATTTTTGATTATAGTTAAATTTTGCATTCTAGTAGAAAATTATCCCTATCTTATCGTTGGAAAACTTTTCATTTTGCAAGAAAGATAAAAAACACCTTCCGGTGAGCCGGAAGGTGTTTTTTAATTTATATTTACCTTTTTACTATAATCATTAAGCAAAAGGTCGAGTTTTTGACTGCATTGGACAACATGGGGATTCGAATATCCAAACTGATGAGCTAATAGAATCATTTCTAGTCTTGTTTTTTCAATATTGGACAATAGTGCGTTTACGGTAATATTCATTCCCTCTGACCCCATTTCATGCTGATTCTTTTTGCATACTATTATTCATAATTTATTCGATTTTAGAAACGTTTACAAGTGGAATCAACAAAAAAAAAGCTAAATCTTTTGTGACATAACAGCAAGAGAAAATTGTCTATCCATGATTAGACTAACCTTCTTTACGTCAATAATGAGAGAAGAATCGAGTATCGGGGTGAGAACATGCCAAACCGTGTTTATATCAGTTTTTTAAGATTACCTCTCTTAATTCGAATCCTACTCATTGCCTTACTAGTGTTTCTACTATTTGGAATTTTTATACATTTTATCGAACCCAGAACCTTCCCAACTATATTTGATGGTATTTGGTGGGCGATTATTACTGGTACAACGGTGGGGTATGGAGATTATGTTCCACATTCCCTTTTGGGCAGGTTTATCGCATTAATTCTCATTTTGCTTGGAGCCGGTATCATTTCCTCTTATTTTGGAACCTTAGCAGCAGCTGCTGTGACAAAACAGGATGCCTTGTTGGAAGGAAAAATTGAATTTAAAGGGGAAGACCATGTTATCATTATTGGCTGGAATGAAAGGTCAAGAGAGCTGATTAATAAAATTACCCGTTCAAACTCTCCACAAATGATCGTTTTGATTGACGAAACCCTTGAAGCAAATCCCGTCCATTCAAAATTTGTCCACTTTATTCAAGGCAAAGGGCATGTTGACGAAACGATTACAAAAAGTAATATAACGGTAGCGGAGAAGGTTTTGATAACAGCCGATCGGGGAAATGATGAACTTCAAGCTGATATGAACAGTATTTTAACCTTACTAACCATTAAAGGATTATGTTCAAAGGTAAAATGTATTGTGGAAATCTTAACTGCAGAACAAGTGGTAAATGCACTTAGAGCAGGAGCGGATGAAGTCATTCAATCGAATAAATTAACCAGTGTTTTTATGATAAACAGTCTCCATTCTAACGGGGATGGCCTTTTGTCAGATTTCGTTCACCAATTACAAGAGAGCAGATTAACCGCCAACACGGTAAATGAAAATGAAATAGGGATAACCTTCTTAGAGATATGTCATAATCATTTAAAAGAAGGAAATATCTTAATTGGGATAAAAAGAGGGGAAGATGCTATTTTAAATCCTTCCCACTCCATTAAAATAGAAAAAGATGATTTGTTGTTAACCATTAAATAAAGTCTACTCTGATATTAAAACCGATTCTAATTCTTGGACAAGCGCTTTGCCATTATCGATAAATTGAGTAGGGAAACTTGCATCTTCATCCACAGGTTCCTGAAACTGATTAAAAGCACCAGCCGCATCCACTCGTTGATCAATGTCTGATTGATATTCATGGGATAAAAGGAACGGTCTTCCCAGTTCAACCATACAATTATTCGCATCCAGCTGACCGTCGATGGCGTGAAACGGTAATCTTAAAAATTCATATCCGTCTTCACCATCAATTTTATAATCAAATGCTCCGTGATCATAATCCCAGTTACCGCCAATCGTATAGCCGATTGGCTTCAATTTTTGTTCCAGCTTATACAAATCAAACTTTTTACCTTCAATCTTTGATGGTAACTCAATCATCATAAAACCTCCTTGTCTTCAATGATGATAGTTTCTCCAACCGAAAGAAATTCAAAACAAAAAGAGAGTGCCGGATTATTTTCAGCACTCTCTTTTTGTTATTTTAAACGCTTTTCCAGCTCCGTTTTTTTCTCTTCAAAGCCTGGCTTACCTAGTAAGGCAAACATGTTTACTTTATATGCTTCAACCCCCGGCTGGTCAAATGGATTTACGCCGAGTAAATAGCCACTCATCGCACAAGCTTTTTCAAAGAAATAAACGAGATAACCAAATGTATATTCATCAAGAGCTGGGATGGTAACGATTAAGTTTGGCACGCCGCCGTCTGTATGCGCAAGCATAGTTCCTTCAAAAGCTTTGTTATTCACAAAATCAACCGTTTGACCAGCAAGATAGTTTAGACCATCCAAATCGTTATCTGCTTTTTCAATCGTCAATTCGTGACGCGGTTGTTCCACCTTAATAACCGTTTCAAATAAATCGCGGCGCCCTTCCTGAACATATTGTCCAAGAGAATGCAAATCAGTTGAAAAATTCGCAGAAGATGGGAAAATTCCTTTTTGGTCTTTGCCTTCACTCTCACCGAATAACTGCTTCCACCATTCAGAAAAATATTGAAGTCCCGGCTCATAGTTGATGAGCATTTCTATCGTTTTGCCTTTGTTATAAAGAGCATTTCTTACGGCAGCATACTGATAGGCTGCATTATCTTCAATTTCAGAATGGCTAAAGTCTTCCTGCGCCTGCCGAGCACCCTCCATCATTTTTTCAATGTTTGCACCGCTAACCGCAATCGGTAAAAGACCAACCGCTGTTAATACAGAATAACGCCCGCCGACATCATCCGGAATCACAAACGTTTCATAGCCTTCTTCATTGGATAATGTTTTCAACGCACCTCTTGCCTTGTCAGTGGTTGCAAAAATTCTATTGCGTGCCGCTTCATTGCCGTATTTTTCCTCAAGAAGCTTACGGAAAATCCGGAAAGCAATCGCCGGTTCTGTCGTTGTACCAGATTTAGAGATCACATTGATTGAAAAGTCTTTGCCCTCTAGCAAGTCCATAAGATCTTTTATATAAGTAGAACTGATATTATTTCCGACAAAAATAATTTGAGGAGTGGTTCGTTTTTCTTTTGGAAGTGCATTGTAAAAGCTATGATTTAACATCTCAATCGCTGCACGTGCTCCAAGGTAAGAACCGCCAATCCCAATCACAAGTAAAACATCTGAATCCGATTTAATTTTTTCTGCTGCTTTCTGGATTCGGGAAAATTCATCTTTATCGTAATCTGTTGGAAGGTCAATCCACCCTAAAAAATCACTGCCTGCACCTGTTTTTTCATGAAGAGAATGGTGAGCCACTTTCACTGCATCACGTAAATATGTAAGTTCATGTTCCCCAAAGAAGGTTAATGCTTTTGAATAATCAAAGCGGACGTGTGTCATATGTAGGATCCTCCAGTAATTTTATTTTCAATAACCACTTTAACGAATGCCGGCATGATAATCAAGACAAGGCACAGTATGTAAGCGCGTCCAATTTCGACAAGTTTTTAAACCCAGACAATCGGATGTCTGGGCTATTGTTACTTATAAAGAGGCACGATAAATCACTAAGGTATCTTCCCTATTTAACTTTTTAAAGTTACCAAAATCACCAAATACCATCGCTTTGTCCGCCATCAGGTCGATTTTGCTGTCATCAATTTGGTAATCTGCCAGACGTGACGGTGCCCCGATGCTGTTCCAGAAATCACGCAGTTTTTCGATTCCTTCCAACCCTGCCTCTTCAGCACTCTTTCCTTCAGGGTTCACACCAAAAACCCTAACTGCAAGCTGTTTAAAACGTTCAGGCTTAACATTAAGGTTATGTTTCATCCAATTAGGGAAAAGAATAGCAAGTCCGCCGCCATGAGGAATATCATATACAGCTGAAACAGCATGTTCCAGATTATGGGTGGCCCAATCCCCACGGTAGCCCATATTAAGGATACCGTTTAATGCCATTGTTCCACAGTAGAGAACTGTTGCTCTGTATTCATAGTTTTCAAGGTCGGCCAGTAATTTAGGCGCTGTTTCCATGACCGTGATTAATAATGACTCGCACATGCGGTCCTGAAAATCTGTATTTTCTTCCAAATGGAAATAATGCTCTAGAGTATGTGACATTATATCAACAATTCCATAAACGGTTTGATTTTTTGGGACTGTAAATGTATGAACTGGATCCAAAATTGAAAATTTCGGGAATGTTGCAGGACTTCCCCAACCATATTTCTCCTTTGTTTCCCAGTTCGTGATAACGGAACCAGAGTTCATTTCAGAACCAGTTGCTGCAAGTGTTAAAACTGTCCCGAATGGAAGAGCATCCGCTGCAAGGGCTTTTTTAGTCACTAAATCCCAGACATCCCCTTCATATTTTGCTCCGGCAGCTATCAGCTTTGTGCAATCAATCACACTCCCACCGCCAACGGCTAATAGAAATTCAATTCCTTCCTGCTTACAAATTTCTACTCCTTTTCGAGCCGTTGATAAACGAGGGTTCGGTTCCACACCCGGAAGCTCGAAAACCTCACAATTTAGTTCTTTTAATAGGTCTATTACTTGATTATAAAGACCGCTCCGTTTAATACTTCCGCCTCCATATACAAGTAAAACCTTATGACCATAGTTCGGAACTTTGTTTTTTAATTGATCAAGCTGCCCTTTTCCAAAAATCAGTTTGGTTGGATTCCAAAAAGCAAAATTCTCCAAAAATCTCCACTCCTTTTCCTTCTCCAATATTTATTATTATGATATTAATTGCAAAAAAACTAGTTTTTTGTTTTATGACAAAAAGTGCATATTAATATGGAAATGGTTTCACTCTATTAGTAGTTCCTAAAATAAATAAGGAGGAGTCTATTATGAGTTCTCTACAGCGGATTGCATTAGTACTTACAATCATTGGTGCGATAAACTGGGGATTAATTGGTTTTTTTCAATTTGATCTTGTGGCTACCATATTTGGCGGTCAAAATACGGCACTCGCTCGGATCATCTATGGGTTAGTTGGTGTAGCCGGACTCTTAAATCTCGGTCTGCTGTTTAAAACAAATGAACAATTTGAAAAGTCTCCTGAGACAGAAACACCGTAAAAAGATAAGCGGAAGTGCTTGGAGCTGAACTAAAACAAGAAAAGTAAAATCCGTGCATATTCAGCAAGGATTTTACTTTTTTTAGAATTTGATACACGTCTATCCCAGCACCTTTTGAATTCTCTCAATTGCCCAATCTAATTCTTCTTTCGTAATCACAAGCGGTGGTGCAAATCGAATGACTGTGTCATGAGTTTCTTTACAAAGAAGACCTTGCTCCTTTAACTCTTCACAATATTTACGTGCTGGTTCGGTTAATTCCACCCCAATAAACAAACCGCGTCCGCGAACATCTTTCATTTTTGGATTGTTTATTTCCTTTAGTTTACTGATAAAATACTCACCAAGCTCCTGGGATTTATCAGCAAGCTTTTCATCTACCAATACATCAAGTGAGGCAATCGAAACGGCACAGGCAAGCGGATTTCCTCCAAAGGTAGAACCGTGTGAACCAGGATTAAACACACCCAATATGTCTTTATTGGCACAAATACACGAAATGGGCATTACCCCTCCGCCTAATGCTTTACCTAATATATATACGTCCGGTTCAATGTTTTCCCATTCACATGCACACATTTTCCCCGTACGTGCCAAACCTGCCTGAATCTCATCGGCAATAAAAAGAACATTGTTTTCTTTACAAAGGTCAAATGCCGCTTTTATAAAGCCTTCCGGAGGGATAACAATTCCAGCCTCTCCCTGAATCGGTTCAATTAAAAAGGCCGCAGTATTAGGGGTAATCGCTGCTTTTAATGCCTCTAAATCACCATATGGGACTAGCTTTATCCCCGGAAGCATGGGTCCGAAACCTCTTTGGTACTCTGGATCTGATGACAAAGAAACAGCTGTCATCGTTCTGCCGTGAAAATTCCCATTACAGCCGATAATCTCCGCCTGGTTTTCCGGAATTCCTTTTACATCATACCCCCAGCGGCGTGCTGCTTTAAAAGCTGTTTCAACTGCTTCTGCTCCAGTATTCATTGGAAGAGCCATTTCTTTTTTCGTTAAGTTACAAATTTTTTCATACCAAGGCCCTAACTGGTCATTATGGAAGGCCCGTGATGTTAAGGTCACCCGATCTGCTTGATCCTTTAAAGCCTGAATAATCTTGGGATGACGATGTCCTTGGTTAACGGCCGAGTAGGCACTAAGCATATCCATATATTTATTGCCTTCAGGATCTTCCACCCATACCCCTTCTGCTCGCGAAATGACAATTGGTAACGGATGATAATTATGGGCACCATATCTCTCTGTTTGCTCTATTAACTTATTTGTATTTTCTACTGCCATAAAGCTTTCCTCCATTTCAATGATGAAATATGTACTAATATTATTGTAGCCGTGCAGCGAAAAAGAATGACCCAATATCCAAAAAGATTTTTTCTAGATTTTGTTAAATAAAAAAAGACCTAAATCCTGAAATCTAGGTCTTACTGGAAATTATTTTTTTATTACATCTTCCCGTTGTGATTGATCGATCCACTCTTGAAGCTTATCTTTTAAAGTATTAAATCCTTGCATTCCTTCAGTATCCGGAACAATTGCAGCCGCTTGGCGCTTACGCGGTTTTTTAACCGGCTTTACTGCCTGCTGAGCAGGAGCTTCTTCCGTAGCACGAATCGATAAACCAATTTTACCTGCTTCTTCGTCTATAGATAAAACTTTAACCTTTACTTCATCTCCAACCTTAAGATGGTCATTAATATCTTTTACATAACCATGCGTGATTTCAGAAATGTGCACAAGACCTTGTGTATTTTCCTCCAGTGCCACGAATGCACCATAAGGCTGAATCCCTGTTACCTTACCTGTTAATATACTGCCTGTTTCGATTCTTTCCGACATGAAAACACTCCTAAATCAAATTTATTTTATACCCCAATATATGCAATAAATAATTATATCACAATGAGGGGATTAAATCAAAAAGGCAATAAAGTTCACTAGAAATATTTTAAAAATTAACACAATGTTCAAATTCATTATCGGTATTATTAATATTTTATGATAAAATATATAAAAGAAATTTTTTTTAGGAGAGGTGAACAGTATGACATCAATCGGCCAAACCATTAAAAACTGCCGTGAAATGCAAAATATGACACAGCAAGAATTGGCGCAAAAGGTTAGAGTAGGATTATCTACGATTGAAAAATACGAATCCGGAGAGCAAGTTCCAAGCAGACAGACGATTTTAAAGCTATCAACCGTATTAGATATTCCTGCATCAGAGCTATTAGACCAAGCGTTTCATACGCACTCCTCAACTATTGATCAAGGATTGTAGAAACATTTGAGTACATGTTAGCTAATAAAAAGCGGTTTATTACCGCTTTTTTTATTTTTTGCCATTTTGTGTTTAAAAAAGAGGAAACTGGAAATCCTTATTTTATAAGGCTTTCTAGTATTCCCCCTTTTTGAAGTGGACAATCTTTTTAAGAATGTCCTCTTTTTTTGCTTTAAATTGTGCATGAGTTACTGTTTTTAATGACTAACAGTTTCGTAGCCATTTCAAGACAGCGGTCGATGGGAATGATTTTTTCAAAAGAAAACTCGTAAATGCTTTGAATTTTTTCCGCAAGTGCTGACGGATGATCCAATTCATGAATTGCCTGGATCGTATCGGCAATCTCTGTATCATAATTCCCCTCTTTTAATTGAAAAGGGTCCCATACATTTAATAAATCGACAAATTTTAAATTCGTTTGAAGCTGGCTATTCTCCATATTTTTATCACCTATACTCCCCTATTTAAGTACATATTCTGCCAGAACATTTTGAAGTTCATAGATATTTAAGTTCTTATTAAATTGTTTTTGCAGCGGAAGCGCATTTCCAGAAACCCATATTTTTAATTCAGCATCTAAATCAAAATTACCTGCTGTTTCAATACTAAAATGGGTAATGCTTTTATATGGAATGGAATGGTATTCAGTTTTTTTCCCGGTTAACCCTTGTTTATCCACTAAAATCAGACGTTTATTTGTAAAAATAAATAAATCCCTTATTAATTTATACGCTTTTTCAATTTTTTCATTTGGTGCAAGGACTCTCGCATATTCCCTTTGTAATTCTGCCGGGTTCACTTCCGATGCATTCCCCATGATTCCATCAAAAATCCCCATTGAACTCACCCCTCCATTTGTTACCTTTAGTATACGTTTTTTTCTCCACAATAAAAAGCCAGGCAAATTTAGAAATAAATCTGCCTGGCTTTTTTCTTTCTATTTTGCTAGCCATTCTGTATGGAAAGTACCTTCTTTATCAACTCTCTGGTAGGTATGAGCGCCAAAATAATCGCGCTGTGCTTGAAGCAGGTTCGCTGGAAGAACTTCTGAGCGATAGCTGTCATAATAGGCAAGTGCGCCTGAGAGCCCTGGAACCGGTATACCCGCCTTAATAGCAATGGAAACAACTTCTCTCGCAGCATCCTGATAATCAGCGACGATTGATTCGAAGTATGAATCCAATAACAAGTTTTCCAAATTTGGATTACGGTCATATGCTTCTTTGATATTTTGCAGGAATGCCGCGCGAATGATGCAGCCACCGCGGAAAATCATGGCAATTTCTCCCGGTTTTAAATCCCAGCCATACTCATCGGAAGCCACCCTATATTGTGCAAATCCTTGGGCATAAGAAACAATTTTACTTAAATACAGGGATTTTCGAATCAATTCAATAAATTGCTTTTTATCTCCAGAAAATTCAACTTTTGCAGGACCTCTTAGAATCTTGCTTGCCTTAACACGTTCCTGTTTCAAAGCAGAAAGGAACCTAGAAAAAACAGATTCTGTGATAATCGAAAGCGGCACTCCCAAATCAAGCGCACTTTGACTTGTCCACTTTCCAGTTCCCTTTTGACCAGCTGTGTCCAAAATGACATCGACAAGAGGCTTTCCAGTTTCTGAATCCCTTTTCGAAAAAATATCTGCCGTAATTTCAATTAAATAGCTGTCCAGTTCTCCTTCGTTCCACTCCTTAAATACCTCATGGAGTTCGTCTGCAGATAAACCAAGCAGCTCCTTCATGATATGATAGGACTCACAAATAAGCTGCATGTCGCTATATTCGATACCATTATGAACCATCTTTACGTAATGCCCGGCCCCGTTTGGACCAATATATGTACAACATGGTTCCCCGTTTACCTTTGCAGAAATAGCCGTTAAAAGCGGCCCTACTGCATCATATGCTTCTTTTTGACCGCTAGGCATAATGGCCGGGCCTTTAAGTGCTCCTTCTTCCCCACCGGAAACGCCTGCGCCAATAAACAGAATCCCTTTTTCGGCGAGATCGGAATTTCTACGGATTGTATCTTTGAAAAAGCTATTTCCTCCATCAATGAGGATATCGCCTTTATCCAGATACGGTAAGAGAGACTCAATCGCTTTATCTGTAATAGGTCCGGCATTTACCATTAATAGGATTTTGCGCGGTATCTCAAGAGATTGAACGAATTCTTTAATATCCGTGGTACCAAACAGGTTTTTGCCTGAATTTTGATCAAGTATTTCATTTACTTTCTCGGCCGATAAATCGTAAATGGAGACAGAAAAACCTTTACTTTCAAAATTTAGCGCCAGGCTTCTTCCCATTACACCAACGCCAACTACACCTACTTGCTGTGTCCTCAAATTAAACTCATCCCTTCAGTAGTTGAAAAAAATTTCATTTACCCCTAATTATAATAGAAAATTTATTTCAAACAACTTTTATGCAAAAAATTCTAACGAAATTTCTTCTTTTCTTCCTGTTTACTATCATTTGCCTTTTATATCAATTTAATTAGGAATTAGCTAGGTATTGCAGCATTTGTTCCCCTGAAATTTTCATTTCCCCGCCACCCTGGGCAAAGGAGTCACTGCCGCCGCCTTTTCCGTTAATAAGGGAAATTCCTTTTCCAATAATGGTTTTCATATTTTCCGTCCTGGCAGTACCTCTAGCACATACCATTTGCAAGCGGTTTTCATTTTCGGACAACAGGTAGACAAGTGAATCTCCATTTTCGGTTGTAATCAAACGTGCCAGCTTTTGAAGCTCTTGAATTGTACGATTTTGATAGACTTCACCGATGGTTTGATTTTTATATTTGGCAAGCAACTCCCTTGCCTCATAATGCAACAGCTGATCATGAGCCTGTTCAAGTGACTTCTCAAGACCTTTTCCAGTTTCAAGAAGCCGTATTACGGCCTGTCCCATTTCTTTTTCAGGAGCATTTAAGAGTCTGGTTAAGTCCATCAGGATTTTATTCTTTTCGTGCAGCTGCTGAAGAACACGATTCCCACAGACAAATTGAACGCGGATTTTCTTCTTTTGCCTTTCCCAATCTAGTATTTTGATGGCTTGTACTTCCCCCGTTGCTTTTGGGTGGGTTCCGCCGCATGCATTGTAATCGAACTCGGGAATAATGACAAGGCGAATATCCTCTTTCACCTTCGTTGCTTTACGCAGCCGGTAAGAGGACAATTCATCTTCCGTCACCCATTTTACTTCGATTGACCGATTCTCTAAAATAATTTGATTGGCAAGTTTCTCTGTTTTTTCAACCTCATCACCTGTTAACGTTTCCGTTTCTATATCAATCGTTAACGTTTCCTTCCCTAAATGGAAACCCACGGTTTGATAATGAAACAACTGGTCAAATGCAGCTGATAAAATATGCTGCCCCGCATGCTGCTGCATATGATCAAATCTTCTTGACCAATCGATTACTCCTTGGAATTTTCCATCCGATTCCTTTAAAGGTTCTTCAAGATAATGGCGGACTTCCCCTTCAATTTCTTCCACATTTATTACAGCTTTACCTCCAACTGTGCCAATATCATGCGGCTGACCGCCACCGGTTGGATAAAAAGCCGTTTCTTCTAGAACAACATACCAGTTTCCTGCCACATCCCTTTCTTGCTTCAAAATCGCAGATGAAAAAGCCTGTATGTACGGGTCTTGATAATATAATTTATTCCGCATGGCTGTGCACTCCTATAATTCTTTATATTCTCCACTTTTATTTTCAGCAAAGAGGGAACAGAAATCAAGTTTAAGCAATCTTCAAGCATGAAAAAAGGCCTCTCCAAGGCAGGAGAAAGCCGCTTCACTTATTATTTTTCATCTTGAGATCCTTGACCCTTTTTCTTCTTAACCTTTGTAATTTCACCGCAGGCAACCCGTTTTCCTGAGTCCCCTGCCGGTTGGGTCATACCGTCATCTTTTCCTGCATGAACGACAATGGAAGTACCTTTTTTAGTGAATAACGATTTTTTTCCATCCTTTAGTGAGACATTTGGTGCCATAAGCGAAGCTTTTACCGACCCGTCATCACCGACAATTAAATTGGGAATATCACCGGCATGGGCTCCATTTGGATTAAGAAGTCCATGTTTTTTATTATCCGGGTTAAAATGACCTCCCGCCGATTTGAAGTCAGGAGCCTCACATTTGCCTGTATCGTGAATATGTATCGCATGTACCCCTGGTGTCAATCCAGTTAAATTTACATCCATCTTTACTCCGCTTGCCTGTTCAGATAAGGTAATTTTCCCAAGGGAATCACCGACCGGATTATACATTTGAACATCAATCTTTTTAGGATTTTCATCGGTACATCCTGCAAGAAAAAGCAAAGGAAGGATCAGCCAATATTTCTTCATCTAATACCTCCACAAAAGACAATTTGTAGATAGTATTTCCATTGTGTTTAAGAGGTATTCATTTATTGAAAAAAGGAACAGCGCGAATTTACTGTTCCTTCTGATTATGTTGATTCATGATTCGGTCTTCTAATTCTTTTGCTTTTTTAGCTTCACGTTTGGAAATAGCAATAATAAATTTCATTGCAAAAATAGCTCCGATAAAGAAGATAAGAAACGTGATGGCAGCTGGAATATATTCTGATTTATCTTTGGGAAAATATAAAAACAACGACAAAACATGTGGTTGAAACATTTTCTTTCTCCTTTTCATCAAGGAAATCCATTCATATTATTATAGCAATAAAAATACTTTCAACCAAGTTTTATAATCAAGTGTTATTTTAGGATGTTAATTTTTTTAATGACAACATCTTTCTTTGGTTTATCCTTGCCATCCACAGTGGTATTGGCAATTTTATCAACAATATCCATCCCCTGGATGACCTGTCCAAAAACCGTATGGTGATGATCAAGCCAAGGAGTTCCGCCATTTTTTTCATAGGCAGCTAAAATTTCCTTTGGATACCCTATCTTCTCCATTTGTTCTTTCATGGATGGATCTAGATTAGGATTTTGAACAATAAAAAATTGGCTTCCATTTGTATTCGAACCTGAGTTAGCCATTGACAATGCACCGCGCAGATTAAAGAGATTATTCGAGAATTCATCTTCAAATGGTGCACCATAGATGCTTTCTCCTCCCGTTCCATTTCCGTTCGGATCTCCGCCTTGTATCATAAAATCCTTAATCACACGGTGAAAAATCAGACCATCATAATAGCCCTTCTCACTGTGTTTCACAAAATTTTCAACCGCTTTAGGAGCATACTCCGGAAATAATTTTATTTTTATATTTCCCATCGAAGTCTCCATTTCGACTAATCTTTCATTTTCAGAGACCTCTGATGTTAGCTGAGGATAGACGGCGTTTGACACTTTTTTGTCCCCTTCCTTTTGTTTCGTGCTGGATGTGCTGCTTTTGGATGTAGATTCATTTTTGTTATTACTTGTCCCGCACCCGGCCAATACAAGCATCATGATAAGCAATGCGGTCCATATTTTTAAACTCTTTTTCATTATCATCCCTCCACTTTTTTAATTTAACCGAAATCTACAGATTTTGCACTTTGTTTTTAATTCTTTTAAAATGATAGATAGGAAAGAGCGGGGAGGGTTTATTTTGGAAAATTTCAGAATAGGGGATCGTGTTACCGCGATTTATAAAACAGGAAAATATATCGGCGAGATCACAGAGGAACGGCCGCAGCATTTTTTAGTAAGAGTCCTTGCGGTTAAGAAGCATCCGATGCAAGGGGATTTGCACAATCCGAAGAGTGCGGATGTTCTCGTTTTTCATGAAAGGCGTGCACTTGCCTTCAGGGAGCAGGCAAATATTCCGAAACAGATGGTTAAACATTTTGAGGAAGATGTTCCGGAGTATCAAACATCCTTAAAAGAAGCAATTGAAGTAATGAAAAAAGAGCTAAACGAAACTCCTTCAGAATGGGCAGATATGAGCTTAAAAATGATTGAGACTTTGGAAAAGGATTATTTTAAATAGAAGTTGTGTACATTGGAGACACTTTTAATGATTTTATAGCCTAAACTGTTACCAATCGGGGCGGGGCTATTGACTCAGTTTCATTGCCCGTGCGAGCTGGTTTTACTGGAAAAAGGGGAAAGAAAGTCTGTTTCATTGCCCATGTGAGCTGGTTTTACTGGAAAAAGGGAAAAGAAAGTCTGTTTCATTGCCCGTGCGAGCTGGTTTTACTGAAAAAAGGGAAAAGAAAGTCTGTTTCATTGCCCATGTGAGCTGGTTTTACTGGAAAAAGGGAAAAGAAAGTCTGTTTCATTGCCCATGTGAGCTGGTTTTACTGGAAAAAGGGAAAAGAAAGTCTGTTTCATTGCCCGTCCGAGCTGGTTTTACTGGAAAAAGGGAAAAGAAAGTCTGTTTCAT
>NZ_JAVDUQ010000016.1:0-101354 GCF_031456445.1 Neobacillus niacini | reverse complement strand
GCCAAATTTAATGGCCTTAGCCCGATAGAATATCGAGCTAAGGCCATTGCCTAATTTTATTTTTTTATACTGTCTACTTGACAGGGTGCAGTTCAGGGCTGAATCGGTTTTCTGTTTATCCTTTTATTCATTTTCAATGGCTGCTTTTATTTTCTTTAAGGCTCCAGGGTCAACACCTTCTATTGAAGCTGCGACTTGCTCTAATGCCTCTTGATATTCATAATGCCTGAAAGCTTGTTCTGCATCTGATAATCCCTTTGCAATGGCTGGAAATTTGCTGCGGTATCGGTTTCCATATTGTATGGCTTTCTCCGCCAGCATCGCATTTTCAATCAATTCCACGGTAGAATGAGTAAGTTTATCAACCGTTAAAACGGCAATTTCTAAATATTGATTAAGGGCAGAAATGTTTAGCGGTTTTTCCTCAAGCTGAAGCTTTACATTTTGTATGCTCTCATTTGTATCCTCAAACAAATACTTATAATCCTCCGGCAATCCAGGAATATTGCTTTTGGAAACGAGCCGGACGGTTTCGCCAACCTTTTTTGTTAACTCTCTTACTTTGTCTCTTGCTTCAAGTTCATCCTTACGTAACGATTGAAGTTTATCGGTAAATTGCTGCTGCTCTACTCTGATGTTTTCAAGCTGCTCTTTTATCTCGTTTAATTCCTCGCTAATTTTTGTCTGAGCCGTTTCATTTAGTTTTAGTTTTTCAACAAGGATTTCATAATGTTTATACACTGCAGAAAGCTCTTTTTCTAAATGTCTTTGTGTTTCAAAATCATATTCCTTTAAATGATAGGTTTGCTGGACATTCGTCACTTCATCAATTAGGTGATTGTTTTCTTCTTGTGCCGCAAGCAAAAGATCATAGGTGATTTTCTCATTTTTAATAATAAAATGCTTTGCATGAACTTCTTTTTCCAGTAAATCAAATAGGATATCCACACGATCCTTGGTTTCTTTTACACTTTCAACGGCTCTATCTAAATCCGTTTCTTCAATCAACTGGAGGGCTTCTGACAGCTTCTCTTCTAATGCTTTGATTTCCTGCTCCAATTGAATATGTTCCAAGTAATAGCCCTGCTGTGCCATTTCCTTAAACCCATCATGGACATCTGAAAGCTGTGCAGGCAGGATCGATTGAACTTCAATTAGTAGCTGTGGTATAAGTTCCATCACATTTTTAATGGTCCTTAAATGGCTGTTAATGGTTAACACAATTTCGCGGGCTTCCAGGTAGTTTCCATTCTCCGTTTTTTCATCAAACTCCTGAAATTTTTTCGTTACCTCTTCCAGTTGCTTCTCCAGACTTTTTTCTGCCTTGCTGAAGGTATGACGGTGGGCAAGAAGCATTTTTTTTGTTTCCCGGTATAGTTCTTTTAATTGTTCAATTTCTACCCGGTTTTTTTCCTCGCTTCCAACCAACTCATGCAATTCTTCCAATATTTTTGTAATCTGATTTTCGATTTCCTGCAAGGTATCATTGATTGTCCGCTGAACTGTTTTAGCCTTTTTAAACCGATAGCGATCTATGTATTCCTCCGCATCAAACAACATTTCCTCTAAACTCGGGAGCTTCACCGTGACAATGTCATCCCATTGGTTACGCCAATTCTCGAACAATTCCTCCGTTTGCCCTGTCATATTAAGTTGTTTCACCTTGGACATTTCTTCCAAAATTGGGCGATTCATCAAATCTATCTTCCAAGCTTCTAAACGATCCATTTCTCTAAAATACTTTTTCTTTATTACATATCCTAATAAAAATATTACTAGAATCAGGATAAAAAATCCTATGAAATACTTCACATGTAAGCCTCCTGTTCCGAAAAACATCCGATTCAAATCACTTTAGGTGTCAGTTTATATAAAAAAAGCACGATATGTTCAATTCAATGTATTTATGATACCATGTTAACGACAATTTTTGACTATTATTTTCAATTTTTTTGCAAAAGAAATCAAAAAAATAGAGGCTCATCATAAAATAGCCTCTTTCTTCACTACTACACCATTACAAAGGGTATTTTCAATCCAATAGTACATTTCATTTAAATATTTTTGCTCAAAGAAACGTTCATTTGGAAAAATATAAAGTACTTCTCTTAAATATTGAGAATTCATGAAAGGCATCATTAGTAAACCCTTTAGCTGTATAGTCAAATAAGGAGCAGAGTGAGGCCGGAATTCCTTCCATTCCATTCCTTTTTCAAAGACTTTTTGTAAATAATATTTTTCTTTTAGATTATATGTCGACATTATTTCTCTGACTATTTGTGAATCCAATGACATTTCACGGTATACAACATTTGCTAAATGAATATTTTCACATTGGTAATGGAGCAATTTGGCAGTCATTCGTTTTAAACAATCTTTGGCACCGAGCCCGATCAGGGCATATTCCTCTTCCATGATTCGGAGGTATTGTTCATAAAAATGTGTAAAGCAATATTCCAAAAGGCCAAGCTTATTTTCAAAATAGTAAGCAACCGTTGCAGAGTTAACATTTGCATACCCTGCAATATCCCTAATTGATGCGCCGGAATATCCATTGGAATTAAATAATTTAATCGCTGCTTCAATAATTGCTTCCTTCAAATTTTTTTTCATGCTTTTCCCCCTCGAAAGTGGATCGAACTTTTACCCCTTACATAAATGTTTCTTTATTTCTTCTCTTATTCCTTTATTTAAAAATCGACAAATTCTATCTGATTTCATTGGGATTTGATAAAATAGAATAAAAAACTAACGAAAAATAGGTGAAAAAACATGTTTAACGTCGAAATCTACACGGGCAGCCGTGAGGAAAATTATGAACTTGTAAAAAAACAATTACACGCACTGATTCATGATGAAAGAAATCAAATTGCGAATCTTAGTAATGCCTGTGCCTTATTAAACCAATTTCTTGACCGCACCAACTGGGTTGGGTTTTATTTAATGGATGAGAAGGAAGAGCTTGTGTTAGGACCTTTCCAAGGACTCCCTGCCTGTGTTCGAATCCCTGTTGGTAAAGGCGTTTGCGGCACTTCCGCAAAGTTAAAAGAAACCGTCAGAGTAGAAGATGTGAACCAGTTTTCAGGACATATTGCCTGTGATGCTGCATCACAATCTGAAATTGTCATCCCATTGCTAAAAGACGGACAATTACTTGGTGTCTTAGATATTGATTCACCGGAAACAAACCGCTTCGATGAGCTTGATCAGGTGAAATTGGAAGAGTTTGTTGAAATTTTAATGCAGCATATTTAAATAACAGAGCACGGAAGAATTTTCGTCTTCCGTGCTCTGTTATTTTTATAGCTTTTCAAGTGATTGATCAAGGTCTTCGATAATATCCTCCCAAGCTTCAAGACCTACTGAAAGCCGGAGTAAATTTTCCGTTATTCCCATTTTACTTCTTTCTATTTCAGGGACTACTGCATGTGTCATCGTAGCAGGATGCTGAATTAATGTTTCTGCATCCCCAAGACTAACAGCGATTTTTATTAAGTTTAACTCATTCATAAACCGCTGTGCCGTTTCCTTTGTTCCTACTATAGAAAAAGAAATAAGACCTCCGGGCTTTTTCATTTGTTTTTTCATAATTTGATAGTCTGGATGATCCACGTCACCAGGGTAATGTACAGTCTCAATTTTGGGATGATTCCTTAAAAAATGAAAGATTTTATCTGTATTTTCACAATGACGGTCGATTCTAACTGGTAAAGTTTTTAATCCCCTTAGTAAAAGCCAGGCATCAAAGGGAGAAATGATTCCTCCAATATCTTTTTGCGTTGTTCTTGAAACCTTTTGAATCCATTCCTTTTTACCAACGACGATGCCGGCCAGAACATCACCATGTCCACAAATATATTTTGTCGCACTATGGATGACGACATCACAGCCATAGGTAAGCGGGGTTTGCAGGTAAGGAGAACAAAAAGTATTATCGACCACTACCGGTATGCCTTTTTCATTCGCAATTTTAGCAATCATCCCTAAATCAACCAGTTTCATTGTAGGATTTATCGGCGTTTCAATATAAATACATGCAGTGTTTGGAAGAATCGCCTTTTCAACCATTTCTTCTGAATCCATTGAAGAGAAATCATGTTCAATCCCATATTTCTCTTTCAAGATTTGCAGGAACCCAAAAGTACAGCCATAAACCCCCTGTGAACAAAGAATGTGGTCACCTGTTTTCGTTAAGGCAACTAATGTAGCAGAAACAGCTGCCATTCCCGATGAAAAGGCTAAGGCAGCGTCCCCTTTTTCAAGTACCGCCAACCGTTCTTCCAGTATTTTCACAGTTGGGTTTCCTAATCTTGAATAAATGTATCCATCTTCCTGACCGGAAAACCTTTTTTCCCCTTGCTCAGCAGTGGAAAAGGTAAAGGTTGATGTTTGATACAATGGTGGAACGAGACTCCCCTGATGTTCATTCGAAACGTAGCCTGAATGAATGACCTCTGTTTCAAAGCGCAAATTTTTATCCTCCAATTTTATCCCTCCTATTTTTCCGAAAACGCTTTCATTTCTATAGAATATGAAGCTTCTATCAATAAAGTACGCAAACAAAAATTCAATCTAAAACAGAGTAAGGCACCCATGAATCCATGGATGCATGGATGCCTTAACTTGCCATTATACGATCATTTTGATTAATGACTTTATTTTTCCCTGTCCCTTTTGCCGTGTAGAGAGACTCGTCAGCCCTTTTAAATAAATAATTATAGGAATCAAGCTGGTCTTTATTCCAATAGGATACACCGCAGGATACGGTGATCGATGGAACAGAGCATTCAGCCACAGCTTTTACCAAACGCTCGGCGATTGCCACCCCTGTCTCTAATGTAACTTTAGGAAGATAGATCGCCAGCTCCTCTCCGCCCCAACGTGCCCCAACATCTTGATCGCGAATATTTCCACGAATAATATTAGCCACTTGGACCAGTACCTCATCGCCAATCTGGTGTCCATATGTATCATTAATGTCCTTAAAATTATCAATATCAATTAGAATAAATGTCCCTTGCTCATCCTCTTTCATCGACAATTGAATCTTTTCATCCAGATAATTTCGCGAATGGAGTTTCGTTAAATGATCCGTAATAATCATTCTCTCCAATTCTTCCCTAAGCATTGAATTGGTAAGCGCCAGTGCGGAATGATGAATCAGCGATTGCAGAAGCTTAAATGCTTCAAATGAAAAGAAATAGGGGTCTTGATTCATTACAATACTGAAGCCACTAAATTTCCCTCTTTGGACCATTGGAACCGCCATTATGGACCGAAAACACTTTACTCCATTAATAGAAGGAAGGTTAATATCTCCGAAAAATAATGCCTCTGTTTCTATCATTATTTTATTCTTTATGTATTCAATATAGGGATTTGCTTGTTTAGTAAAGAAGTATGGGGTAGAACCCGGCAGTACTTTACTATCCATCAAATTGTCTGTGAGCAGGAAAAAACCTGCCTCCTCTGCTTGAAAGGAATGTTTAATTTGATTTGTCATAAAGGTAATCATATCTTTTAGCCTTAGATTCGAGTTTAAACGATGTGAGGTCTCATTAATTAATTGTAAATCGGATATAACCTGCTTGGACTGCTGATAAAGCTTGTTGTTTTCCAATGCACCACCCGCAGCATTGGCCAGATGTGTGATAAATTCGATTTCATCTTTTGGAAATACAAGTATATTTGGGGCAAAAATTTGCAGTACTCCATAAACTCCCTGTTTTCCTTTAAGCGGAGCATAAAGGACAGAGCGGTTCTCTTCAAGAGAATTTTCCATTTTGACATTTCCTGAAACATAGGCCTCCATAGCTGTAATATTTTCACTATCGTATTCAAGATCAATAATGGGTAATTCATTTTGATTGTGATAATCTTGAGAAAGAAGTAAATAGCAGGAAAAAGAAGGAAATAACTCTTCGAGAGAAACGATTATTTCCCGCAAAAGAGATTCCTTATCCATTAAAGAATGGAATTTTTCAGTTATAAGAAATAACCGCTTATATCTATTTTCTTCATTTTCTATGATTCCATTGCCACCGTTAGCGTCCATTTTTCAATTCACCCAATTTTCTCAATCTAATTCCAAATATTTGCACCTTCACCTAATTATAGTAAAAATCCATAAACTTTTGCTATTATTTTTTTGAATAATTTCTAACTTTTATAACGGTTTCAAAATTTTGACTTTACATTATTATAACAAAATATACTTGACTTAACAGCAAATAAAATTATATAATAATCTTTGTGTAAAATATTGCAGCTTATGTGAACACTTTAATCGTTCATTTTGTTCCTCGCAAGAATTGCGATGGGGTATCTTGTAACCCTCTGCTGCTAGGGCGAAGGTATCTGAAAACAAAATGGCTATCATCGTTGTTTCATAACCGTTTTTATTTTACCAAAATAAAAACATGAAGGAGGAGTCTCTCATGGCTCGTTATACCGGCCCAAGCTGGAAATTATCCCGTCGTCTTGGAATCTCTCTAAGCGGCACAGGTAAAGAATTAGATAAGCGTCCTTACGCTCCAGGACAACATGGTCCTAACCAACGCAAAAAACTTTCTGAATATGGTTTGCAATTACAAGAAAAGCAAAAACTTCGTCATATGTACGGAGTAAATGAGCGTCAATTCCGCAACCTATTTGACAAAGCTGGCAAATTAGCTGGTAAACACGGTGAAAACTTCATGGTTCTTCTTGAATCACGTCTTGATAACGTTGTTTATCGTTTAGGCTTAGCTCGCACTCGCCGTGCTGCACGTCAGTTAGTTAACCATGGTCATATCCTTGTTGATGGATCACGCGTTGATATCCCATCATACCGTTTAACTGCTGGACAAACTATCAGCCTTCGTGAAAAATCACGCAGTCTTGATGTGGTTAAAGAAGCAGTTGAAGTTAACAACTTCGTTCCTGATTTCTTAACTTTCGATGCTGATAAGTTAGAAGGTACTTTCACTCGCTTACCAGAGCGTTCTGAATTACCAGCTGAAATTAACGAAGCACTTATCGTTGAGTTCTACTCACGTTAATCTTTGTAAAAAGGAGACCCTTGAGCAATTTGTTCAGGGGTTTTTTATTTACGTTTATTAATTGATCGAAGTGATTTTCGATAAAAAAAGAGAATGACTACATATAAAATGAACACAATGAATGCTGTGACAATTCTTTCTGTTAAACCTCCATCTGCCAATAAAACCGGTCCTAAACCAAAAAATGTAACAAGTGCGAGTACGATGATAAAAATAGCATGTAATAATAATCGCAAATGTCTCACCCCCGTCTTGTTCTTCTCCTATATTAGACGATATCCATTCAGCTGTTGTTACAGAAATGTAATTCACTTCAAATAATATGCTCTTAATACCGCTTATTGGAGACAGTTTGCATTGCTTTCCTCTCAGTTTTGTCGCCTATACCGCCTATTGGCGACAGTTTGCACTGCTTTCACTTCTATTTTGTCGCCTATGCCGCCTATTGGCGACAGTTTGCACTGCTTTCCCCTTATTTTTGTCGCATATACCGCCTATTGGCGACACTTTTCATCACTTCCTCCTTATTTTTGTCGCCTATACCGTCTATTAGCGACAGTTTGACTGCTTTCCCCTTATTTTTGTCGCCTATACCGCCTATTGGCGACACTTTTCATCACTTCCTCCTTATTTTTGTCGCCTATACCGCCTATTGGCGACAGTTTGCATCGCTTTCCCCTCTATTTTGTCGCCTATACCGCTTATTGGCGACAGTTTGCATCGCTTTCCCCTCTATTTTGTCGCCTATACCGCTTATTGGCGACAGTTTTCATTGCTTCCTCCTCATTTTTGTCGCCTATACCCCTTATTGGCGACACTTTTCATCACTTCCTTCTTATTTTTGTCGCCTATACCGCCTATTGGCGACACTTTTCATCACTTCCTCCTCATTTTTGTCGCCTATACCGTTATTGGCGACAGTTTACACTGCTTTCCCCTCATTTTTGTCGCCTATACCGCCTATTGGCGACACTTCACACCGCTTTCCTCTCTATTTTGTCGCCTATTAGCTCCGAACAAAACCTCTAACAAAAAAGCCCCTGGAAAATTTCCAAGGGGCCCACCAAATCAAAAATCATTCTAGTACTTAATTAAAGTATATTTCTTCTTCCCTCTTCTAATAATCGTAAACTGTTCTTCAATCCGGTCATTTTCAGATAGGGAGTAGGAAGCATCAGTAATCCGTTCTCCGTTAACGGAAACGGCTCCGTTTGTAATATCTTCACGCGCCTGGCGTTTAGATGGTGAAATCGTTGCTGCAACAAGCAGATCAACTAGATTCCCTTCAAAACCAGAAGCATCAAATGAAGGAACATCTTTAAATCCTTGTCTAATTTCTGCAGCAGAAAGCTCCTTCACATCACCGCTAAACAATGCCTGGGTAATTTTAATTGCCTGCTGCAATGATTCTTCACCATGAATTAAACGGGTCATTTCTTCGGCTAAAGCCTTTTGCGCCTTACGAAGATGCGGTTCTTCCTGTACAGACTTTTCTAGCTGCTCAATTTCCTCATGTGACAGGAAGGTGAAGTATTTCAGGTATTTGATCACATCCGCATCCGCAGAATTAATCCAGAACTGATAGAATTCATATGGGGTTGTTTTTTCAGGATCAAGCCAAACGGCACCGCCTTCCGTTTTCCCGAACTTTGTACCATCCGCTTTTGTTACTAACGGAATCGTCAAACCAAAAGCTTTCGAGCCTTCGCCCTGCATTTTACGGATCAATTCCAGCCCGGAGGTAATATTTCCCCACTGATCACTTCCGCCTATTTGTAATTTACAATTATGGTGCTCATATAAATGCTGGAAATCCATGGCTTGTAAAATTGTGTAGGTAAATTCAGTAAAAGAAATACCTGTTTCAAGCCGTGAAGCGATCGTATCCTTTGCCAACATGTAATTTACACCGATATGTTTTCCGATATCACGTAAAAACGATACGATATCCATGGAACCAGCCCAATCATAGTTATTTACCATGATGGCCCCATTTTCACCATTAAAATCAAAAATCGCTGCTAATTGTTTTTGGATGCCTTCCACATTTTTTTGGACCGCTTCTAATGTTTGCAGATTACGCTCTTCACTTTTACCGCTTGGATCCCCAATTAGCCCTGTCGCACCACCGACTAGCACAATAGGACGATGCCCGTGCTGTTGAAATCTTCTAAGTGTTAAAAACGGAACTAGGTGACCAATATGCAAGCTGTCCGCTGTTGGATCCGCACCACAATATAATGAAATTTTTTCACTTGATAATAAATCTTTTAAACCTTCTTCATCCGTTTGCTGGTAAATAATCCCACGCCATGCCAAATCTTCTAATAAATTCATTAAAAATTCCTCCTAAATAAGAAATAAAAAACGCCCCTGCAAACATGCAGGGACGTATAATACGCGGTACCACCCGGCTTGAGGAAAAACTTCCTCCACCTTAAAAAATTAACGGCTTATCCGTTCTCTGCTACTCCAATCTTCACAGAGAAAGCTCCAGGACGTAATTCAATTTTCTATATGTATCAGCTCTCACCTTCCGCTGACTCTCTACAAACAGGGATAGAAAATCTACTGTTGATTCCTTTCACAGCTTTTAATTATAAAATTGATTATACCTTTTTTACCACATTTCAATGTCTTCTGTCAAACTCAAATTGGAAAATTAAGATAAATGTAGGACTTTGTCATTTTTTTGAACATGTATATGCTATAATGTAGGTGATTTAAGTCGAGGTGATGCTCTTAATGAAGGAAAAACTGAAGGCATGGATGGAAAGTTTAAAATCCTCCCTAAACTTGATTACACATAAAAAAACAGTAAAAAGTGCTCGAATTACATACTCAGTGGTTTGGAATCTTTTATTACTCTTTTTAATCGTAGTCATTCTTGGCGGTTCCTTTGCAACTGGTGTTGGTGCAGGGTACTTTGCCTCACTTGTGAAGGATGAACCCGTCCGATCTTACAGTAGTTTGAAAAAAGATATTTATAATTATGCCGAGACTTCTGACCTCTACTTTGCAGATAATGTTTATCTTGGAAAACTAAGATCAGACCTTGAACGCGAAGAAGTAAAGTTGGATCAGGTTTCAGATTACCTTGTAAAAGCTGTCATTTCAACAGAGGACGAGTATTTTTACCAGCATCATGGTGTCGTTCCAAAAGCCGTTTTTCGCGCCCTTTTTCAGGAAGTCACCAATTCAGCCGTTCAATCGGGCGGAAGTACGTTGACCCAGCAGCTGATCAAAAACCAAATTTTAACCAATGAGGTTTCCTTTCAACGGAAAGCAAATGAAATTTTACTCGCCCTTCGTTTAGAAAAATTTTTCTCCAAAAAAGAAATTCTTGAGGCCTACTTAAATGTTTCAACATTTGGACGAAATTCATCCGGTCGAAATATTGCAGGCGTACAGGCAGCAGCAAAGGGAATCTTCGGGAAAAGTGCAAAAAAGCTCACATTACCGGAAGCAGCCTTTATCGCAGGGTTACCGCAGAGCCCCTTCGGATACACCCCTTTTACAAGGGACGGTAAAGTGAAAGAGAATCTTGTACCGGGGATAAACCGGATGAAAACTGTTTTAAAAAGGATGTATGATGGCGGTTACATTAACAAAAAGCAGTATGCGAAAGCAGCCGCCTATGACATTACAAAGGATTTTACACCACCGCGCCCAAATCCTTTGGAGAAATATCCATGGCTAACAATTGAAATTGAAAAGCGTTCAATCGATGTTCTTGCCACAGTTTTAGCCCAAAAAGATGGAATCAGTGAAAAAGAATTAAAGAAAGATAGTAATCTTCATTACAAGTACCAAACATTAGCCAGCCATGATTTAAAACAAAATGGCTACGAAATTCACACAACCATTAACAAAAAAATGTATGATGCCATGCAAAAAGTAAAGGATCGTTATCCTTATTATGGCCCTGATAAATCGGAAGAAAAGAAAGACCCGGAGACAGGTAAAATAAAAACAGTCATGGAGCCTGTAGAAGTAGGGGCTATACTGATTGAAAATAAAACCGGTAAAATCATCAGCTTTGTCGGCGGAAGAGATTATGATAAACAGCAGCTTAATCACGCTACCAGCGCGATTCGCCAAAACGGTTCAACCATGAAACCGCTCCTTGTATACGGGCCAGCAATCGAATTAGGAAAAGCTTCACCTGGAACTGTCCTGCCTGACGTTGCTTTAAGCCTTAACCCGGCAAGCAGCAGTCCTTGGCCTCATAATTATGACTTAAGGTACAGTGGTTTAGTCTCAGCAAGATATGCTCTTGCATGGTCTTTTAACGTACCTGCTGTCAAATTATACAGGGACATTATTAATCAACGTCCGGCTAAATACTTGGAAAAAATGGGCTTCTCCTCCCTTAGAAGTGAAGACTATACAAACCTTTCAACAGCTATTGGTTCCTTAAGCAACGGGGTAACTGTTGAAGAAAATACAAATGCCTTTACTACTTTTGCCAATGGCGGGAAATTTATCGACGCCTATATGATTGACAAGATCGTCGACAAAGACGGTAAAGTGATTTATCAGCATCAGGTTAAACCAGTTAAGGTTTTCACACCGCAGACCGCTTATTTAACATTAGATATGATGCGTGATGTTATGAGAATGGGAACAGCTGCAGGCATTAATTACCGTCTTAAATTTAGGACGGACTGGGCCGGAAAAACTGGTACCGGGGTTGATTATAAAGACTCATGGCTGGTTGGAACCAATCCAAATGTAACATTTGGAATTTGGACCGGTTATGATACGCCAAAATCACTTCAATCCTATGGCTATATGTCATACAGTCAGCGGACGAATAATCTTTGGGTTGATTTAATCAATTCTGCCTATAAAATAAAGCCATCCTTAATTGCTCCGAAAAAGCAATTTAAAATGCCTAATGGCATCGTAAGACGCTCTTATTGTGCAGTATCAGGTCTCCTGCCATCTGCAGCTTGCATAAATGCTGGATTAATACAAAGTGATTACTTTAATGCCAAATACGTGCCAACAAAAGTGGATGATAGTTTGGTAGCAGGAAAATACGTTACAATTGGTGACAGAAGATATTTAGCGTTGGATTCAACACCAGCCGAATTTGCGCAAAGCGGGCTTGTCTTAAACCCCGATTTTATTGCCCGAATGGTTGGTCGAAATTTCAGTAATCCAAGCCAGCTTATTCCAAACAGGAGCCGCTGGGCCCATATTCTTGTCTCTTCAGCAAAAATTGTTGATAACGGAAAGACTCCCGGACCTGTTAGGCTGAAAGCTGATGGAACTACAATCGCCTGGTCATCATCTGCAGAAAATGATGTAATTGGGTATCGAGTATACCATGCTGGACTTCTAAAATCGAAGATAGCCAGTATAAAAAGTGGTTACAGCCTTTCTCTTTCTGTACCAAGCGGAACCTTTTATGTAACGGCAGTAGATATTGCCGGAAAGGAATCCCCGCCATCTAATTTGGTTGAAGTTGGTGGAAGCGATAATAATAAAGATCAAGAACAAAACAAGCAAAAAGAAACCGCTCCGAAATAAATCGGTGCGGTTTTTTCTGCTCTTAATCTTCCATTGTCGAAAGGTCTCCAGTAGGCAGGTTTAGCTCCCATGCCTTTAAAACACGTCTCATAATTTTTCCGCTTCTTGTTTTTGGAAGCTTATCACGGAAATCAATCTCTCTAGGTGCTGCATGCGCTGCAAGACCTTTTTTCACAAATTGTCTGATTTCCTCTTTTAAATCATCACTTTCTTCAAAGCCATCCCTTAAGGCAATAAAAGCCTTAATAATTTCTCCGCGAACAGGGTCTGGCTTTCCAATAACGCCCGCTTCTGCTACCGCTGGGTGCTCCACAAGCTTGCTTTCCACCTCAAAAGGACCAACACGTTCGCCAGAAGTCATAATAACATCGTCAATCCGTCCTTGGAACCAGAAGTAACCTTCTTCG
The DNA here is from genome assembly GCF_031456445.1 of Neobacillus niacini. Lineage (GTDB taxonomy): Bacteria > Bacillota > Bacilli > Bacillales > Cytobacillaceae > Neobacillus > Neobacillus niacini_I. Next base: position 88,369 of record NZ_JAVDUQ010000016.1, on the reverse strand, counting down.
TCCATATAAGCTGAATCCCCTGAAACATACCAGCCTCCAGGCATAAAATAGGACTCATATTTTTCTTGGTTATTCCAAACGGTGTACATCATTGAAGGCCAGCCTCTTTTAATTGCAAGATTGCCCATACGATATGGAGGTAGTTCATTACCTTGGTCATCAACGATAGCAGCAATGACTCCCGGAATCGGTTTCCCCATTGAACCCGGTTTGATTGGCATGGACGGATAATTTGAAATTAACTGTGCCCCTGTTTCCGTCATCCACCAGTTATCATGAATCCGTTTATTAAATACCTTTGCTCCCCATTTAACGACTTCCGGATTTAATGGCTCTCCTACACTTAAAACATGTCGGAGGGAGCTAAGATTAAATTTTTTAACAAGCTCATCTCCTGCTCCCATTAGCATCCGGAAAGCGGTTGGAGCACTATACCAAACTGTTACACCATAATCCTCTAGCATTTGATACCATGATTCCGGGCTAAAACGGCCGCCAATAATGACATTGGAGGTCCCTGTTAACCATGGTCCGAAAATACCGTAAGAGGTTCCGGTAACCCAGCCTGGATCCGCTGTACACCAGTAAACATCATCTTCTTTTAAATCCAGAACCCATTTTGCTGTTTGATAATGCTGAATCATTGCATTATGTACATGTAAAACTCCTTTAGGTTTTCCTGTAGAACCAGAAGTATAATGCAGGATCATGCCATCGGTTCTCTCTACCCATTCAATTCTTAACTCCTTACTAGCTTCATCAAACTTTTTCAAGAAGTCAATAATCGGTCCCTGTTCATCCACATTTTTACCTATTACAAAAATATGCTTTAAATCAGGTAAATCATTAACTGGAACACGGTCAAGTAATTCCGGAGTTGTAACAAGAACCTTTGCACCGCTGTCCTGAAGACGGTCTCTGACTGCTCCCTCCATGAATGCTTCAAATAACGGACCAACAATCGCACCAAGTTTAATCGCACCTAAAACAGTGAAATAAAGCTCTGGAGAACGAGGCATAAAAATAAATACCCGGTCACCTTTTTCGACATCGCCATAGGTTTTCAGAACATTTCCTGCCTTATTCGACAAATCTTTCATTTCTTTAAATGTGTACTTTTCGTCTCTCAATCCATCACGATAGTAAAGGGCAATTTTATTCTTGCGGAAGGTTTTTACATGCCGGTCAATCGCCTCATAAGCCATATTCACCAGGCCTGTTTCATACCAAGAAAATTCCTTTTCAGTTTCTTCCCATTTGAAATTCTTATACTTTTCTTCATAATTTTCTAAGTTATAGTTTCCCTGTACTACTGGTAGCGCTTCCACTCTCATGTCAATCTCCTCCTTTAAGCTTTATTGAGATAATTATATTACAATTAGAGACTATTCTCAATTTTTAAAATTATTTTTTGTATAATAATTTTTTGAAATATATAAAAAATGTCTAAAAATTTTCTGAAAGCGCTTTTAATTAATAGATTTTTTGTATAATAGAAGTATACTTGAAACACTTTCCAGGTGGTGAACAAATGGAACATAAAAAAACGTATAATGCCAAAGAAATAAAGACTCCTCATGGGAACTTAATTATAGAAGGACCGATCTCAGCGGAAAAACTGGCAGGTTATGAATTCCATGAGGATCTTATCGCTTTTCGCACACCAACCCAGCAACACCAGGCATTAGTTGGAATTGCCGATCTTACAGAAGGAAGAATTATCATCGCCAGACATCATCACACAATTGTTGGATATGCTACCTACCTCTATCCAGACCCTCTTGAAAGATGGTCTGAAGGAAAAATGGATAATTTAATAGAATTAGGAGCCATTGAGGTCATTCCTAAATTTAGAGGCTGTGCTGTTGGTAAAAATCTTTTAATCGTATCGATGATGGATGATGCGATGGAAGATTATATTACGATTACAACAGAGTATTATTGGCACTGGGACTTAAAGGGAACGGGGCTAAATGTTTGGGAATATCGAAAGGTCATGGAAAAAATGATGAATGCCGGCGAACTTGAGTGGTATGCGACCGACGACCCGGAAATTTGTTCCCATCCCGCAAATTGTTTAATGGTCAAAATCGGTAAAAGAGTGGATAACGAATCCATCCAAAAATTTGACCGCCTGCGCTTTATGAATCGGTTTATGTATTAATAAGGTTATTCACCTGATTTTTGTTAAGGAAATGAAGGGGGAATTTTCGATGATTGTAGAAGAAATCATGAAACCAAATGTTGCAACACTTTATCCAACAGCTTCGATTAAGGATGCCTTACACCTAATGGAATCAAAAAAAATTCGCCATGTGCCCATTATCGACACAGGCAACCATTTAGTTGGTTTGGTTACAGTCGTAGATATACGTGATGCAATGCCATCTATATTTCATGCAAATGAACATTTGGAAGATTTACAAAAACCTGTTGCGACGATTATGAAAAAAAATGTCATTACTGGACATCCGCTTGATTTTGTAGAAGAGGTTGCAGGGCTTTTTTATGAACATAAAATCAGCTGCCTTCCGATCACAAATGATCAGAAGCTCGTTGGAATTATCACAGAAACAGATCTGCTACGAACAATGGTTGAATTAACAGGCGCCCATCAGCCCGGGTCTCAAATTGAAATAAAGGTCCCGAATAAATCAGGGATGCTTTTTGAAATTTCCAGTATATTCCGAAAGCGAAATGCAAATATTCTCAGCGTACTTGTATACCCGGACAAAAAGGATGATCAATATAAAATACTTGTTATTCGCGTTCAAATGATAAACCCTATGGGGTTAATTGAAGATTTGAAAAAAGCAGGACACCATGTTCTATGGCCAAATCTGCCGGGGATTTCAATATGACAGATAAATGCTCCTTTGTTTTTTCAGAAGAACTGCTGAATTATAAATTCAGCAGCCATCATCCTTTTAATCAGTTTCGCCTTAAATTAACAGTAGATTTACTAAAAAAAATAAATGGATTGGATGAGAAACAAATTATCGCTCCGAGAATGGCGACCGTAGAAGAACTACGCCTGATCCATGATCCCAATTACATTGATGCTGTTTATAAGGCTGGCCATGATCAGCTTCCAATCGAAATAGCAGAAAATTATGGTTTAGGAACCGAGGATACCCCCATTTTTCCAAACATGCATGAAGCTAGCTCATTGCTAGTAGGAGGGACAATGACGGCGGTAGACCAGGTAATGACAGGACAAGCCGTTCATGCACTTCATCTTGGAGGAGGCCTGCACCACGGTTTTCGAGGAAAGGCTTCCGGATTTTGCATTTATAATGACAGCTCTGTAGCCATAAAATATCTACAGCAAAAATACAATGCACGGGTTTTATATGTCGATACGGATGCCCACCATGGTGATGGAGTCCAATGGTCATTTTATGATGATCCCAATGTCTGTACCCTGTCTATTCATGAAACAGGCAGATATTTATTCCCGGGAACAGGTAACGTAAATGAACGTGGACAGGGAAAAGGCTATGGCTATTCGTTTAACATTCCTGTTGATGCCTTTACCGAAGATGAATCATGGCTTAATGCCTATTCACATGCAATTAGGGAAGTGGCCGATTTCTTTAAACCAGATGTTATTTTCACCCAAAATGGCGCTGACGCTCACTACTATGACCCATTAACACATCTATCCTCAACAATGAAAATTTATCGTGAAATCCCGAAGCTTGCTCATGAAATCGCCCATCAATATTGTAATGGCCGCTGGATTGCTGTTGGCGGGGGCGGGTATGACATCTGGAGAGTGGTTCCACGAGCATGGGCCCTTATTTGGCTGGAAATGACGGAAAACTCCAATTGTTATGGTAATTTACCTTCTGAATGGGTCCAATTCTGGCAGAAAGATGCCCCCTTTGAATTACCAAAGGAATGGGATGATCCGCATGATCTCTATATACCAATCCCAAGAAAGGCAGAAATTACCGAAAAAAATGAACGAACGCTTGAAAAAGCACTATATCCGATTCGAAATCAGCAAAAGAGTCAATCTAGCTAATATTTAAAGGACTATCCAAAACGGATAGTCCTTTTCCAATTACTTCGTTGATTGACGGTGTTCAATTCGGTGTGGAAGGACAACAGTATGCTGCTCCACTTTTTCTTTATTCATGTATTTTGTCAAGAGACGCATTGCTACAGCACCAATATCGTATAACGGCTGAACCACAGTCGTAAGCTGCGGGCGTACCATAAGAGACAATCTTGTATTATCCGATGTAATGACCTCAAAGTCATCAGGAATATGGTACCCCTTATCTTGTGCCCCATGGATAACACCAAGAGCCATTTCGTCAGAAGCCACTAAAATTGCTGTCGGACGGTTTTGTGCTTCTAATAATTTATCAAAGGCTTCAATACCTGAATCGTAAGTGTAATCTCCCTCAACAATTAACTCTTCATTAAAGGGAATTCCGGCTTCCTCAAGGGCATGTTTATACCCTTTTAGCTTTTTCTCTGTATTTTCCGGTTCATAAAGGGGACCCACAATATAAGCAATATTTTTATGGCCTTTATCGATAAATTCTTTAACGGCATCAAATGCTGCCTGCTCGTAATCGATATTAACCGAAGGAATGGTTTCAGATTCCTCGATGGACCCCGCAAGAACAATCGGTACAGGGGATTTTTCAAATTCCTCTACATGTTCCGGAGTAATATTGCCTCCCATAAAGACAAGCCCGTCCACTTGTTTCCCGAGCATCGTGTTAAATAAGTGTAATTCTTTATCTTTATTTTGATCAGAGTTACTTAAGATTATATTGTATTTATACATTGTGGCAATATCTTCAATACCGCGTGCTAATTCAGCATAAAAAATATTTGAGATATCCGGGATAATGACTCCAACGGTAGTGGTTTTTTTACTTGCTAATCCTCTTGCAACAGCATTTGGACGGTATCCTAGCCGTTCTATTACCTCTAGTACCTTTTTGCGGGTAACCGGTTTTACATTAGGGTTCCCATTCACTACACGTGAAACAGTTGCCATCGAAACATTTGCTTCCCGGGCAACATCATAAATCGTAATATTCACGCTCAACACTCTCCTTAAAACGATACATTATTTTTCTTTATTTTATAGCAGTTTAACGCAGCCTAGTCATTTTTTTATCTTTGCTTGTTCAATCGTTTCCGCTATTTTTATTTGTGATATAATAAACAATCTCAATTATCTATTTAATGATACGACAAGAACTTAGAAGCCGCAATTAGATTCCTCTATTTTCGGAAATTTTAAGTAAAAAAAACCTCCTGCATAGGTTCACAGAAGGTTTTTTGGAAATAATTACAAGAAAATTAAATCCGTATAAAGTTAGATGCGAGTAATTCATTGTAAAAATTGTCAAATTGTTCAAGATTCATTTGCTGCTGGGCATCCGATAGTGCAACAGCCGGATCTGGATGAACCTCAGCCATAACTCCATCTGCTCCAATTGCAATTGCAGCCTTTGCTGCTGGAAGCAATAAATCTCTTCTTCCGGTAGAGTGTGTTACGTCGACCATAACCGGTAAATGTGTCTCTTGTTTCAAAATTGGTACAGCAGAAATATCTAATGTATTTCTTGTTGCACGTTCATATGTGCGAATTCCGCGCTCGCAAAGAATAATTTGTCCGTTACCTTGCGCCATAATGTATTCAGCTGCATTGATAAATTCTTCAATAGTTGCTGCAAGCCCTCTTTTTAACAAAACAGGCTTGTTAACTGCACCAGCTGCTTTTAATAATTCAAAGTTTTGCATGTTTCGGGCACCAATTTGAATCACATCAAGATATTCAGCTGCCATTTCAATATCTGCAGGATTTACAATTTCACTGATTACAGCCATATCGAACTCGGTTGCAACACGTTTTAAAATTTTTAAACCTTCAACGCCTAAGCCTTGGAAATCATATGGAGAGGTTCTTGGTTTATAGGCACCGCCGCGAAGAAGTTTTAGTCCTTTCTCCTTCATTGCTTTTGCCACGGTTGCAACTTGCTCATAGGATTCAACTGCACAAGGACCAAAAACGAAGTGCGGTTTACCGTCTCCAATATTTTCACCTTTTAAAGTAACAATTGTATCTTCTGGCTTTTTCTTTCTGGAAACTAATAATGCTTTACTATGATCATCCTTTTGCAGGTCTAACCCTGCTTTAAAAATTTCTTTGAAAATGTGATCAATGGTTGAATTTTCAAAAGGACCATCATTGTGCTCCTTAATGACTTCCAACATTTTTCTTTCACGGACTGGATCGTAGCGATAAACCCCTTGATTCCCCTTCACTTGGCCAATCTCTTGGACGAGTCGAGCTCTTTCATTAATTAACCTCAACAATTCCAAATTTAATTCATCCACACGTGATCTTAAAAGATCCAATTCATTTGCGGTCATTATTTTCCCCGTCCTTTCATTGCCGTTCAGATATTTATATGAATAAATACTGAGTGGTGTCTTACTATTAAAAATGGTTGTTTTGAAAAACAATTTTCTGTTTTTTCAATAATTAGGCTTTATTATAGCGGAAAAAATTATTTTTGTCACCACTTTTTTCTTTAACGATTAAACGCTTTTAAGTATTAAAGTATGTTTAGGGATATTAAATTAAATTAAATTATGTTGTAAATTCAAAAGTTGTGAGACTTTACATAGCCTTTTTTAAAACGAAAGCATCCAAATATATGGATTCCGTAACAATGCTACTGATTTTCACCAACAGCATCTGCCAAAGAACGCTTGGTAATTTTCCAATGTGAGGCATTCCAGCGCGCTTCACCATTTGAAAAAAGAATAGCCTGGGGGGATTCATGCTTAATATTAAATTTCTCTGCAATTTCGTTTGATAATGGGCGTGAATCCTGTACAGCTAAAAAGTAAGCAGGAAATGCCGTTTCCGCATCTGCAAATTTTTGATATTCTTGATATGCGGCCTGACTTACCGGACATGTTAAACTATGTTTTAAAAAAAGGAATTTCTCTTCTTTTTTTAGTAATTCTTCAAACTGTTCTTGTGTTTCTATTTTTCCAATCATTTCTATTCCCTCCAAAAAATAAACGGTGAAGTCATTTTATCACTTCACCGTTTCTATCACAAATAATCAGTTTAAGATTTTAAAAATTCTTACTGTTTTACTTTTAACTCTTCTTCATCGAAAGCTTTTTTTGCTTCTTCTAGTTTTTTCTTAATATCACCGCTATTTAGGGGTGCCTCTGTCTTTAAACTTATCCTTTTTTCTCGGGGGGCTTGAATGGGAATATAAATGACTTCCGATTTGTCCTCTTGTTCTTTCTTCGCCTTCGGCTTGATTTTTGATTTGCTCAAAAGATCGGTTGATTGTTGAACCATGCCCTGTGTAATCGATGTTGTTTTGGAAGCAAGCAGGCTGCTCTTGTTCACCAAATTTTCCCGTAAATCCACGGTTTTTTCCATAAATAAACCCGTTTGCTTACTAAGTTTATTTCGCAAATCTTTCCCTGCCTTTGGCGCAAAAAACAGTGCTGCAGTGACACCTACCATCCCGCCAATCAAGGCGCCAAGCAAAAAACGATTACCGGAATCCTCGTTTCTTTTCTGATTCGTTTCCCGTGTTTCGTTATCCTTGTTTGACATAAAACACAGCCCTCCTTGACTAAACCTATTTTATCTTGATCTTACCCTGACGCTTTCACCTGAAGAAACCCTATCTTTTTCTTGTTTTTTTGCCTTCCATTTATCCTTAAGTTCAAGAATAACATTACTCCATTGAATAACTTGAGAAACTTTTTCTTTACTTTGTTCAACCTGTTTATCGAATGAATCGGTAATATTCTGTAAGGTTCCATTAAACTTACTCACCGTTGTACCAACGTCCTTCACCGCATCCACAACAGTATTTAAACTTTCTGATTTATATTTCAGATCATCCGCTATGGCATTTGTTTTTTGTAAAAGCGTGGTTGTTTCTGAAGTAACCCCTTCAAGTTGTGATTCGAGTCCTTCAAGAGTTTTCGATACGCTTTTAAGAGTTTCTTGAAGAGACTTAAGCATTTTAGAAACATAAATAACCAGGACTAAAAAGGCAATTGCAATTAAGGCAACGCTTAAGTATAAAATAATAATCATTGAGCACCTCCGCTTGATACTATCATTATGTATTACCCAACTTTGTTGGATATAAACCTCATCAACATTCTATACTACTTCAATATTTTTGTCTTGTTTTCCTGCTATTTAAATTTTAAAATTTCGTTATTTTTCAACATTTAACCATATTCAGGTAAAATAGAGATGTGTAGATCCAGAAAAACTAAAATAGAAAAAATAGGATGCCACTCAGGCATCCTATTTTTTCTAGGAAAGCTGTTTTTCATAGGATTCTTGGAATTTTTGAATATCCCCTGCTCCCATGAAAATAATCACACTATTATCATATGTTTTAAGAACGGACGTATTATCTTCTGTTAGAATTTCCGCTCCTTCAATTTTTCCCTGAAGATCTTTGATGGAAAGCTTTCCATGGTTTTCGCGTGCAGAACCAAAAATTTCACATAAATAAGCTTTATCCGCCTTGCGTAAGCTTTCAGCAAAATCTTCAAGAAATGCCTGCGTACGAGTAAAGGTATGCGGTTGGAAAACAGTAATCAATTCACGATCAGGATATTTTTGTTTAGCCGCTTCAATCGTTGCTTTAATTTCAGTAGGATGATGCGCATAATCATCAATTAAAATTTGTGAGCCGATTCTTTTTTCAGAGAACCTTCTTTTTACCCCTTGGAACGTGCTTAACTGTTCCTTAACGATCGAAACATCAATTTCCTCGTAATGGCAAAGAGCAATAACGGCAAGAGAATTTAATACACTATGGTCGCCAAAGGTAGGAATCGTGAACGAATCATAAAAAGTATTTCGAATAAACACATCAAAGCTGGTTCCATCTGTCGTTTTCACAAGGTTTTTGGCTTGATAGTCATTCTCTTCTTCAAAACCATAAAATAGTACAGGAACCTTTGCTTGGATTTTTTGGAGCTGTTCATCATCCCCATAAGCAAATATTCCCTTTTTCACCTGTATGGCCATTTCTTGAAAGGCTGAGAAAACATCCTCAATATTGGCAAAATAATCTGGATGGTCAAAATCAATATTGGTCATGATTGCATAATCAGGGAAGTAGGATAAAAAGTGCCGTCTATATTCACATGCTTCGAAGACAAAATATTCTGCACCTTCCTGCCCCTTACCCGTTCCATCGCCAATTAAAAATGATGTGGGGTTTGCCCCTTCCATCACATGTGCAAGTAACCCTGTAGTGGATGTCTTCCCATGGGCACCTGTAATCGCAATGCTTGTAAAGTTTTGCATAAAATCTCCCAAAAAACGATGGTAACGGACAATTGGAAGCCCTAACTTCATCGCCTCTTGAATTTCTTCATGGGTATCAGGAAAGGCGTTTCCTGCAATAATGGTCATTCCCGGTTTGATATTTTCTTTTTGAAAGGGAAGGATCTTTATTCCTGATTGCTCAAGGGCTACCTGAGTAAAAAAGTGCTTTTCGACATCGGAGCCTTGCACTTCAAACTTCATATCATGCAGAACCTGTGCCAACGCACTCATCCCAGACCCCTTAATACCTACAAAATGGTAAATAGTCATCAAAAGAACCTCCAACTAACGTCTATCTGTAAAACAGTATATGACATCTTACTTTATTTGCTAAAAGAAAAGCGTAAGCGCCTTGCTCAGGCGCTGGAGCTAGACATAAAAAGTTAACCACATTCTCATTGTAATCACATTTATTTATTATAACACTCTTCGTTCTTAAAAACTATTTAAGAACTTATTACTTTTATTTCATACATTATTTACAGTTTCAAAGAATATTGGGATTATCGATTTAAATTTGCCTCATGAATGGATTCTATATCCGATGCCGTAATTAGAACTTCACGTGGTTTACTTCCATTTGCGCTTGAAATAAACCCGTTTGCTTCAATCATATCCATTAATCTTGCTGCACGGTTGTACCCGATTTTAAAGCGGCGCTGCAAACTGGAGGTTGATGCCGTACCTTGGTCAATGATAAACTCACAGGCTTCATAAAAAAGTTCATCCTCCTCCTCTGTAACCTGCGCCTTCTTTAAAAGTTCTTCTTGTTCAAATAAATAATCCGGTTCCTGCTGCTCTCTTACATGGGCAACGACAAGATCAATTTCTTCATCAGAAACATATGTTCCTTGCAAACGGACAGGCTTCGATGAACCATTTTCTAAAAAGAGCATATCCCCCCGCCCAAGCAATTTTTCAGCCCCGCTTATATCAATAATGGTTCGTGAATCAACTTGTGAGGAAACAGAAAAAGCAATTCGTGTTGGAATATTTGCTTTAATTAGCCCTGTTATAACATCTACAGAAGGTCTTTGAGTAGCCACAATTAAATGTATTCCACAAGCTCTTGCCTTTTGGGCTATTCGGCAAATGGCTTCCTCCACATCCGCCGGTGACATCATCATTAAATCAGCCAATTCATCAATGATAATGACTATAAACGGAAGCTTGTCGGAATATCTCTTATGTTCCATCGCTAGCTCGTTAAAGCGGTTGATGTCACGTACACCTGTATGCGCAAAAAGCTCATAGCGTCTTTCCATTTCTTCGACAGCCCATTTTAATGCAGCTGTTGCCGCTTTTACATCTGTAATAACCGGACTGACCAGATGGGGGATTCGATTATAAGGGGCGAGCTCTACCATTTTAGGGTCAATCAGCAATAGCTTTAAATCTTCAGGACTGGCTTTAAATAATAAACTAACTAGGATGGTGTTTATACAAACACTTTTTCCCGATCCCGTCGCTCCGGCAATTAAGCCGTGCGGCATTTTCTTCAAATCAGTCACAATTGGTTTTCCTGAAATATCGAGCCCTAATACAGCCGTTAAGGGGGAACTTGATTCCTTAAAAACATTGCTTTGGATAATTTCATTAATGAATACTGGTCGTGATTTCTGATTAGGAACTTCGATACCAATCGTATGCTTCCCTGGGATAGGAGCCTCAATCCGGATATCTCTGGCAGCCAGACTTAATTTAATATCATCGCTAAGGTTTGTAATTTTATTAACCTTGACACCCGGCTCGGGCTGAACCTCAAAGCGGGTTACGGCTGGTCCTTGTGTTACATTCACTACTTTTGCCCCTACATTAAAATTTTGCAAGGTTTGATTTAGTAATTCTTGTTGGGTTTCAATCCACACAGTGTCTTTTTCAATCATAACCGGCGGGCTTAACAAAGAAAACATAGGAAATTGATAGACATCCGCTTCCGCAATAGCCACTTCTTTAAAGGTCTCGGTTTCATCAGGAGCACTTGCCTCTTCTTTCGGTGCGGCGTTATCTATTTGGTAAATCGGTTCTTCCTTGATTTTCTCATGAACCACTGGTATTTCCTTAACCATTTCTGCCGGTTTGTTCATCTCAAACGGCATTATCGAATTTTGGCCCATTTTTCTTTGAATTTTTCTTTCTTCCCATTTCTGCTTATCCTGCTTTAACATCATGACATTGAATGGTAAATGGGATCGTTTTGGATTTGGGTTCTCTGTCTGCACCTTAATGGTTTCTTCGTTCATTTGTGGAGAGTTGTTAGATTCATCAGGTTGAACGGATAAGGTCTCTTTATCACGATCATGTATCAAGTCTGGAACGTTTAAGGATGACTCCAAGTGTAGTAGATTTTCCTCTTTTTTAATCTCCTCCACTAGCGGACTAGGTTCTGGTTCTGTTACTAGGATAACAGGATTTTCATTTTGTTTCTGTGGTGGAACCTGATCCTCTTTCGTAATGTTTTGATCATTTTTGGAGATTTGAGTCTCTTCCTTTATAAAATGAGTCAGTTCATGCTCGACAATCAATGGGCTGCTCGTTTTCACTGGTTTTCTGAATCCAAAAACCGGGGAAGGAATTTCAGTTGCATGAAAAGGTCTGCTCTTTTTTTGCTGCTGTTCTTTTTGTATTTTAGGTGCAACACTTTTCTCTTGCTGAACCTCGGTATGCTCCGGCTCTTTCCTTTTCTGATGTCTTTCTGTTTTCTTTTTTGAGCTTTCTTCTTTTTTGGTGATTAATTTTTCTTCTTTTATAATGGGTAAACGAATTCTCCCTTTCGGATATTGGTAAGAAATACGTGCCTCTATTTCCCTCCCGCCTTCCTTATTTTTCAAAGAAGGAAGGTCTCTCATTTCATTATGTACTCTAGATTGATTCGGGTTATATTCGAAATCCTCTTCATCTTCTTCATCATTTTTAAACCTTTGAAAAAAGTTTTGGAACCAGCTCAAAACTATCACTCTTTCTACTTTCATCTATTATTCTATTTTAGCAGTATTTAATAATATTTCGACAAAAAATCTATGATTCAGTCGAAATATAGTGGAATAGGTAGTGATTCGTAAAAGACAAATGAAAAAAGACCACTTTTTGGTTGTGATCCTTCCTCATTTTTTCACTTATTTTTTCCTAAAATAAAAATTGGCTCTAATTCCCCATCCTCGTACAAAAATGACAATGCCGTGATCGGCACATGGCCATTTGCAAAGAAGCTCATTGCCATTTGTGCTAAAACATCATAGCCCCTGTCATTACGAATATCGGCAATGATCAGCACATCCTGATGCGGTACAGCTATGATCATTGTTCCTGAAACTTTCTTTTGCATCTCATTTAAAAAGCCTTTATTTAAAATCCGGCTGGCATCGTAACCATCATTTGTGTTGAGGAAATAAAATACATTTCCAGCAACTGTATCTTCTTTTACAGGGGTTGGAAGAGACCTCGCATTAAATAATGCAATTTCTCTTATCCGATTTGCTTCCCATCCCTCATTTTCCATGACACGTGAATCAATTAAACGATAGGTTTTTCCCATATCAATGGCATAATAAATTTTCGTCTCTGCCGTATGCTCATCGATTAGAAATGGAACACCCTCTTCTGCTTCTATTGGAAATGATGCAGAACGGATTACGGGGAATATTTTTTTTTCATGGGTTATTAACTGGACGTTGTTTTTCATAGCCCGCAGACCTTCTTCAACGTAATAAACCACTTCATCAATCGCTTTTTCCTTTTTGGTATGCCAATTAGCGATTATTCCTGGAAGAGAAACCGTAATCCCTTTTCCAGCTGCAGCATTTTCGATGCGAAGCTGATCTTTATCCCGGTCATACGTTATGTTCCGATCAGGAGCCGCCAATCGCTGTTCTAATTCTTTTCGCATTTTTTTATTATCCATTTTCATTTATCCCTCCATTAAAAAGGAGATGCGCATCTTATTGTAACATGAAAAAACTCCATCTCAAAAGGAGAAGGAGTGAATCATTTTATTTTAGACCCTTGATGAAGTTTTCAATTTCTTCTTGAGTTTTCCTATCCTTACTCACAAAGCGGCCGAGCTCTTTGCCGTTTTCAAAACCGATAAAGCTTGGAATCCCAAATACATCAAGCTGCTGGCAAAGATCAATAAATTGATCACGGTCAACATGAATAAAGGTATATTCCTTAAAATTTTCTTCGATTTCAGGCAGGACCGGTTCAATGAAACGGCAATCCCCGCACCAGTTGGCTGAAAACATAAAAATCGTTTTTCCGTTATCCCGAAGTTGTTCAAATTGCTCCATAGACTCTAAATTTTTCATTTTCACTGCCTCCAAATTTTATTATAGACTCTCGGCATTCGCCGAGTCAGATGGTTCAAGTGTTTTCTTAAACCACTTGAATTTAATTCCTCCTACTTTGTATAGGGGGGATTTTTCTTTTTACAAAAAGACTCTGTTAAATTTGCCTGTTGATTTCCGCTCCAGGCACTTCGCTTTCCGTGGGCATCCTGGAGCGGAAATCAACCACTTCTCTAAAAGCAACAAAGTTTACGAAAACAGCCTTCACCTAGTCGATTTTTTTTAAAAATGATAGATGTAGGTTTATTTGGCATACACATTTTTAAAAATACAATGAAACCTATAATTACTTCAGATATTTCGGACAGAATTCCCAGTGAAATTTTTACAAGCCTCTCGATGAATTGCTTATTTATTCCGAGAGTCTATTATTTTTACTCATTACTCCATTTTCATCCTTTTTGCTTCGTTTGATAGGTGTGTTGCCCAACGAGCAGGTTCATGATATGAGTAAACATTTCATCCCGTTTAATGAAACCATCGGTAAAAATTCCAATTGCGCCTTCTTTTTTTCGGACATTCTCCTTATGGGCGAAATCCTCCATTACGGGTCCTAATTCTTCGCCCGCCCTCAAACGTGACGCAACTTCTTCAGGAAGCAGGATTCTTGCCCCTCCGGCAATAATGGGTTCCCTGCCTTTTGCGGCTAGCGCTCCCCAATTACAAATCAATAAACCATGTTTAGATTCTTGCACGCCGCCTTCAAGTCCAATGCCAATATCGCCATTTCCTTGTTTTAGTGCTCCCACAGCCCGATTGATTGCTCCTTGAATCGTTTCATCATCCGAAAACGGCTGGTCACTTACTCCTGACTGGATATCTAAGGAGAGAAACTCCGCCTCTGTTTCACCAAATGCATTTTTAACCGCAGTAATTTTAGCAGGATTTTCGGTACCTATTATGATTTTCATCGGTGTATTGGCATCTCCTTATTCGCAAAAAAGAGGCATACACTATGCCCCATATAATGTTTAACTGTTTGCTTTGATTGAATTCACTGTGGATTGATCACAAGTTTTTACAAGCTTGATGAGCAATTCTTTAGCCGCAGCATAATCATCTACATGGATGATAGATGCATGTGTATGGATGTAGCGTGAGCAAATACCGATAACAGCACTTGGAACACCTTCATTGGATAAGTGAACCCTTCCAGCATCTGTCCCGCCTTGCGATACGAAATATTGATAGGGAATATTATTCGTTTCAGCCATATCCAGAACAAATTCTCTCATACCACGATGGGTAACCATTGAGCGATCAAGGATTCGCAACAAGGTTCCTTTTCCTAACTGGCCAAATTCTGACTTTTTCCCAGACATATCATTAGCAGGGCTCGCATCCAGTGCAAAAAAGATATCAGGATGAATCATATTTGCAGCGGTCTGTGCCCCTCTTAATCCCACTTCTTCTTGAACCGTTGCTCCGGAATAAAGAATATTTGGCAAAGTTTCATCCTTTAATTCCTGAAGGAGTTCTATCGCTAATCCGCAGCCATAACGATTATCCCAAGCCTTTGCTAAGATTTTCTTCTCATTGGCCATCGGAGTAAATGGGCAAATAGGTAAAATCGCCTGCCCCGGTTTAATGCCAATCCGCTTGGCATCCTCCTGATCATCCGCACCAATGTCAATCAGCATATTCTTTATTTCCATAGGCTTATTTTTCTTTGATTCATCGAGTAGATGAGGAGGAATGGAACCCACTACGCCAATGACCGGGCCATTTTTCGTCATAATTTGAACGCGTTGTGCTAAAAGAACCTGGCTCCACCATCCGCCTAGTGTTTGGAACCGAATCATCCCATTATCTGTTATTGAGGTAACCATAAAGCCTACTTCATCCATATGTCCGGCTACCATTACGGTAGGACCATTTTCATTTCCTTTTTTCACACCAAAAATACTCCCCAGATTATCCTGGATAATTTCGTCCGCATAGGGTGTTAATTGTTCCCTCATAAATTTCCTGACAAGGTGTTCATTTCCAGGAGCACCAGGAAGCTCTGTCAAGGTTTGAAAAAGCTTTAATGTTTGTTCGTTCATTTTCAAGCTCCTTAAAATCAGATTGTATTTTTATGTATAGCTTTATTTTACAGAAACATTATCAAGATGACCAACATTTCAAATCGCCAATGGTTATATTATGTTCAGACCAATTAATACGATATACTAAAAGGAGAATTCTTACTTGAAAACGTATTCTTTTTTTAATTCCTATTCGGAGGTGCGTAATTTATGAATTGGAAATCCTTTTTCCTTGGTGCAGCAGCTGGAGCAATAGGCAGTTTAGCCGTAAGAGAAATCATTTCAAAAAAATTAACAGTTTCACCAGAGAAAGTATTAGAAAATGTAAAAAAACAATTTAAACAAAATGGAGCCATCAGCGGTTCATGGATACATATGGAAGCTGTGCCCTACTTAAAACAACAACTCCACTATCAAGTCTATAAAGGCGGTATCTCTAAAAATAATGAGGGTACAATAGAGCAATATGAATTTATTGCTGATGCAGCAACCGGTACGATTATTGATGTCTATTCATTATCTAATGAGCAATAACGAAAAAGGACCGTATCATTTAATTAATAGATACGGTCCTTTTTTTAGCTTTTCTTAATTGCATCGGTGATTTGTCCATCTGTCCCCCATTTAACAGCACGATAAAATGCATCATGGTAAAAAGTAAACCATGCATTTTTTTCAAGGGCATACGGCAGCCATTTTTCTTTTGCATAAATAGAATCCATTGGATAATCATCATAAGCCATAACCCATAGTACATTTTGATGAGCATGGGTTGCCAATAAATCCGCCATATGAATGGCTACCTCATCGCCATCTTCTATTAGTAAAATGGAATGACCATTACTATGACCGCCCGTATGAATCATGGTGAGGGAACCTAAGTTCCACTTTTCATCAAATGGTATGACCTGTTTTTCAATCGCTTGCCAATTTTCCTTCCAATACGTATTTTTGGAACGAATATTAGGGTTACGCATTTCATCCCATTCAATTTTAGAAGTGATAATTTTCGCATTTGGAAAGGCTGAAATATATTCTCCGTCAATAAGCTTTGTCAGACCGCCGGCATGATCAAAATGCAAATGTGTCATAAGAACATAATCAATCTCTTCCGGTTTTAATCCCGCTTGTTCAAGAGATGAATCCAATTCTGATTCCTTTGTTACCCCGAAATTTCGCAATTGTTTTTCCGTTAATTTTCCTTTGCTGATTCCGGACTCAACTAATATATTCATCCCTTCCATTTGGATTAATATCGGGTCTGTTGGACATTCTATTTGATTTTTTTCATTTGCAGGATACTTTTTCGCCCAAAGCATTTTTGGGACGACACCAAACATCGCTCCGCCATCTAAGTTTGTAACACCACCGGAAAGCCAGGTCAATGAAACCTTCCCAATTTGTAATTTTTCCACAGTCCTCTCCTCCTTCCCTTTATTTTACCATTATCTGATAATTTAGAAAAACAAAAAAAGACAGCCCTTATAAAGAACTGTCCTTTCCTTCATTTTGGTATTTTACTTCACAACGATAAATACGATTTCCCTTTTCAGAGAATTTCTGTTCATATTCGGTCATGATATTGCCTTCATAATCACTATTGTGAAGATCAAGACTGAGATATTTCAATAATAAACCGTACTGTGAAAAGCTCATTAACGAAAACTCGAATAACCCTTGATTATCCGTTTTAAAATGAATTTCTCCACCATCAACTAAAATATCTTCATATTTTTTCAAAAAGTCGCTATACGTCAATCTTCTTTTTTCATGACGAACCTTTGGCCATGGATCAGAAAAATTCAAATAAACTCGACTGACATCGTTTTTTGTAAAATATTTCTCTAATTCAGCTGCGTTAACATTTAAAAGCTTTAAGTTCGGTAAATCCGCTTCAATCAGGCGATCCAATGCTGCAACAATCACGCTGTCATATACTTCAATACCCATATAGTTAATATCCGGGTGGGCTTTCGCCATTTCAGTGACAAAACGGCCTTTACCCGTTCCAATTTCGATATGAAGCGGCTGGCTCTTCGCAAATGCTTCATTCCATCTTCCTTTAAAATCTTCCGGATTGGGAACAATATATTGTGGATGCTGCTCTATTTTCTCCCTTGCCCAAGGCTTATTTCGAAGTCTCATCTTTACACTCCTAAAAATATTTTCGTTCAAACCATACCATGCTAGGATTCCCGCTTGCAAGGTGAATCTTTTGGAAATGCAGTAAGGCACTGCAATGTATAAACAAAAAAAGAATTCACAACCTAACTGTGAATTCTTTATATTATCACTTGAAAGGGTGTTTCTCTATGCCATTAAGTCACCAAGACCAAGTTACGTTACTAAAAGATATATTAAGTAATCATCAAACAGATTGCTGCGGATCGGTTGCAGAATGTGAACAATTGGAACGGTTAGTAAAATCCCTTATGGTTAATACGCAAGTCGATCAAAATGTAAAAAACATTTTGCAGGAAGTTTATCAATACAGTCAAAACGGCGCCGAGACCGCTGATTTAGACCAGCACATCTTATCAAACCAAGAAAACTTATCGGGATGGGTCAGTCATATTGATCAATTTTCATAATTAAAGAATGACATTTAAAAACTTTACCCACTTATCCATTTCCTGAAATCTACTTTTATCTTTATGCCATTGAATGGAAGATACAGTTTGAATTGCCACATACCATTTCATTCTCAGTCTTAAATCATCTGTTAGTATTTTCCCATACATTGGCAACCATTTGTGCCAGCGTTCTTCCGGAATATACCAATAAAGAAGTAATCCTAAATCAATAGCAGGGTCAGCAATCATCGCACCGTCCCAATCAATCAAATACAACTGGTTGTTTTCGTCAAGCAGCCAGTTGTTATGATTCACATCACCGTGGCAAACAACCTTTTCCTCACTATGAATATTTGATACTTCTTCTTTTAAAAAGTCCATCGTTTTTTGAACTTCCGGTAATCCAAGGACCTCTGAATCTAATTGTGATTGCACGGATTGAAAAATCATTTCAGGAGACATTGCCGTTTTTTCAAGGCGGCATAACATGCCTAGCATTGGCTCTGAGCGATGAATTTTCTTTAGAAGCTTTGCGACGGCTTCTTGATCCATTTCAGCCGGTTTAAGTTCCCTGCCGGAAAGCCATTGCTGTGCCGTTATAACATCGCCATTTTCCAATCGTTTTGTCCAAACAAGCTTTGGGACAATGCCTTCAGCTGATAAGACTGCAAGAAATGGAGAGGAATTACGCTTCAGAAAAAGCTTTTGATCCTGATACTGGGCAAAGAAAGCTTCTCCAGTCGCTCCTCCAGCAGGGACAATTTCCCATTCTTGTCCAAGTATATGTTCCAAAATTGTTCACCTTCAATTATGACCGTTCTAATGGGATACTTCCCCATTTTATTCCGAAGTAAAATCCTTGCTGCTGGAAGGTTCTTTTTTCCCGTACTACTTCACAGCTTTAAAAAATTTAAGAATATTTATCCTAAATAACAAAAAATAAAAAAAGCTATTGATATCATTTCACACAATAGCCATCATAATAAATTTTATCCCCAAAGAGCTTTTTTCGTCAAGTAAATCTAAAGAATCTATTTTTTTGCAAAAATATTTAAACTGATAGGTTGAATTTTTATTTTCCCTCCGGACATGCCTCTGCTTAAAGAAATACCAGTCTCATTATGGTCGGCTAATACAACCCATGCTCCCTCTGGAAGGCTGATTATTTCTTCATTTTTCCGCGGATTTATCACAAGAATCACTTCACGATATTCTCCATTATTATTTTGATATTCAAAGCTGATGAGCGGCGCGTGAAGGGGATTTTGTTTCATAGATAAGCGGATTTCCTCGGCGGTTCGCAATCTGAAACAGGATAACTTTTTTCGTATTTCTATTAAACCTTTTAAATATTGGACATTTTTTATATATTGGCTTTTTCGATTCCAATCCAGTTGGTTTATAGAATTAGGGGATCGATAGCTATTCCCCTCACCTTGCTTCGTGCGGAAGAATTCCTGACCGCTATGAAGAAACGGAACTCCCTGTGACACGACAACGAGAGCTGTGGCAAGCAAATGATATTTCATTCGAATGGATTCATCCTCAGATCGATGGCATGCCAATAATTTATCCCACATCGTGTGATTATCATGACATTCCACATAATTGACGGTTTGGGAGGGTTCATTAAATAACTTATTTTCCTTTTTGAAAACTCCAACACTGCCTGCAATCAGTTCGGCTGCTGCTTCATGATAATGTTCATTTCCGAAAGCATATCCTTTATCAAATAAATTAAAGGTACTTCCCTTGATGGTATCCCGAAATTTATCATTAAATTGGGCAATAGAAGGAAGTTGGGATTGGTTTTGAATAATCGCCTTATTTTCAAGGGGGAGGGGTGTATTTAAATTCCATCCTTCACCAAGCAGCAGGATTCCCTTTGCCAATCGATCACACATATTTCTTATTTCAGACATGGTTTCCACATCAAGAATTCCCATTAAGTCAAAACGAAAACCATCGACATGGTACTCTTCCAACCAAAACCGAATGGAATCGAGGATAAACTTCC
Organism: Neobacillus niacini; assembly: GCF_031456445.1. GTDB lineage: Bacteria > Bacillota > Bacilli > Bacillales > Cytobacillaceae > Neobacillus > Neobacillus niacini_I. The sequence goes on along the minus strand of NZ_JAVDUQ010000016.1, from coordinate 68,036 downwards.
TGACCATTCTTTTTTCTGAAGCAATATCATTTCCAACTCCGGTACCGTTTGATGGCATCCCAAATTCATTATGACGAAAATAATAGCCTGGAACAATTTTTTCAAACGGGGAGTTTTCACGTTTGTACACATGATTATAAACGACATCCATAATTACCTTTAGACCGGCATGATGTATATGGTCAATTAATTGCTTTAATTCCGTTATTCGCGAATAAGGATCAGCGGGGTCTGTAGCATAGCTGCCATCAGGAGCATTAAAATGTACAGGGTTATATCCCCAGTTATACTCCTTTTGAGGTTCTAATTCATCTACCCCTGCAAAATCATGAAAAGGGAGAAACTCAATATGGGTAATCCCTAAATCTTTTAAATAGGATAGTCCCGTCAAGTCTCCTTCCTTTCTTTTGGTATCGAATTCCCCTGCCCCCAGGTAAAGTCCTTTATGTTTGACTCCGCTATTGGGGTGAACGGTAAAATCCCTGATATGCGCTTCATAGATAATCGCGTCGACTGGACTTTCCAATTCAGGCAAGGGGATTTTCGACCTCGCCGTCTTTTCCGGCTTAATAATTACGCCATGCTCCCCATTGACTGAAACGGCTGTAGCATAAGGGTCAACAGCCTCCTGCCATATTTGATTCACCAGGACAAGAAAAGTATAGTGATGATATTCTAAATCACAATGGACCGCTGCAGACCAAACACCATTGTCCTCACGCTTCATTTTTACAATTTCAGCATATGAACCTTGAGGCGGGCGAAGTTTAATTTTCACTTGAGTAGCTGTCGGCGCCCATAGTTTAAATTGAGTGCAGGAGTCCCTACACTTAACCCCAAGGTCGTTCCCATCATAATAAAATTTTTCATCGAATAAATCCGTACGAATCACTGCTCCAATTTGAAGATCAGTTTTACCGCCATGGTCATCCATTATCCAATATAATTTTCCAAAACAAATTTCATCTGAAAGCTGACAAACATACTTATTATTATTTTCTATTCGTCTTTTTTCCAAAATTTTTAAGGGTTGTGTCTGAAATCCATCACTTATCGAAAATGTTGCGGACAAATCTTGATGATATGAAAGAGGAAGAAGGATCGTAATGACCCTCATCTCATCCAAGTAGGCAAGAAAATTTCGTTCACTGGAAATCATTCGAATCCCTCTCTTTCAAATCAACTTCTTCTAAATGTTGTTTTCTTGTCACGATCTTTAATGCCTTTGATTTGAGCTGAATCTTTAATGGAACATAACCAATGTGTTCCCCGTCAGCATGGGCATAAAGGGGGCTTGAGGATTGAATAAAAATGTTCTTCCCTTTAAAGCTTTTAACTTCCTTAAAAAGGACATGCTTCCCCCAAAAAACACTAATAAATACTAACAACAGTTTTAGCCTTGATAATTGATGGACAACTGTAATATCCAAAACACCATCATTCGGCTCGGCATCAGGTGCAATCTTCATGCCGCCGCCATAAAAGGGTTGATTGGAAACTGTGACAAACCATGTATGTTCAAATATATGCTTTTTACCATCAATTGATAGCTGAATTGTTGAACGTTTATACGTAAAAAGCTTAATCAATAAAAAATAAACATAGACTAACCTTCCCAAGGATCGTTTATTTAAAACTGATTTAATCTTTGAACGATTTACTTCATAGGAAATTAGTGCATCAAATCCAACACCCATATTGTTTATAAAATAGCAATCAGCTTGATTCTCCCTTACGATTTTCCCAATATCAACGGCGGCTTCCTTTTGTATCAAGCGGATTAAAACTTTAAGGGCTAGCTCCGGTTCAGAAGGAAGTTGAAATCCTCTCGAAAAATCATTTCCTGATCCTCCCGGTATAAACCCAAGAGTGATATTATTATAATGTACAACTCCATTCACCACTTCATGCATGGTTCCATCACCGCCGACTGCAATAATGATGGTTTGTTCCTTACTTCGCACTGCAATTTGCGCCGCAAGTATTTTTGCATGTCCTGGATAATCGGTAAAAAACGCGATATAGGGTATTTGCTCGCCTTTTAATTGGTTCTCAATCTTACTCCAGACTTTTTTACAGGCCCCGTTACCTGCTTTCGGATTAATAATAAAGTAGATGGTTTTCATACCGAATCAGCCTTTTTATTAGATTAGAGGAAAGATTTCCTTCACTTCATATTTAGGTGTTTTCTGAAGATGGGTTTGAAATAAAACCACTTCACTCGCTAAAAAAGCAAGGGGATTCTGCTGCAGTTCATGCCAAACATCAAGCATTTCATTTTGAAACGGTTCCTCCCCTGACCATTTTCTTGCAAGAGTGATATGAGGACGAAAAGGTCTTGTTTCGAGTTGAAAGCCTGCATCCTCACATGCTGTAAATACTTTTTTTCTAGCTGATTGAAGTTCATCGCTTTTTATCGTATCCCCCCAAAAAATGCGGGGAGATTCTTTACGTCCAAAAATTCCAAGTTGGTTGATTTTTAATGAAAAAGAATGGATTCCCCTTAGTTCATTTCTAACGTATTCTTTTGATTTTTCCAGTTGTTCTAATGATGCAAATCCTAAAAAAGCTAAAGTAATATGCAAATCCTCATGATGGACCCAGCGGTTAAAAGGAAGGGAGAGTTTTAATTTTTCACAATGATCCTTCATGATTAATTTTATTTCTTTTGGAAGAGGAACAGCATAAAAAAAATGAGTTTGATGGGTCATTTCTAAATCCTTTCTTTACTTAATTTTAGTCGATTTTAATCCATTTGTATCCAAAAACAAAATCCAAAGGTTTTCGATATTTTTTACATTATTTTAGTAATTATTATAATCAATTCAGGCTGTCGACAAAGCTTTCAATAGATTTTATTACTTCTCTACATTTGCATTCCTTAGCGATTCACTGCGTTAATTTATTATAATTCCGTTAATATTGGCTGTTCAACAGGTCTGTTGATTTACGCTCCAGGCGCAAGCGGTTCGCGGGCGCGCCGGGGAGCCTCCTCGGCGCTTTGCTCCTGCGGGAGTACGGGTCTCCCCTGCCCCATACTCCCGCAGGACATTGAATTGCTTCCTCGAATCCGCACACGCACGAAGGAAATGCGATCGCATTTCCTAGGAGTCTTCTCGCCTTCCACTCCAATCAACAAGTGTATTCAATAAAAACCTACCACTCCACCAATATTGCCGTGTTACAACTTTTACTTATTTTTTGAGCAGTACTTCTGACTACTTTTCTTTTCCCTTTTCCTGTAAAACCAGCTCGTTTGGGCAGTGAAACCTCTTTTCTTTTCCCTTTTTACCGGTAATCCAGTTCATCCGGGTAATGAAACCTCTTTTCTTTTCCCTTTTTACCGGAAAACCAGTTCATCCGGGCATTGAAACCTCTTTTCTTTTCCCTTTTTACGGGTAAACCAGCTCGTTCGGGCAATGGAACCTCTTTTCTTTTCCCTTTTTACCGGTAAATCAGCTCGTTTGGGCAATGAAACCTCTTTTCTTTTCCCTTTTTACCGGAAAACCAGTTCATCCGGGCAGTGAAACCTCTTTTCTTTTCCCTTTTTACGAGAAAACTAGCTCGTTTGGGCAATGAAACCTCTTTTCTTTTCCCTTTTCACGGGAAAACCAGTTCATCCGGGCATTGAAACCTCTTTTCTTTTCCCTTTTTACCGGAAAACCAGTTCATCCGGGCAGTGAAACCTCTTTTCTTTTCCCTTTTTACGGGTAAACCAGCTCGTTCGGGCAATGGAACCTCTTTTCTTTTCCCTTTTTACAGGAAAACCAGCTCATCCGTGTAATGAAACCTCTTTTCTTTTCCCTTTTTACAGGAAAACCAGTTCATCCGGGCAATGATACCTCTTTTCTTTTCCCTTTTTACGGGAAAACCAGTTCATCCGGGCAGTGAAACCTCTTTTCTTTTCCCTTTTTACCGGTAAACCAGTTCATCCGGGCAATGAAACCTCTTTTCTTTTCCCTTTTTACCGGTAAACCAGTTCATCCGGGCAATGAAACCTCTTTTCTTTTCCCTTTTTACGAGAAAACTAGCTCGTTTGGGCAATGAAACCTCTTTTCTTTTCCCTTTTTACCGGTAAATCAGCTCGTTTGGGCAATGAAACCTCTTTTCTTTTCCCTTTTTACGGGAAAACCAACTTGTTTGGGCAATATATGGGAAGAGTAAAAGGAAAAAGTAAGTTCCAATCGCTTATCTCAATCGAGAAAAATGCTTTAAAAAAAGGAAATAAAATTGAGCGGAGTTTCGCAGACTCAAAAGAGCTGCATGGGCTTCGCTATTGCCGGTTACGGGGATTGAAGAATGTAAGTGAACAGGCTCTCCTTACTGCAGCCTATCAAAATATAAAAAAGATTGCATCACACTTAGCATGGCTGGAAAAAGTGTGTTCCAATACCTAGATAATTTTCCTCCTGTTGTTTGGAGCGGAAGGTGCGTAGACCCCTGCGGAAGTACGGAACTGGAGCGGAAATCAACAGGCCCATGCGCATGGACAATCCATAAGAATCGATTTTAGATTCTGATAAAGTAAAAATAAATTGTTTTTTTTAAAGGCTATATTGAGAGGTTTGCGTTCCAAACAATATAGTACTTCAACATAATCATCAAAAAGACGTGTAGCAGAGGTTGGCTGACACGTCTTTTACTTGTATTGCTCTATTCTTCTTTTGCTAACTCATAGATTGCTTGTGCGTAAATGGCTGTTGCTTTGAATAAATCCTCAAGATCGATATATTCATCCTTTTGATGGGCTACATCCAGTCTTCCCGGAAATAAGGGGCCAAAGGCTACACCTGACTTAAGGGAACGTGCATAGGTTCCGCCGCCAATTGCCAGCAGTTCCGCTTTTTCACCTGTCTGCTCCACATAAACCCTCTTTAATGTTTCGATTAAGAAATCCTTTTCATCCACATGATGCGGTTTAGAATCTGAAAAGTTTTCAATCGCAAAACCTTTATTTTTCAACAGCACATCCAATTTTTCTTTCGTTGCGTCCATTTTATTGGTGACAGGATATCTACACGTCATTCCAATGGTTCCACCAGCCTCTTTTGTATAAGAAAACTTACCAGGATTGATAGTTAATTCTCCTGAAATATCATCCGAATAGGCGACTCCTAAATGAACTCCCCTTGAATCATCGAAGAAATAACGGGAAACAAATTGAAAATATTGGGCTGATTTTCCATCTAAATCGAGCTTTGAAAGAAACTCCGATAAGAACAGTCCGGCATTTTTACCGTTTCTTGGCTCCATTCCATGGGCAGAAACTCCTTTTACTTCTAAAGTAAGTTCTTGTTTTTCAACGGAATAATGATGCTCAAGTTCATATTGATTCATGAAATTTGAAAACCTTTCAGTGATCTCTGCTTGACTCTCCTTGACATGAATCACTGCCTTTGCATAATCAGGAACCATATTATATCTTTTCCCGGAGAAATAGGTTTGAACTTCAACATTTGCATCTGCATTGCCCTGTTCAGGAACTTTTTGGATCATATCAAAGTCGGAAATTCCCTTTTCCGCATTAATAATCGGAAAATCTGCATCCGGCGCAAACCCAAGTGATGGCATTTCTTCATGCTTAAAATAATGCTCCACACAGCGCCAATTGCTTTCTTCATCTGTTCCAATAATCATACGAATCCGTTTCTTTAACGGCAGACCAAGTTCCTTCACAATTTTCATAGCATAATAAGCTGCCATGGTCGGTCCTTTATCATCAATCGCTCCTCGCGCATAGATTCTTCCATCACGGATTTCTGCTGCGTAAGGATCACTTGTCCATCCATCACCTTCCGGAACCACATCGACATGGCAAAGAATTCCTAATAATTCCTTTCCCTCACCAAACTCTAGGTGTCCGGCAAGATTGCCGACGTTTTTAGGTATAAACCCATCCTTTTCTCCCAGGGTCAACATGTATTCTAGTGCCTCTTTTACGCCTTTTCCAAGCGGAGCATCTGGCGTTGCATTTTCTTCATCTAATAAACTTTTGATATGTAGTAGCCCCTGTGCATCTTTAATGAGTGCCTCTTTTCTTTTATCCACTTCATTAATCCAATCAATCTTTGTCAATTCGAATGCCTCCTAAACCAAATATAATATGTAAAGACAATATTATTATTGCAAATATCTTTTGAACTTCTCATGACTAAAGTCATGAGATTCCTGCTTCACTGGGAACTGCACTACGTTATATAGCGTCTTACACTCCCTCCATTGCCCAAAAGCTCGACAAACAGCATCTTGAGATGCTGACAGGCACACCCCGCAGTTCCTGCGGTGGGGAAAACACATATGTTAATTAAAAATTAGGCTACTTTTAAGTTAGAATATAGCTCTTTTAAAATACGTATACCTTCCTCTTTAATATTCTTAGCTGCATTCACATCTCGTTCCGCAATTTGGACACACCCATTCACGGTCAGAAAGAGATAATAAGGGTGTTTTTCTTTGCAACCATTACATTGCTTCGAAGAAGCAAAGAAACGTTCCACAGGAATTACTTTTTTCTTTGCCCAATCAGCTTTGTAGGAAACGAATGTTTTATACATGGACCAACTAACATCCGCAATACTGCGAGCTAACTTTTTGTTTTTAATCATACCTTTTACATTTAAATCTTCTAAAACAATGATTTGGTTTTCGTTCACTAGTTTACGAGATTCTTTATGTAAAAAGTCTTTACGTATATTGGCAATATGAAGATGCAATTTACTTATTTTTTGTTGTAGTTTTTTATAATTGGAACTACCAATTTTCTTGTTTTTCAATTGACGTTGTAGTTTCGCTAATTTCTTTAGTTTTGTTTTTAAAAACTTTGGATTATCGACCTTTTTGCCATTGGAGTCAATGTAAAAGTGGTTTAATCCTAAATCTAATCCGATAATTTTATCTTCTGAAACAGTAGAAAAATCTACTGTTTCAGGTAAATCGATTATTTCTTCAATTTTTAAGGAGACGTAATATTGACCACTACTATGGTATTTAATCGTAGCTGTTTTAATTTTTCCTTTTAAACCATTTTCTTGAAACATCTTACAATGTTTCTTTGAAAGACGAATTTTTACTTTCCCTAACTTAGGTAGTTGAACCATTTGGTTTTGAATATCTAATTTAATATTTCCATTGGTTTCTTTGGTCGTATAACCTTGTTCAGATTTATGTTTGGATTTGAATTTTGGGAATCCATTTTGACCTTTAAAAAAGCGTTGAAAGGCATCTTCTACAGATTCCATCGCTGTTTCTAAGGCGAATTTGTCAGCTTTTTTTAGCCAATTGAACATAGGATGTTCTTTTAGAACATTAAATGATTTTTTAAAATCACCTACACTTAATGTTTCATTAGTTAGTCGATACACTTCTTTTCGTTCGCCTAAATAGAAGTTGAAGGCAAAGCGAGAACATCCTGCTGTTTGATGGATTTGTTCCTTTTGTTTTTTGTTTGGTTCCATTCGGAGTTTGAGACCATAATGACGTAGTTTTAAACCATCTTTAGCTAATTCTTCATTCTTTTCTTTGGTTGTTTTTCTTTTTGCCATTTGACTCACCTCCATTTGCTAAGAATATTTTACCAAAAAACCAGAACACTTGTCCTGTAAAACACTTTTATTTTCAAAAAAAATATGCCCTAACTCACGACTGAAGTCACGAGTGTGCGGGCATAAATCATCAATTTTCATAACAAATGCGAAATCTGGAATGGATTTTACCTTTTTCTGAAAAATTTACTAAAAATTCAATTAATTAATCATATTTCTAGCTTGATTCCCCATATTCTATACTAAGAGAATTTGAAGGAGGGAGAGTAACCACTATCTTTTATTAAGGCTATTTTCGCATAGATTGTTGTTTTTCGTATAAGTTCATCAACCCGTCTAACTATATGCTTCGTGGCATCTTTTCGTATGAATATTTGCGAAAATTGCCTACAAACTTAGTAAATGAACATTATTAAGCTCCCAAAGCAACAAAGTTTACGAAAAGAACCTTTATTAAAAAGATTATTTTGCAAAATGATGTATAATGGTGGAAATTTTCAGAAATTGTGGGTACAATAAGGTTAGATGTATGACATCTAAGTGTCCACTTAAACGATCCAGGTAAAGGAGATGTCTGCGGAAAAGAAACTACATATTCTTGAAGATTCATTCTTCAAAGAGGCTGTCGGTAGAGGGAATTCGCCATAGGTTTGAAAAAAGGATAGGGAGTGGTTCTTTGAAACCTTCAACTAACCGGATGTTAAACCGCATCAAATGTATCTACATGTTTATTCGCAATAATGGCACTGTGACAACGCAGGAACTTGTAGAGGAATTTGGTATCACTCCTCGCACCATACAACGAGATTTAAATGTCTTAGCCTATAATGACTTGGTCATTAGCCCAAGCCGCGGAAAATGGACCACCACAGAAAAGAAAGTGAAAATGACATCTTAAACAGATTATTTATGAATAATAAAATAATGTAAAAAATAGCACGCGATGATTTCGCGTGCTATTTTTTTGAGTTATTTGAGATCGATCTCCTGCAAAAAAATTCGAAAAAATAAGTTCTCTACTTACCTTTTAACGTCAGCATGTAAAAAATCCACGCCCGTTATCTCTTTAAATTCTTGGTCATTTATGATGCCAAGTATTTTAAAAAGGAAAGAATATTTTAAGATTTTTTTATGGATACGCGGGGTCGAATTCATTTCTATCACCCTCCAATTTTAATATTATTTTATTCGCGATATCTAAAAAGTTTCCTTCAGGCAAAAAAAATTCTTAAAGTGAATTATTTAACATCACGACAAAGATATCAGACTTTTCAGTTACTTGATTTACAAACTATTAAAATATATTATATTACTATAAAATTCTTTAACACATAAAAGCGTTTAAGCACAAAAGAACAATTATTAAAAATAGAAGGGTTGGAACATCTTGGAGAAAAATCAACAAGGATTAAAAAGGGGTTTATTACCGCGGCATGTTCAGTTTATGGCTTTAGCTGGGATGATTGGGACCGGCATTTTCAAAGGAAGTTCAGATACATTAAATATCGCTGGTCCAGGTGTCGTGTTAACTTATTTTATTGGCGGAATATTATTGCTAATCATTATGGCGGCATTAGGAGAAATGGCGGTTGCCTATCCTAACTTAAACGTCCAGCTTTTAGTGAATAAAGCATTTGGGTTCAAAGTATCGTTCATTGTTGGCTGGCTCTATTGGATAAATTGGATCATTGTTACTGTGGTTGAATTGCTCGCTGCAGGTAGTTTCCTGCAATTCTGGTTCCCTTCTGCCCCATTATGGCTTTTAAGTCTTTTTTGCGGTTTATTAATTGTGGGAATTAATTTATTTCAAGTTAAATACTATGGGGAACTCGAATTTTGGTTTGCCGGAATTAAAATTTTAGCTTTAACGGTGTTTATAATCTTAGGTATCTTGATTCTGACAGGAGTAATCCCAAGCTCAATTGGTGAACCTCTCTCCAATTACACGGAACATGGTGGTTTTTTCCCCCATGGATTTAGTGGAGTCGCGAGCGCTTTTTTAGTGGTTATGTTTTCCTACGGCGGAGCAGAATTAATCGGGGTGGCTGTTACGGAAACAAAGGATACAGAAAAAGTTTTGCCAAAGATCATTAAAGGTGCCGTATGGCGGGTCATTATTTTTTATATTTTTCCAATCCTCATCATTTGTGGAATGATACCATGGAACAAGGTATCAGATGTAGATAGTCCCTTTGTCCAAGTATTAAGTATTACCGGGCTGCCGGGTGCTGCACATATTATGAACTTTGTGCTCTTAACCGCGGTTCTTTCAGCGGCCAATTCCGGAATTTATGCTACATCAAGAACGTTATTTTCAATGGCGCAAAGCGGTGTGGCACCGAAAAATCTATTAAAAATTTCGAAAACAGGAATCCCTTTAGCTGGGATTTTAATAACAAGTGCATGTATTTTAGCCGGAATCTTTTTAGCCTATATCACACCGGACCAGGTGATTAGCTATCTAATGACCATTCCAGGGTTTACAGTGATGTTAATTTGGATTAGTATCTGTGCAGCTCAGTTAAAGCTAAGACCACATTATAAAAACAAACCATTTTTCCGGGTAAAAGGATTTCCATTCACTACTATTTTTGCGATTCTCTCTTTAAGTGTCATTTTTATTGGATTTCTCTTAAATTCAAATAATCTTATTGGCTCAACTGTTTGTTTGGTAATCATGGGAATTTTGATTGTTCTTTCTTTTACTGTTCGAAAAATGAATTAGCAATAAAAAGCCGGCAGCTACTTGCCGGCTTTTCGTTTATACCCATTTGTGAGGGTATCACTTTTTTCTATTCTTCAGACTTGATTACCTCGGTTGGTCCCGCTAAATGATTGTTATCTGGCTCATCGGATTCCACAAAACGCCTAAGCGCCGAAAGTTTATTATCCCAAAAGATTTCAAAGTATTGAAGCCAATCCTTTAATTCATATAGAGGCTCAGCTTCAAGCATATACCGTGTTTCTCTACCTACCTTACGTTCTTTAACCAGACCTGCATCGGCTAATACTCTTAAGTGCTTGGAAACGGCAGTGCGGCTAATTGGGAATTGATCACTGATTGCTTTAACAGGCATTTCCTGCTGGCTTAAAAGTTTTAACAGCCTTCGGCGAGTTGGGTCAGCGATAGCTTGAAAGACATCATGTTTGGCCGAAGAAGCTGCCATTTATGCCTCAACATATCCTTGCAATTTTTTAACAAGACCTGCCCAGCCTTGGTTCATATTTTCACGAATTGGAGTATGCGGTGCACCAAATTCAGTAACCTTGTTCGCATCCCAGCCGCCATGGATAAGGGTAAATTCAGTTTTACCATCCAGTTCTTTTAATTCAAACGTAAGCGTCCAATCTTTTCCCCAATTAAAAGAAAGACGATTGGGAGGGTCGACTTGAGTTACCTTACAAGGTGACATACCAAACTGTCCGGCATTTAAATGAAATTCATTGCCCTCTACCGGCTCCATATTATTCGGCATGAACCATGCGGCAAGCCCCTCTGAAGTAGCTACAGCAGCCCAAACTTTTTCAATGGGAGCATGATAAATTTCTGTATACCTAATATCCTGTAATGTTTCATTTGTCATTTTTAAGAGTCCTCCTCAAATCGTTTCCGTCAAAAACGAAACCCTTTGGTTTCACATCAAAAATATATAACACCTTTTGGTTTCATGTCAATAGTTTAAAAAATAAAAAGGGCAACACTACAGTAGGTAAAGTCACCTTAACAGACCAGTTTCATTCAAAAATGGTTTTATTAAGCACTATAAAAATCAATTTCCCGCACTGCCTGCTGCAGCTCCATTATTTTTTCTTCTTTTTTGAATGGCATTGACTCCCATTACAACCGCTATCAATTCAGCTGAACTGAGTTTCTCGTCAATATTCGTTAATTGGTAAGAGGGTGATGCAAAAAATCCGTTTACTTTTTCAAATTTGGCTACTTGGTTGGATTGTTCATCTAATACTTCATATTGGCGGGAAAAGACCTCTGCCTCAATCGTATAAATACCACGGGTATAAGCATTATATTCATATTTTTTAGCCAAGAACGTTAGCTTTTGTTTGAGAATCCCAATTTCTTGACCGCTGCCGTCTGAAATCCTCCATTTATTGCTAAAGAAACCAAATCTACCGCTAATAATCTTTTTCCCATCCCCCTCTATTACGTCAATACTAGAGGAAAAGGCGCTATTTAGATCCAACTCCCCTACCTTCTCTTTTAAACTATTAAAAACTTCCGTCCTGCCAGACGAAAAAAAATTATCTTTAAAATAAAGCGAATTCTTGTTCATTCTGCCACTCCTCGTAACTTTTTCTATCTACCAATATTACGTTAATTTTTGGAAAAAGTTTCATTTAAGAGAAACTGAAAATTTGATACAATCAAAGTAAAATTTCCTCTTGAGGTATATTTATGATAAATAATCAATACTTACGAAGCGTCCAATTAAAAAGGAGTCATGTACCATCTTTTAAAAAATATCCATTTAATCTCCCCAGTCTGAAATCATTGGATGAATTAAAATTCCACCCCAATGTGACCTTTCTTATTGGGGAGAATGGGATGGGGAAGTCAACGTTATTAGAAGCGATTGCTATCGAATTAGGCTTTAATCCAGAAGGAGGGTCCCTTAACTTTAATTTTTCTACCTTTGATTCTCACTCACCTCTTGGGGATTATTTGATGGTTATAAAGGGAGTTGATCGACCAAGTGATGGTTTTTTCCTGCGGGCAGAAAGTTTTTATAATGTTGCTTCCAATATTGAGGAATTAGATCGGGAAGGCAGCGGTCCGCGAGTCATAGATTCTTTTGGGGGAGTTTCACTGCATGAACAATCGCATGGAGAAGCATTCTTTGCTACCTTTCTCCATCGTTTTCGTGGAAATGGGGTCTATCTATTGGATGAACCTGAGGCCGCTCTTTCACCCCTGAGGCAAATGTCGATGCTGACAAGAATTCATGACCTGGTTCAAGATCACTCTCAATTTATTATCGCAACCCATTCTCCAATTATCATGGCGTATCCGAACGCGAAAATTTTCGAGTTTACAGAGGAAGGGATTCACGAACGCCCTCTTGAAAAGACGAATCATTATAAAATGATGAAGCAATTTTTTGAGGACAAAGATAGAATGCTACATCATTTGTTAAATGGGTAATTTCCACAAGAGAAAGAGCTTAGAGTTATTTTCTAAGCTCTTTCTTGGCTATTGAACAATATTTTTCCCATAAAAAATTTCGTCCATTTCCATTGTTATTCTTTCGGTGATTTCAATGTGTTCATCAGGAGATAATTTTTCCTTTGTGTAACCAAATAAATAATGATTTAAATCGAACTCCCGCAGCTTACATTTTGTGTGAAAAATATGCTCTTGGTATACATTTACATCAATCATATCAAACATTTCGCCAACATCTTCAGGTATATAGTTTTGAATCGAACTGATTTCATGGTCAATAAATAGCTTATGCCCGCTTTTATCCCTAGTAAATCCGCGGACGCGGTAATCAATAATCATAACATCTGTTTCAAACGAACGGATTAAATAATGCAGGGCCTTAAGCGGTGAAATTTCCCCGCAGGTAGAGACATCAATATCTGCCCTAAAAGTACTTATGCCTTCATCAGGATGATACTCCGGGTATGTATGAACGGTAATATGACTTTTATCCAACTGGATGACGACTGATTCTGGCAGCGGTCCTGGGGATTCCTCAAAGGATTCGGATGGAGCGTGCTCAACTGGACCTTCTGAGACTAAAAGAGTCACGCTTGCTCCTGCTGGTTCAAAGTCCTGGCTGGCAATATTTAAGACATGGGCTCCAATGATGTCCGAAACATGCTTTAACATTTTGGTTAATCGGTCCGCACTGTACTCCTCATCAATATATTGCAAATAGGCCTCACGTTCTTCTTTTGTTCTCGTATAGCAAATATCATACATATTAAAGCTAAGTGATTTTGTCAGGTTATTAAAGCCATGTAACTCAATCCGCTGTTCATGTGTTAGCTTCATGATATACTTCCCCCTCTTCAAAAATCCCAAGTAAATATTTATAGATTACCCACTGTTTTACCATGTTATTTGCAATGTTGTTCATTTGTTTTTTTTATCATAATTCTCACTTTCTTGTGGAAAATAATAGAAGGTGAGGTGAAAGAATGAAAAAACAATTTTTCATAGTATTTATTATATTTCTGCTGCTGCCAAGCTTTGCAACCGCAGAACCAATTGATGCTTCCTTAAAAATGGCCTATATCAAAGATGGATCTCTTTGGACAATGATGAATGGAAGAAAGGAGAAAATAACGAAAAAACCGGGTCATTACCCTCATGCTCCCCAATGGTCGCATGATGGAAAGTGGATTTTGTATCAAATCGAACCGAAGGATGAACTTAACACTGAAAAACATACAGAAATTTGGGTTTATAATACCGAAACAAAGCGGCACAAAAGGATTACCTCTAATGGTACAAATCCGAAATGGTCGCCGATTGAGAATTTAGTAGCTTTTAAAAGCGGCGGGGTGTTAAATGTCTCCGACCTTGATCATTTTTATAATATTGCATTAGGGGTCGGAGATTATAATTGGTTTCCAGATGGCCGCTCCTTTATTGCCTCTTCAAGTGCATCCTTACGTCCTGATGGGTGGACAAATCCAGTTCTTTTTAAAATATCGCTGGAAAAGAATTTGAAAAAGATGACAAGCCTAACAAAAAACGTAAAGCCTTTTTATACACTTCCAAAAGAATTGAAGAAAGGCGATGTTAGCATAATTGCTATTGATGGAATCGATTTTCAGTTTTCTCCTAATGGCGAGTGGATTTCTTTTATTGTGGGACCAACAGCGTCTTGGTCCATGGACAGTAATATGGCTTGTGTTATTTCTTCAGACGGAAAGAATTTTGAGGTTTTGGATGAAGTCATCCTTGGAGTGGATCATCCCCAATGGGCATTGCAAAAAAATTTAATCGGTTACATCGCTGGGGGCGGAAGAATTGTTTTTGGGTTCAAGAATAAGAACATGAAGGTAACTGAACTTCCGGCCTATAAAACCCATAGCCTGACACCGGCACATTTTGCAGAGTTAGGATTCGGTTGGAAGGATGACCATACACTTTATGTATCCAGGGTAAAAGAAACAGAGTGGTCTAACGAAGCAGGCAAGCGCCCTGACCCATCATTATTTTTAATTAATCTCATTAACCAGAAGCAGACACAGATTACCCATCCACCAGCAGACTTCGGGGATTACCATCCTGTTTATATTCCTTCTGTGGCCCAATTAACTTGGTTACGGAAAAAGGATGTCGCAGCCTCCGAAGAAGATTTATGGATTTCAAATCAAGACGGAAAAAAGGCAAAGCTGCTGATTAAAAATATCGGTAGTTATTCTTTTTTTGAAAAACAATAGGATTTTAGTGAAGGACGTTTCTTTACAAAAAATATAAAAAACGTCCTTCATAACGACGATGAAGGATTTCTCTCCAAAGAACATGAAATACGTCCTTCATAACGGCGATGAAGGACATTTCTTTCCAAAGAACATGAAATACGTCCTTCATAACGGCGATGAAGGACATTTCTCTCCAAAGAACATGAAATACGTCCTTCATAACAGCGATGAAGGACATTTCTTTCCAAAGAACATGAAAAAACGTCCTTCATAACGACGATGAAGGACATTTCTCTCCAAAGAACATAAAAAACGTCCTTCATAACGACGATGAAGGACATTTCTCTCCAAAATGCATGAAAAACGTCCTTCATAACGGCGATGAAGGACATTTCTCTCCAAAATGTATGAAAAACGTCCTTCATAACGGCGATGAAGGACATTTCTCTCCAAAGAACATAAAAAACGTCCTTCATAACGGCGATGAAGGACATTTCTCTCCAAAGAACATGAAAAACGTCCTTCATAACAGCGATGAAGGACATTTCTTTCCAAAGAACATGAAAAACGTCCTTCATAACGACGATGAAGGACATTTCTCTCCAAAATACATGAAATACGACCTTCATAACGACGATGAAGGACATTTCTCTCCAAAATACATGAAAAACATCCTTCATAACGGCGATGAAGGACATTTCTCTCCAAAATACATGTAAAACGTCCTTCATAACGGCGATGAAGGACATTTCTGCCAAATAAAACAGGAAAATGTCCTTCAAAATGTTATTTCACTTGATACTCCATCAATAACTCCATTTCTTCATCTGTTAGCTCACGATATTCTCCAAGTTCAAGTGTCTCATCCAGAGCTAGCGGCCCCATCGAGATCCGCTGCAGGTAAACGACCTTTTTCCCAACGGCTTCGAACATTCTTTTTACTTGATGAAATTTCCCTTCGGTAATCGTAAGCTCAATATCAGAACGAAGACCTGATTTTAAAATTTTTAACTCACCGGGCTTTGTTTTATAGCCATCATCGAGTGTTACCCCATCTGCAAACGCGTGGATATCATCCTCCGTTACTTCCCTGTCAATCACAGCAAAATAGGTTTTCGGAACATGCTTTTTTGGGGAAAGTAAGCGATGGGCCAATTGACCATCATTTGTAATCAGGAGCAGCCCTTCTGTGTCCTTGTCCAGCCTGCCGACTGGAAATGGCTCATACACTTGATCTTCAAGCTCCAATAGGTCAATAACCGTTTCGCAGGAATGATCCTCAGTGGCTGATAAAACCCCTTGTGGTTTATTCATCATCAAATAAATAAACTCTTTATATTCAATCGCTTCACCATTTAATGTAACGGTTTCTTTATTGGGATCCACATGCTCTTTGGCGTCTTTTACGACAACATCATTTACTTTTACGGCACCGCTTTTTAGAAGCTGTTTTACTTCTTTGCGGCTCCCATAGCCAAGATTTGCCAGCATTTTATCAATTCTCATTGCTCATGCCCCCTTTTGAGAAGGTTTTTAAACTCTTAGATGCAGCTTTTGCTTTATACGGTCAACGCGATCCCCGAATAAACGGTTGATCAGTCCTGATTTTAACCCTAGGTAAAAATAGATTACCGCACCAACTGCTGCCGTAACGACAATAATAATAAGGGATTGTCCCTTTGATGCAGGTGACAGGAAAAGCGTCAATAACCTATAAACGATTTCACAACCTGCCCACATACAGCCTGCAAAGATAAAGATTAGCATACTTCTCCTAAAGACAAGCCGATACTGATACCCTACAAATTTTTTAATGACAAATAAATTGATGGCGATGGCTGCCATATATCCAAGGGTCGTTGCCAGTACGGCTCCTTGTGGTCCCCACATTTTTATCAATGGAATATTTAACGATAATTTAATTAGCAATCCTACCAGCAAGGTTAAAACCGTAAAGCGTTGTTCATTAATCCCTTGTAAAATAGAGGCTGTTACATAGTACATAGCAAACAAGATTGCAACAGGGGCATACACCCTTAATACTTCCACTCCAAGCATTTTATGCTCATAGAATACGGTATAAACAGGCTCTGCCAACAAAGAAAGTCCAATGGCTGCCGGCAAGGTTAAGTAAAGAAGCACTTGAAATGCTTGATTTAATTGGCGATTCAATCCACTACGGTCATTCTCAACGAATGCCTTCGTGATACTTGGTACCAGCGCCAACGAAAATCCTGTTGCAAGTGAGACGGGAATAATGACAATCTTATGTGACTCAAAGTTTAAAATCGAAAAGGCTGATTTTGCAAACTCCGTTGCACCCAATGCACGGTAAAAGGTAAATTGATCAATCGCCTGGAATAATGGATTGTTGATTCCTACAAATACAAATGGGGCTGCATATAAAACGATTTCTTTATAAATCTCTTTTAGTGAAATATTGATTGTCCCTTTATCCTGAAGAAGAAGCTCATCCAAATAATGCTTTCTCTTATACCAGTACCAAAATAACATCAATAAACTTCCGATTGCTCCGACAAAGGCAGCAAAGGTTGCAACACTAACTGCTTGTACCGTGCTGCCCTTAAACCAATGCAAGACGACATATGCACCGGCAAGGGTAAAAGTAATCCTGACAATTTGTTCAATTACTTGCGATACTGCGGAAGGTCCCATTGATTGATGCCCTTGGAAAAATCCACGAATTAAGCTCATAAATGGAACTACGATCAAGGCAAAGCTTACAGCCCTAATTACCGTTGTGATATCTTTTAAACTTGATCCAACATCCTCGTTTTTCGTAAACATCATTTCTGCGAAAAGCGGGGCAGAAAAATAGAGGATTAAGAAAGATACAATTCCTGTCGCCATCATGATCACTAAGCCCGATTTAAATAACTTACGACCAACAGCATATTCCTCAAGGGCATTATATTTAGATATAAATTTTGAAACAGCAAGAGGCACCCCGGCTGTCGCAATACTGATAAAAATCGTATAGGGAACATAGGAGTATTGATAAAGAGCTGTTCCAGAAGACCCTACTATTTGATAAAAAGGTATGACATAGAATAAGCCAAGAACCTTTGATAAAATCGTTCCAAAGGTTAATATAAACGTTCCTCTTAAAAGCTTAGACGACATAGAATCCCTTCCTGTTTAAAGAAAAAGAAATAAAAATATATTCTTTCTCAAAGTTAATTCGACTTTTTTTGCACACTATAGTAGTTTACAACTGTTTTCCCTTCGACGCTACTAACAATCATATTAAATTTTTTTGAAATATTGACTTTCCGTTTTCTTTTCAGAAAAAATGGTAAGGTTTATAATGGAATAGTTTAACCAAAAACTACTTGGAACATAAAGTTGGTGAAAGAATGGAATTTGATGTAATTGTTATTGGCGGTGGTCCATCAGGTTTGATGGCTTCGATAGCCGCTGGTGAAAAGGGTGCGAAAGTCCTATTAATTGATAAAGGCGACAAACTTGGCCGAAAGCTCGCTATTTCCGGGGGCGGACGGTGCAATGTGACAAACCGGCTCCCTGTTGATGAAATTATTAAACACATCCCGGGAAATGGAAAATTTTTATACAGTGCGTTTTCCATCTTTAGCAATGAGGATATTATTGCTTTTTTTGAAAAACTCGGGATTGCTTTAAAGGAAGAAGATCACGGGCGGATGTTCCCTGCATCGAATAAAGCCCAATCCGTTGTAGATGCTCTTTTGCAAAAATTAGAAGTTCTGAAGGTCCGTATTTTTAAAAACACAGCCGTAAAGGATGTCATCTATGAGAACGGGCAGGCTGCAGGCGTTTTGCTGAGGGATGGTCAAGAAATAATTGCAAAATCAGTTGTGATTGCTGTAGGCGGGAAATCTGTTCCCCATACCGGGTCAACCGGGGATGGGTATTCATGGGCGGAGAAAGCTGGCCATACCGTGACCGAGTTGTTCCCGACCGAGGTACCTGTCACTTCAAGCGAAGCCTTTATTCAAAAGAAAACTCTTCAAGGGCTTTCCTTAAGGGACATTGAATTAAGTGTTTTAAATCCAAAAGGCAAGCCAATTATTTCTCACCGAATGGATATGATTTTTACTCATTTCGGGGTTAGCGGGCCAGCTGTTTTACGCTGCAGTCAATTTGTGGTCAAAGCGATGAAAAAATGGAATTTAAAAGAGGTAACCATGAGCCTTGATGTCCTCCCTGACAAAAAAGAAGAGGTCCTTTTTCAAGAGATTAGTAAGCTCGTGAAAATGGAGCCGAAGAAAAGTATCAAAAATACCTTAAAAGGGTTGGTTCCCGAGCGATACCTTTTATTTTTACTGGAGAACAATGAGATAGATCCTGCGGCACCGTGTGGAACGATTTCGCATGAAAAAATTCGTAGTTTTGCAAAAAGCTGCAAGCAATTTACCTTTCAAGTAAACGGCACCCTGCCACTTGAAAAAGCATTTGTCACAGGAGGCGGGATTTCTGTAAAAGAAATTGAGCCGCAAACGATGGGCTCTAAAAGGATGAATGGTTTATATTTTTGCGGGGAAATCCTGGATATCCACGGCTATACCGGCGGATATAATATTACCTCTGCACTCGTAACCGGGAGACTCGCCGGAACAAATGCTGCTCTTTTTGCAAAATCTATTATGAAACAGGCCTGATCAAAAGAAAAGCGGAAGTGCCTTGGTCAGGGGCGACAAGCACAAGACGAGCCGGCGAGAAGGTTGCTCTTTAACCTTCTTGACGGATTGGCTTGTGACCTCGAGCCCCTAGGCGCTGGAGCTGGACAGTACAAATTCAGGCCTTGTAAATTATCATGGCTGAAAAACAATAAATTTGTTCTTCCTCTTCTTCCTCTGTCATCGCCGCGACATTATATTTAATATCTAATAGACTTTTTTCATCCAAACCTTTTAAAAACCGGTTCATTTCCTTTTCTAAATCCTTCTCATGCTCCCGGTCAAACAATTTAACCTGAATCACTTTCTTCTCTCCCTTTCCTTTTTCCTATCATTATCGCCTTATTTTCAGAATTTTAAAAATCAATATCCACAAAAATTTAAGATTTATTTAAGGTTGGGCTTATAAACTACAATCAGAAATAAAGAAAGGAGTAAAAGAAATTGGATAAAAAACAAGGAATCTCTTGGGGTGTCAGCTTCGGGAGCATAGCATTAGTTGCAGGAATGGTATCCTATCTCGGACTATCAAATAGTAATAATAATCAAGCAGCAGTGAGTCAAAACGCTCCGGCTAATCAAAATACAAATCAGCAAGCTCAAAATAATTTTAATTCTAGTAGTGGTCAAGGGACTGGTGATGCCAATTCGAATTCAAATTTCAGCTTTGATGATGACCAAGCATCACAGTTTGATCAAAATAACGGAAATTCTTTTCAACAAAACCAAGATCAATTTACGGACGGCGGCCAATCTTTCGGGCATCATGGCGGCTTTGATACAACGACAGGTGGAACCTGAATCCATAGTAAAAACCGATTCCACAATGGAATCGGTTATTTTGGTCGAAGGGAAAGGTAACCTTCCCCTCAAGGCATAAGAGTAACTACGCTTCTATCTTCGCCCTTAAGGGCTTGCCAATCAGCGAGTTTCCTTTATTTCTCCTGGCCAATTCATCATTCCGCCAATCATATTGCGGACCTTATAGCCTTGTTCCTGCAGGTAGTAGCAGACATTTTCACTGCGGCGGCTTGAGCGGCAGATGAAGATATATTCTTTATCCTTATCAAAATAGTCAAGGTTAGCCGGGATGTCCCCCATCCGGATATGCTTTGCTCCCGGAATCATACCTTCCGCAACCTCTTCATCTTCCCTCACGTCAACAAGTTCGAGCTTTTCCCCCTGCTCAAGCTTCGACTTTAATTCTTCCGGAGTAATAATTTGAATTTCTTCCATTTTTAAACATCCTTTCAGAAAAACATCCCCCTATAGATAGGAGGATGCTCCTTAATTTAATTTGCTACGATATTCACTAATTTTCCAGGAACGGTAATGACCTTTCGGACCGTTTTTCCTTCAATTTGTTCCTTCACTCGGTCATCGTCCATGGCAATACCTTCTAATGCTTCTTTGCTGGCATCTGTTGGCACCATTAGCTTCGTTTTCACCTTTCCATTCACTTGGATGACAATTTCCACTTCTTCATCTACAAGCTTTGCTTCATCATATGCTGGCCATGCTTCATAGGAAATGGTACCGTTATGACCTAACTTTTCCCAAAGCTCTTCTGCAATATGCGGGCAAACAGGTGAAAGTAATTTCACAAAGCCTTCCATATAATCCTTTGGAAGCACCATTGATTTATAAGCTTCATTGATAAATACCATCATTTGTGAAATAGCGGTATTAAATCGTAAGCCTTCATAATCCTCGGTTACCTTTTTCACAGTTTGATGATAGATTTTATCTAAATTAGCTGCTTCTTCGTTTGGCTGGATTTTCGGATTTAACTCACCATTCTCCTCAACTAGTAAACGCCATATCCGATCAAGGAAGCGGCGTGAGCCGTCAAGTCCATTTGTTGACCATGCAATTGAGGCATCAAGCGGTCCCATGAACATTTCATATAAACGGAGCGTATCGGCACCGTGACTGTCCACAATATCATCGGGATTAACGACATTTCCTTTTGATTTACTCATTTTTTCATTGTTTTCGCCTAAAATCATCCCTTGGTTAAATAATTTTTGGAATGGTTCCTTCGTTGGCACAACACCAATATCATATAAAAACTTATGCCAGAAACGAGCGTAAAGTAAGTGAAGCACCGCATGCTCCGCCCCGCCAATATAGGTATCAACCGGAAGCCAATGCTTTAATTTTTCTTCAGAAGCAAGTGCTTCTGAATTTTTCGGATCAATATAGCGTAAATAATACCAGCAGCTACCTGCCCATTGTGGCATCGTATTGGTTTCACGACGGCCTTTTTTACCGGTTTCTGGATCCATGACATTTACCCAGTCATCAATAATGGCAAGTGGTGATTCACCTGTTCCAGAAGGTCGAATTTCCGTTGTTTTTGGAAGCATTAATGGAAGCTCTTCTTCCGCCACAGCGGTCATTGTGCCATCTTCCCAATGGATAATCGGAATGGGTTCACCCCAGTAACGCTGACGGCTGAATAGCCAGTCACGTAAACGGAACGTTACTTTCTTCGTACCAATCCCTTTCTCTTCAAGCCAAGCAATCATTTTTTGAATCGCTTCTGCTTTATCTAATCCATTTAAGAATTCAGAGTTAATATGTTCTCCATCACCAGTGTATGCTTCGGTTTCAATATCTCCGCCAGCAACGACCTGCTTAATCGGTAAGTCAAATTGCTTTGCGAATTCATAATCGCGTTCATCATGCGCTGGAACCGCCATGATGGCACCAGTTCCATAGCTGACTAATACATAATCAGCAATCCAGATAGGCATTTTTTCACCGTTTGCTGGATTAATGGCATATGCACCCGTGAATACGCCGGTTTTCTCCTTCGCAAGATCCGTCCGCTCAAGATCGCTTTTAGTTTTTACTTTATCTAAATAGGCATCCACTGCTGCACGCTGTTCAGCGGTTGTAATTTTATCAACAAAGGTATGCTCAGGAGCTAGAACTGCATAGGTTGCTCCAAATAGTGTATCTGGTCTTGTTGTGAACACTGTGAAGGTTTCATCATGTCCGTCGATTTGGAAAGTGACTTCAGCACCTTCAGAGCGGCCAATCCAATTTCGTTGCATTTCTTTCAAACTTTCCGGCCAATCAAGCTCTTCAAGATCTTCAAGCAGACGATCGGCATAGGCCGTAATTTTTAACATCCATTGCTTCATTGGTCGGCGTTCTACCGGATGTCCTCCGCGTTCACTTTTTCCATCAATGACTTCTTCATTTGCTAAAACCGTTCCAAGTGCTGGACACCAGTTAACCGCCACTTCATCAATATAGGCAAGGCCCTTTTCCCAAAGTTTCAAGAAAATCCATTGCGTCCATTTATAATATTCTGGATCGGTTGTGTTTACTTCACGGTCCCAATCATAAGAAAAACCCAGTGATTTAATTTGTCTGCGGAACGTGTTAATATTTTTCTCCGTAAATTCAGCCGGATCATTTCCCGTATCCAAAGCATACTGTTCAGCTGGTAACCCGAATGCATCCCAGCCCATTGGATGAAGCACATTATAACCCTGCATCCGTTTCGTACGAGAAAGAATGTCTGTTGCTGTATAACCTTCAGGGTGCCCAACATGAAGTCCAGCACCGGATGGATATGGAAACATATCTAAAGCGTAGAATTTACGTTTATCATATTCTTCGCTTGTTTTGAATACCTTTTCATCTTCCCACTTCTTTTGCCACTTTTTTTCAATTTGTTGGTGATCGAAACTCATCGTCAGTTTCCTCCTTAAAAAATAAAAACCTCCCATCCCAAAAAAGGGACGAGAGGATTGTATGTATCTTCCCGCGGTACCACCCACATTAGTGTTAAAAACACTCGCTTCATTCTCCTTAACGCGGTAAACGGCAAACATTACTCTTCTTTCGTGCTTGCAACTCCTAGGCGAGTTCATGATGTACCCGATTGACTTTCACCAGCCGTCAACTCTCTAAACGGGCAGGAACCATTACTATTCCTAATCCATGTCTTTCAATATAAAGATATACGGATATTGTATAAAATTTCCCGGCAATTTGCAAGAAAACAAAAGCCTAAATTCAGAATTGCCGCATTCCTTATCTTTTAAACATAAAAATGGACAAAGAGTTCAAAAAACTGCTTTGTCCATTCCACACGGACGAATCCTCAGATTTGTCCACGAACGGTGCGTGGTACTGTTGCACGATCATAGATTAGTGTTGTGATAATAGCCACCAAAAATAATGCGATTAATATGGTAAATAATGTCGACATGCTATATAAATCGACGATGATTCCACCTAATAGCGGACCAAGCATCCTGCCGCCAGTGGCAGTGCTATTGACAATTCCTTGATAAAATCCTTCACGACCCTTAGGTGATAAGGAGAAAGCAACGGTTGGAACCGCCGGCCAAATAAACATTTCCCCAATGGTTAAAATAATCATCCCGAGAAGAAACCCGAGAAAAGTACTGGAATTACCAACAACCACAAAGGAAATAATAAAAATGATGATTCCGGTCACCATCTGTATCTTTAACGAGGTAACCCAGCGTTTTAAAACACTGTTTAAAAGTGGTTGGCCAAGAACAATGAGTGCCCCATTTATCGTCCATAATAAACTATATTGTGATAAGGAAATATGGATTTCCTGTGTGTATGAGGCGATGGTCGTGGTCCATTGAACATAGGCTACCCAGCATAACAAATAACCGGAACATAGGATAAGTAATGCTCTTAAATTCCGTTTGTTTTTTACATGTAAAGGTTCTTCTGACTTTTTCTTTTGTTTTACAGGACTTACTGTGATATTCCGATAACCAAACACAGCAATGAAGAAAAAGATGATATACATTACGGCATTTGCAAGAAAAATTAATTGCATAGAATAATCTGCAACAATCCCACAAAGTGCTGCTCCGACCGCAACTCCAAGGTTTTGGGCAACATACACGGCATTAAAGGCTTTACGCCCTCCCTCAACCCATACAGAACCTGCCATGGCGTACATGGATGGAAAAATAACACCCGTTCCTAGTCCTATGATGGTTAAAAAGATCACATATTCTGGCCACCCATGCCAAATTGAAAGTCCAATAATGGCAAACAAGGAAATACCAATTCCTACCAGAATCGATTTATAACCCCCATACTTATCAAAAAAACTACCGCCAATTAGGTTGCCAATGACACTCGCCCCAGAGTTTAACATGAGAACAACCCCAGCCATTGATAAACTTTTCCCTAAATGATCATGAATATAGATTGTATTTAAAGGCCATAAAAAAGAAGAGCCAGTTGAATTCACTGCCATCCCGATAATTAACAGCCATAATGCACGCGGCATGAAAATTCCCCTTTACAATTAAATATTTCGAAACCCTACATAAGTGTAGGGTACTTTTACTTAACGCGCAATCCTTTTTCATTGCCTTATTTCGACTATAAAAACAAAAATAAAAAACCCCCAACATTTGTTGAGGGTGCTTAGCCAATTAAGATGATTGTTCCTTTTCCTGATGAAATTTCGATTTTACTGGCTGGCCGCCAGTCTTTTCATATTTCTTTTTTGCCTGTTTCACTACATCAACGTCCTGGCCTAACTCTATATCGTTATTATTGATGCCATTCCTCGTTTTTTGTTCCGGATTTTGCTGTTTCGACCGTTTTTTCACCAAGTTTTCCTCCTCTTTGGTTACTCAAGAATTTGTGTATTTTGATAAGGTCCCTGTAAAATCATTGTATTTTGTACCTGCTGAAGCTGTAGTCTCATTCTGTGAAGTTGTTCCCTCTGCTGTGAATTTGCGAATTGGGCCATTTTACAAATGTCCTGGTACGTTCCTTCAAGTCCTTGTAAGGCTTTTGTATAATCATCATTATTGTAATGCTCTTGAAGGCTGCCCTCTCGATAATGCTCCTGAGCACATCGAATCGCATCCTCACATTGTTGAATTAAATGACTCATTGATTCACGAGTAGCCATCTAAGAACCCCTTTCCTATTGCTGTAACACCTGAAGCGTGCCGCTTCAATTCTTATTTTGTTCTCGATTTCCCTTCCTATGACAGTAAAAGTCTGATAATTCCTTCCAAGAAAAATCCATTTGGATAAGCCTATACTTCATGATAAAATTGACTTTATGTGCTTCTTTGTAAAATTAACTTAATAAGGAGGTTTTCGAATGCTTGAAACGAAACCTTTTCTATATGCAATAGATGATAAACGGTATCATACTTGGAATTATCATCTTCGCCAGCAATTCGGCCACAAGGTTTTTAAAGTGGCATTAGATGGCGGATTTGATTGTCCGAACCGTGACGGTACCGTTGCCCATGGAGGCTGTACCTTTTGCAGTGCTTCAGGTTCCGGGGATTTTGCCGGAAACCGTGCGGAGACATTAGAAACCCAATTTCGCGAAATAAAAGAAAAAATGCATACAAAATGGAAAGACGGAAAATATATGGCCTATTTCCAAGCATTTACGAATACCCATGCACCTGTTGAGATCCTTCGGCAGAAATATGAAGCCGTACTCAAACAGGAAGGTGTTGTGGGGCTGTCGATTGCCACTCGTCCGGACTGTCTGCCGGATGATGTAGTGGAATACTTGGCCGAATTAAATAAAAGAACCTATCTTTGGGTGGAACTTGGTTTACAGACGGTCCATGAGCGGACTGCTATGTTAATTAACCGCGCCCATGATTTTCAATGCTATGTTGATGGCGTTAACAAGCTAAGGAAACATGGGATCCGCATTTGCTCTCATATTATTAATGGACTGCCGCTTGAAACAAATGAAATGATGATGGAGACGGCCCGTGAGGTCGCAAAATTAGATGTTCAAGGGATTAAAATCCATTTACTTCATCTTTTAAAAGGCACACCGATGGTAAAACAATATGAAAAAGGCATGCTTGAGTTTCTTTCCCAAGAAAATTATGTAAGCTTAGTATGCGATCAATTAGAAATTTTACCACCCGAAATGATTGTTCATCGTATTACCGGTGACGGACCAATTGATTTAATGGTTGGACCAATGTGGAGTGTAAATAAATGGGAAGTTTTGAATGCAATTGATGCAGAGCTTAAAAGAAGAAACAGCTGGCAGGGGAAATTTTATCAAAAGGGGAATGTCTGATGAAATTAGAGCGGATTCTTCCTTTTGCCAAACAATTACTGACCAAGGCTGTAAAACCTGGTGATATCGCTGTTGATGCCACACTAGGGAATGGGCACGATACCCAATTTTTAGCTGAGCTTGTAGGTGAGACTGGCAAAGTATATGGCTTCGATGTTCAGGAAAATGCGATAGCGGCGAGTAGAGACCGGTTATCCCAACAAGCCATGCTTGATCGGGTAACACTTTTTCATACAGGACACGAGAACATTAAACAAAAAATTCCTGCTGCTGATTACGGAAGAATCAAAGGGGCGATTTTTAACCTGGGATACCTGCCGGGCAGCGATAAAACGGTGGTCACGAAACCTGTGACGACTATTGCAGCTGTTAAGCAACTTTTAGACATAATGGAGCCTGAAGGCATCATTATTCTTGTCATTTATCATGGACATTCTGAAGGTGCTTTGGAACGCGATGCCTTACTCGAATATTGCCAAAAACTAGATCAAAAGTCTGCTCATGTCCTAATGTATCAATTTATCAACCAACAAAATAATCCTCCATTTATTGTGGCAATAGAAAAACGTTAAAAACCAGGCTTGAGAAAAAGCCTGGTTTTACTTTATCAATCTTGTCGCAAATGATGGCACCCATTTTTGGAAAGAACGATAAGCCAGCCCATTTATAAAAAAGAAGTAGCTAATGATTCCGCCTGTTTTTATGATTTCCTTTGCTAATTTCCGAACATTTTTTTGTTTCCTTACTTTTGTATCCGATAAATAAATCCCTAACAATCCGCGATTAATGAGCTGGTGGAATTTCTTGTGAGGAAGAAATTCTGTATGACGGTCCGCCTCTATAACAAAGTGCTTTAACCGTTTAAAGAGTTTTTCCTGATTTTCATAATAAAAACAAAAATTCAAATCCCCGCCCTTAATGTCCTCCTCTTGATCAATAAAATAATCTAATAAAATATGCAGTCCCTGTATATAAGGAAAATAACCTTTGCGGATATTTTCCGCATCCTTCGCCTCGAAATCCTCCCGCATTGCATAGGAAATAAGACAAAATATTCCAAGAGTAGAACCGGAACAGGCAGAAAACTCGTACCATTCCATATCCGGAAGTTGATTTTTATAAAGATTGAACCAATTTTCTAACCTAGGTACCCGCTCCTCTTTGACCACATGCTTGTGAATTTGCAAATCACAATAATAGTGGCAAAGCTCCAGAAGGTATTTCCTGATTAGCTTATAATTCCCTATTTCATTTAATACCGAACGACATGTTGCTGCCAAATCATTTAAATAATCATTATCGTCTTGGTCCTCACGGAGGCGATAATAATTTTTCCCTTCAGCCTCTATTGACAGCGCATCGGCCATCGATTCATGAAGAGCGGCAAAATCGTTCGGATCAAGGGAGGTACTTCGGTCACAAAGATTGTCCAAATAATCGCTGATGGTTTGATAAGCAACAATAAACTTCACGGCTTTTTTATAATGCTTACCCGCCGTTAATGCCAGAATTGCACCGCCTTCACAGTGGAACGTTTTATGCTCAATACTGGCAAGTGCCTGGTTTCTCAGCTCTGGATTGGGTATATTTTCCGCACGTTTTTTCCAATAGCCCAATTCTTGATGAACAGCTGGAATGATTTTACGGTATACGTTTGACATTAGATTGATTGGCATCATTGAAAAGCTCATCATTCCACCTCTTTTTATAGAATAAGAAGGTATAAAATTTTGACTTTGGAGAATTGTCCAGCTCCAGCACTTGACGGGGCTGATCAAGGCACTTGCGCTTTTCTTATACAATATAGCCAATTGCTTTTATTTGACTAGTGACAAAATCCTTTGCGTATTCAAAGACCTCTTCCCGCTCAGGTTCGTTAAAAATTTCATGGTACAATTTGGGCCATTCCTTAAATCTTTTTTCTGAAAATGGGGCATGGTTAAACCACTCTTTTACCAATTTTTTTTTGACAATTTTATCATCCCCACCCTGCATGACAAGGATTGGCACATCATGCGTTTTTTCCAAATTTAAAAAGGCAAGTTTCATTGCTGCCGTTAATTCTCGATACCACCTGACAGAAACCTTTGTAACATATAGAGTATCGTTTGCATCAGCTTCCCTGACATCCATATTCCTTGTCGCCATTTCCACTGTTAAACCAGAATTCATTCGGAAGGAAGGGTAGAGAAGATTCAAACCATACGATAGAAACTCTAATAATTTGGATGGTGTTTGGACAAGACCGAGACAAGGGGAAGAAAGAATCACACCAGCTAAATTCATTCTCTCCTCCTGCAAAAGCCGAATCGAAATTAAGCCACCCATGCTGTGGCCAAGTAAAAATACGGGCAGATTATAACGATAGGCAGCCTGGACCCAGTCCTTTACTTCTATTATGTATTCATCAAAGGAATCAATATGTCCTCTAAGGGATCTGGTTGTCATGCCTTGACCGGGAAGATCGGCCATGATGACATGAAAGCCTGATGTTCTCCACATTTCAATCAGCCATCCGTAGCGACGATGATGTTCCATTGCCCCATGGACCATCACGATAACCGCTTTAGCCTCCCCTTCTGCTTCCCACTTCCACATTTTTCTTCCTCCTTAGAAACTGTAAGCGCCGCGCGCTAATACTAAGCAATAAACAAGATATTAGGTATTTCCTCGTCATAATTATTATATTATTTTAACATAAGTTACAAAAATGACATGCATTTAATAGGAGAACATTTTTCAAATACTTTTAATTTCTTCCTCATTTTCGTTAAAATAAAACCATCACTAAGAAAGGAGAAAAAATATGATTTATCCTTTTAAAAATAAATACCCGCAAATTGCTGATTCAGCATTTATTGCTGATTTTGTTACCATTACAGGCGATGTAACCATCGGGGAAGAATCGGGTGTGTGGTTTAACACCTCAATCCGCGGAGACGTAGCTCCTACCATTATTGGGAAAAAGGTAAATATCCAAGACAATTCAGTCCTGCATCAAAGCCCAAATAATCCACTCATTCTAGAGGATGAAGTAACAGTTGGACATCAGGTAATCTTACATAGCTGTATCATTCGAAGGAAAGCATTAATCGGCATGGGTTCGATTATTCTGGATCAAGCAGAAATCGGGGAAGGCGCATTTATCGGTGCTGGCAGTCTTGTTCCGCAAGGAAAAAAAATTCCACCAAATACATTGGCATTTGGAAGACCAGCTAAAGTCATTCGGGAATTAAATGCTGAAGATATTAAAGACATGGAAAGAATCACGCGAGAATATGCAGAAAAGGCTCAATATTATAAATCACTGCAAACCAAAAACTAAGGGAAGATTCCCTTAGTTTTTTAATACTTCCAGCTCTCGTGTAAAATCCCGCTGGAACGAGTATTTTTCTTCAACATAAACCTGATGCCAAATCATGAACATAAGCACGGTCCAAATTTTCCGGCTGTAATCCCCTTTATCCTGACAATGATCATCCAATACCTTCAATAAATACTTTTTATTAATCAAATGATCGGTTTGGCTTTCACGGATGATGGATTTCGCCCATTCGTTCATTTCATCTTTCAGCCAGTGACGAATCGGCACAGGAAACCCAAGCTTTTTTCGATGTAACACATGGTCCGGAACGATTCCCTCCACTGCTTTTCTTAAAATATACTTTGTCGTTCCATTCGCTGTTTTTAATCGATCAGGTATTTTAGAAGCAACGGAAAAAACTAACTTGTCTAAAAAGGGAACACGCAACTCTAATGAATGGGCCATCGTCATTTTATCAGCCTTCAATAAGATATCTCCCCGCAGCCATGTATGAATATCAATAAACTGCATGCGGTTAACAGGGTCATATCCTAATGACTCTTGATAAAAAGGTTTGGTAATCTCAGTATAGTTCAAACCTTCTTGATAAACATTCAGCAACTCCCGCTTCTGTTCTTCCGTGAACATTTTGGCATTCCCAATATAACGTTCCTCCATTGGCGTTACCCCGCGTTCAATAAAGCTTTTCCCTTTTGTTCCTTCCGGCATAACATGAGCCATCCATTTTAAAAATAATTTCACCACTCTTGGGATTTTACTAAAGACTTCCAGTGATTGCGGCTCGCGGTAAATATTATATCCGCCAAAAAGTTCATCTGCTCCTTCACCCGAGAGAACCACTGTCACATGCCTGCGAGCCGCGCGAGCTACAAAATAGAGAGGAACACAAGCCGGATCGGCAAGAGGGTCATCCATATGCCACATAATTTTTGGGAGTTCTGCTATATATTCCTCTGGTGAAATCACATAACTAATATTTTCAACCCCAAGTTTTTCTGCTGTTTCCTTTGCAACATCAATTTCACTGAATCCATTCCGTTCAAAACCAACCGAAAACGTTTTAATCGCCGGGTTAAATTCCTTAGCTAATGAGACAATAATTGAGGAATCGATCCCTCCTGAAAGGAAAGAACCAACTGGAACATCACTGCGCATATGAATTTTTACCGATTCAGTTAATACATCCTTGATTTCTTTGATCACATCCGACTCCGATTGGTTAACAGGGTGAAATTGCGCTTTCCAGTATCTTTTTATTTCTAAAGGCGAACCAATCCTCTTTGTAAAATAATGACCGGGCTTTAATTTTTTAATCCCTTCTGATAAGGTTTCCGGTTCGGGGACAAATTGATAGGTAAAATAGTGCTGCAGGGCATCATAATTCAGAACATCGTTTTTACGCGCAAGTAAAATACTCTTTTTTTCAGAAGCAAAGAAGGTTCTTCCGTCCTCTTCAGAATAGAAAAATGGTTTAATCCCAAATGGGTCCCGTGCTCCAAAAATCTGCTGTTCCTGTTTGTCCCAAATAATAAAGGCAAACATCCCGCGGAGCTTTTCAACAGCCCGTTCTTTTATATGACTGTAAAGAGCGACAATGACTTCCGTGTCAGAGCTTGTAGTAAATTCTAATCCTTCCACTAAGAGCTCTTCACGCAATTCAACATAGTTATACACTTCGCCATTGAAAATAATCCAAAAACGCTCATTTTCATATGTTAACGGTTGGTGCCCACTTTCTATATCAATAATACTTAAGCGGCGGAATCCAAACTGGATATGTTCATCGTAATAAAAGCCATCATCGTCAGGTCCACGATGGGTAATGATATCATTCATAGTTTTAAATTGCTGTTTCTGATCATCCTGATAAACCTTCGGCTGATCATGGACACAACCAATAAAGCCGCACATTATGTACTCACCCACTTCATTTTAAAATAGATATTATCCAGTTTTCACCTGTTTAGGGTGACTTAAACATCCTATTCCCTTAACCATTTAAGTATGTGACGAAAAAAAACAAAAGAGAGTTACATTTTTATGTAACTCTCTTTGTTAAAATTCTTATTGGTTTGCTTGTTCCCTTAAGGTGTCAGCTTTATCAGTACGCTCCCAAGGAAGATCTACATCTGTACGGCCGAAATGTCCGTAAGCAGCTGTTTGTTTATAAATCGGGCGGCGAAGGTCAAGCATGTTAATGATGCCAGCTGGGCGAAGATCAAAGTTTTTACTTACTAATTCAACCAAGATCTCCTCGTTTACTTTACCTGTACCGAATGTATCAACGGAAATGGAAACAGGTCTTGCTACACCAATGGCATAAGCAAGCTGCACTTCACATTTTTCAGCAAGTCCTGCAGCAACGATATTTTTTGCTACATAACGGGCTGCATAAGCAGCAGATCGGTCCACTTTTGTAGGATCCTTACCAGAGAATGCACCACCGCCATGACGTGCATAGCCGCCATACGTATCAACGATAATTTTACGTCCTGTTAGACCTGCGTCCCCTTGAGGTCCGCCGATAACAAAACGTCCTGTAGGGTTAATAAAGTATTTTGTGTTCTCATCAATTAATTCTTTTGGTACAACTGGATTAATCACATATTCCTTTAAATTACGTTGAATTTGCTCAAGTGTAATTTCAGGATGATGCTGTGTTGAAATAACAATTGTATCAATACGAACTGGCTTATCATTTTCGTCGTACTCAACCGTAACCTGAGTTTTTCCGTCCGGACGAAGGTATGGAAGAATCTCTTCTTTACGAACCTCTGTTAAACGGCGTGCAAGCTTATGAGCCAGCGAAATTGGAAGCGGCATAAGCTCTTTCGTTTCATTACATGCAAAACCAAACATTAAACCTTGGTCCCCTGCACCAATTGCTTCAATTTGTTCATCAGACATTTGACCTTCACGTGCTTCAAGTGCCTGATCAACTCCCATTGCAATGTCCGGTGATTGTTCATCAATCGAGGTTAATACCGCACAGGTTTCGGAGTCGAAGCCATATTTTGCACGGTTGTAACCAATTCCTTTAATAGTTTCACGAACGATTTTTGGAATATCTACATAAGTAGAAGTGGTGATTTCACCCGCAACAAGGACAAGTCCGGTTGTAACTGAAGTCTCAGCTGCAACTCGTGCATTAGCATCCTTTGCTAAAATGGCATCTAAAATGGAATCAGAAATTTGGTCACAGATTTTATCAGGATGACCTTCAGTTACTGATTCAGAAGTAAACAAACGGCGTTTTGTTGACAATCTGAATTCCTCCTAAATTTATTATATGAGGTTATCTGTGCCGGGCTTTTAAACCTTTGACTTGAGTTAACCTCGGGCTGATACGGTACTCATTCCCTTAGTAGTATGAAATAAATATGGGCATTTTATTAGAAAAACAACCCCCATAGTACTTTTTCAAGGGTAGAAATAAAAGATTATTGCACCAAAACAAAAAACCTTCCCATTTGAGGAAAGGTTAAGAGCATACTGTTTCCGCGCCTTTCACTCTTATCGTTCAAGGTCTAGCCTTGCTTCAGGTTTAGCACCTTTGCTTAGAAAATGACCAGTTTAAAAAGGAATATCCTTTTGTCGACTGCTTTCCTAAAAATAGCAGGTTGCTGGGTTTCATTGGGCCTGTCCCTCCACCAGCTCGGGATAAGAGAGTATCCGTTCAATTTAAAATCTTAACCTACCTTGTCGAAGGATGTCAATCAAATTTTTAAAAATAAAAGAACAACAATATCAGAGAAAAAATCATTTTTTTGTAAAAGATAATATTAATGAATATTCCGCCTAAATAAACACATTCATTTATGAATAATGTATAAAATGTGTTAGTTATTTTTTTGAATTAGTATAGACTAATAAATTAAATGTGTTATACTTTTTATCAAGATGCAGTCTTTGCTAAAAAAACTAAAAAGGAAGGTCCCATTCGATGAATTCTGTTCATATTCCAAATGAATTAACCCAATTATTAGAAGAAAAAAATGTTCAAATCCAATTATCCGTTCCGCAATTAGTGGAGAAAGTATTAAGCCGTAATGAAGGAACTTTAACATCATCAGGTGCTATTAGTGTAGCAACTGGTAAATATACCGGACGTTCTCCCCAAGACAAATTTATTGTCGATGAAGGATCAACAAAGGACAAGATTGACTGGGGAAATAATCAGCCTATTTCAGAAGAAGCTTTCACAAACCTTTACAATAAAGTTCTTGACTATTTAAAAACCAAAGAAGAAATTTATGTATTTAAAGGATTTGCGGGCGCAGACAAAAAATCACAGCTGCCAATCCAGGTTGTTAATGAATATGCATGGCATAACCTTTTTGCCCATCAATTATTTATTCGCCCTAATGCAGAAGAGCTATTAGGACATGAAGCTGGATTTACCGTAATTTCTGCACCAAACTTTAAAGCCAATCCGGCCGTTGACGGTACAAAATCCGAAACATTTATTATCATTTCTTTCGAACGCCGTACCGTATTAATTGGTGGTACAGAATATGCGGGCGAAATGAAAAAGTCTATTTTCTCTGTCATGAATTATTTACTGCCAGAAAACAATATTCTCTCCATGCACTGTTCTGCCAATGTAGGCCAAGAAGGTGATGTTGCTTTATTCTTTGGTCTTTCCGGAACAGGTAAAACGACCTTATCCGCTGATCCAAATCGCAAATTAATTGGGGATGACGAACATGGCTGGTCTTCAAATGGAGTCTTTAATATTGAAGGCGGTTGCTATGCTAAAACGATTAATCTTTCTCGTGAAAAAGAACCGCAAATCTTTGATGCCATTTGCTTTGGAACTGTGTTAGAAAACGTTATTATTAATCCTGAATCGAGAATTCCTGATTATGATGATAACACATTAACAGAAAACACTCGTGCAGCTTACCCAATTCAAGCGATTGATAATATTGTTGAGCCAAGCATTGCCGGTCACCCAAATACGATTGTCTTTTTAACAGCTGATGCTTTTGGCGTACTGCCGCCAATCGCTAAATTAACGAAGGAACAAGCAATGTACCACTTCTTGAGTGGTTATACTTCGAAGCTTGCTGGTACAGAACGTGGAATCACTTCACCACAAGCTACATTCTCAACTTGCTTTGGGGCTCCGTTCCTGCCGCTGCCTGCAAGACGTTATGCAGAAATGCTTGGTGAGAAAATCCTTGAGCATGGCGCAAATGTTTTCCTTGTAAATACAGGTTGGACTGGCGGGGAATACGGCGTTGGCAACAGGATGAAGCTTTCCTACACAAGAGCAATGATTCAGGCAGCTCTTGAAGACGAATTAAATCATGTGGAAACTGTTCAGGATAAAATCTTTGGTCTGCATATTCCGCTTCACATTGCAGGAGTTCCAGACGAGGTTCTTCAACCGCACAAAACATGGTCAGACCCTCATGCATATGAACAGAAAGCAAAAGAATTAGCAGAAAAATTCCGTCAAAACTTCAAAAAGTTCTCTAGTGCTGCAAGAGACATTGAAGAAAAAGGCGGACCAATCGCATAACATGAGAAAAGAGGTGCCCCTTATAATAAAGTGGCATCTCTTTTTTTACCTTGATTTAGTTTTATCTGCGGTAAAGGAACATTTATCTGCGTTACTGAATGATTTATCTGCGATAAACACGCTTTTATCTGCGAACCGATTTTTCATAAAAGAAAAAAGCAGGAGTCTAAAGCACCCCTGCTCAATTCGTCGAGTTCAATGAAATTAATTGGTACGTAATTTTAGTCGTTTGCTCCTGCCATTCTACTTTCCGAATGACTGCTGTTCCATTGGAATCACTTTGAATCGATTTTCGAACCTCAATAGGAATATCAATTGGATAAAGTCTGTATCCTTCTTTTACTAAATAGAACAAATTTTCTTCTACCCGCTTTTCATTTCCTTTTGTCACAATCATCGTGTTTAACTCAAGAGGCATGCCCATATGATCCACTCCTCTGCTAATTGGTTACTTCCATTCTACCATCTTTTGATTTGTCTTTTCATCCAATTCGTTAAATCTTGGACAATTTTTCGATTCACTGCTGGAGGAAAATAATGAGTGTAAGATTCAAAATACCATGATTCTACTGGTTTATTTAAAGCTTTCAGTCTCCGCTCAAGACGATACGCATGTTCAACCGAAACATTATGATCGTTCACTCCATGGATAATTAGAACTGGTGCTTCTAAATCCGCCAATTTATATAAGGGAGTCCGTTCCTCATATCGTTCAGGAAATTTTTCAGGGGTTCCGCCAATCACCCTTTTCATCATTCTGCGCATATCGGTTCGCTCCGTATAAGTCAAAGCCATATCACTTACTCCACCCCAGGTGACTAGGGATGCGGCTTCGGGAAATTTAACGCCCGTTAACAAAGCCATTACCCCGCCCCGTGAAAAACCGAAAATATGAATATGCTGCACTTGCGGAAGGGACTTTAACAACCAAAAGGCCGAAAAAGCATCCTCCCTGTCCTCACCGGCAAAATCCTCATTCCCCTCTCCGCCTTGATTGCCCCGATAAAAGGGTGCAAAAACAATGAACCCTTCCGCGGCAAATTGGGCAATTCTAGCCGGTCTAACCCTCCCCACATTTTTTATTCCGCCACGTAAATAAAGAAATCCCTCATTCGTTTTTTCATATTTCGGTTCCGCCAGCATTCCTTTTACCTTTAATCCGTTTGAAACGTAGGTAACCAGCTTTAGCTCCACATTCGGATTTGGAGAAGGGAATCGATGCATCTCAATGATTTCTCCTGTATCTGCATTCACCCTGACCACTCCTTTTTTTGATTAATTTTGTAACTGGGCAATCACACATTTTTTCCCGTTTCATACGATATCATAGGCAAACAGCCCAGATTTTTTCAAGATTAGGAGGTTCATCATGAAGAAATGGTTCAAATTCAGTTTTTCCATATTGATCATTGCTACTTTTATGTTCTCACTAGTCGCCTGCAATAATGATACTGCGAAGCCGAAAAAACTGGAAAAAGTCCGTTTAGCGGAAGTC
This sequence comes from Neobacillus niacini, assembly GCF_031456445.1. Taxonomy (GTDB): domain Bacteria; phylum Bacillota; class Bacilli; order Bacillales; family Cytobacillaceae; genus Neobacillus; species Neobacillus niacini_I. Next base: position 30,975 of record NZ_JAVDUQ010000016.1, on the reverse strand, counting down.
ACTCGATCAATTTTTTATGCTCCCGAATATGTTGCCCTGGAAAAAGGATTTTTTAAAGCTGAGGGATTGGATGTAAAACTGACGACTACCTTCGGTGGCGACAAAACCATGACGGCATTACTTTCCGGTGGAACAGATATTGCACTTGTCGGCTCGGAAACTTCGATTTATGTTTATGCACAAGGTGCAGAAGATCCGGTGATTAACTTTGCGCAATTAACACAAACAGACGGAACATTTCTTGTTTCCCGTAAAAAAATCGACAATTTTTCTTGGGATATGCTGAAAGGAAAAACCTTCTTAGGTCAGCGTAAAGGCGGTATGCCGCAAATGGTTGGCGAGTTTGTTTTAAAGAAACACGGAATTGATCCGCATAAGGATTTAAATTTAATTCAAAACATTGACTTCGCCAATATTTCCAGTGCTTTTGCTTCTGGTACCGGTGAATTTGTCCAATTATTTGAGCCAACAGCAAGTATTTTTGAAAAAGAAGGAAAAGGACATATTATTGCTTCTTTCGGCACGGAATCAGGCCATGTTCCCTATACCACCTTTATGGCAAAACAAAGCTATATGAAGGAGCATAAAGCGACGGTTGAAAAATTCACCAGAGCTATTTATAAAGCTCAACAATGGGTGAAAACACACAGTAAAGAGGAAATTGCTAAGGCTGTTCAGCCTTATTTCCAGGATACTGACTTTGAAATTATTAAAATGGTGGTCGAACGTTATAAAAGTCAAGGCTCTTTTGCAACAGACCCAATCCTCGATGAAGAAGAATGGAATAATCTCCAAAACATTATGAAAGAGGCCGGCGAACTGCCGAAACATGTGGATTACAAAACGCTGGTGAATACGAGCGTTGCAGAAAAAGTGATTAAAAAATAATTGATCCCAAGGCTTCGAATATTTTTAAAAATTATTTTAGGAGGCGGTCCGATGAGTTTCTTAACCATTAATGAAATCCATCATACCTATTTAACAAAAAACTCCGTGACCACGGCCCTCTCCGATGTTACGTTAAAAATCGAGGAAGGGGAATTTGTCTCCTTTCTCGGCCCAAGCGGCTGTGGAAAAACAACCCTTCTCTCCATTATTGCCGGGTTACTCAAACCGACCCAAGGAACGGTGCTGCTGGAAAATAAACCTGTATCCACAAACTGCCATGAAATTGGCTATATGCTTCAGCAGGATTACCTGTTCCCTTGGAAAACAATTGAAGAAAATGTCCTTTTAGGACTGAAATTATCAAATCAACTTAATGAAAAGTCAAAAACGAAAACCTTACAGCTTTTAAATCAAATCGGTCTAATAGGTGTGGAGAAACAGCTGCCTAAACAATTATCGGGCGGCATGCGGCAGCGCGCTGCACTTGTTCGAACATTAGCAACAGAACCTAAGCTATTAATGCTGGATGAACCCTTTTCAGCCCTTGATTACCAAACAAAGCTAAAATTAGAGGTATTACTCGCAGGCACATTAAGAGAGTTAAAAAAAACAGCCATCCTTGTTACACATGATATTGGTGAAGCGATAGCCATGAGTGATCGAGTATTTTTGTTTTCAGCAAGACCCGGAAGGCTCTATCAAACTTTTCAGATACCTAAAGAGCTAAGAACAGCATCTCCTTTGGAAGTCCGCAACCACACATTATATCCCAATCTGTTTGAGACCATATGGAAGGAGCTGGAGTCCCTTGAATCCTCATAAAGTAAAACAGCTTCACCAAGAATACCTGCACTTCCTAAGGGTTGAAAAGAGGTGGGTGCGATTTTATCAGCTGTTAATTTTCCTCTTATTTTTTATAGGATGGGAAATGGCAAGCAGACTCCATTGGGTTGACCCGCTCATTTTCAGTTCCCCTTCCAAAATTGGGCTGTTATTTTTAGAAAAAATTAAAGATGGATCGTTGCTTGATAACACCATTGTTACCCTAACAGAAACGGTTTTTGGATTTATCTTAGGGACCTTGCTCGGTACGGTTATGGCAGCCATTTTATGGTGGTCCCCGATGATATCAAAAATCTTCGATCCCTATCTAGTTATCTTAAATGCCTTACCCAAAGTTGCCCTCGGTCCAATTTTAATTGTTGCTTTAGGTCCTGGTTATCCTTCGATTATTGCAATGGGTGTTATTATATCTGTTATTGTGACAACCATTGTGATTTATACATCTTTTCGCGAAGTTGATCCAAACTACATCAAAGTTCTGCAAACATTTGGGGCCACCCGTTTTCAATGCTTTAAAGAAGCCATTCTGCCGGCCAGTTTTCCAACCATTATCTCAACTTTAAAAGTAAATGTGGGATTATCATGGGTAGGAGTCATTGTTGGAGAATACCTTGTTTCAGCTAAAGGTCTGGGTTATTTAATTATTTACGGCTTCCAGGTGTTTAATTTTACTTTAGTGATGCTATCACTGCTTGTGGTTGCTGTCTTAGCAACAATTATGTACCAGCTTGTGGACTTTATTGAGAAAAAACTGATTAAAGAATAGCGAAAATGTATCGCTATTCTTTTTGTTTTTTATCAGCTTTTAATATGTTTAATACATTCCTCCACTACCTGATCCTTCATGATGAAGCTGAATTCATCCCGAAACCGCTTCTGTAGGAGGTTTCCTTTGACAATTACCGGACCATTTGTTTCATAATAGGTATTTGTTTTACTAATTAATTCTACAATTCCGTGAAATACTGCTTTTACAAATATCCCTTTAGGGTCTGTCACCCTGTATTCCCCGATTTTTTTTAATTCACCAAGGACGGCACCCGTTTCCTCTAAGACTTCCCTTCGTGCCGCCTCATCTAAGGTTTCCCCCGCCTCCATTTTACCTCCCGGAAATTCGAGACCTCGCTTTTTATGTTGGGTCAAAACCCACGCATCGTCATATTGGCAAATCACTAAAACATGTTTCGCGTCCTCCGGAAAACTTTTTTCAGAAAAAGATAACTCCACTTTGTTCCCATTTTCATCGATAAACTCTATCATTTCATTACCGCCTAATCCGTTGATTCTTTTATTATAATTAAATTTTAAGAAACAAAAAATCCTTATCTTTTTATGGATAAGGATTTCTAGGTTGTCGAGAAAGGATATTTTCCTCGGCAATTTTTTACTTTGTCAAATCTAAATAGCAATTTTAATGATAGTCCCTTCAAAAGGGCCTGTTGATTTCCGCTCCGGTCACTCGCTTTCCGCGGGGAGGTCCTGGAGCCTCCTCGGCGCTTGCGCCTGTGGGGTCTCCAGTGACCTCTCTATCCCGCAGGAGTCGAGTGCCCTCCGCTCCAATCACCAGGGGGGCAAATCAATTATTTAATTCCTCAAATATTCGCCAGTATCTACCTCTACTTCTTTGTATATTTATGTTTTTTTGCGCTTGCCTTTAAATGGGTTGAATCAGTAAATAAAGCATGTCCCCCAACCATATTGTCTATCAGAACGCATCCCAAAAAGATTCCCAATAAACATCACTCCTAAAAAGAATAAGCCGATCAGTTGGGCGGTCATTATCCTCATTATATAAATTTAAACTTTTTCAAGAAGAAATGAAAAATCAATAATATTTGCAATCAAGCCTAGAAGTTGGTCATCTGGAACTATTCATCAATAGAAACAAATTCATACTCACTTTGAGTAACCAATTTTTGCTTAAACATTAAATTCACCACTTATTTTAAATAGTTAAGAAGTTAAAATTTTTATTGAATGCACCTGTTGATTGGAGCGGAAGGCACGAAGACTCCTCGGAAATGCTATCGCATTTCCTTCGTGCGTGGGCGGATTCGGGGAAGCAATTCAATGTCCTGCGGGAGTACGGGGCAGGGGAGACCCCGGAAGCGCCAAAGCGCTGAGGAGGCTCCCCGGCACGCCCGCGGAAAGCGAAGTGCCTGGAGAGGAAATCAACAGACTTGTTGCACAGACCAAACTAATAATATTACAATAAATTAACGCAGTGAATTGTTAAAGAGGGCAAATAAAATAAAAAGATATCGAAAGATTTTCGACAGCCTGAAAATCCTTATCTTTTTATGGATAAGGATTTCCTTTTTTTATTCACTTTTTGGCAGGATATTCATGGTTTCAATATGATTCCTTGCTTCTTCGTCCCCGAGTTTATAAATCATTCCATATACTTGCTGAATCGTACTGTCATAGTGGTCATTTTCCCGATCATGATGATATTCAACATAGGGGATATGTGCCCGTATAAAGTTATCCCATTCCGTTGCATAGTTTTGATCAAATAATCCACGCAGCTGGCTAATTTCTTCATCGGTTGCTTGAATTTTATAACTCCATGTTGAACTTCTGGCACTTTGCGTTATATGCCCTGTTCCAACATCTATATAATAGGTTTTCTTTTGCTCATCCATGCTGTCAGCCCCTTTTTTCAGGCCATTCCCTTTCGTTTCAAAGGCAGCCCGATTTTCTAACCCTAATTATCATTTTTCACAAAGAGATAAATTTTATTCTTTTTTAAGAAATGAACGGTGTATCATTGATCATAAAATGTTGAATAGATAATAGTACTTTTCTTAATTAATTTGACAGAATGTTTAATTAGCAGTAAAATTATTATCACATAAAACTTATTCTATTATTATATTAAAATTTATTTTCCTTTAGCATTCTGTTAATAACATAAAATTGGCTCTATGAAAAAGGAAATCTATATTTTTGGTAAAAAACAGAATAGGTTAAATCGGAATATCCTTCCATAGGCATGGAAGGAAATATTATATAAAAAAGGTAGACTAATAAAAGGCTCAAATTGGGCTAGTTAAAAGTAAACCGACAATTTTCAGCGTTTAATGGTTTGATTTCAAAACCATTAAAACATTGAAAAATTGTCGGTTTTTTTGTTGTAAAAATTTTAGATAGAAAGGAAATTGATGCAAATGGTTTTACTGCCAACGATTTTTTTTATCATGCTTGCGATTTCCGTGCTTAGTTCCTTATTCCTTTTATTTCCGAAAGTTCCATTGAATTTTGTTCGTATTCATACCGCAATCCTTTTAATGCCCGCGATTTCCGCACTAATGGCGCTGGTTTTTGGAAATGGGGGAGTAAATTTTGGTCCATGGCATCTTGATTCATTATCATGGCTGCTTGCATTATTTGTCCTTACGATTAGTTTCATTGTACAGAAGTACTCCGTTCATTATTTACTTGGAGAACATTCTTATCGGAAATATTTTGCACTGCTCACCATGACTACGGCCGCCGATTCTCTTGCCTGGCTAAGTAATGACACCCGCTTATTATTACTTTGCTGGGGACTGACGCTTTTGGGATTAACCCTGCTTATCGGATTAAAAAAAGAGTGGCAGGTTGCCAGGAATGCTTCTGCACTGTCAGGCCGCCTTTTTGCACTTAGTTGGATCATCTTGGTGGTTGCCTTTATCTGGATTACACAGGCAACAGGACAGTGGCAGTTAACGAAGGTCCTTTCAGAAAATAGTCTTACTCAACTTGATTCATGGGAAAAAACCTGTATAAACCTGCTGCTAATTGTTGCTGTTATGATTCCATCTGCACAATGGCCTTTCCACCGCTGGCTGTTAGACTCTAGTATTGCGCCAACGCCTATTTCTGCCGTGATGCACGCAGGGATTGTGAATGCCGGTGGAATTATGTTAACCCGTTTCTCACCACTTTTCAGTGGAGATGCGGCACAGATGGTTCTACTAGTATTATCTAGTTTTTCCGTTTTAATGGGGACCGGGATTATGCTGGTTCAGGTTGACTATAAACGACAACTCGTAGGCTCTACGATTGCACAGATGGGCTTCATGCTGATTCAATGTGCATTAGGCGCCTATTGGGCAGCAATTATTCATGCTGTGTTACACGGTCTATTCAAGGCTACCCTTTTCCTTCAGGCTGGTTCTGCCGTACATCACCATAAATCGATCATCGGAACATCAAAGCCTTCATCTTGGAAAGGGACAATCACTGGGGGCTTTTTAGGATTGTTATTGGGGATAGCGTTCTGGTTGACTTCTCCTAAAGATGGTTATCAATTAATCAGCGCTCTCATTCTAGGATGGTGTGTTTTACTTGCCTGGAGACAACTTGTGACCTATGGAAACGGCAGGGTCGGGCAAATTGCAGGATTTATACTGTTTGCAGGAGCGGGCATTGTTTTCCACTTCGTCCATACTGCCTTTTTAAGACTGTTAGAGGTAAACGTACAGATTGGAGCACAACCACCAGAACCTGCTGTCCTTTTGCTTCTGGTTATCGTGCTTATTGGCAGTGCTCTTAATCTATTACTGTTTCGTTATCGAACATCCGCTGCCTTTGCTGTCATTTATCTGTGGCTCTTACGGTTAAGTGAACCGAAAAATAAATCTTTTGAAAGCCATCCAAAGTATCTGACACGCTTACTTTCTCAAGGAGGGAATTTACGGTGAGTACTACATTAACATTGGCCCAATCATTCATTTTAGAAAAGAAGTCTTATACCCAGAATCTTAACGATTTGGTGAAGTCAGCAAGTGAAGTCATAGCCCCCCTCGGTCCTATCAGTACGTTTGCGGCCCGAAATCCGTGGATGGGATTAGAACAGCAACCATTTGAAAAAGTTGCACGCAGGTTAAAGGATGTTTGTGATGTAGATATTTACCCGACCGAATCTGTATTGAAGTCAGCACGTAATCGAGGTGAAATTCGTCAGGAATTTCTTGAAATTTCACTTCAAAAATGGCTGGATTCACAATCTTTAGACCTGCCGCATGATGTTGCGGAACGCTTTTGCCGGGCTGCACTTTTTGTGGACCAGCCGCTTACTGTGCTTTCGCCAGCATCTGAGCTAAAGAGATTGGGAAAGAAGCTAAGTTATTTTAAGCACCAGATTGCCGAAAAACAAGCCGTTAAAACGTTTAGTCAACGCTTGGAACAACTGGGTAATGAAGAAACAGCTAAAGATCTCAACCGCCACATGATTAAGTGGTGTAAATTATTTCTCGATGAATCCCAGGCTGTCGTGTCAATGCCTAATCGGAAAGATGGTTTCTATCATGCGTGGCTGAGCTTGGTCAAGTACGACCCGGCCCTAAAATCTTCTGTACGTAAAGAGTTTAATGATTTACCAGAAAAGGCTGAGGATGCTTTAATACAAGCATTACTGAAACTGGAAATCCCTTTTTCCGAGATACAAGAATATCTAGAAGCACATTTACTTGCCCTTCCAGGCTGGGCGGGAATGATGCTGTGGCGCTCTCAGCAATCATTTTCGGAAAATTCACTGCTTGAGGAATACTTAGCTGTTCGGATTTCTCTTGAGTATGCTTTGATTAAACCATTTCTCCCCTTGCCTGAGAAAAAAATAGAGGATAAAGTCTTCTTAGAACCGTTGGCTGCAGCCTGGGTCCAGTGGGGGGGCGTGCCCATCAACCAATTGTCCCAGTTATCGTCTGCAGAACTAAAAAACTATTTGACACTTGCCTATCGTTTTAAACGGGGGCTACGCCAACGCCTATGGTTAGAAGCATGGGAAAAAACATACGAAGATCAATTAAAAAAGATAATTGTATCAAAACAAATGAATTCAGAAAAAAGTGTCAAACCTGTATCAGCACAAATTGTATTTTGTATTGATGTACGTTCTGAACCTTTTCGCCGTAAACTTGAACAAGAGGGGCCATTTGAGACATTGGGAGCTGCCGGTTTTTTCGGATTGCCGATTGAAATCTCTGAGCTGGGCAGTCATCACAGTCATGACTCCTTACCGGTTATGTTTAAACCACAATTTAAAGTAAAAGAAACTTCATCTGAAGTGAAATTAAAACAATACCAACAAAGGAGCAAGGTTGCTCATTCACTCAGTACCACGTTTAAGACAATGAAACATAACCTTCCTTCAAGCCTGCTGCTGCCAGAGATTAGCGGTCCATGGATGGGTTTACAAACATTGGCAAGGAGTTTGGTTCCAAGAAGGGCAGGATCTGCTTTCCGAAAAATTCAAAAAACATGGCTGCGCAAACCTTCCACTAAACTCTCATTAGAGAGGGAGTATACTTTAGATTCGGAATTACCGGTTGGATTTACTGATGAGGAAAAAGTGTCCTATGTGCATCAAGCGCTGAAAATAATGGGGCTTACCGATCATTTCGCTCCATTAGTGGTCATTTGCGGCCATGGCAGTCACAGCACAAACAATCCATATGCCTCTTCACTAGACTGTGGTGCATGCGGAGGGGCATCAAGCGGATTTAATGCCCGGGTTCTTGCGTCCTTGTGCAATCTTCCAAGGGTTAGACAAACTCTCGCTAGAGAGGGAATTTCGATTCCGACCGATACCGTTTTTGCGGCAGCTGAACATATTACCACCCTTGATAAACTAAAATGGATTTATGTTCCACAACTTACAGTTCAAGCCAAAAAAGTATTTGATCAAATTGAGTCCATTTTGTTAAAAGTTAGTGAAAAAGCCAATGCTGAACGTATACCACAATTACCAAATATCAACTTGACTTGTAAAAACCCGAAGAGAGAGGCAGAGCGCTTTGCAGAAGATTGGAGTGAAATACGTCCAGAGTGGGGTCTAGCGCGCAATGCCGCCTTTATTATCGGGGAACGAAACCTAACCCGGGATTGCAATTTGAACGGGAGAGTTTTTCTGCAAAATTATAAATGGCAAAATGATAAAAACGGTGATCTTCTTGCCACCATTATTAATGGTCCGGGAACAGTTTGCCAATGGATTAACTTGCAGTATTATGCATCTACTGTTGCACCGCACTATTATGGCAGTGGAAATAAAGCAACCCAAACCGTAACAGCCGGTATTGGAGTAATGCAAGGGAATGCCAGTGACTTATTATCTGGACTTCCTTGGCAATCCGTGATGAAATCGGATCAAGAGGTCTATCATGCACCATTAAGACTGCTAATGGTAATTCAAGCGCCAAGAAAATATGTGCAAAGGGCACTTAGCGAAAATCAGGAATTCTATCAAAAAGTACAAAATGGATGGATTCGGCTTGCGTCTATTGATCCGGAAGGAAACTGGGAGAGTTGGTCTTAACAGCTTTCCCCCATCAAATAAGTCTAACTATATATATTTATAACTTTTAAAAAGAGAGAAGGAACAGGAATCAATATGGATAAGTCAAAAGGAATGATTGAAGCTGAAATAAGTAAAGCTTTAACTCATTGGGAAAAAAGTTATCTTGGACGCGGATCAGTATCCGTAAAATCAGATATTTTACGGGATATGATTATTGTGATATTACATGGTATATTATCCCCCGCTGAGTATTCATTATGTCAGGATAAAGAGGGATTGTTATCTGTTAAAAAGACTCGAAATAGCTTAGTGGAATCAGGCATAGAGGAATTAAAGGACATTATCTTCACGATCACAGGCCAGGAAGTGATTAGTTTTTACACCGATATCAGTACGCGTACTGGAGAACGGATTATGGTTTTTAAACTCTCCAATAATTTAGAGAACATATTATCTTAAAAAAATGATAATGAGGTGAATGTAATGTGTATAGATGAAAAGAAAAAAGTGCTTTTAGTCATTGGAAAAATGGACCAGAAAATGGAATCGATTATAAAGGAAAAGATTAAAACGGATCCTGAAAACATCTTAATTTTGCAAAGTTATCAACCCGTCGTTTCGCCTTTCAGTGATTTAATGAGGGACATCATCATTGCTGTTTATCAGGAAAATGCAGATGAAATCATTGTAGCAGCTGCAGAAGATAATAAAAAAAACCTAGAAACAATAGTTAAAAAGATAAATGAAAATAAAGAATCCCAGAAAAAGATTCAAACATTTGATTATCTTTTTAAATATTGCAAGCCAGAGTTTCCAGAAAGTGAAATAATGGAATGGCTCAAGGGCAGCGTTACATTTACGGATAGTGTACATACAAGTGTCAACGTTATACAAAACCATCCATTGATTCCATCCCATGTAAAAGTCAGGGAAATATTAAGCCTCAAGGCAGAACTTGCTTTCTTTTGAGGACCGATAACTTCAAAATGAAAAGGGGTAGTCAACGCACTACTCCTATCCTACCTACCCCAAATATTACCTTCCGCAATGATAAATTTTATTCTTTTTTAAATTTTGGTTCATTTTTTAGAAATGAATGCTGTATAATTATCATAAAATTAAGGAAACAGATTTTTAATTATGAAAAAGGGATAAAATAATGATTAAGTAAAAATTTTTCTCCTAGGAGGTGAACAATTTGAAATTAGTTGATGAACTCTATGAAATGTATCGGAATAAATTGACTGGTGACGAAGAAGATATCGATATGCTGGCATTCGCTTTTCTTGAAGAAATGTCCCATGAAGATTTACTTGCATTAATCCAGGATATGGATAAACAAGAGCTTTATGATTTAATGGGTTTATATTTAATCGAAAGTTTAAAGGGTAAATTTGCTCAAGAAGAATTTGGACAGCACCGGACACATACTTTTTATCCTCGAAATATACATTAATTTTACATATAAAGTAAAGAGAAATTGCTATTTAGCAATTTCCTTTTTTTATACAAAAAAAGAGGAATGACATGATACAATAACAGTAAAAGGGGGAAAAAAGATGTATACAGTTATGGTAATAGGTATTATCATCGTAATCGTTGTATTGCTGTTAGCAGTGCTTACCACATCAAAAGCCTATAATTATAAACATACAGTTGATAAATTAGAAAATAATCCTTATATAGAGAATGAAAGCAAGGATGACGGGGAGCAAAAGAAGCCATAAAAAATCCTATTCAATTGAATAGGATTTTTTATGGCTATGCAAATACTTGCTTTAATTCCTCTTTGCCGTTTTTAAGCCATTCACGCATTAATTCCTTAGCAGCTTCTAAATTATGAAGTTTAGCTTGACCACATTGTCTTTCTGTTGCAGCAGGAACTTCTGTTGCTTCAAGGCAAATTTTCATTGTATCTTCAATAAGATCAATAATTTCTTCAACTGTCGGTTCACCATTGACAACCAGGTAATATCCAGTTTGACATCCCATTGGTGAGATATCAATAATGTTGAAATCATACTTTTCGGCTGCCTCACGAATATTATGTGCCAGTAGATGTTCAAGAGAATGAATGGCATCTGGTTTCATGGCCGCTTTATTTGGCTGGCAAAATCGGATATCAAATTTATTTACAACACCGTCGCTGCCTACCTTTTGGACACCACAGTGGCGAACATACGGGGCTTTAACAGCATTATGATCTAGATCAAAACTTTCAACTGAAGGCATTTATACCACTCCTTTACATATCTATTCCCTATCATACTATAAATTCCGAGTTTTTACATCTACTTAGTTTAAATTAACAATTTAGACCTTATGTTAAAATTATGATATGTTGTAAGTAATGATGATTAGGGGGTGAACTGTATGTTAAAAAAAGCTTTTATCGGGTTGATTCGTTTTTATCAAATGGTGATCTCACCTTTAAAACCACCCACATGTCGTTTTTATCCCACCTGTTCCCACTATGGCTTAGAGGCAGTTCAGCGCTTTGGAGCAATAAAGGGAGGCTGGCTAACAATCAAACGAATCTTAAAGTGTCATCCATTCCACCCAGGTGGTATCGATCCTGTTCCAGAAAAAAAGAACGGTAATAAGGATATTAGTCCTCGTATCCGTTGACAATCAAATCAAGCTTTCCTGTCTTAGGATCAATAACAAGACCATGAACCGGCACGCCTTCTGGCATTAGCGGGTGAAACTTAATTGTGTTTACGCTGTGAACGACACTCTCTTCCACATGATCAAAACCATGTAACCACTCTTCAAAATCAACCCCGGCATATTTTAATGTATCAAGTTTTTCTTCCGAAATTCCCCGCTTCTTCATGCTTTCAATTACCGGATCGGCTTTTAATCCACTCATCCCACAATCATGATGGGCAATAACCATTACCTCATCTGCCTGTAATTCAAAGATTGAAATCAAAATACTGCGCATAATACTTCCAAACGGATGGGAAACAATTGCACCTGCATTTTTGACAAGTTTGATATCCCCGTTATTTAAATTCAATGCTTTTGGCAATAACTCCAATAATCTAGTGTCCATACAGGTAAGAACCACCAATTTCTTTTTTGGAAATTTGGTCGTTTCATATTTTTCATATTCCCGATTTTCTACAAATTGCTTATTAAATTCCAAAATATCATTTAGCATTTTCTTCTCAGTCATAGCCATCTACCTTTCGTATCGTATTTCCTTTTCTTTATCTTATATAAATTCTGCTTCCGGCAGTAAATTTTTTGCTTGCAAATCAGGTTATTTTTTTGTAAGATACAGAAGGAAATCGGAATCGTTCCGTATTATACATGTAAATTCAAAAAATTTTCTAACTTAAATCGTAATTAATCCGATTTATTTTAATAACAAAGGAGTATTTATGAAAAAAATTATTTTATTTCTTTCAATCCTGATTCCTTTCAGTTTACTTTTGGCTGGATGTGCCTTCACTAATAACCCATCACAAAAAAAGAAAGGCCAATTAACCGTCTATACAACAGTATTCCCACTTCAATATTTTACTGAACAAATTGGCGGAAAGTATGTAAATGTAAAAACGATTTATCCTCCAGGAGCGGATGAACATACATTTGAACCATCGCAAAAGGATATGATGAATCTTGCCGATTCAGACCTGTTTTTCTATATTGGTTTAGGTCTTGAAGGCTTTGTAGAAAAGGCAAAGACCACTCTACAAGATGAGAATGTCACGTTGGTTGCTGTCGCTGATCATCTGCAATTACCAAAAGATCAGCATGCCGATGAAGCGGATGAAGATGGTCAACATCATGGCGATGTAAATCCACATGTTTGGCTTGACCCTATTTACTCTAAAGAAATGGCAGGAGTCATTAAAGATTCATTAGTAAAAAAAATGCCGCAGCATAAAGCACTATTTGAGAAAAATTACCAAAAGCTTGCAAAGCAATTGGATGACCTAAATAAAAGGTATCAACAAACGATAAAAAATGCACCGCATAAAGAAATGATCGTCACCCATGCAGCCTTTGGCTATTGGGAAAATCGTTATGGACTTAAGCAAATTAGTATTTCTGGTTTATCGACAACAAATGAACCCACACAAAAAGAATTAGAAAAAATCATTTCATTGGCAGACCGTGAAGGATTGCACTATATTCTTTTCGAACAAAATGTTCATTCCAAATTAGGAGAAATTGTCCAAAATGAAATTGGCGCAAAGGCACTTCCCATCCATAATTTGGCCATTTTAACTGAAGATAATATTAAAAATAAAGAAACTTATTTTACACTAATGAATAAAAATTTAGCAACGCTAAAAACCGCTTTAGCTAAATAGAATTCCTATTACTCCCATGGATGGTTCAAGTCTAAACATCAAAAGCTATAGCTGTATTACGAAATCCAAAGGAGTGATACAAAATGGCACAAGATGTTTTATGTGAAGTCAATAACTGTACTTATTGGGCAAAAGGAAATAAATGCAGCGCCGAGCAAATATATGTTGTTAGCCATAAAGGCAAAACCGCTGACAATATCCAAGAAACAGATTGCAAAACTTTTGAACCTGAGGGAATGTAACCCGTTTTCAGTGATAAAACTGTTTTACTTTTAAAAAAGAACCGGGCAATAATGATTTGCCTGGTTCTTTTTTAATTGTTATCGTTCCTAAGCTTTCTTCTTAATAGTTTGTTTGAAGCATTTCTTGGGAGCTCTTCAACAAAATAAAAATCCTTCGGCACTTTGTATTTCGCTAAACGTTCCAAACAAAATTGCCGTATTTCATCCCCTGATACATCCATTCCCTCTTTTTTCACAATAAAGGCAATGGGTACTTGTCCCCACCGTTCGTCCTCCTGCCCTGTTACCCCGGCATCCGCAACGAAAGGATGGGAGAGAAGAACAGATTCAATTTCAGCCGGGTATACATTTTCCCCTCCTGAGATAATCAAATCGGAACGGCGATCTAGAACATATAAAAAGCCTTCACCGTCCAAGTAGCCAATATCTCCGGTTGAAAACCAGCCATTATATACCTTGTCTGACATTGCTTCTGGTCGATTTAAATAACCTGGAGTAACATTGGGACCTTTCACGAAAATTTCTCCGGTTTCATTGTCCTTGGCTTTTCGGCCATCTTCACGCTTAATCTGAATTTGTGAAGGGAATAGCGGCTTTCCTGCGGATCCTAATCTTGAAATACTGTATTCCGGTGATAAGGTTACAATTTGCGAGGAGGTTTCTGTCATTCCATATGTCTGAAACACAGGGATTTCCTTTGCAACGCAGGCTTGAAGTAACGGCAATGGTGCGGGACCTCCGCCAAGAAGCATGCAGCGGAAAGATTCCGGCAGCCGCTCTTCTCCAAGAAAATCAACGATTCTGGTTAACATAGTTCCTACAACAGACATAATGGTAACCCGTTTGCTGCGAAAATCCTCTATTGTTTTTTCAACGTCAAAGGTCTCATGAAGGACAATCGGCATCCCGTATATGATACTGCGCATGAGAATCGAATAACCACTTATATGAAAAAGAGGGACTGAACAAAGCCAGCAATCCTCATCGATAAATCCCAGATTAAGTGCTGACCCAACCGAACTCCACCAGTGATTTCCATATGTCTGTAAAACACCTTTTGGATTACCTGTGGTCCCCGAGGTGTACATGATGGTGCAAACATCCCCAAGATTAATCTCTTCCTGTATATCAGGAGCTTCAGTTGGGAGGCTGTCCAATTGTTCTTTTAGAAGAGTTGGAAGTGTTGGAAACATATCTCTTATTTCATGCTCTTTATCCGCAAAATTTCGTTCCGTTATCAAAAAGGCTGCCTGGGAATCTTTTAGCTGCCAGACGATTTCAGACACGGTTAGACGGTTATTGAGAATAACTGCTCTAATTCCAAGAAGTTGAAGTGCAAACAATATCACTATGGTATCCAGGTGGTTTTTTAACAAAACCCCCACATATTGACCCTTTTGCAACCCCCGGCCTTGAAGTTTTCCTGCGGTTTCCATTGATTGCTCATAAAGTTCTTTAAAAGTTACTTGCCAGTCATCAAAATAAACCGCCACACGATCAGGTGTTAAGGATGCTCTTTTCATCAAAAAATTCGGCATCCATTCATTTTGCATCGTAACCACCAACTTTTATTGTAATGCCTTTATAATTTATTGGTCTTTGAAAACTACCTAGCTCCAGCGCCGAAAACGGGCGCCTCTGCTTTTCTATTAAAACAGCTTGATGGAGACCATCAAGCTGTGGTGAGTTTGTTTTTAAAATCAAGGAAAACGCGGGAATTGATCGAAACCAGGCTTACGCTTTTCTTTAAATGCATCGCGGCCTTCTTTCGCTTCTTCCGTTGTATAGTATAGTAATGTTGCATCACCAGCAAATTGCTGAAGTCCAGCCAAACCATCTGTATCCGCGTTCATGGCAGCTTTTATGAAGCGAAGAGCTGTTGGGCTCTTTTCAAGCATTTCCTCACACCATTTAATGGTTTCTTCTTCTACCTGCTCTAAAGGAACAACGGTATTCACAAGGCCCATATCAAGTGCCTGCTGCGCATTATATTGACGGCATAAATACCAAATTTCACGTGCCTTTTTATGACCGATAATTCTGGCAAGATAACCTGAACCATATCCGGCATCAAAGCTTCCTACTTTTGGTCCTGTTTGACCGAAAACAGCATTATCTGCTGCAATTGTTAAATCACAGACAACATGTAAGACATGTCCACCGCCAATGGCGTACCCCTTTACCATTGCAATTACTGGTTTAGGAATGACACGGATTAGACGTTGAAGATCAAGTACGTTTAGACGAGGAATTTGGTCATCCCCAACATAGCCGCCATGTCCACGGACACTTTGGTCTCCCCCGGAACAAAATGCTTTATCTCCTGCACCTGTTAAAACAATAACACCTACATTTGAGTCATCACGTGCATAAGCAAAAGCATCAATTAATTCCATTACGGTCTTTGGTGTAAAAGCATTATGTACATGCGGGCGGTTAATGGTAATTTTCGCAATACCATTATAGGTTTCATAAATTATTTCATCGTATTTGCGACCTGCAACCCATTCAACTGTCATAAGTTGATCCTCCTTTAGTTTTTATTCGACAAATAGTCACTAACTATTGTACCAAACTTTTCTCTATCTTCCACATGAATTGCATGCCCGCTCTTTGGAACAGAAATCCATGCACCATTTTTCAATCTTTTCATCATTTTTTCTGCAATCCGACAAAACTTTACATCTTTATCACCGGTTAACAGTAAAACCTCGCATGATACCTGATTTAATTCCTCCCACCAGGAAGGCTGAGCACCTGTTCCCATTCCAATTAAACTGTTTGCAAGTCCTGTTGGGGAGTTATTTAACCTCTGTTTTCTTATCAATTTCTTCGTTTCAGCCGGGAGATTTTCCATCGTGTTGAATAATGGGATTCTCCCCCAATAATCGACAAATGATTCAATGCCTTCTTCTTTAATAAAACTTGCAAGTTTAAAATCATTTATGCAGCGGCTTTTCCGTTCTTCTTCCGTTTCCAAACCAGGTGAAGCACTTTCCAAAACCAGCTTTCTTACCATCTCAGGATAAAGAATCGCAAAGGTTAATGCAAGTCTTCCCCCCATCGAATAGCCAAGAACATCCACCTTTTCAATCCCTAACTGTTCTAGTATGCGGTTCAAATCCCTCGCAGCGGTCTCAATTTTATAGCGGTTTAGTTCCTCGCTAATTTGGGTTTTACCATGACCAACGATATCAGGAATGATTAATTTAGAATGCCCACCCCAAACAGAGCAAAAAGGAGTCCATGTAGAGGAATCTCCTGTAAACCCATGCAGGAGAAGTAATGGAAAACCTATTCCGCATATTTCGACATGAACCTGCAAATTTTCAACCATTACATCCATTCATGGTCACCTTTGACAAAATTTGATATTTCCCGGGAAACAGATCGCCAAAATTCGCGGTGTTCTTCTGTATTTTTTTCTCTATTTGTCACCACTTCAAATACATTTAAACCTTTAGCTTGACCATTTTTCATTAGAGAATGGAAATGATCCCAATCTTTTATTCTTGTAAAATTCCCGTTATACATCTTCACAGCATATTCAAAATCAATATCTAATGGTGTGCCAAATAGCAGCTCAAAATGAGTTGGATGTTCCGACTGAGGAAGGAAAGAGAAAATTCCTCCGCCATTATTATTAATGACAAGAATTTGAATGTCGATTTCATGTAGCTTTGCTGCTAATAATCCATTTAAATCATGAAAAAAGGTTAAATCCCCCAACACAAGATAAAGCGGTTTTGAATATAAAGCAGCACCTAAAGCAGTCGAAACGGTACCATCAATTCCATTTGCCCCTCTATTCGCCATAATACTAATCGATTTATCATTATTTAAGAAAAAACTATCCAAATCCCGAATAGGCATACTGTTTCCAACAAATAAAGTGGCACCCTCTGGAAGCATCTCTGCCAGTTGAGCAAATACTTTCGCTTCACTTAACTTGGTTTCATCTTTTATCACGCCCATATGGTCTTTCGTAAATTGATTAACCCTTTTCCACCTATCTAAAAAAGATGTTGCCGATTTCTTCACGACACTTGACTCCAACTTTTTACAGAAGGTTGATTCATTACAATAAATCATGTTGGTTGTTAATGCTGCAGGATCACGCCAGCCACTGCCGCCATCAATCACATATTGCACTGCATTATGATTTTCTTTTAAGAAGATTGTTAATGCTTTTGAAACCGGCATCGCTCCGAATCGAATCACTACATCAGGTTTTAGATGGTTTTTCGCATCTTCATTCCGTAAAAAGGTATCATAGGTTTCGATGATTTTATCCTTATTATGTTTTCCGCTTCTTAGCTGTGATAACGGATCAACCAGAATTGGATAGTTTAAGGTTTCCGCCAGCCTTGTTACCTTCTCTGCAAAAGTCTTGTCCCCTATATTCCCGCAAACAATGATTCCCTTTTCCTTCTCCTGAAGCACCGAGGCAATCGACTTAAATTGTTCATCATCAATCGTAACATCTCCATTAATGACCTTTACATAACCATTCGGGCGTTCCGTCACATGAAACAGATTTTCATCCAATTTTGGGATTAATGGCTCCCTTAAAGGAAAATTCAAGTGAACAGGACCAGATGGAGCTTGCGTCGCTATGGCTGCTGCACGGGCACAAACTGTCCTTGCATAGCGGATGATTTCATCACTTTTTTCAGGTAATGCCATCTCAGTAAACCACTTAACATGATGGCCATATAAATGATTTTGATCAATCGCCTGTGGGGCACCTACGTTTCGTAGTTCATGAGGTCTATCTGCCGTTAATACAAGTAACGGTACCCTAGCGTATCGTGCCTCGACAATCGCAGGATAGTAATTTGCAGCGGCAGTACCTGATGTACACAGAATGGCTACAGGACGATTGGAAGCCTTTGCAATCCCTAATGCAAAGAATGCTGCTGAGCGTTCATCTACATGGATATGAAGTTTTAAGTCAGGGTGTTCCGCCATGACCATAGCCATTGGGGTCGAACGGGAGCCTGGGCTGACTACGACATCTGTTATGCCGGAGAGAACAAGCTCTGAAACGAATGCTGCAATATAGGCAGTTAGTGATTCTTGATGACTCATATTATTTTCCTCCAAGAGCACGAAGCATCGGTCTAAATTTTAAACCAGTCTCCAAATATTCACTTTCTGATTCAGAATCGGCAACAACACCGCACCCGGCGAATAAGGAGACTTCATTTCCCTGAATAAGACCGGAGCGAATCGCAACAGCAAATTCTCCATTTTCACGATAATCTACCCAGCCCAAGGGTGCTGCATAAAAGCCCCGGTCCAGTTTTTCCACTTCCCTGATTTTTTCAACCGCTTCTTTTTTGGGAAGTCCTCCAAGGGCAGGTGTCGGATGGAGCCTATCAACTATATGCAGTAATGAAGCATCTATCTTAGCTTTTCCAACTACCGGTGTATAAAGATGCTGTATATCTCTAATTTTCATTAAATGAGGCTTATCTGGAAGGATCATTTCTTCACATGATTCCTCTAAAGCTTCCTTAATCATTTCCACAACAAAGCCGTGCTCAATTAGATTTTTCTTATCGTTTAATAACGTTTCGCCTAAAAGATCATCCTCTTCCTCGGTCTGCCCTCTCGAAATGGAGCCGGCAAGACAAGTCGAAAAAATGTGATCATCCTGTTTTTTAATTAGCCGTTCGGGGGTCGCCCCGATAAAGCAATCTCCATTAGATTCAAACACAAAAAGATAACTATCTTTTTGCTGTTCAAATAAACGATTTAATACGGATTCCGGTTCAACCAAATCATCAAAAAACAGACGAAGTTCTCTGGCAAGTACCACCTTTTTTAACGACCCTATCTTTAAGTCTTTTACTACCTCATCAACTGACGCTTTCCATGACTCAGGGGAAATTTCTTTCATTTTAAGAAGAGCCGCTGACTTTGTTTCGGTCTTCTGGTTAATAGAAAGTAAAAACTGATTTCTCTCATCCAGAACTTTTGTAAATAATGATTCATCATCATTTGGGGTACAGACAATATTGGTTGTTAGAAAAGTTTGACCCTTGATAATACTTAACATATATTTTGGGATATGAAACAGTGAATCAGAATATTTCGACCAAAGATCTGTTTTGGGTTTGTGAGGGTCAAAAGAGAATCCGCCAAACATGACGGGACCAATCCCCAATTCAGAATATGGATTATAAATAAAACTATCCTTTAAAAAATTCTGCCATTCATTATCAACAAGAAAAAAGCGGTCAGTAGCCTGATCCGACTGAATTTGTTTTGTTATTCCAATACCTGCTATCACCATATCATCCATCGGGTCCTTCCAAAAAAAACGCTCACCCAGATAGCGTTCCTTACCCAGCATAAAAAATGTAAAAGGGTTAATCCTATCCATTTGATGAACTTCGCTTACTAAAATGGACCTTCCAAGCTTTTTTGCTCTTATAAGAGCTAAAAGACCCCTTTCCTTTAATTCTAATTCGTGAATGGTAACCAAAAAAATCCCTCCAAAACAGCTGAAAAAGCTGTTATCCATTCATTTTCAAGCCTATTTAAACATACTACTCCCCTTGTAAAAAAGTCAATAAATCCTTGTTTTTAACCTTCCTTTTCATTCCTTATTATATAGCAAATTGGTCAATTTCGTATAAAAACAGTATATTCAGGTGATTTCCTCATAGAATCCAAACCAATCTTTCCAATCAAACAGGTATTATCTGCTAAGCTACCTAATAAAATTCCATTGACACTGACTCTTTGTTTTCTTACACTTAGTATTTGGAAAGATCGTTCGTCCTATTAGAAATGTAGCTTGTAATATAGATAAAATTTTAAAAGGGAGAGAACAAATATGCAGCCAAATATACAGCGTCCAGCTGTGGAATCAAACCGTGGTTTTCAAGTTTGGTGGCAAATGACCCGTCCCCATACGTTAACTGCATCTTTTGTACCGGTACTGCTTGGTACTGCACTTGCACTTAAATATGAAAAAATCCATGTTGGGCTTTTTATTGCCATGCTTATTGCCAGCTTGTTGATCCAGGCAGCAACCAATATGTTTAATGAATATTTTGATTTCAAACGCGGTTTAGATAATGAACATTCGGTTGGAATTGGCGGTACAATTGTCCGTGATGGAATCAAACCAAAAACCGTTTTAAATCTTGCCTTTAGTTTTTATGGAATTGCGCTGTTGTTAGGAGTATATATTTGCGCAAACAGCAGCTGGTGGTTAGCTTTAGTAGGATTAATTTGTATGACAATCGGCTATTTTTATACCGGAGGACCTTTTCCAATCGCTTATACCCCATTTGGAGAGATTTTTTCTGGTTTCTTTATGGGAATGTTGATTATTTTAATATCCTTCTTTATTCAAACAGGTACAGTTAATAGTACCAGTATTCTTGTTTCTGTTCCAAGTATGGTACTAGTCGGTGAAATCATGTTATCCAATAACATTCGTGACCTTGAGGGTGATAAAGAAAACGGCCGAAAAACAGTTGCGATTCTCTTAGGAAAGAAAAGAGCCATTTATTTACTTGCCGGGATGTTTACCTTTTCCTATCTTTGGGTGCTAGCTCTAATAATTGCTGGAGTCACTCCGGCATGGGTGGCAATTGTTATTATTAGTGCACCAAAAGCAATTAAGGCGACAAAGGGATTTATCGAGAACACCCTGCCAATCCAAATGGCACCAGCCATGAAAGCTACAGCCCAAACAAATACCATTTTTGGATTTTTATTAGCAGTCGGAATCTTCATTGGACATATTTTCTCATAGTTAAAAGGGAGACCAAGCTTTTTGGTCTCCCTTTTATTATTTAATTTTCCAAATATCATCCGCATACTCTTGAATCGTTCGGTCGCTGGAAAAATAGCCGGCATTTGCAATGTTTGCTAAGCTCATTTTTTGCCACTTAATTGGATCCATAAAGGTTTTGCCGATTGCCTTTTGGATATCCACATAGGAGGCAAAGTCTTTTAATACAAAATATTGATCATTCTCCTCTAGTAAAGAATCGAATATCGGCTCGAACTCATTATATACCCCCGGGAAGAATCCATTAACCAGCTGATCCACAGCCTGCTGAATCCGCCAATCATGATGATAATATTCAAGTGATTGGTATCCGCCATGTTGGTAATAATGCAGTACTTCATCTGAAGTAAGTCCAAAAGTAAAGATATTGGATTCTCCTACTAATTCACGGATCTCAATATTTGCACCGTCCAGTGTACCGACCGTCAGTGCTCCATTAATCATAAATTTCATATTTCCCGTTCCGGAGGCTTCTTTACTCGCTGTGGAAATTTGTTCACTTACATCGGCAGCCGGAAAAATTTTTTCCGCTAATGAAACGCGGTAATTTTCCATGAAAATGACTTTCATTCGATCACCAATTTTCGGATCAGAATTGACCTTTTCCGCAACTGTATTAATCAATTTAATGATCTTCTTTGCATAATAGTATCCCGGTGAAGCTTTTGCACCAAATATAAACACCCTTGGAACCATTGAAAAACTTGAATCCTCTTTAATTTGATTATAAAGATACATGATATGTAAAACATTGAGGAGCTGACGTTTATACGCATGAAGTCTTTTTACCTGCACATCAAAAATAGAATTCGTATCAACTGCCACCCCTGTTTTATCATAGATGATGTCTGCAAGTCTTTCTTTATTATCCTTTTTTATCTTCGCCAATTGTTCGAGGAAAGATGTTTTACTTTCATATTGGCTTAGCCGGACTAGTTCATTCGGTGCTTGTGTCCAATTAGCGCCAATCGTTTCAGTAATTAAGCTCGATAATTTCGGGTTTGCCTTTAATAGCCAGCGCCGATGGGCGATTCCATTCGTTTTATTGTTGAATTTCTCCGGAAACAACTGATAAAACTGACTCATTTCCCGATGCTTTAGAATTTCTGTGTGCAATTTGGCAACACCATTCACACTAAAGCTTCCGACAATAGCTAAGTGAGCCATTTTTACGTGATCATCTGCAATAATAGCTAGCTTCCCAATTCTATCCCACTCGCCCGGATAACGGTCCCACAGCTCCTTGCAAAACCGTTCATTTATCTCTTCAACAATCATATAAATTCGCGGCAGCAGCGGGCGGAAAATCCTGAGCGGCCATTTCTCTAATGCCTCTGTCAAAGTAGTATGATTTGTATAGGAAATCGTATTCCTTGTGATATACCAGGCCTCGTCCCAATCAAAGGATTCCTCATCCATTAATATCCGCATCAATTCAGGTATAGCCAGAACAGGATGCGTATCATTGATATGAATACAAACATGCTCATGAAGTTGCATCAAATTCCCATGCTGTTGCCGGTAAGACTTAATAATCGATTGAAGGCTCGCAGAAACTAAAAAATACTGCTGCTTTAACCGTAAGATTTTTCCTTCGTCATGAGTATCGTCAGGATATAAAAATTCTGAAACAGACTCTGTTTCTCTTTTATACATTAAAATGTCATGGTGAATAGGAAATTGAGAAGGCTCCGCATTCCAAAGCCTCAATGTATTAACTGTATCAGTGTGGTAGCCAACTACCGGCATGTCATGCGGCACAGCGGTAATGGTTTCAGCATTCAGATGCTGAAACAGAAGGCGGCCATTTTCCATTTTGGCTTCTACCTTCCCCCAAAATGGAATTTTAACTGCCAAATCCGCTTTTCGGATTTCCCAAACATTACCGCTCCGAAGCCATTGCTCCGGAAGTTCAACCTGGTATCCATCGACAATCTTTTGTTCAAACAAACCGTGTTTATATCGAATTCCATGCCCATGGCCTGGTAGATTCAGCGAAGCAAGGGAATCTAAAAAACAGGCGGCTAGCCTGCCTAATCCGCCGTTTCCCAAGCCTGCATCTGCTTCAAACTCTTCTAACTCACCTAAATCAATCCCAAGTTCCTGCAGCCCGTCCTGGACCACTTGTTCGATACCAAGATTAATTAAATTCTGTCGTAAAAGTTTTCCAAGAAGATACTCGATAGAGAGATAATAAACTTGTTTTCCCTTCGTTTCCCGATATCGCTCGTTTGTTTTAATCCAATCATTGCTTACATATTCGCGAATCATATTTCCAAGGGTTTGAAAATGATCCTGCTCCGTACTCTCAGTAAAACTAGTTCCGCATACCATCTCAACTCTTTTTAAAAAAGTTCTTTTAAACTCTTTTTTACTAGAAAACATGAGTTTCACTCCTTGAGATGAGCTCTGCATAGAGTTGATTATATCTGAATGCTGACTGTGCCCAGCTGTTATCCATCTCCATTGCCCTCTTTACGAGTTTTGGCCAAACATGCTGATCATGGTAAAAATGAATGGCTCTTCGAATCGTATAGAGCATGTCATGTGCATTAAAATGACTAAATGAAAAGCCATTTCCTTCCCCTGCTATTTCGTTCCAGGCTTGGACTGTATCATTCAAACCGCCAGTTTCTCTCACAATCGGGATGGCTCCATATTTCATGGCAATAAGCTGACCAAGCCCGCATGGTTCAAAGAGGGACGGCATTAAAAATAGGTCGGCTGCTGCATATAGCTTATGGGCAAGCTCTTCATTAAATCCGGTATGAACCTTTAGCTTTTCAGGGTAAACCCTTGCAGCTTGTCTGAAATACTCCTCAAACTCGTAATCACCCGTTCCAAGAATAATGACCTGTATATCCTCCTGCAGTATTTCCCGAAGAACACATTTTACAAGATCAAGCCCTTTTTGTTTCGTCAGTCTTGAAATCATCACCATAAGCGGGGTTCCAGAAGACTGCGGAAGCCCAAACAACTTTTGAATCTCGCGCTTATTAATTCCCTTTTTCTCATGATTATTAGCCGTGTAGGTTTGATATAAAAATGGATCTTTTTCCGGATTATAAAAATCCTCATCAATCCCGTTTAGGATCCCAAAAAGGTCTTCCTCTCTGGTTTTAAGTAAACCATCAAGCTTTTCCCCATAGGTTGGAGTTTGTATTTCCTGCTTGTACGTAGGGCTAACAGTTGTAATTTTATCAGCAGCAACAAGACCTGCTTTCATAAAATTGACATTTCCAAAAAACTCCAATTGTCCCAAATCGATAGATGCTCGATCTATTCCGAATAAATCCTCTAAAACTTCATTTGAGTAAATTCCCTGAAATTGAAGATTATGAATCGTAAAGACAGTACGAACTTTACCGTAACCTTTTCGTTTATAATATTCCTTTCTTAAAAGGAAAGGAATCATCGCTGTATGCCAGTCATGGCAATGGAGGACATCCGGAAAGAAATTTAGGTGTGATAAGGTTTCTAACACAGCCCGGTTAAAGAAAGCAAATCTTTCTCCATCATCATAGAACCCATAAAGACTTTCTCGTTTGAAATAATATTCATTATCCACAAAATAAAAGGTAAGACCTTGGTAATCGAGCTCTTCTATCCCGCAATATTGATTTCTCCAGCCCACTGGAACAGTAAATTCCTTTACTTTTTTCATTTCCTTCTTAAAATCATCAGAAATTGTACCATATTTAGGAAGAATCACTCTTACATCTGTACCAAGACTTTTTAATTCCTTTGGAAGAGAGCCTGCAACATCGGCAAGCCCTCCAGATTTTACAAATGGTCCACACTCAGAAACTGCAAATAAAACTTTCACGAATTAATCAACACTCCTTGTTTCGTACCTTTACGGATAACATATGGATTCTGAGCTGTACCCGTTAATTGGGTTCCAGCCGGAACTTTGACATCCTTATCTAAAATGACCGAATCTAGGAAACAATTATCCTCAATTTGGCACTTCTGCATGATAATACAGTTTTTAATAACCGACCCTTTACCAATTTTAACGCCCCTGGAGATAATACTATTTTCAACCGTACCGTTGATTAAGCAGCCATTGGCAATCATCGTATTTTTTACGTTTGATCCTTTGATATATTTCGTTGGCGGTTCATCCTTTACCTTCGTTAAAATTGGCTGCTCTTTTAAAAATAGCTGCTTCCAAACAGCCGGGCTTAACATTTCCATACTAGTAGAATAATAGTTCTGGAATGAATCGATCATCATTGCATATCCATCATATACATGGTGACAGACTGTGTACGAATGATGAATATCCTGTACCACGTCCTTCATACAGGTATATCCTGTTTCACCCCTTGTTTCAATTAAGTTCGTAAGCAGGGAGGTTTTGACTAAGTAAATCTCCATCGGCTGGCCATTCTTATGATGAAGTTCTGTGATATCACAACCTGAACGGATATGCCAATCCAAAAGAGGTTTAAAGTTCATATTAAAAACAGTATAGCAATTAGCAATAATTGCGTACTCTTGGGTGCTGCGATAAAAATAGTCCATATTAGCCGCAAAATGATCAAATGAACCGACTCTGTTTTGATCATTTTCGAGAATGGGCGAAGGAAAAAAGAACAAACCATCTCGTTTTCGATTTAAATCCCAATTCTTCCCTGAACCAAGATGGTCCATTAACGAACGATATTGTGCTTTCGGAAAAATCCCCACACTGCGAATTCCTGAATTCACCATGTTGGAAAGAATAAAGTCAATCATTCGGTAGCGACCGCCAAAAGGAAGGGCTGCAAGTGAGCGGTGTGTTATTAAATCCTCTAAATCTTCATGATAGGTTGTTGCGTCAATTACTCCTAATAGCTCTCTTTTCAAAACCTTATTCCCTCCTTAATTATTTAAATAGCAGGATATAACCCACTTAACATTTCTTTTGTCACAAGGATAATTTCATTATCATAGGAACGGATGACTGTTCCATCCGGAACCGTAACTTCACTTGGCACAATTGCCTTTTCAATCAGGACATTATTGCCAATAATTGCGTCTGGCATAATGACTGTTTCCTTTATAATTGACCCTTGCCCAACACTTACCCCTTGAAATAGAACTGACTTTTCAATCTCACCTTCAATGGTGCAACCTTCATTGATAAGTGATTCTTTTACGATGGCATTTGGGGCAATATATTGCGGTGGCTGGTTCGGATTAACTGAGTAGATTCTCCAGTCATGATCAAATAAATCTAATTCACACTCATTATTTAATAAATCCATATTAGCTTCCCAAAGGCTTTGGACTGTACCTACATCCTTCCAATATCCTTTAAAAGGATAGGCATACAGTTTCTTCTTTTCATCCAGTAATAATGGAATAACATCCTTTCCAAAGTCATGACTGGAATGCGGATTCCTCTCATCCATTTCCAAATATTCTTTCAGTATATTCCAGCTGAAAATATAAATGCCCATGGAAGCAAGATTATTTTTAGGGCTGCTTGGCTTTTCCTCAAATTCTGTGATTCTCATTTCCTCATTCGTACTCATAATGCCAAAGCGGTTCGCTTCTGCCCATGGTACTTCAATTAAGGAAATGGTGACATCTGCCCTTTTTTCAATATGATATTCAAGCATGTTTTCATAGTTCATTTTATAAATGTGATCCCCGGAAAGAATTAACACATAATCCGGCTGATATTGCTTAAGATAATTTAGATTTTGATAAATAGCACTTGCCGTACCTGTGTACCACTTCACTTCAGATGACTCACTATAAGGAGGTAAAACGGTTACCCCGCCGTCCTTACGGTCAAGATCCCACGCACTGCCTATTCCAATATAGGAGTTTAATAGTAATGGCTGATATTGTGTTAAGACACCAACAGTATCGATTCCAGAGTTGGAGCAATTGCTTAAGGGAAAATCAATAATCCGATATTTCCCTCCAAATGGTACAGCAGGTTTTGCAAGGTCCTTTGTGAGAGAATTAAGTCTGCTTCCTTTCCCTCCTGCCAATAGCATGGCTACGCACTTTTTCTTTCCCATTTCCTTTTCGCTCCTTTCGTTTTTTAACAGGTCTAATTATGAGGAATCCAAATGGAGGTATGGTTAGTTCAACGGAATATCCACGCCCATGAATCGGCTCCTCTAAAGAAATGATTTTCTTTTTATTCATCCATCCGGCACCGCCGAAATTTTCATAATCACTATTAAAAACTTCACGATATTCTCCAGGGGACGGAACTCCAACCCGATAATGTTCATACCCAACCCCTGTAAAATTACAAATAATAATTAATGACTCTTCAACTTTTTTCCCTTTTCGGATAAAAGAAAAGATTGATTGGTGATGATTATCTACATCAATCCATTCAAAACCGTCCTGGAGATGGTCTAATTCAAATAAAGGTTTTGATCTTTTGTAAAACTTTGTTAATTCTTTAACATATACATTTAAATTTTGATGCATTTCATAGTCCAGCAGATTCCAATCAAGCTGCTCTTTATCCTTCCACTCTGAAAACTGCCCCAATTCAAAACCCATAAATAACAGTTTCTTTCCTGGGTGGGCATACATATAGCCAAGCAGTAATCTTAATTGAGCAAATTTCTCCCAATATTCACCTGGCATTTTGTCTAATAATGATTTTTTCCCGTGGACCACTTCATCATGCGAAAATGGCAGCATGAAATTTTCTGAAAAAGCATATAAAAGCGAAAAGGATACATTTGAATGGACTTTTGAGCGAGAATAGGGCGGTGTCTCCATATATTCAAGCATGTCATTCATCCAGCCCATATTCCATTTATAATCAAAGCCTAAACCGCCATAATGAACGGGTGTGGTAACTTGAGGAAAATCAGTTGAATCCTCTCCAATTACCAAGAAGGATGGGTCATATTCGTGGATTTCTTTGTTTAATTTTTTTAAAAATTCAATTCCAAACGGATTTTCAATTTTTCCATCTGCATTCGGCCAATAAATGATATTGGCAACGGCATCCATTCGAAAACCATCTATATGGTAGTATTGCATCCAAAAAAATGCATTCGAAATAAGGAAGCTTTGTACTTCAGCTTTGCCTAAATCAAAATTTGCAGTCCCCCACACCGGGTTCTCTCGATCGTTCACATGACTATAGGAATAAACATGTGTGCCATCAAATTGATATAAACCATGTGCATCTTTACAAAAATGCCCTGGCACCCAGTCAAGAATGACTCCTACTCCTTGCTGGTGGCACTGGTCAACGAAATACATGAATTCTTCAGGTGTACCGTATCTTGACGTTACAGAATAATAACCTGTACCCTGATATCCCCAGGAATCATCGAGTGGATGTTCAACCAGGGGCAAGATTTCAATATGTGTAAACCCATGTTCAAGAACATAGGGAAGAAGTTCATCTGCCAAATCCTTATAGGATAAAAACTCTTCCTTTTGCTTCTTCATCCAAGAACCGAGATGAACTTCATAAATTACGGAAGGCTCAGACAGAAAATTTCGTTTTTTCCGTTGATTCATCCATTGTTCATCTTGCCATTTATAGCCTTCTATTGAATAAACAATTGAGGCGGTATTCGGGCGAAGCTCTGAATAGAAAGCATATGGATCAGCCTTTTTAATGACCTCACCTTTTTCCGTGAAAATTTCGTACTTATAAAGACAACCTTCAAGGTCCTGGTCCATAATGAGAATCCAAACACCTTCATCATTCACTTTTTGTAGTTCATATCCCTTACCGTTCCAATTATTAAAATCGCCAGCTAGCCTTACCTTTAGTGCCCTGGGGGCCCATACGCAAAACCGTGTATATACCTTATCGGAATCTCTATAGATATGAGCGCCAAAAAGCTGGTGACTTTGAAAAAAGCTTCCTTCATGAAATAAATGCAACTGGTAGTCAGTAGGAAAAAAAGTATTCACTGCCATGGCTTTTCACATCTCCATTGAAAATATGTATTACAAAGTACAATTATAATTGTAAATATTGTATTTTCGTTGAAATACTTTTTTATGTTTTCTGACAATAACTTTTATCAGGTTTCAAAATGCATGTTATTTCGTCAAAATTCGACTGAAGCAGACAAAGAAAATAACGGTTATCGACAAAATCAGATTAAATCTCTTAAAAAAAGTTTCATTTTGGCAACGTTTACATTAGTGGAAAACACGAGTAAAAAGTATATAGTGGAAAGTATTTTGTTCAAAATGGAAGGTATTTACACAAAATATATAGCGGAGGGTATAAGGTACAAAGTGGAAAGTAAATCGTTCAAAGTGGATAATATTTAGCCTAAAGCGGAAAGTAATTCTTGAAAACTGGAAAATATATTTAGCTAAGTGGAAAATAAATTAGATTGCACACGAACAAACAGTAATTAAATATAAGATAATCCTCAAACTTTCATTAAAACCCTCCTTTTCACCTATTATATTACGGCTTTAAGAGCTTTTAAGGTAAATAGAAAGTTAATCCACTCAAAGTGGAAAATATTTAGCTTAAATCGGAAAATAAACCTTATAAACTGGAAAATATATTGAGGTAAGAGGTAAGTAAGATGATTTTATGAGGAGCTTCAAAAACATAGCTTGAAAATAAGCGCATTTGAAAAGGACCTTTGAATATAAAAAAAGCTGATGAATAGACTCATCAGCTTCATATTATGACCCCTACGGGACTCGAACCCGTGTTACCTCCGTGAAAGGGAGGTGTCTTAACCGCTTGACCAAGGGGCCAATAAATTTATGGCAGAGAAGAAGGGATTCGAACCCTCGCGCCGGTTACCCGACCTACACCCTTAGCAGGGGCGCCCCTTGAGCCACTTGGGTACTTCTCTACATGGCTCCGCAGGTAGGACTCGAACCTACGACCGATCGGTTAACAGCCGATAGCTCTACCACTGAGCTACTGCGGAATAATGATAAGTTATTTTGCTATCGCAAAAAACTTTAGTGGGCCTAAATGGACTCGAACCATCGACCTCACGCTTATCAGGCGTGCGCTCTAACCAGCTGAGCTATAGGCCCATATTTTGGAGCGGGTGATGGGAATCGAACCCACTACATCAGCTTGGAAGGCTGAGGTTTTACCAGTAAACTACACCCGCAAAATTAATGGGGCGACTGATGGGAATCGAACCCACGAATGTCGGAACCACAATCCGATGCGTTAACCACTTCGCCACAATCGCCATGGTATTAAATCTAAAAAATTAAATGGTGGCTCAGGACGGAATCGAACCGCCGACACAAGGATTTTCAGTCCTTTGCTCTACCGACTGAGCTACTGAGCCAACATATGGCGGTCTGGACGGGACTCGAACCCGCGACCTCCTGCGTGACAGGCAGGCATTCTAACCAACTGAACTACCAGACCAAATTGCGGAGGCAGGATTTGAACCTGCGACCTTCGGGTTATGAGCCCGACGAGCTACCAGACTGCTCCACCCCGCGATAATAAAAATTGAAGCCTCAAACTTGCTGAAGATAAAGTAATATGGCGGAGGAAGAGGGATTCGAACCCCCGCGCGGTTTAACCCGCCTGTCGGTTTTCAAGACCGATCCCTTCAGCCGGACTTGGGTATTCCTCCA
>NZ_JAVDUQ010000015.1:0-101419 GCF_031456445.1 Neobacillus niacini | reverse complement strand
GGTTTGGTGTTCCACTAAACATCCTAACCAAATTAACCTACGTATTTACGAGTAGGAGCTAGTTTCGTTCATGATAACTCGTCGCTTCGCTCCTGCGGGGTCTCTCCTGCCCCGTACTCCCGCAGGACATTGAATTGCTTCCTCGAATCCGCCCACGCACGAAGGAAATGCGATAGCATTTCCGAGGAGTCTTCGCGCCTTCCGCTCCAATCAACTCTGCGGTATTCAATAAAGAATTTCCTCTAAACTAATAAAATAAAAATAAGTGGTGAAATTAATGTTTTAGCCAAAAGGGTTTAATCAGAGTGAATATGAATTTGTTTCTATTGATGTACTAGTTCCGGACGATCACCTTCTGCGTTTGATTGATAAATATATAGATTTTTCATTTCTTATAGAAAAAGTTCGTCCTTTTTATAGCGAGGATAACGGCCGACCATCCTATCCCCTCATTCTTTTTTAAAATGATGTTCATTGGATATCTTTTTGGTATTCGTTCTGAAAGACAACTTGGATGAGAAATTAAAATGAAAATTGCCTACCGTTGGTTATTAGGTTTAAAATTCCATGATCCAGTTCCACATCATTCGACGATTAGTTGGAATCGTCGAAACCGTTTTAAAGAAACCGATATTTTTCAGGATATTTTTTATGAAATTGTTCTCCTAGCAATGAATCACCAAATGTTTGGGGGACGTGTTCTATTTACGGACTCTACTCATTTAAAGGCAAACGCCAATAAACATAAGTTTACAAAAGAAGAAGCGGAAATAGAGACTCGCGAAT
This sequence comes from Neobacillus niacini, assembly GCF_031456445.1. Classification (GTDB taxonomy): domain Bacteria; phylum Bacillota; class Bacilli; order Bacillales; family Cytobacillaceae; genus Neobacillus; species Neobacillus niacini_I. The sequence goes on along the minus strand of NZ_JAVDUQ010000015.1, from coordinate 100,633 downwards.
ATTTTGATGAATTAAATAAAGCAATAGAAGAGGTTAGAATCAAGTCTGGGAAAAAGCCGTTATAGGAAAGGGACCTCATCTGAATCGAGAAAAATGCTTTATAAATTTAGAAAGGAAAAAATTGAGCGAAGCTTCGCAGACTCAAAAGAGCTATGGGCTTCGCTACTGCTGGTTTACGGGGATTGAAGAATGTAAGTGAACAGGCTCACCTAACTGCAGCCTGCCAAAATATAAAAAAGATTGTCACACACTTAGCCAGGCAAGAAAAAGTGTGTGGCAATTTATTAGGTTGATTCTCCCCTGTTGATTGGAGCGGAGGGTGCGAAGACTCCTGCGGGAGTACGGGGCAGGGGAGACCCCGCAGGAGCAAAGCGACGAGGAGGCTCCCCGGCACGCCCGCGGAAAGCGAAGCACCCGGAGCGGAAATCAACAGGCCAGTTAGCAGGTACAAATATTTAATGAAAAAGCGGTAGTTTAGATTCAGACATAATAAAAAAATTGCCGAGAAAAATACCCTTTCTCGACAATCTGAAGCTTTGTCTGCTGCTCAGCTTTTTCCTTATGCTTGCATGATTTCATCCAGAAGATTGTCATTGAACCTCTGTTCACGAAGCATTGCAATTTCAAATTTATAGGGAGCCTTTTTATTATTTTTGTCCTCACCAACAAATGGGGTTTCTAAGATTTTGGGAATATCGGTAAGCTGTGGATGGTGGATAATGTAGTTCAGTGCATTAAACCCAATATGCCCAAATCCAATATTTTCATGGCGGTCCTTTCTCATCCCGACAGCATTTTTACTGTCATTAATATGCAGAACCTTTAAGCGGTCTATTCCAATCATTTTATCAAATTCATTTAATACACCATCAAAATCCTCAACAATATTATAGCCGGCATCATGGGTATGGCAGGTATCAAAACAAACCGAAAGCTTGTCACTGTAGGTAACCCCATCGATAATCATCGCAAGCTCCTCAAAAGATTTCCCGCATTCAGAGCCTTTCCCTGCCATTGTTTCCAACGCTATTTGCAAGTTTTCTTTTCCTGTTAAGACTTCATTTAATCCTTCAATAATTTTTTTAATTCCTGCTTCCGTTCCTTCGCCGACATGCGCACCAGGATGGAGCACAATTTGTTTTGCTCCGATTGCTTCTGTCCGTTCAATTTCTGATCGAAGGAATCTAACACCTAATTCATAGGTATCGGGATTTGTCGTATTCCCAATATTAATGATATAGGGGGCATGAACAACAATTTCGGAAATGCCGTTCTCTTCCATATGTCTTCTTCCTGCTTCAATGTTCAAATCCTCAATCTTTTTTCTTCTTGTGTTTTGCGGTGCACCTGTATAAATCATGAACGTATTTGCACCATAAGATACAGCTTCTTCACTTGCAGCCAATAGCATTTTCTTTCCGCTCATGGAAACGTGAGATCCAATTTTCAGCATTCTTCCCTCTCCATTCACACGTTATTTTTTTCTCTGATTTAATTTTCGCTGACGTTTTTTAATTTTATCCATTTCCCATTGCATTTTCTTTTTATAGCCCGGTTTAACCTTTTGCGGTTTTTTAATCATTGACTTTGCAATTTTATCCGCCGCGTCCTCTTGTTTTACCCGTGTTTTCCGTCTATTTCTGTCCTCTATCACAACAAATTCATCATTTTTAATGTCTACATATTTAAACTGTATCCCCATTTTTTCTAAACGGTTAAGGGCATCTTCATCAGAAAGGTCGTAGATGGTGAGAGCAATTCCCGAATTTCCGGCTCTTGCCGTTCTCCCTACCCGATGAACATAAAAATCTAAATCTGTTGGCAGTTCATAGTTAATGACATGGCTGACCCCTTCGATATCAATTCCTCTTGCTGCCAAATCGGTAGCAACAATATATTGGAATTCCAGGTCTTGAATCTGCTTCATCATTTTTTTACGCTCACGTGGGTTTAAATCACCATGAACCCTTCCAACCTTTAATCCTTTTTCAATTAAAAAACCGGCAACTTCTTCCGCCATTTTTTTGGTATTCGTAAAAACAATTGCTAAATAAGGATTGTATGTGACCAATGCATCATAAACCAATTGTTTTTTATTTCGATGCCTTGATGGTAAAAGAAAATGCTCTAAATTGACTGCTGCTCTTTGTTTTGAATCGATTTGAATAATCTTAGGATTTTCCATATATTTTTTGAGGAACGGTTTCAGCTTTTCGGGAATAGTTGCAGAAAATACCAACATTTGTAATTTATCCAGCATCTTCGCTGCAACCTGATCCAAATCTTCAATGAAACCCATATCAAGCATCATATCCGCTTCATCGACAACGAGAAGGTCCGCTGTATGAACAAATAAGGCCTGTTCAGTCATAAGATCCTTAATTCTTCCCGGTGTCCCTACCACAATATGAGGCTGGACCTTTAATTTATCAATTGTCCGCTGCTTGTCCGTCCCACCAATGTAGCACCTTGTCATGATTGATTGGTCTGGACTGCAATGTTCAGTCATTTTTAATATTTGATGATAAATTTGCGAGGCCAGTTCCCTTGTAGGGGCCGTAATCACTGCTTGAACCTGTTGAACCTCCGGCTTGATTTTTTCAAGAATAGGTAAAATGAAAGCATGTGTTTTACCGGTCCCAGTTTGTGATTGTCCAATAGCGCTTTCTGATTTTAAAACCAGTGGAATCATCTTTTCTTGAATTTCAGTTGGCTGATAAAAACCGAGTTGATTTAATGCTTCTATTATAAAAGGTTGAAATTTAAAACGATCAAATTGATTTTCCTTCATTTAATTGCTCCTCATAATAAATAATCTGTTTTTTTAGGAATCGTTTTCTTGCTTTTACAAGAGTTTCCGCTTTTCTTCCATCATGCAATTATAGTAAATATTCATCCAAAACTCCAGTAATCTTTTTTCTATTATCATCTTTTACCTTTTATCTGCTTTTAAATCAGAAATTTTCCTGTTCGTCCTGTGCATTAGACCTAAACCAAAATTAGTTATAAGCATATTTTAAAGCATGAAGACGTTTTTGGGGGGGAGGTATAGAGATGCAGCCAGGACCTATGAACGGAATGCAAGGGGGAATGGGACCCCGAATGATGGGACCCGGTTCAAATCCATTTGGCGGAGGCGGCCCCATGATGAACCCGTTTGGCGGCAGAAGCCCTATGGGAGGATCAGGTGCTAATTTGTTTGGCGGCAGAAATCAGATGGCGGGCCCAGGTGCTAATATGTTTGGCGGCGGTAATCCAATGATGGGCGGAGCCGGGCAAATGGGAAGAGGCGGCGGAGGACTGCTTTCAAGGATATTAGGAAGGGGCAATCCGGCAGGCGGAATGGGTGGACTAGGTACCATGCAGGGCGCCGGCAGGGCAGCTTCCGGTGGAGGAGGACTCCTGCAGTCCTTAAGTAATCCGGGTGGTATCAGTGGTTTTTTAAATAACACCCAGCAAGTGTTAAAAACAGCTCAAACCATTGGCCCGATGATTCAACAGTACGGCCCGCTCGTCAAAAATCTGCCCGCGATGTGGAAATTATACAGGGGCTTAAAAAATGCTCCAGATAGCACGGGAGATGCAGCAAAAGTTGACGAGAGCACAGGGAAAAAAGAAACATTGAAGGATGAATCGAGTTCAAGAACTACTTCTAACACTACAAAAAGAAGTAAAAAACGAACTCAGCCAAAAAACCAGCAGACATCCGGAAAACATTCAAGCAGCCATAATTCAGTACAAAAACAAACATCAAGGAAACATTCAAACCGACAAGAAACACATCGTCAGAGGGGTACATCGGTCCCTAAACTCTATATTTAAACCAAGAATGCTGGGAACAGCATTCTTTTTACTTTTCTATTGTGGAAAAAATGTATCTTTGTTTTATTTCTATTAGTTTTATATAATAAATACATAGATTGTGAATTTCATGTTCTTTTTTAGGAGGACTTTGTATATGGAAATAATAAAAATATCGCCACGCGGTTATTGTTACGGTGTTGTCGATGCCATGGTTATCGCTAGAAATGCTGCATTAGATAAAACATTACCACGCCCGATTTATATTCTCGGGATGCTCGTTCATAATAAGCATGTAACTGATGCTTTTGCCGAAGAAGGAATTATTACGCTTGACGGAGAAAATCGCAAAGATATCCTTGATAAAGTTGAATCAGGTACAGTTATTTTTACTGCCCACGGTATTTCTCCAGAGGTTCGGCAGATTGCTAAAGAAAAAGGCCTTGTTACCATTGATGCTACATGTCCCGATGTAACAAGGACCCATGATTTAATACATGAAAAAACAAAGCAGGGATACCAAACCATCTATATTGGAAAAAAAGGACATCCGGAACCAGAAGGTGCTGTCGGCGTTGCCCCTGGACTTGTCCACTTAGTACAGACTCCTGAGGATGTAGAAGCATTAAATATTGACTGTGACAAACTCATTGTTACAAATCAAACAACTATGAGCCAATGGGACGTCGCAGATACAATGAAGAAGGTTCAGGAAAAGTATCCGCATGTGGAAGTCCATAATGAAATCTGTCATGCTACGCAAATTCGTCAAGAAGCGGTAGCTGGGCAAGCGACTGAAGCAGACGTGACGATTGTCGTTGGTGATCCAAAAAGTAATAATTCAAATCGTCTTGCACAGGTTTCAGAGGAAATTGCCGGAACAAAGGCTTATCGTATTGCAAATATCGAGGAATTGGAAATTGATTGGATAAAGGATGCAAAAACGGTTGCAGTCACTTCTGGGGCATCTACACCAACACCGATAACCAAGGAAGTCATTACATTTCTTGAACAATTCGATCCAAATAATGTAACAACCTGGGTTCGGAAAAAAAGTATCCCATTAAACAAGATATTACCAAAAGTGAAAAAAGATTAATAAAAGAACCGGTCACCATGACCGGCTCTTTTGTTTATATAAATTGAAACGGATCAGTATTAATTTCTGAAGGAAAAATCTCAACTTGGTAGCCTGATTCTTTACACATTTTTTGAAGTACGGCGGTAACACCTTTTTTCATTACTTTTTCTACGTTATGACCCGGATCAATCATATTCAATCCCTGCATCATTGCATCATGTGCCGTGTGGTAATATATATCTCCCGTAACATATACATCTGCACCATTAAACTTAGCATGTGTGAAATATTTATTTCCGTCGCCGCCCAACACAGCAACTTTTTTTACTTTAGCGTTTAAATCACCAACAACCCTTACTTTTTCTACCTCAAGTGAGGTCTTAGCCTTCTCGGCAAATTCCTTTAATGTCATCTCTTGAACCGTTCCAATTCTGCCTAATCCAAGTACCTCTCCAGTATTGTCAACCGGATATACATCATAGGCGGCTTCTTCATATGGATGAGCTTTAATTATGGCTGAAAGGGCTTTTTTCAACAGCGGTTCAGGAATAATGGTTTCAATCCGAACTTCTTCAGCTTCTTCTAAATGTCCGGGCTGCCCTAAATACGGATGTGTATTTTCTCCCGGTAAAAACCTTCCTGTGCCTTCTGTTGAAAAGGAACAATGGCTATAGTTTCCAATAAAGCCTGCCCCCGCATTTCCAAGTGCTTGTCTCACCTGTTGTCCATGGCTTTTTGGCACAAAAACAACTATTTTTTTTAACGGGGTTTCATATGTAGGAACCAGAACTTTTGGATTTTCTAATCCAAGAACCTCTGCAAGTAAATCATTAACTCCGCCTGTAGCCACATCAAGGTTTGTATGAGCTGCATAAACGGCAATATCGTGTTTTAGCAATTTTTCAATCATTCTTCCCTGTGTTGTGTCCGTAAGCAGGTTTTTTAGCGGTCGAAAGATAGGAGGATGGTGGGCAATAATGAGCTGCACATTTTTTTCAATTGCCTCGTCAATGACTTCCTCCAGGACATCAAGGGCAATCATCATTCGTTCCACTTTCTTGTTTAACCGACCAATCTGCAAACCGATTTTATCTCCCTCCATTGCTAACTCTTTCGGAGAAAACCGTTCAAATAATTGGATAATTTCATGACCGTTCGCTATTTTCATCCCCTAGCGCCTCCTCTACCATTTTAATTTTCTCTAATAGCTCCTGTTTTTTCAGCTCTGTTTCTTCGGAAGATGTCGCCCCTTCAAGCTGGGAGTATATTCTTTTCCAATTTTCCTTTTCCATTCGCCATTTCTTTTTAAACGTTTCATCTTTTGTTTTTAATAAAAAGGGGCCAACTAAAAGCTCTAATTCTAATTGGGTGTTTCCATATGGTTTATAAGGGTCACCTTTTTCAGCTGCCAAAACCTCGTATATTTTTCCATCTTCCTCGAGAATCTCTTCGGCAATAAGCTCCCATTGATGGTCTAACAGCCATTTCCGAATGGAGGATGCACTTATATTTGGTTGTAAGACGAGGCGCATGACTTTCTGCAGTTTCTCTTTTCCTTTATCCAAAATGGTGGCAATTAATGTCCCCCCCATTCCTGCAATCGTAATGCAATCGACTTCACCAGGCTCAATGACTTCCAATCCGTCACCTAAACGAACAGAAACAATATCCGCTAACCCCTCCGATTGCACATTTCTGGCTGCTGATTTGAACGGTCCTTCCACCACTTCCCCGGCAATAGCCAATGAAATTGTTCCTTTTTTTGCAAGAAAACAAGGTAAATAAGCATGATCAGAGCCAATATCGGCAATCTTTGCTCCATTCTGAACATATTTTGCAACCGTCTCTAAACGGTTAGATAGTTTATCCGTATTCAAAAATTTTCACCACACCTTTTAGATTCCATCTTTATAGTATAAAAAAAGTCCTTTACAGATGCAAAGGACTTTCTCTTTTTATTTAATCTTTGATACCCACTCTGCCATTGCTTCGGCTTGTTCTTGTGGAACTAGGTTTGGCGGCATATTGCCTTTACCTTTTGTGATGATGTGAATAATCTCATCCTTAGATACCTTACTGCCGATACCTTTCAGCGAAGGACCTACTACACCTTGGTATTGGTCACCGTGGCAGCCAACACATGTTTGTTTATAAATATCTTCAGGATTAGTAGCAACTGTTTCTGTCTTTTCGCTGCCCTTACCTCCATTTTTATCCTTCGCAACCTCTTTCATATCGCCGAGGCCTTTAAAGGATAATAAGAATGTTAATCCGATTCCAAAAACAAAGATAAGAATGTAAGGAATGACCGGATTTCGCTTCATGATATAACCTCCCTTATGTAAGTAAATCTGTTAAATAATAGAACGTCTACAAACAACTACTATTTTACTTGAAAATCGACAGAAGGAAAAGTCCTAATCTTACTTTGTCCAATATTCTTTATAAAAAAAGATAAAAGAGACTGAAAATTTTTTCCCGCTCAGCCTCTCTTTATTTTCCCCTATTTCCTTGTTTAAAAGCATATATATGCTTTTTATATTATACAGGGGTATACTTTATTTTCGTAATATTTAAAAATTTCAAATATATAATATTATATGGATATAGGTGGAATGGAGAGGGTTTCCTAACTTCGTTTATAAAAATCCAAATAATTCCTTTTTCAGAAAAACTTTTTACTAATTTTATGTAAAAAGAATTTGAAAGCTTATTTGCAAAATGAAAGACAATTCAGTAAAATAAAAATCAAAAGTCCTATAAAGCTAAAAAAAATAGTTTACTTCAATAAAGAAGTAAACTATTTAAAGGAAGTTTTATTCTAAAAAGTCTTTAAGACGTTTACTGCGGCTAGGATGCCGTAATTTACGCAATGCTTTTGCTTCAATCTGGCGGATACGTTCTCGGGTTACACCGAAAACCTTTCCTACTTCTTCAAGAGTACGGGTTCGTCCATCATCTAATCCGAAGCGGAGGCGAAGAACATTTTCTTCCCGATCGGTTAACGTATCGAGAACATCCTCTAGCTGCTCTTTAAGCAATTCATAAGCCGCATGCTCAGAAGGTGAAGTTGCATCCTGATCTTCGATAAAATCTCCAAGATGGGAATCGTCTTCCTCTCCTATTGGAGTCTCAAGGGAAACAGGTTCCTGAGCAATTTTAAGGATTTCTCTTACCTTATCCGGTGTTAAATCCATATCCTCACCAATTTCTTCAGGAGTTGGTTCGCGGCCAAGATCCTGTAATAATTGACGCTGGACTCGAATTAATTTATTGATGGTTTCAACCATGTGAACGGGAATACGGATTGTACGAGCTTGGTCAGCAATCGCGCGTGTGATAGCTTGCCGAATCCACCATGTTGCGTACGTACTAAACTTAAACCCTTTACGATAGTCAAATTTTTCTACCGCTTTAATCAGACCCATATTTCCTTCCTGAATTAAATCAAGGAATAGCATTCCACGACCGACATAGCGTTTAGCAATACTGACAACAAGTCGCAGATTGGCTTCAGCGAGACGTCGCTTCGCTTCTTCATCCCCCTGTTCAATCCGGTTTGCCAATGAAATTTCCTCTTCAGCTGAAAGTAAATCGACGCGGCCGATTTCCTTCAAGTACATACGAACAGGGTCATTAATCTTAACTCCAGGAGGAACGCTAAGATCATTTAAATCAAATTCGTCATCATCTTCTTTTGCTAATTGATTAACATTTGGGTCTTCCTCGTCACTTTCTCCGACTAATTCGATTCCTTGATCACCCAGGAATTCATAAAACTCATCCATTTGATCAGATTCTAAATCAAAATTAGCCATTTTTTCAGCAATATCATCGTAGGCAAGGACACCAATTTTTTTTCCCAGCTCGGTAATCTGGTCTTTTACTTGTTCAAGGGTTAATTCATTTTCAACCTCTTTTGAACGGGCAGATTTTTCAGCCATATGTCCCCCTCCTTCCAGAAATCAAAGACACTATAATAAGTATTAAAGCGATTTTCGTAATTGAATAATTTCCATTGCAATTTCAGCTGCCTTCTTGTAATCCTTATTTCGATCAGCTTCTCTTTCTTCAAGTTCTTTTTCTTTTATCTTTAACATCTTTTGATAATTCAACACCTGTTTGATATAATCATTTAATTCTTGGCTGCTTAATTCATCATTGATTGACATCATTTCAATGTTTGCAACCAAACTTCTAAGATTATCATCTTGGATATAGGATAAAAAAGCACTTGAGTCGGGCTGGAGATGTTCTTCATAAAATCCAAACAGATAGGTTATTATTGCCTGATGTTCATCCACATTAAACGTTTGTCCCTGCAATAATTCCTGCACTTTATAGGCAATATCTCTATTTTTTAGCATATGGGCTATTAAGTACCGTTCTGCATTGATGTGTGCAGGTTTTAAATCATTCACTTGCATCGGCTTAATAATTGATTTATTAAGCGGTGCATTGGTTGCATTTGCTTTCTTTTTTTCTGCAAAAAAGATTTGTTTTTGCTGTTGCTTTAAAGCATCCAGAGATAATGAAAATTCAGCCGCAAGCTGCCTTAGATAATGATCCCTTTCAACAGCCATTGGTAATTTACTTATTTCCCTAATTATTTCTTCGATATAGGTTAGCCTATCTCCTTCTTGCTGAAGATTTTTTCCTCTTCGAAAATAAAGAAATTTAAAAGACATCCAGGTTAAACTTGCACCAATTACTTCGTTGCGGAACTTTTCAGGACCAAATTTATTAATATATTCATCCGGGTCTTTGCTATCCCGCATCATTGCTACTTTAAGCTGTAGTCCCGAATCACCAAGCAATCGGCCCGCACGATAGGCGGCTTCAATTCCAGCGTTGTCGGAATCATAGCAAATCAAAACGGATTGAACATTTTGCCTTAGCAGAGCTATATGGTCATCTGTCAGCGCAGTCCCCATGGTAGCAATCCCATTTTCAATTTCAGCCCGGTCTGCAGCTATTACATCTGCAAATCCTTCAAATAGAACCGCCTGCTGTGCTTTTTTCATACTTGGCCTTGCCAAATGAAAATTATATAAAATTTTACTCTTATTAAAGATTGCAGTTTCGGGACTATTTAAATACTTGGGCTCGTCGGCCCCGAGAGATCTCCCTGAAAAAGCAATCGTTTTACCATTTCGATCAAAAATTGGAAACATGACCCGATCCCTAAATCGGTCGAAATAGGTCCCGTCTTTTTCACGCTTGATAATCAAACCGGCTTTCTCCATCCATTCCTGTGGAAAATCTCTTTTTGCGAGAAATTTATAAACAAAATCCCAAGAATTTAAAGAATAGCCAATTTGAAACTTATCAATCGATTCCCTGGTAAAGCCTCGTTTAGACAAATACTCTAATGCATGCTGACCCTCTTTTGTGTTTACAAGCAAGTGATGATAAAATTTACGTAAAAGTTCATGAGCATCTTGAATGGATTGAAGTTCTTTTGAAATTCGTTTCTCTTTTCCATCATGAGAGAAATTCACCTGAAGCTCAATATTCACCTTTTCAGCCAGATTCACAGCAGCTTCCTGAAAAGAAATACCTTCAAGCTCCATTAAAAAAGTAAAAACATTTCCACCCGCACCACATCCAAAGCAATGGAAAATTTGTTTATCGGATGAAACGGAAAATGATGGGGTATTTTCTCCATGGAATGGGCATAATCCGAAATAATTTCTACCCTGTTTTTTAAGTTGAACATAATCACTGATTACTTCAACAATATCAACAGCCTGACGAATTTGGTCTATTTTTTCGTCTGCAATTCGGTCAGCCATGAAAACAACTCCATTTGTTAAACAATTATTCTACAAAGAATAATTAAATTCCTGCAATTTTCGACAAAATTTTTGTTAAAGACAACATAAATTTTGCCCTGTCTTGTGAATCTTTTTTCCTAGAATCAACATATTTCCAAGTTGAGTATGTAAAATCCTTTGTTCCATGATGATCATAGGAAGTGACAAAAAGAACTTTAACAGAAAAATCGGAAGCAATTTCGACAATTCCACTTTTACTGGGCATGAGTCTGCATCGGCAAAAATAGTCGGACTGCCGTTAATAGTAGTATAAATTCTACATCACTCCATATATTCCTTCTTTAGCCGATAACTTTTATAAAAAGGATTTATGTCGAATTTTTTCAGAGGGGTTCCCTTGACATCTAACAATAAATAGTTTATTCGTTCAGATGCAAGTCTAAACCTAAAAGATTCATTTTTATCACAATTTTTTATTATAGTATATTCATTCTGATTTTACCATCATTTTTATTTTCTTTTTTCAACCAATTGTTGGGTATCAGTCCTGACAGAAAAAACACATAATCAAAAGAGATTATGTGTCATCGTCTATTTTTATGAAAGTAATTTAAAATGACATTCGCTGTTTCTTCTACTGCTTTATTGGTCACATCAATTACCGGACAGCCGATTTTCTGTACAACATGATCAAAAAAAGATAATTCTTCCTTAATCCGCTCAATATTTGCATAGCTGGCGCTATCATTTAACCCTAATGCTATCAAGCGTTCTCTTCTGATATTATTCAATTTTTCAGGGCTAATTTTTAGTCCAAAGCATTTTTCGGCCGGAACCTTATATAATTCTTCAGGAGGGTCAACTTCTGGCACTAAAGGAACATTGGCAACCTTTAACCGTTTATGCGCAAGATACTGGGATAAAGGAGTTTTTGAAGTTCTAGATACTCCAATTAAGACAATATCCGCCTTTAGTATCCCTCTTGGATCCCTTCCGTCATCATATTTTACAGCAAATTCAATAGCCTCAACCTTTTTAAAATAATCTTCATCTAGTTTCCTTACTAACCCTGGTTCGCATAAAGGTGTTTTGCCGCTAAAGACCTGAATTTGATCCATTAATGGACCCATTAAATCAACCGTGTGGATTCCCGACTCATCTGCCTTTTTCATCATATATGTACGCATTTCCGGTTTTACCAGTGTAAAGGCAATCATCGCTTGATCCATTAATACGAGCGAAATCACTTCATCAATATGTTCCTGATCTTCCACATAGGGATATCTTTTCAAGACCATCCCTGAACCATTAAATTGGCTAATTGCTGCTTTGGTTACCAACTCAGCTGTTTCACCCACTGAATCAGATACAACATAAATAATCGGTATATTCATTCCCCTTAAACAGCTCCTCTGCAAAAATCTTTACCTTATTCATTCCCAAGAGCAACAAAAGCTTTTGCAATATTTGTTTTCGTAACTCTGCCAATCACTTCGAAACCTTTGTCAGTCCTTCTTACAACCGGTAAAGCGTCAATTTGTTTATCAATTAATTTTTGGGCAATATCAATTAACAGGTCTTCTTTTTCACACATTGTAATATTGGGCATTCTTGTCATGATGATGTTTACAGGTATGGATGTAAGCTCTTGTTTTCCTATACTTGCCCGCAGTAAATCTTTCCTTGACAAAACCCCAACCAATAAAGAGTTTTGGTCTACTACAAATAATGTACCCACATCCTCTAGGAACATTGTACAAATTGCATCATACACTGAAACATTTTCATTGACTACTACAGGAATAGACTGATAATCTTTTACGTAAAACTTTTTTAAATTTTCCGTTAAAAGCTGGGAACCTGATTTGCCTGTATAAAAATACCCGACACGCGGCCGTGCATCTAAATATCCGGCCATCGTAAGGATGGCTAGGTCCGGTCTAAGTGTAGCTCTTGTTAGATTTAATTGTTCAGCAATATGCTCCCCCGTTATCGGACCATTTTCCTGGACGATTTGCAAAATTTGCTCTTGCCTTTTTGTCAGTTCGATTTTCCTCACCGCCTTACAAGCTCATGAATATAGCCACAATTTAATCTTTGTTAGCATTATTATATACGATTTTTATTTTAAGTTAAAAAGATATCATTTCAAAAAGGTGCGGAATCCCGCACCTTTTTAATTTTTTTAAAATACCATCTTTTCTTGTAAAAAGCTTACTAGTTCAGCGATTGGAATACGTGTTTGTTCCATTGTATCCCGGTCTCTTACTGTAACCATTTGATCTTCTTTTGAATCAAAGTCATAGGTAATGCAGTAAGGTGTTCCAATTTCATCATGGCGGCGGTATCTTTTACCAATTGAACCTGCTTCATCATAATCCACTGTAAAATATTTTGCTAATGTGCTAAACACTTCTCTTGCTTCCTCAGAAAGTTTTTTCGATAAAGGAAGTACTGCAGCCTTAATAGGAGCTAACGCAGGGTGGAAATGCATCACGGTACGTGATGTTCCATCTTCAAGCTGTTCCTCATCGTAAGCATCGATTAGGAAAGCAAGGGTTACACGATCGGCTCCCAAGGATGGTTCGATACAGAACGGGATATACCTTTCATTTGTTTCCGGATCAATATAATTAAAGTCTTCACCAGAAAATTGCATATGTTGTTTCAAATCATAATCTGTTCTTGAAGCAACACCCCATAGTTCTCCCCAGCCGAACGGGAATTTATATTCAAAATCAGTTGTCGCATTACTGTAATGTGAAAGCTCATCCTCCGAGTGATCGCGAAGACGCAGGTTTTCTTTATTTAAACCTAATGAATGGAGCCATTTTTCAGCATATTCCTTCCAATAATCATGCCATTTTAGTTCTTCACCTGGTTTACAGAAGAACTCCAATTCCATTTGTTCAAATTCTCTTGTACGGAAAGTAAAATTACCTGGTGTAATTTCATTCCGGAAGCTTTTTCCAATTTGAGCAATACCAAACGGAAGTTTTTTCCTCATCGTCCGCTGTACATTTTTAAAGTTAACAAAAATACCTTGGGCGGTTTCCGGACGAAGGAAAATTTCATTCGTACTCGTTTCGGTTACCCCTTGGAAAGTTTTAAACATTAAATTAAATTGACGGATTCCGGTAAAATCGTGGCTTCCACAGTCAGGACAGGCAATGTTATGCTCTTTAATAAGTTCTTCCATTTTATCAAATGAAAGACCGTCTACAATCATCTCAATACCCTTTTCTTCAAGAGCATTTTCAATTAATTTATCGGCACGGTGTCTTGCTTTACAATTCTTACAGTCAATCATTGGGTCATTAAAGTTACCGATATGGCCGGAAGCTTCCCATGTTCTAGGGTTCATTAAAATACTTGCATCTAAGCCTACATTAAAGGGAGATTCCTGTACAAATTTTTTCCACCAAGCTTGTTTAATATTGTTTTTAAATTCAACACCTAATGGACCGTAATCCCATGTATTCGCAAGTCCCCCGTAAATTTCAGACCCTGGAAAAATAAAGCCTCTATGTTTAGCGTGGGAAACAATTTGTTCCATTGTGACACTCATTTTTTTCGCTCCTTTTTTTAATAAACTAAAAAACTCCCATCCCTATGCTTTCAATAAGCATAGGGACGAGAGTTAACCCGCGGTTCCACCCTATTTGCTGAAAATTAAGTCAGCCTCTTTCATTTGTGCATTTCAACACAAGATTGCTCAGGAACGCCCTTCCTTGGAATTCTAAACCCTAGCTTTCACCATCCTAGGTTCGCTTTTATAGAGATATTCTAAGTACTCTTTTCCATCATAGCAACTATTTATTTTAAAGAAAATATTACCTAAAACAAGTTAAAAAGTCAACAAAACAATTATAAAAGATTTCGAAACTGATCCATAGAATTTAAAAATTTTTTTGTTTTTAAATGAAGTCCCGAATATTCATCATAATAAGTTGAAATAACCTTTTTTAACTCTGCCTTTGTTTCCGGCTTTACTGATATATTGCCAAGCCTTGATAAATCAAAAAAATAAAATAAACGAAATAATTTAACCGTAGCCTGTGAAATTTTCAAATGATACGGATCTTTTTCCAGACATCGATGGCAGATAAGCCCGCCCTCTCGAATCGAAAAAGAAAAAAGTCCGTCTGTACTGCCGCAAACGGAACATTGATTTAATGTTGGATATAATCCCAAGACATTTAACATTTTCATCTCGTAAATATGCATTAAAACATCTGGGTCGTAGCCTTCATTTAAATAATTTAACGTTTGAAATAACAATTCAAAATGAAAAGGATTAGGCTTGCGATCCTCTGTACATTTATCTGTTAATTCAACAATATAACTCGCATAGGCCGTTAAAAAAATATCTTCACCAATTGAACGCATTGAGGTAATCAACTCGCCCTGTTGCAAACTGCCGAGACCGTTACCTTTTTGAATAAGAAAATATCCATGTGTAAAAAGCTGGGTGATGGAGGAAAGGCGGCTGTTGGGCTTTTTTGCTCCCCTAGCCATAACGCCTACCTTCCCCCATTCCCTGGTATATATGGTTACAATTTTATTCGTTTCACTGTAATCTGTCGTTCTAATGATGATGCCTTCACATTTCTGAAGCATGATATCACCATCCAATGGATGCGAAAGACTTGCTTATGAAATGGGAAAATCAAGTTCCGCTAGATCTTCATTCTGATTTCCGGGTATTTCTTGGTTTTCCTTCTCAAGCTCTTTAAAGAGAAGATATGTGTTAATATTACCTGTTTGGGTAAATACTTTCCACGTAAAATCCATCATCGAAAACCCCACCTTTCATTATTTAGACTAGCCTTTCATATCCCAAACCTTACAATTATCATAGCCTGCCTTTGCCAAAATCATAAGACGAAAAATTTGTTAATGTTGTCCATGCATAATTTGATTGAAAGGATAATATTTTAGTTAGGGTGATTAGTTCAATATTCATCTTCATTAAAGCCAAAATCGCGAAGCTGGGACATTTTATTCCGCCAATCTTTTTGGACTTTTACCCATAGCTCTAAAAATACCTTTGACCCAAGGAGATTTTCAATATCGACCCGGGCACGTTTACCAATTTCCTTAAGCATACTGCCTTGTTTTCCAATAATAATCCCTTTTTGCGAGTCCCTTTCAACAATAACGGTTGCCATTACATTAATAATATCCTTCCCTGCCGGCCGTTCAATTTTATCTAAAACCACGGCGATGGAGTGAGGGATTTCTTCTCTTGTTAAATGAAGCGCTTTCTCCCTAATCAACTCTGTAATAATAAACCTCTCCGGATGGTCCGTTACCTGGTCCGCAGGATAATATTGCGGTCCTTCTGGCAAGTAAGTCTTAATTTGATCCAAAAGGCGTTCGACATTATTTCCTTCAAGGGCTGAAATTGGAACAATCTCTTTAAACGGATATTTTTCTTTATAAGACTCAATAATCGGTAATAAATCATCAGGGTGTATTTGATCAATTTTATTTATCACAAGAAAGATCGGTGTGTTAACGGTTTGGAATTTTTCAAGAATAAATTCTTCGCCACGGCCAAATCCTTCTTCCGCATTTACCATAAATAAAACTAAATCCACTTCTTTTAGCGTATTTTGAGCAACCTTCATCATAAAGTCGCCTAATTTGTGTTTTGGTTTATGAATACCAGGTGTATCAATAAAAACCATCTGGGTATCATCGAGTGTGAGCACACCTTGAATTTTATTTCGAGTCGTTTGAGGTTTGTCACTCATAATAGCAATTTTTTGACCAATAACTCTATTTAGAAAAGTTGATTTTCCTACATTTGGCCTTCCAATGATGGAAATAAACCCTGATTTATAGCCTTTGTTTTCGTTCCAATTATTCTGCATGCAGATCCTCCTGCGAAAAAGCACCAGGCAGTAAGTCTTCTACGGTAATCTCTAAAGTATCACCTTTTAGATTTGTTAATATGACTTTCATGTCCCTAGGGCATAACTCAGAAATTACTTGGCGGCATGCACCACAAGGAGAGCAAGGTCGCTCGGTATCTGCAACAACTGCCAGCAATTGAAAATCATGATCTCCTAACGCATAGGCACTAAAGAGGGCCGTACGCTCAGCGCAATTACACATGCTATAAGCAGCGTTTTCGATATTACAGCCATGATAGACTTTCCCATCCTTTGTTAACAACGCTGCGCCAACACCAAATTTTGAATAAGGAACATAGGCTTTTTCTCTTGCTTTTTTTGATTCTTCTATTAGTTGCTGAATGTTCACAAATCTTCTTCCTTTCAAGCAGAAAATTTCTGCTTACTTTATTTTACCTCATTTTCCAATTAAAATCATTACTTGTAGCAAAAACGTAATAAAAAAATTTTGAATTTTCCCAAAAGTTAATTATCTGTAAGAACCTTCATATTCCTCTTATATTTTCTCAAAGAAGTTGAAAAAATCTACAAAAATAACGCTTGGATGTAAGGCAAAAAAACAATAATTCCAATGATAACGGAAAAAATTGCATAAATGAATACAGCGCCTGCAGCAAGGTCTTTAGCTTGTTTGGCCAGCGAGTGATATTCCTCCGTAACGAGGTCAACAACACGCTCAATTGCTGAATTGATTAATTCTAATGCCATCATACCGCCAATGGCTATTATTACAAACAACCACTCTACTTTCGTTATCGAAAAGAAAAACGACACTCCCACTACAAGGAAAGAAATAAGGAGATGGATCCGCATATTTCTTTCCGCTATTACAGAGGTCCTAATCCCTTCGATTGCGTAGGCAAATGAACGTAGTAATGGAACCGGTTTACCCTTACCTTGTGAGTCCATATTCATCTAAAATTCCCTTTTGCAGCGTAAACATTTCCTTTTCATCTTCCTGCGTCATATGATCATAGCCCAATAAATGCAAAAATCCATGAACGGAGAGAAAACCAAGTTCTCTTAAAAAGGAATGCCCATATTCCTCCGCTTGTTCCTTCGCTTTTGGAATCGAGATGATAATATCACCTAAAATCCGCGGCATTTCCATTCCTGCCAATTCAATTTCTCCTTCCCCAAGCTCTTCCAATGCAAAGGAAATCACATCTGTTGGGGAATCTTTATGGCGGTATTCACGATTTATTTCTTGAATCCTGTCATTTGAAACAAAGGTTACAGAAACTTCGCTTCCGTCTTCAATCTTCTCTTTTTCAGCAGCAAAGTTTAACAGATTTTCAACTTCTTTAATTTGCTCATCAGACAATTCATTTGTTTCATCTAAAAAATCAATCACTAAATTCATGCTTGCTTCACCTTCTTGGTCATTTCTGGATATTCAATTCTCGAGTGAAAAATCCCTTTCAATGTTTCACAAAGAGTATGGGTTACGGTTTCAAGTTCTTTTAAAGTTAAATCACATTCATTTAACTGCCCATCCTGGAGGCGATCCGCTACTATCTTTTTAACAAGGGATTCGATTAATAATGGAGTGGGCTGTGTAAGAGAGCGGACAGCAGCCTCGACACTGTCGGCAATTCCAACGACCGCCGACTCCTTTGTTTGTGCTTTTGGACCCGGATAGCGAAAATCCTCTTCCTTAGGCTCCCCCTCATTTTGCAAGGCCTTATGATAAAAGAACTTCAGTAATGTTGTCCCATGATGCTGTTCTGCAATATCGATAATTTCCTGTGGCATATGGTATTTCTTTAATTCATCTCCTCCATCCGTTACATGGGCAATAATAATATTCGTACTTTTTTCTGGTGGCAGTCTGTCATGCGGGTTATCAAGATGCATTTGATTTTCAATAAAAAAGTTTGGTCTCCGTGTTTTTCCAATATCATGATAATAACTGCCCACTCGTGCTAACAAGCCATTTGCCCCAATCGCTTCACAGGCTGATTCCGATAGATTGGCAACCATGACACTATGATGATAGGTACCAGGTGCTTCCATTAATATTTTTCTTAAGAGCGGATGATTCGGGTTTGATAATTCAATCAGTTTCATGGTCGTTAAAATTCCAAAACTTGCTTCAAATAAAGGTAGCAAACCAATGGTTAACACTGCAGAGGCGATTCCGGAAACAAGTGCTGTTAAGAAATAATACCCATACTCCAGACCGGAAAATTGACCGTTCGGCAGAAACATCAATGCCCATATGGTAATAAGATTGACACCTGCTGTTATCGAACCGGCTTGTAATATTTTTGATCTCTGATTATGGTTGCTTAAGAACAGAATTCCAGCAAGCGAACTAAAAAGGATATAGATTCCTTCTGAGAAATTCAAAGTTCCTGTTACGCCTTCATTAAAGACAATACTGCCGCATACAGCCATGATGATCGATGTTAAAATTCCAAGCTTTTCATCAATTAAAATCTTAATGAGCATCCCGCCCATTGCTGCTGGGAAAAGATAGCCAATCCCAGAATAATTAAAGATTTGCAGCATGCTAATAACCTTTAAAATAAAGATGGACAGGATAAAAATAATTCCAAATAAAAGCAGGTTTGTTTGCCGTTTTTCCGACTGTGCTTTTGTTTGATAAAAATAATAGTTAACAGCTAAGAGGATAATCGTAATCAGAATAAACAATCCCAGGAATGGTTTATATGATTTTTCATTATCTAATAAACCAACAAGCTTTAACTGCCGAAAGATTTCCTGATTAATTAATTCCCCTTCCTCCACAATGATTTGCCCTTGAAGAATTTTAACAGGTTCGACACTTTCCGCTGCCTGCTTTCTTAAATCCTCGGTAGCTACCGGATCATAAAATTCATTCTGAACAACTGCATATCTGCCTAATTCTATCGCCGCACTTTTGAGGTCATCATTCAATGTAGTAAATTTTAATTCCTCTTCAACCCTTTTTTTGGCATTCTCTACATCATTTGTAGAAATTCTTTTGGTCATTACATTATTAATAGCGGTAACGGTTAGATCCTTGGTGATGGAAAGTTCATCTCTGCCAGCCTGTACAAGTGCAGAAAATACAAAATCAGGCAGATCCTTTGTAACATTTTCAGTTAGATTATCCTTTAACTTCGATACCTTTTCAGAAACACTGGGCTGTTCCACCTTAGGGGTTTTTTCCTCGGTATCTGTCTTTGGACTCTTACTTTCCTCAACATTAATTTCTGCCGCTGCATTAAAGATGGAGGTAATTAAATCCACCCGGTTTTGCGTATATTCCTTCTTAAGCGTATAGACATCCTGAACCTGGTCAACTGCTTCTTGCCGCTTAATTTCCGTACTTTTTTTATCCTCAATGGTCGCCGGTGAACGGATTGTTTTTTCAGCAACGGAAAACAAACTTAAATCCAGTTTTTCAGGTTTTACATTACTGTACATTGAAGCATATAAAGCTAATCCTAAAACAAGAAAAAACAATACACGAAAAAACGTATAATCTAACAGCTTACGTATTCGAATAAAATGTTGCTGCATTTTTTCCATCTTTATCCTCCCTAGAAGACCCAAATGCAAATTTACTTTACCAACATTATGGGTTTTTAAAACCACAAAAATCAAATCGTTATGTACGTTTCAATTTAATCGGATAAAAATTGATCAATAACTAGCTGTTTTTCAGGAAGTAGGCATTATGTAAAATGATAACAGTTTTTAAGATAAGTTTCATCTGCAAAATAGGATGGATTAATCATTATAACAAAATAAGAAAAAGGGATAAACCCATTTTAGATTTATCCCCCATTTTTTAATGATTAACTGTTTTCTTTTCATACGCTTCAATAATTCTGCCTACCAGCGGATGGCGGACAACATCACTTTGTTCTAAGAAAATAAATGAAATGCCTTTAACATTTAATAAAATTTCCTCTGCAACAATTAAACCTGATTTAACCCCTTTGGGTAAATCAACCTGTGTTTGATCGCCGGTAATAACCATTTTCGAACCAAAACCAAGACGGGTTAAGAACATTTTCATTTGAGCATGCGTCGTATTTTGCGCTTCATCTAAAATAACGAACGCATCCTCCAATGTCCGCCCTCTCATATAAGCAAGCGGGGCGATTTCGATTGTACCGCGCTCAATCAGTCTTCCCGTATGCTCAGCTCCCAAGATATCATGGAGCGCATCATACAGCGGCCTTAAATACGGATCTACCTTCTCTTTTAAGTCACCAGGCAAAAAACCTAAACTTTCTCCTGCTTCAACGGCTGGCCTGGTTAAAATAATTTTATTTACTTGACCATTTTTTAGCGCATTGACAGCCATAACAACAGCTAAATAAGTTTTACCTGTTCCAGCCGGACCAATTCCAAACACCAGGTCATTCTTCTTAATGGCTGTTACATACTGCATCTGCCCAATTGTTTTAATTCGAATGGATTTTCCTTTTACGGTCTTGGCAATTTCTTCATCATATATATTGACAAAGTACTCAAGCGTTCCTTTTTCAGCCATTCGAAGGGCATATAATACATCCCTCTGGTTAATGTTTATTCCTTTACGGATTAATACAACCAATTTATCAAGAACCTGTCCGGCAATTATAACCTTCTCCTCGTCCCCCGATAAGCTGACAGATTCCCCTCTTGTTACAATTGAAACATTTAACTCTTGTTCAATAATTTTAATGTTTGCATCTGCGTTACCTAAAAGCGCAATCGCCTCATTTGGATTTTCAAGCTGCATATTGATTGTTTTTAGCTCTACTGTCATTCATGTATCTCCTTGGTTATTGGTTGTCCGATAGCAATATTTTCGATTATCTTAAAATGGATATCTAGTATAACTTTACCATTCTTAATTGACTTGTGTAAAATTTTTTCGTCCTTTATAATAGCATCTTCATCTATATGGCTTTTTATTTTATTTCTTGCCAAATCAATTGCATTTTGTGTTGCCTCTTTTTCTGTATACGTTCGTGTAATTTCTTCCCTTTCCCTAAGGGTTTTATTAACAAAGGAAATAGGTAATTTCCATTTTAAAAAATGAATTTTATTTTCATTTGTCTCTGTTTCATATTCCTTAAATTTCGGCTTTCCAAATCCCCATACCGGAAGTTCAAATTTCCCCAACTTTACAAAATGTTTTTGTTTTTCTTTCCCGTTAAATACTTTAAAGTTCGTTTTAAATGGAAGTTCAACATGCCCCATATACCAGGTCTCTCCCAACACTTCCCCTTTTGCAGCAACCGCTTTTGTTTTGCCTTCCATCCCAATTTCACCTGAAACCAGTAATTGTCCTGGTTCAACATGGTCATTGAGATTGACAACTGGCTGTCCATCTTCAACATACATACTGTAAATAATTGCTTTCTTTTTTGCTACTAAATTTCTAGGGGATAATTTCTCAGGCTTTTTTGGCTCATTTTTTTCTACTACTTGAAAATGATAGGTTGTCCCGTTTAACTCCACACCGACCCATGTAAGATCGCCAATATTGTTTGTCAGCTTTCTTTGAATCCCTTCCACATTATCGACAAAGAACTGAAGCTTGCCGATTTTTACACCCATCTTGTCCAATTCTTTGCGAATTTTATACTCTGTTGCCGGCTTTGCCCCTTTGATTTCAATTCCCCAAATTACATTTGATAACACTAAAATCATCAGGAAAAATAAAACAGCCCCTGCCAAAAAGCCGCTGTTTTTTAATAATCTTTTAAATAAAAACGGGACACCGCTCCGCTGTAAGAAGCTGATGGAGCATTCACTTTTACGGGCAAAACGTCTTATTTTTAGTGCATCCTGAAGTCGCATTTTAAATGTGATCGTTTCTGTTCCATGCCGTTTGACATTCCAAACGAGTAAGCCATTTCTGGTTAACACATTTAAAAATCGTTCGATTCCTCTCCCCGAAACCTTTACCGTTACCCTGCCAAATAAAAATTCAATCCATTGGTTTTTCATTTTGTTCCTCCCGGATTTTCAGTTATATATATGACCTGATCAATTTTTCCTTCCAATAAAATCTCTTCAGGTAAGATGGTTTTAATCACGAAGGACTTACCTTTTATCAAAAGCTGCCCTTGCTTTAAGAGCAACCGGAGTTCTTTATCTGTAAAGGTTAATAAACCCTTATGGTTCTCGATGTAGATATGAATCTGGCCAATCATCGTGATTCGGGGTAAATCCATCATGACATCTTGAGGAAGATCCATATTCTTTGTCATCCAATACCGGACAAGTTGCCCCCATTTTTTTGCCATAAAAAAAGAACCCCCTTTCATCTCATATTATGAGATTCTTTATATACCGTTATCTAATTCCTTGATATAATGATTCCAATAAATTGTATGAAAGAGGTCAAGGTATTATGACGACTACAACCGAGATAAAGAACGTCGGTATACTATTACGTATATCAAGGGATGCGGGGGAAGGCAAAAACACCTTACTGTCACATAGAACGATTGCTGAACGCTACTGTAATGAACGTGGCTACAAATACAAAATATATGAGGAAATTATTTCTGGCGGTAAGAGTATTATTGAACGTACTGAATTAACCAATTTACTAACCGATGTTATGGCAGGTTTATGGGATGCAGTATTTGTTGTTTCCACTGACCGGCTATCACGTAAACTAGGTGCATCACAAGCGATTGCCGACACTTTAGCTGAATATGAAATACCCTTACTTACTCCTGAACGTGCATACGATTTAAATTCAGATGATAGGTTAATGTTTGATTTCCAAGGTGTAATAGCATCACAGGAATTAATGTTGATTACAAAGCGTTATAAAAGAGGAAAGAGAGAAGGTGTGTTAAGAGGTGAATGGATTCAAGGGGTAACACCATATGGTTATACACGAAACCCTAGGACTAAGAAACTAGTCAAAGTTGATGAGGAAGCCAAAGTCGTTAGAATTATCTTTGATTATGCCTTAGCTGGTTATGGAATCCATACTATCGTAAATAAACTTGTCGGTTTTCGTACACGTTCTTATGAAGTTAAAGGCGGGAAAAATGCGGGAACAATCCATACTGGCAAACCGTTTGGAATTAGTCATATAGATACCATTCTAAAAAATCCTGTATATAAAGGAACTATTTCATATCAGCCTAAAAATAAGCAGAAGAAAGTTATCGAAACAATAATTGTACATGATGCCCATGAAGGTATAGTAACACCCGATGAGTTTCAACAAGTTCAGGAAGCTGTTAATAGTCGTATTAGTGGCGGTAGTGAGGGATTGGCTAAACGTACACGGTCCAAAGGTCAGGTAATAACAATCTTAAAGGACTTAGTTTATTGTCACTGTGGACTAAAGATGCAATTTAAAAAGGATAGTAAACAGAAAAATACAGTTTACCTTAAAGGATGCCAATGCGGTAATAAAGGTGTCGCTGAATACAAGTTACTTGAAACATTTTGGGACAAGTTATCCAATATTGAAAGGCAATTCCGTAAGAATTGGGATAAATTGTTAAGTGATACCAATAACGCTAACAATAATATTGAGGATTTACGAAACCAATTAACTAAGTTAGTATCACAAAAGAATATATTAAACAAAGCTTTGAAAAATACGAGAAAAAATTTGAACCTAGGTGTTATTACACGAGAAGAATATCTCGAATATAAAGAGGAATTTGATAGGGACTTAAACGATGTTAATACTGCTATTCTGGGGTTGGAAGAACAGATCGAATTATCTAATAAGGATACGTTATCCAAACGATATGAAACAAAGTTAAAATGGTTATCTGATATAAGAAAACTTACGCATATGAATAACGGTAAACTTTTCGTTATGGGTAACGACTTAAAGAACGCCCCAAAACTTAAAATAGAAACAAAAGACATTGAAGAAGTTAATCGTTTGTTAAAACTAGTTTTAGATAAGATACATTACAGACGTGACGATAAACACACCTGGATTGATGAAGATGGAAAAGTCGAAGGTGAAAAAGGTCCATTCATTCATCTCAACATTAAAACTAAATAATCAATGTACAAGGATTCCTATCGGGGTCCTTTTTTATTGGCAAGGCCCGCCCGCTGTTAAAGGCTTTAATAAAGCTATTATTCAGACTTAAAATACCCTAGAATTGATCCTCTAAGTATTAGATTGATCCTGGAGGAAGTCTTTGATCATGCTGAATTTTTTGGAGCGTTCCGGAAAGGCCGCCGCTGCCTGAAGGTTACAAAGGATAAAAAAGCAGCCGGGAAAGAGACCCAGGCTGCTTAACTTTTTAGTTATCCAAGGGTTTAATACCGTTATAGTTGGCTCCTTATATTAGGCTTGAAAAATCCTTATTTATCAAGGGTCGCAACGTTTGACTTTTTCGTTGTTTCCTGGTGCCTGTATTGTATTTTCTATGGCTTTGCTTGTTAGCACTTTTTTACATTCACTAGAACAAAGAGTCTTATTTTTAACGTCATTCTTGGACCATTTATTACAATATTTGCAAGTCTTATTGTTTTTGCCTTTTTGATCCGGCAGGCTGTTCTCCTTCTTCCCTAATACGTAAGAGGGTTCTAGCACTTCTTTTTCCTTCTCAAAACCGGTTTATTATTTTATCTTCTTCTTGAAAAATATGGTCTTCTTGCTCGTGGTTCACCGAGAATCTCCGACCAGATGATTCCATTTATTAAAGATTTTGCATCAGTACTATCCGAAAGTATTTCATTCTTATCTTCCCTTTCCAACACCTGTGGCTTAACGTCTTCAGCTTTAGCGTTCTCAAACACTCGGCTGACTCGAGTTGTGATGGATTCTGCTTCATGCTTTACTTGTTGGTATTTTATTTCAATATTTTGCTGCTGGACAGCATGTGTCTGTCTCTCCACTGGTTTGATAGGGCGTTCTTGTTTTGGAAGGGCTTTTTCGGAAAAAAGTTCACGAAATTCTTCAAATTGATTAAACGAAAAAGGCTTATTTTTAGATGGTGTCCTATTTCCTTTTGCCTTTCCGAAAACGGCTGACAGAACACCTATAATAATCAAAAAAATGATTGTTTCCATGACCGGTCCTCCTTAGATTATTTCTATTTGGATGGCGGCCGTTAGCGATCGTCTTTTTTATCGCCCGTTATCTTGCCTATTGATCCTCTCATATCCGTATCCGCAGAGATATTTTTAATATTCATATAGTCCATAACACCTATGTTTCCAGACTTAAGCGCCTCGGCCATTGCAAGTGGCACTTCCGCCTCAGCTTCGACAACCTTAGCCCTCATTTCCTGCACTTTTGCCTTCATTTCTTGTTCTTGTGCAACAGCCATGGCACGGCGTTCTTCCGCTTTTGCCTGGGCAATTTTCTTATCTGCTTCCGCTTGTTCCATCTGTAGTTCTGCACCAATATTTTTACCGATATCAACATCCGCAATATCAATGGAAAGAATCTCAAAAGCTGTTCCAGCATCAAGTCCTTTAGATAAAACGGTTTGTGAAATAGAATCAGGGTTTTCTAACACTTTGCTATGGCTTTCAGAGGAACCAATCGTCGATACGACCCCTTCCCCTACACGCGCAACGACGGTTGCCTCTCCAGCACCCCCGACAAGACGCTCGATATTGGCCCGAACGGTAATTCTTGCTTTCGCCTTTACCTCAATCCCATTCATTGCGACACCCGCGATAAAGGGGGTCTCAATAACTTTAGGGTTTACACTCATTTGCACAGCCTCTAAAACGTCACGACCTGCAAGATCGATGGCAGCACAGCGCTCAAAAGATAATTCAATATTGGCCCTGTGAGCGGCAATAAGTGCGTTTACAACCCTGTCTACGTTTCCTCCGGCCAGGTAATGACTTTCAAGCTGATTCGTGGTGACGTTTAACCCCGCTTTATGAGCCTTAATTAACGGATTAATTACCTTGCTTGGTGTTACCCTTCTAAGCCGCATTCCTACCAATGTAAAGATGCTTACGCGCACACCTGCAGCAAGCGCTGAAATCCAAAGCATTACAGGAACAAAGGATAATAAAATCCCTAAGAAAATTAGCGCGACAATGACAATCGCAATGACAAAAATGGTTCCGCTTGGCATAATGAAACAACCTCCTACTTATTTTATTTCTCTAACTACAATACGTACTCCTTCTACCTTAATGACCTTTATTTTAGCATTTTGATCAATAAAGCCGCCTTCACTGACCACATCCACCCGTTCATTGTTAAAAATGGCTGTACCGGCCGGGCGTAAAATGGTTAAAGCTGTCCCTTCCACGCCTAAAAGGTCTGTTCGATTGATATTCGAAACATACCCATCCTCTTTCCTTGCTGAATCAAAGAGAATCATTTTATTAAAAAGAACAAGCTTTTTGCCAAAGATTTTAATCATGACGAAAAACATTAAAATTGAAAAAAATAAAGCGATTAATATTGAGATACCCATTTGAAGAGTGTCTCCGCCAGCTAAGAAGAGACTGAAGATAAGCGCTGCTAAACCAAGGGTTCCAGAGATGGCCCCCGGTAGAAAAAGCTCTAAAAAAATGAGGATGATTCCTGCAATAAAAAGGGCAAAGGCTCCAAATCCGGCCAGTCCAGCAAGATAATGCCCGTAAAAAAATAAACAAAGAGCAAACACACCAATAAAACCCGGTATTCCAAATTTAGGAGAAAAAAGCTCCATGACAATACCAATACCAGCGATGGTTAATAGAACGGTAATGACAATTGGATCCGTAAGAAAAGCAACCAACTAATATCCCCCCTTCTCTATCTATTGCTATATTTACGTTCGACATTAGTGAAAGTTTCACCTTCTAATGTTTTTCTCGTATTGAAACAGGGTTTCTTTTCCCATGAGGTGTAAATAACTGCTCCTGCGAGCAATGAAAACCCGTTTCTTTTCTCTTTTTGTCAAAATATCCTCTCCATCGGGCAATGAAAACCTGTTTCTTTTCCCTTTTGGGCGAAAAATCTTCTCCAACGGGCATTGAAAACCCGTTTCTTTTCCCTTTTGGGCGAAAAATTCTCTCAAATGGGCAATGAAAACCCGTTTCTTTTCCCTTTTGGGCGAAAAATTCTCTCAAATGGGCAATGAAAACCCGTTTCTTTTCCCTTTTTGTCAAAATATCCTCTCCAACGGGCAATGAAAACCCGTTTCTTTTCCCTTTTGGGCGAAAAATCTTCTCCATCGGGCATTGAAAACCCGTTTCTTTTCCCTTTTGGGCGAAAAATCTTCTCCATCGGGCATTGAAAACCCGTTTCTTTTCCCTTTTGGGCGAAAAATCTCCTCCATCGGGCAATGGAACCTCGTTTCTTTTCCCTTTTTGTCAAAATATCCACTCCATCGGGCAATGAAAACCTGTTTCTTTTCCCTTTTTGTGAAAATATCCTCTCCAACGGGCAATGAGAACCTGTTTCTTTTCCCTTTTGGGCGAAAAATCTTCTCCATCGGGCAATGAAAACCCGTTTCTTTTCCCTTTTTGTCAAAATATCCTCTCCATCGGGCAATGAAAACCCGTTTCTTTTCCCTTTTTGTCAAAATATCTTCTCCATCGGGCAATGAAAACCCGTTTCTTTTCCCTTTTTGTCAAAATATTTTCTCCATCGGGCAATGAAACCTCGTTTCTTTTCCCTTTTGGGCGAAAAATCTCCTCCATCGGGCAATGAAAACCCGTTTCTTTTCCCTTTTGGGCGAAAAATCTTCTCCATCGGGCAATGAAAACCCGTTTCTTTTCCCTTTTTGTCAAAATATCCTCTCCAACGGGCATTGAAACCTCGTTTCTTTTCCCTTTTGGGCGAAAAATTCTCTCCATCGGGCAATGAAAACCGTTTCTTTTCCCTTTTTGTCAAAATATCTTCTCCATCGGGCAATGAAAACCCGTTTCTTTTCCCTTTTTGTCAAAATATCTTCTCCATCGGGCAATGAAAACCCGTTTCTTTTCCCTTTTGGGCGAAAAATATTCTTCATCGGGCAATGAAAACCCGTTTCTTTTCCCTTTTGGGCGAAAAATATTCTCCATCGGGCAATGAAAACCTGTTTCTTTTCCCTTTTGGGCGAAAAATCTTCTCCAACGGGCAATGAAAACCCGTTTCTTTTCCCTTTTTGTCAAAATATCCTCTCCATCGGGCAATGAAACCTCGTTTCTTTTCCCTTAAGCAAGCAAAACGCGTTTCTAGGGTTACTCAACCAATTATTTAGTTATAAAATAAAAACCGCAGGCACTTAATGCCTGCGGCTTTGATGTCAGAATACTTATGAAAGGTGTTGTTGTACAAGTTTATTTACAAGTGATCCATCTGCTTTACCTTTTACCTTCGGCATAATCGCAGCCATCACTTTTCCCATATCCGCTTTTGATGTTGCACCGGTTTCAGCGATTGTTTCTTTTACAATTTCCGATACTTCTTCGTCAGACAGCTGTTTTGGCATATACAACTCAACGATAGAGAGCTCCGTGCGCAATTTATCAACAAGGTCTTCGCGACCTGCTTTATCAAATTCATGGAGGGAGTCTTTGCGTTGTTTTACTTCGCGAGAAAGTACTGTTAACTCTTGTTCTTCGGACAGCTCATTTGAACCGAGCTTAATCGCTTCATTTTGCAAGGAAGCTTTAACCATCCGAATCACACTGAGTTTGTCTTTTTCCTTGTTTTTCATTGCTTGTTTCATGTCATTATTTAAACGCTCGAGAAGACTCATAAATTACACCCTCTCTTAGAACTTACGTTTTCTTGCTGCTTCAGACTTTTTCTTACGCCTTACACTTGGCTTTTCGTAGAATTCGCGCTTTCTTGCCTCTTGCAAAGTACCTGTTTTTGATACAGTACGTTTGAAGCGACGAAGAGCATCTTCAAGCGATTCGTTTTTACGAACGACGGTTTTAGACATTCTCTTTCCCTCCCTCCGAAACACAACACACTTACATTCAATCCATGTACCTTGCAATTATAATATAACCTTGAAACAAGGTCAATATTAATTACGATTGCTCATACAAGCTTTTTTATTTTTTATTCATAAATAACAAGAATAATTACGAAGCATGTGTTATTTTTCCTTAAAAGTGGCATGTCCTAACAATAGAGGCCATACAATGAAGCGAGGGGGCCTAGAGACATGCTGTACATCCTATTATTTGTTCTTTGTATATTATTATTTATATTTGGAATGACCATTATTAGGTTTGGACTATTTAATTTATCCGCAGAAAAATTGAGGACATGGCTGATTAAATTAACGAGTACCCCATTAAAAGGGATGGTAACCGGGACATTTA
This sequence comes from Neobacillus niacini, assembly GCF_031456445.1. Lineage (GTDB taxonomy): Bacteria > Bacillota > Bacilli > Bacillales > Cytobacillaceae > Neobacillus > Neobacillus niacini_I. The sequence continues at coordinate 70,838 of NZ_JAVDUQ010000015.1, read as the reverse complement.
TCACAGCCCTTCTCCAAAGCAGCTCTGCCGTAATGGTCATCACAATCGGATTGATTTCTGCTAGGATTATGACCTTCCCGCAATCGATTGGGATCATTTTGGGAACCAATATTGGAACAACCTTTAAGACTGAGCTAATAACTTTTGATATAGATGCTATTTTAGCACCGTTAGCTATCTTAGGTGCCTTTCTAATCATTCTCAAAAATCGAAAGGCGAAAAGCATTGGGATGCTCTTATTGGGAATTGCCTCTGTATTCACGGCAATGAAAGGTTTTGAATTATTGGCACACCCATTAACTTCGCTTAGTTATATAAACAAATTTATTCTTTCGATTAATGACCATATTTTTCTCAGTCTGCTTACAGGAACAATCATTACTGCAATTATTCAATCAAGCACGGCTATGACAGGGATTGCAATGGGGTTTTTAACGGCTGGACTCCTTCAGCTGAACGCCGGAATTGCCATCATGCTTGGAGCCAATATTGGGACATGTATAACAGCAATTATTGCTTCAATTGGCGGGGGAAAAGAGTCAAGGCTTGCGGCATATGCCCATGTTTGGCTGAATGTCTTTGGGGTTGCACTATTTATCCCGCTCATCCCCTACCTATCCGAACATGCAGACCTGTTAGCCCACCAGAAAGATGTTCAACTAGCTCATATAAGCGTAATATTTAACGTGGTTACTTCCATTATCATTCTCCCATTTGCCACAAAATTTGGTGAAATGATTTTATATTTACATGGAAAAAAAGCTTAAAAAGACGGCATTAGCCGTCTTTAGTTTGTCGAGAAAGTGTATTTTTCTTAGCAATTTTTCACTTTGTCAAATCTAAATACCAATTTTATTGATTGTCTCTGCAAATGGGCCTGTTGCACAGACAAACTCTCATAATTTTTTAAAAATTAACGCGGTTAATTATTAAATAGAGCGAATAAAATAAAAGGTTATCGAAAAATTTTCGACAGCCTGAAGACGGCTTAAGCCGTCTTTTTTAATATGAGCTTGTTACTGTTAGCCCTTTAAGAATGGCAACACCTGAGCTCGCTCCAATTCTTGTTGCGCCCGCCTCAGTCATTTTAAGTGCATCCTCAGTGCTTCTAACCCCACCGGAGGCTTTAACACCTATTTCCGGACCAACAGCCTGTCTCATCAACGCAATATCCTCTACTGTAGCCCCACCAGAAGAAAAGCCTGTAGAAGTTTTTACATAGTCTGCACCTGCTTGAACAGCTAGCTGGCAGGCACGAATCTTTTCTTCCTGTGTTAACAAACTCGTTTCGATAATTACTTTTGTTAATGCCTTTCCTTTTGCAGCATCCACAACAGCACGAATATCACTTTCCACTAATTGGTCGTTATAATCCTTTAAAGCCCCAATATTAATGACCATATCCACTTCATCAGCACCCTGGTCAATCGCATTTTTTGTTTCAAAGGCCTTTGTTTCGGATGTTGTCGCTCCTAATGGGAAACCAATAACTGTACAAACCTTAACACCACTTCCATTTAATAAATCTCTACATGTTTTTACCCATGTTGGATTTACACAAACGGAAAAAAATTTATATTCTTTTGCCTCTTGGCAAAGGGTTTCAATTTGTTGCTTGGTTGCATCCGGTTTTAACAATGTATGATCAATCATTGCAGCGATATTGGCAGTTGTCATTTGTTTGCTCCTTTCACGAATCAATAAAATAAACCTGCTCTAAAATATAGGATACCCTTTTCAAAGAAAAAAAGGACCCAAAAATAGGATCCTTAGATGACAGCTTCTTCTTCCATAAACACTTCTTCTTTTACCGGTGTATCCTCTACAACCCGGACGAATTGACCTTGATTATAAGGGTATCCGGCTTTGGTAATTTTAACTTTTACAATTTTTCCAACCATTTCTTCCGTTGCAGGGAGAACCACTTTTAAATAATTATCTGTATAACCAATATATAATCCTGAATTTAGCTCTTCCTTATATTCCTCTTCCGGAATCACTTCTAGAACATCGTTTTCAAATTGTGAAGCATATTCTTTCGCCAATTGATCGGAGAGACTAATAAGACGATGCACACGGTCATTTTTAACCTCTTCATCGATTTGGTCTTCCATACGGGCTGCAGGAGTACCGGTCCGTTTAGAATAAGGGAAGACATGAAGCTCGGAGAATTTATGCTCCTTTATAAAATTATAGGTTTCCATAAATTCTTCTTCGGTTTCTCCCGGGAAACCAACGATTACATCGGATGTAACCGCAAGACCTGGAAGAACTTCCTTTAAACGCTCCAATCTTTCAGCGAAAAATTCCATCGTATATTTCCGGCGCATCCGCTTTAAGACTGAATTCGATCCAGATTGAATCGGAATGTGCAAATGGCGAACAATAATATTCGAATGTTTGATTACTTCAATGACTTCATCCGTAATTTGACTTGCCTCAATCGAAGAAATACGAAGACGTTTTAAACCTTTCACCTGTGCTTCTAAATCACGAAGGAGCCCTGCAAGGTTATATTCCTTCATGTCTTCTCCGTAACCGCCAGTATGAATACCAGTCAGCACAATCTCTTTATAACCGGCATCCACCAATTGCTGTGCTTGATGGATGACTTCTTTTGGATCACGGGATCGCATTAAGCCGCGTGCCCATGGAATAATACAGAAGGTACAAAAATTATTGCAGCCTTCTTGAATTTTTAATGAAGCGCGTGTTCGATCTGTGAAGGAAGGTACATCTAGTTCTTCATATACACGGCTTTTCATAATATTCCCGACACCATTAATTGGCTGACGCTCTTTTTTATACTGCTCGATGTAATCAAGCATTTTAATCCGGTCCTGTGTTCCTACGACAATATCCACCCCGGGAATAGCCATAATTTCTGCCGGGGATGTTTGTGCATAACACCCAGTGACACAAATGACAGCATCCGGATTTTTCCTTACAGCTCGTCTGATCACTTGCCGGCTTTTTTTGTCACCTGTGTTTGTTACCGTACAAGTATTAATTACATATACATCGGAAATCGCTTCAAAATCGACCCGTTCGTAGCCTTCTTGTTTAAACAACTGCCAAATGGCCTCAGTTTCATAATGGTTGACCTTACATCCAAGTGTATGAAACGCGACTGTTGCCATTAGAACTCACCTCATTAATTCAAAATGATAGGAAATCGCCGCAAGTGAATATAAAGGCGCAGTTTCCGTTCTTAAAATTCGCGGACCCAATCCGCAAATGGAAAAACCATTCTCCTTTAAAAGCCGGACCTCTTCCTCTGTTAATCCGCCTTCCGGTCCAAAAACCAATAAAAGTGATTCACCGTTTTCCATTTTTTGAAGAGTTGAAGAGAAAATCGAAGTTTCCCCGCTTCGGCTTTCCTCCTCATATGCAACTAATTTATAGTCAAAGTTTTTGCTTTCCCCAAGCAAATTTTTAAAGCTTACCAAATTTGCTACTTCTGGTAAAATAGCACGATGGGACTGTTCCGCAGCTTCTTTGGCAATTTTTTGCCATCTCTCTATTTTTTTTGCTGCTTTCTTTTCATCCCATTTCACAACGGACCTAGCCGCTGAAAAGGGCAGAAATTTATGGGCACCAAGTTCAGTCCCCTTTTGAATAATCCATTCCAACTTGTCTCCTTTTGGAAGACCGCTGGCGATTGTAATGGAAATCGGAAGCTCCGAATTTTCTTCTTCCCATTGTACAACGTCTGCAACGACTTGTTCATCGGTAATTTCTGCAATTTTACATACAGCCATTTTCCCCTGTGGGTCCACACAAATAATTTGGTCACCAATATGCATGCGCATGACCTTTAAAATATGATGCCGATCTTCGGAATCAATCAAAAAACGATTCTCTTTTGCTCGGTCTTTAACAAAGTAGCGTTGCATACGATGCACCCTCTTTAAAAACATTTTACTCTTTATTTTACTAAAAAAATTTTTTTAATAAAAGACTGGAAATAAAAAAAGGGAACCTTATCCCCTTTTTTTCAACCATTATATCCTTTTTGCAATAAGTGCAACCCAATCTTCCATTAAAATGGTTTCCACTATTTCAAAACCTGATGCAGCAAGTGCTTCTTTCACTTGGTCTTTCTTTTGCTGAATGATGCCGGATGCTATAAAACACCCACCCGGCTTTAAGACCTTTGCCACATCATCGGTAAACCTTAAAATCACTTCAGCTAAAATATTGGCCACTACAACATCTGCAGATGTTTCTTCCACACCATCAAGCAAATTATTCTGCGAAATGGAGATCACTTCATTTACTTTATTCAGCTTGATATTCAGCCTAGCTTGTGTAACCGCTACTTCATCTAGATCGTACGCCCTCACGTCCTCAGCACCAAGCATGGCTGCTGCAATGCTTAAAACGCCAGAACCTGTTCCAACATCAATCACTCTGTCACCGCGCTTAACGGTTCGTTCCAGAGCCTGTATACACATAACCGTTGTCGGGTGTGTCCCTGTTCCAAATGCCATTCCCGGATCCAATTCAATGATCAGCTCATCACTACTCACCGGAGTGTAAATTTCCCATGTTGGGACAATCGTGAATTTCTCAGAAATTTTCACAGGATTATAATACTTCTTCCACGCGGTTGCCCATTCTTCTTCATTCACTTCACTGATGGTCACCTTGTTTAGGCCGATATCAATATTATAAATAATTAAGTTATTAATTGATTCCTTGATCGCATCCACCGTTTCCCCTAAAAAACTATTTACTGGCAAATAGGCTTTGACAATGACCCCTTCCTCCGGGTAATCGTCAGGATTAAGTTGGTAGATTTCCCCGAATTGGTCTTCCCTTTCCTTTGTCAGCTCAAATGGATCTTCAATAACTACACCGCTTGCTCCGGCCTCATGTAAAATATGAGAAATAGGTTCGACTGCCTCATTTGTTGTATGGATACTAATTTCGGACCATTTCATACTACCAACTCCAATCCCTATTCACCTTTAAAGGCACGTTTTACTTTAGAGAAAAAGCTTTCTTCATGCTCACCAATTGGTGCATTTCCGCTAATTTCAGCAAACTCGCGAAGAAGCTGCTTTTGCTTATCATTCAACTTGGTCGGCGTAATGATTTTGACAATGATATGCTGATCGCCGACACCGTATCCGCGAACATTTGGAACACCTTTTCCTTTTAAGCGGAATTGGGTTCCTGTTTGTGTTCCTGCAGGCACTTTTAGCTTAACCTTTCCATGCAGGGTAGGAACTTCAATTTCATCCCCTAATGTAGATTGAACAAAGGTGATTGGCATTTCGCAATAAATGTCATCGCCATCTCTTTCAAAAAACTCGTGTTCACGCACATGGAAGACTACATAAAGATCTCCTGCAGGACCTCCATTAATCCCTGCTTCCCCTTGACCAGCCATCCTTAATTGCTGACCATCATCAATACCCGCAGGAATTCTCACATGGATTTTTTTCCGTTTCTGCACTTTTCCTGAACCGCCGCAGGTTGAACATTTCTGCTTTATTTCTTTCCCTGTCCCATTACAGTAGTGACATGTCCGGCGATTAACAATCCGGCCGAACGGAGTATTTTGTTCAACATTTAACTGGCCTGTCCCATGACAGTGGTTACATGTTTCCGGCTTTGTTCCCGGTTTTGCACCAGAACCGCTGCAGGTTCCGCACGTTTCTTCACGAGGAATTTCAATATCTGTTTCTTTACCAAACGCTGCTTCCTCAAAAGTTACCGTCATAGTGTACTGAAGGTCAGCACCCTGCCTTGGAGCATTTGGATCTCGTCTTCTCGAACCGCCGCCGCCAAAGAAGGTATTAAAAATATCCTCAAAACCGCCAAAGCCGCCGAAATCAGCACCTCCGCCAAAGCCTTGATTTGGATCTGTATGACCGAATTGATCATAGTGCGCCTTTTTTTGATCATCACTTAATACTTCATAAGCTTCAGCTATTTCCTTAAATTTATCCGCTGCATCCGGCTCTTTATTAATATCTGGATGATATTTTTTAGAGAGCTTACGGTAAGCTTTTTTTATTTCATCCTTTGAAGCGCTCTTACTAATCCCCAGCACCTCATAGTAATCCCGTTTACTCATGATTACCACTCCCGAATCATTCACATAAAGATTATTTTAACACTGTAAAGATTTATAATGCAAGAATAAATAGCTTAATATCCCTATAATAAATCAAAGAAAAAGCCAAAGCCGTTCGCCTGACTTTGACTTTTCCTTATTTTGTCTTTTATTTATTACTTATCATCTTTAACTTCTTCAAATTCTGCATCTACAACATTGTCATCTTTACCGCCTGCACCCGCGTCCTGCGCTCCTTGCTGTGCCTGCGCCTGCTTCGCAGCTTCTTCGTAAAGCTTAACAGATAAAGCCTGCACAATTTCTTGCAATGCATCTTTTTTGCTGCGGATTTCATCTAAATCATTTTTTTCAATGGCTTGTTTTAATGCATCCTTCGCATCATTCGCTTTTGCAACTTCAGCTGCATCTACTTTGCCTTCAAGATCTTTTAACGTTTTTTCCGTTGTAAAGACAAGTTGATCTGCTTCATTACGAAGCTCCACTTCTTCTTTACGTGTCTTATCCGCTTCCGCGTTTTCTTCTGCTTCTCTTACCATTTTTTGAATTTCTTCATCAGAAAGACCGGTAGAAGATTTAATCGTAATTTGCTGTTCTTTATTTGTACCAAGGTCCTTTGCACGAACATTTACGATACCATTTTTGTCGATATCGAAGGTAACCTCAATTTGTGGAATTCCACGTGGTGCCGGTGGAATATCGGACAACTGGAATCTGCCCAATGTTTTATTATTTGCTGCCATTGGACGCTCCCCTTGAAGAACATGAATATCAACAGCGGTTTGATTGTCAGCAGCAGTAGAGAATACTTGAGATTTAGATGTCGGGATTGTTGTGTTACGATCGATTAACTTCGTAAACACTCCGCCCATCGTTTCAATCCCTAGGGATAAAGGAGTTACGTCTAGTAATACAACGTCTTTAACATCCCCAGTAATAACTCCACCCTGGATAGCAGCCCCCATTGCCACGACTTCATCAGGATTAACACCGCGGTGCGGCTCTTGTCCAGTTGCTTTTTTAATCGCTTCCTGAACAGCTGGAATTCTTGTTGAACCCCCAACTAGGATGACTTTATCAATTTCAGATGGCGTGAGACCAGCATCACTAAGTGCTTGACGAGTAGGCCCCATTGTCCGCTCTACAAGTGATGCAGACAATTCTTCAAATTTTGCTCTGGACATTGTTACTTCTAAATGGAGCGGTCCAGCAGCACCAGCCGTAATGAATGGCAAGGAAATTTGGGTTGAAGTTACACCTGATAGATCCTTCTTCGCTTTTTCTGCAGCATCTTTTAGACGCTGTAGAGCCATTTTATCTTGAGATAGATCAATTCCATTTTCTTTTTTGAATTGTTCTACAAGATAATCAATAATAACTTGGTCAAAATCATCTCCGCCAAGGCGGTTATCACCGGCTGTTGCTTTTACTTCAAACACACCATCGCCAAGTTCAAGAATGGAAACGTCAAATGTACCGCCGCCAAGGTCATAAACTAGAATGGTTTGGTCTTGATCCGTTTTGTCTAATCCGTAAGCAAGCGCAGCAGCAGTAGGTTCGTTGATAATACGTTCAACCTCTAAACCGGCAATTTTTCCAGCATCCTTTGTTGCTTGGCGCTCTGCATCATTAAAATATGCAGGAACAGTAATAACCGCTTTTGTTACCGGCTCACCAAGATAATCTTCTGCATAGGATTTTAAATATTGAAGGATGATGGCAGAAATTTCTTGTGGAGTATAACCCTTTCCTTCCACTTCTACTTTATGGGCAGTACCCATATGGCGTTTAATCGAAATAATCGTATTAGGGTTTGTAATCGCTTGGCGTTTTGCGACTTCCCCTACTTGGCGTTCGCCATTTTTAAATGCTACAACAGATGGAGTCGTACGGTTTCCTTCTGGATTTGGAATAACTTTTGGCTCGCCGCCTTCAAGTACTGCCACACATGAGTTGGTTGTACCAAGGTCAATACCAATAATTTTACTCATTGCCTTTTCCTCCTAAGATAATATGTAGGCTTATTGATTCACCTTTACCATTGATGCCCGAATCACTCGGTCTTTTAATAAATAACCTTTTTGGAATTCCTCAATGATAATATTTGGACCGAAGTTTTCATTTGATTCCTGCATCACAGCCTGATGCAAATGTGGATCAAACTCTTTCCCTACTGCTTCAATTGGTTCCACACCTTCTTTTTTCAAGGCGTCCGCTATACCGCGGTAAACCATATCCATACCTTGAAGCAGTGACTTTGCCTGGTCATTGTCCACTTCCACTTTCATGGCTCTTTCAAAATTATCCAATGCAGGCAATAAATCTGTGATTAGCTTTTGTGCTCTATATTTTTCGCTTGCTTCTAGATCCAACCTAGAGCGACGGCGGAAATTATCAAAATCAGCTTGAAGCCTTAGATAACGGTTATCAGCCTCATCTAATTTGTTTTTCAATCCCTCAATTTCTTTTAAAAGGTCCTGAACATTCGGTTCAACATTCGCTTCACCCGCTGTTTCCTCTTCAGCAAACACAGTCTCCGCTGTATTTTCCTCAGTAAGTTCTACCTTTTCATTTGCTTCTTGTGCCTGTTCAGCCATTTCTTCATTGATTGTATTTTGTTTCTCGTTCGTCAACTTACTCACCTCCCTTAAAGCATTCAAAGTTATTTATTAAAAATCTCAAATTCATAGTAAGAGGGGCGAAACCTAAGTACATTTCACCCTTACTCAATATTACCAGTGCTAATTGTTTTGATACAGTTTCGTAAGGACAGAACTTAAATCCTTACTAAGTAATTGAAGTAAACTAATGACACGTGAGTACTCCATGCGTGTTGGACCAAGGATAGCAATGGTCCCTAATTTTTCAGTCCCTACGGAGTAAGTAGCCGTAATCAGGCTGCAATTTTCCATCGCACTAATTTCATTTTCCCGACCGATTTTGACATTTAGACCTTCTGAGTCTTTTCTGATTAAGTTATAAAGCCAATCCTCTTGATCAATCATCATTAACAAGCTGCGAATTTTGGAAAGATCGTGAAATTCAGGCTGACTTAGCATATTGGTTTTGCCGCCTAAGAATAGTTTTTCATTCACAGGCATTTTCAAGGACTCTGTTATGGTCTTCATCATAAAATCATAATTATGAATATGCTGTTTAAGCAATAGGGCGACTTCTTTATACATTTTACCGGTTAATTCCTCAAGAGGAACGTTCGTCAGCCGTTCATTCAGAATGTTAACGGTTTTTTCTAAATCGCTCGCATCCACGGAAGGAGGCAAATAAAAAGTACGATTTTCTACATGACCTGTATCCGTAACAAAGATAGCAATAGCTGTTTCTTTATTTAATGGGATAATTTGAATCTTTTTAAGCTTATTTATGCTTGCAGCCGGTCCTAGGACAATCGCCGTATAATTTGTTAATTCAGACAGGATTTTTGCTGATTTTTGAATAATTTTTTCAAACTCAAAAATTCTTTCTGCAAAAATCGATTGAATAATGGAAACATCATGCCGATTTAGCTTTTGTGGTGAAAGTAAGTGATCGACGTAATACCGATAACCTTTTTCCGATGGAACTCTGCCTGATGAAGTGTGAGTTTTTTCTAGAAAGCCTAAATCCTCAAGGTCAGCCATTTCATTTCGAATCGTTGCCGAACTAAACGAAATTTCTTCCTTTTTCGATAAACTTCTTGAGCCAACAGGTAGTGCAGATCGAATAAAGTCATCAACAATCACCTTAAGAATCAACAATTGACGATCTGTTAACACACGCATCACCTCTGTTAGCACTCATAACCATCGAGTGCTAATTCTATTAATAAATTATCAAAAAGGGGGGAAAGTGTCAATCATTTGCAACCGAAAAGAAGAAACACCTTAGGACTAAACTACTCCCAGAAAAGATTGAAAAACCTCATTTCCTAAAAAGCGACCAGCTTTTGTTAAAAAGATATATTCGTCGTTAATTTCCAGCCACTTTTTATTTATTAAATCCTCTATTTCTTTCCGAAACAACTCAAGAGGGTGCTTTCCAAACTTAGAAGTGAATTTAGAAATGGAAACACCTTCCGTTTTTCTTAAGCCTAAAAACATTTCCTCTTCCATTTCTTCCGCCCTCGATACAGAATGTTCATCAAAGACCGGGAGATTTCCATTGTTTATTTGCTCAATATATTTTTTCAAAGGTCCTATATTGGATCGCCTAACCCCATTTACATAGCTATGCGCTCCTGCTCCGAACCCATAATAATGGTCATTATTCCAATAGGTAAGATTGTGCCTACTCTCAAAGCCCGGTTTTGAAAAATTACTGATTTCATATTGCTTAAAACCGTGTTTATCCATTTCCTCCATCATCAACTCATACATAGTGGCTTCCGTATCTTCTCCCGGAGTCGGCAGCTTGCCTTTTTTTAACAAGTTATAAAAAACAGTCTTTGGTTCAATGATTAAGGAATACGCTGAGTAATGAGAAATATCTAAAGAAAATGCATCCTTTAAAGTTTCTTTTAAATCCGTAAGGGTCTGTGTCGGCAAACTAAAGATTAAGTCAATGCTGATATTCTCAAAGCCAACCTCTTTTGCATTCGCAACGGATTGAAAAACATCCTTTGCCTGATGCACCCTGCCGATTTTTTTTAACAAATCATTATTAAATGTTTGAACACCAAGGCTAATTCGATTTATCCCAGCATTCTTTAATATTTGTAATTTTTCCCTTGTTAAGTCCCCTGGATTAGCCTCAAAGGTAAACTCATAATTTCCACTTTTTGGCAGGCACTGATTTATATTTTCACAAAATCGGTAAAGCTGCTCCTCGTTTAATGAAGTAGGTGTTCCTCCCCCAACAAAAATCGTGTCTATTTTTTTCGTTGGAAATTGTTTTAATGTTAAAATCATTTCTTTATGAAGGGCATCCAAATATTCATCTACTGGCTGGCCTTTTAAAAACACTTTATTAAAATCACAATAATGACAGATATGCTCACAAAATGGGATATGGAGATAGGCTGCATGAATCATTTTTACACCTCTGTTCGGTAACAAAAAGAGGTTAGACTTGCCTGATATCAGACAGATCCTAACCTCCTGTTCATTTATTTTTTTGTATTGTTGTCGTCCATTTTTAGTACCGCCATAAAAGCTTCTTGCGGAACTTCAACGGATCCAACCTGTTTCATCCGTTTTTTACCTTCTTTTTGTTTCTCTAACAGTTTACGTTTACGAGAAATGTCGCCGCCATAACATTTTGCTAATACGTTTTTACGCATCGCTTTGATCGTGGAACGGGCAACAATTTTTTGACCAATTGCCGCTTGAATAGGCACTTCAAATTGCTGTCTTGGAATTAACTCCTTCAGCTTTTCAACAATGACTTTCCCACGTTCATAGGCAAAATCTTTATGGACGATAAAGCTTAATGCATCGACTTTTTCCGTATTTAATAATATGTCCATTTTTACCAGACTGGATGGTTTATAGCCAATCAGTTCATAATCAAAGGACGCATAACCTCTTGTACTCGATTTCAATTGATCAAAGAAATCATAAACAATTTCGGCCAAAGGAATTTCATAAATGATGCTGACCCGATTTTCTCCCTGGTATTGCATATCAACGAAAATTCCGCGCTTTAACTGGCAAAGTTCCATAATCGCGCCAACATAATCGTTAGGAGCCATCATCGTTGCTTTTACATACGGCTCCTCAACACGGTCAAGTTTTTGCGGTTCCGGCATGTTGGACGGATTATCTACATTCAATTGTGTTCCATCTGTCATATAAACATGATAGATAACACTTGGTGCAGTTGTAATCAAATCAATTTTAAATTCGCGCTCTATCCGTTCCTGAATGATTTCCATATGAAGTAGTCCTAAAAATCCGCAGCGGAAGCCAAAGCCCAAAGCCTGCGAGGTTTCAGGTTCGAATTGAAGGGCAGAGTCATTTAATTGAAGCTTTTCAAGTGCTTCCCTTAGGTCATTAAATCTGGCCGTATCGATTGGATAAAGTCCACAATACACCATTGGATTTAGTTTACGGTAACCTGGAAGCGGTTCAACAGCGCCATTTTTAGCATTTGTGATAGTATCCCCGACACGGGTATCGCCAACATTTTTAATCGATGCAGTCAAAAAGCCAACATCGCCGACGGTTAATTCATCCAGCATCATAGCCTTTGGAGTAAACACACCTACTTCATTTACTTCAAATTCTTTTCCGGTGGCCATCATTTTAATTTTATCGCCAACCTTGACAGAACCTTCGACCACACGAATATAGGCAACAACTCCGCGATAGGCATCATAAAGAGAGTCAAAAATCAGGGCTTTTAAGGGCGCTTCAGGGTCACCTGTAGGTGCAGGCACGGTTTTTACTACTTGTTCAAGGATTTCTTCGATTCCGATTCCTGCTTTTGCAGAGGCTAAAACAGCCTCAGACGCATCCAAACCGATGACTTCCTCAATTTCATTACGAACTCTTTCCGGCTCTGCACTCGGTAAATCAATTTTATTAATAACAGGTAAAATTTCAAGATTGTTATCCAAAGCAAGGTATACGTTTGCAAGTGTCTGTGCTTCAATTCCCTGGGCAGCATCAACGACTAAAACCGCACCCTCACAGGCAGCAAGGCTTCTTGATACCTCATAAGTAAAGTCGACATGTCCCGGTGTATCGATTAAATGGAAAATGTACTCTTCCCCATCTTTTGCTTTGTATTTTAATTGTACTGCGTTTAACTTTATCGTAATTCCGCGTTCACGTTCGAGATCCATTGAATCCAAAAGCTGATCTTTCATTTCGCGGGATGAAAGTGCATTTGTTTTCTCCAAAATACGGTCTGCTAGTGTTGATTTCCCATGGTCAATATGGGCAATAATTGAAAAATTTCTAATCTTTGATTGTCGTTTGAGCTTGTCATCTCTGTTCATGGTCGTTCACTCCTACTATACTCGCACATGTACACTATTTTTGATTATATCAGTAGGATAATCAAGATTCAATGAAAAGTGAAAGAGAAAAGCGCAAGCGCCTTGTCCAGGGGCGACACCTCGAGCCCCTAGGCGCTTGAGCTAGACATTAGAAAAGGCGGCACCCCGTCTGGTCCGCTCTCGTGTTACTTAGAAATGCTTTCCACTAATTTTTTGGATGCACCGGATATCCCATCAGACATTTTCTTGCCCATTGAAGAGAATAGATTAAAGGCATTCATCTCTTCTAGCTTTTTCTTTTTCGTTTCGATATCATAGCTGGTCATTTGATTTCCCAACACCGAGGCATGGAAATCATTACCTTTATCATTTATCGTAATGGTCTTTTGAAAATTAGGATCATCATAGCCCTTCATTCTATGAATTCCATCATTCGCAAGCTGCATTCCTGCTAAAACAGAGATAAACATTAAAGCTGCAATCCCTATGCTCTTAAGCATAAATAATTTCATACAGCCGCTTCCTTTCTTCTATTTTTTCTACTAAATATTATGTCGATGCTAGAGTTAATAGAACTTTTTTTCAAAATAGATACTTAAAGGGCTCCTAGAAGAAAAAGGAACCCTAAAAGTGAAACTACCTCGTGTAATATCCTGCATTTTCCTGATTTATCGCTCCGTGAAGCGAAGAATTCAAACCGTTGGCAATCAGATTAGCCATGTCTTCAATAAAAACATCTACTTCCTTTGGCGTGACCATCAAGTTATGTCCGATTGGCGACAGAACTTCGTAGATTAACTTTCTTTTTTCTTCATCTGATAATGTACCAATTATTCCCAAAAAGGTTTTTCGATGCTTTTCTTCCGGTAAATCGTCATCTTTCAGCTTTCGTTTTTCCCCAAAACTCATTCCCGCGGGTGCAAGCGCTCTTGACGGACGATTTCCTTCTTTCAATTCTTTTCCAAAATGTTTGAGGATAAAATCAATCGTATCACTCGTAATCGAAACCGCATCAACGACAGTTGGCACGCCAATTGCAAAAACAGGAATTCCCAAAGTTTCTTTACTTAATTCCTTTCTTTTATTGCCAACCCCTGATCCGGGATGGATGCCAGTATCTGAAATTTGAATCGTCGAGTTTACCCGCTCAATTGATCGGGATGCCAAGGCATCGATGGCAACCACAAAATCAGGTTTGGTTTTTTCAACCACACCAAAAATGATGTCACTCGTCTCAATTCCTGTTAATCCCATAACACCCGGTGCCAGTGCACTGACAGAGCGATATCCTTCTTCCACATTCTCAGGCTGAAGTTGAAATAAATGTCTTGTAACCAACAGATTTTCACAGACCATGGGTCCGAGTGCATCAGGGGTAACATTCCAATTCCCCAGTCCCACCACAAGACAGGAGTCCGTTTTTTTTATTCCAGACCCTTCTAAAAAGCGAGAGAATTCATGTGCAAAAATCTCTTCTACTTTCTTTTGCAATTCTGTGTCTTGACCGCGGATTCCCTGCACTTCTACAGTTAAGTATCTCCCTTCCTTTTTACCTAATTGTTTTTCTCCCTCTTTGGTAACTTCTACTAATGAAATTTTTATATCATCAACATCTTTTTCTTTAATTATGACGCCTTCAATTTGCGATAGATTTTCCTCCTGCTGGACTGAGTCCCCTCGTCCGGCAAGCACCATCTCCCTGGCCTCAATAGCAAGGTCTGTCCGAACTGAATATTTACTTAAATCAATTGATTGTTCTTTCATAGTAGGCAACGCTCCCATCCAAAAGATAAACTATTTCCTATTTTTTCCCCTTTTACTTAAAAACATGCAAGCGATAATTCTAGTATTGCAATATAGTCGCTCGTTTGATAAAATATCACTTGTTCTGAATAATTGTGAATGAATGTTAAAGTCGAGTTCATATAGTCTCGATTCTCTTTAGGAGGTGAATGTAATGCCTAACATTAAATCTGCTATTAAGCGTGTGAAAACAAGCGAAGCACGTAACGCTCAAAATACAACTGCAAAATCTGCAATGCGTACGGCTGTGAAAAAAGTAGAAGCTGCTGTTACAACTAATGACGCTGCTGTTGCAAAAGAAGCTTTTGTATCTGCTGCAAGTAAATTAGACAAGGCTGCTGCAAAAGGTCTTATCCATAAGAATGCTGCGGCTCGTAAAAAATCTCGCCTTGCTAAAAAAGCGAACGCTCTATAATTAGCCAAAAAAACGATTCCACATTGGAATCGTTTTTTTTTTGGCCGATAGGAAAGTATAACTTTCCTATCAGGCATAATAACTACGCCTCTGTCTTCGCCCTTAGGGGCTCGCCAGTCGGCAGATTTCTTTAAGCAATTCGCCTACTTTTTCAGACGGAACAGCAACATTTCAATCAGCAGTGATTTATTCATTCCGCCAGTCTTCATCTGATAATCTGCCTCAGCAAGCAAATTCATTAAGTTTGTCAATTCCTCATCCATAAATTTGTCTGCCTGGCCTGCAGCTAATTTAACCCTGAATGGGTGGGTCTTTAAGAAGCCCGCAATTTGCTGCTGCCCGTAACCTCTTCTCGACAGCTCCTTTACCTGGTAAATCAAGCGAAACTGTCCGGATAGTAAAGCCAAAATTTTAATCGGCTCTTCATTTTGTTTTAATAAATCAAAATAAATCCTTAGAGCTTCATCCAATTTTCGGGCCACTACTTTTTCAATCAAGGTAAAAATATTTTGCTCTAATGTTCTCGATACCAGCTTTTCTACCAAATCGGCATGAATTATTTTTTCATCCTGGGCAAATAAAGCCAGTTTATCCATTTCACTTGACAGCATAAACATATTGGTACCGGCGAGTGTTAGTAATAATTCGAGAGCACTCGGTTCGATGTTAATTCCATACCCTTTTGCACGTTCATTCACCCATAATTTTAATTCATGTTCATTCAGTTTTTTGGCCTCGACAACTGCCGCCGTTCGTTTTAATTCCTTCGTAATTTTTTTCCGTTCGTCCAGCTTTTCATACGGTGCAGAAATGACCATCACCGTGTAAGGAGCAGGTTCCTTCAAATAGGCTTCTAAACGGTTCAAATTATGGTCCATCTTTTCTTTTGTTTTTTCGGATGTTAAAAATTGCGGGTTATGTAGAAAAATTACTTTTTTATCGCCTAAAAAAGGAAAGGTTTCGGCATCTTCTAATGCCACCTCGATTGGTGTTTCTTCTAAATCATAGGCGGTGTAATTAAAATCCTTCTCATCCTCTTGTAAAAGCCGGTCAAGTAAGAGCTGCTTTGTTTCATTAATCAAAAAAGCCTCTTTCCCATACAATAAATAAACGGGAGCAAAATCCCCTTTTTTTATTTTTTTCCAAATATCCAATACCATATCTTTACGCTCCCCGAAAAAAAATCTCCTTTCTTATCGTAAAGAAGCTTGGAGAATTTGACAAGTAGTTAAAGGGAATTGGCAGCTTTTAGAACCAGTGCCAATTCCCGATCTATATTGAACGCCTGCAACATTAGCCCTAGGATCTACATTTGCGCGGCGGAGTTTCTTTTGTAATGTTATTTTGAACGGAACAGGACAAACTATTTGTGTTAACTCTTGTCAGTTTAGAAAAGCAAATTGCCGTTTTTTAAAGCTTTTGACAGTTTGGTTAACTTTCTAAGTACGCTGGATTTTTTTACTTAAATATCATATACTATATGTTGAAATAGGAGGGGTAGACTGTGAATGAATTTGAAAAAGATGTTCAAAGTAAACGAAACGATGCAATCGATTCTGGCGTAGGCTTTGGGGTTTCATTTGGTTTTTTTGCCGTTATGTTTATTATTGCAACAGTCATCAAGTTAATCGGATCCTAATAAATTTGCTACATACTTTTTTTCGAGAGACTGCAGTGTACTGCAGTCTCTTTGCTGTTTTTTAGCTTATTAAATATGTTTTATCCTATGGCAGAAAGGTTGAAAAGGTTCCATTTCCATGAGAAAAATGGTAGGTAATTGCCCCTTGTTGATCCGTACGATAAATAAACACATGATACTTTTTTAAAATATCCAATGTTTCCTTATGAGGGTGGCCAAATCGATTTTTTTCACCGGCGGAAATGAGTGCCACTTTAGGCTTAATGTGTTGAATAAAGGCTTCCGCACTAGAGGTTTTACTGCCGTGGTGACCGGCTTTTAATATATCTACTGTTATTTTTGGATAGTGATGAATAACCCTTTCCTCTCCTTCTTTGTCTAAATCCCCGCCAAAAAACC
Source organism: Neobacillus niacini (assembly GCF_031456445.1). Taxonomy (GTDB): domain Bacteria; phylum Bacillota; class Bacilli; order Bacillales; family Cytobacillaceae; genus Neobacillus; species Neobacillus niacini_I. Next base: position 53,560 of record NZ_JAVDUQ010000015.1, on the reverse strand, counting down.
AGGTTAGACCGCCAATTTTAGCAAATAGGGTAATGGAACCGCTGTTCCGCTCTCCTTCAAAGTTTTTATCAGGAGATAAAACATAAAAAAAATGATCCCCATTTGTCCACTGCATCCCTCTTGAAACCTTAATAACGGAAATACCTTTTTTCTCTGCTTCATGAATGATTTCCAATTCAGTATGGGATGGTTCTTTTACTGAAGGCATTAAAATTTGTCCAAACTTCATTTCCTTAAGGATCGAGAATGTCCCGCCAATATGGTCCATGTCTCCATGGGTCAGAATAAGCTTGTCAATCTTTGTAATTCCTTTTCCTTTTAAGAATGGGACAACGACATCCCTTCCTACTTCATATGGTCGGGCCCTTTTCCTCCAGTTTTCTTCTGCAAAGGAGACAGTACCGCCCGTATCAATCAGATAATTTCCTTTCCCGGATGGGAGATGAATCAAAATGCTATCCCCCTGCCCCACATCAATCATCGTCACCTCTCCAACTGGATTGATCCAATTCCATATGGATTGAAAACTCAATAAAAAGCAAGTTAATAAACCAATATGGAGTTTCTTTTTATGATAGGATGGAGCTTCCCATACGAAAAACACAACAAGAATGGCTGCAATATAAATAATGAGGAAAAGGATTACGGGTCTGCCAGGAACAAAAAGGGCAATTGAAAAATCTGAAAGAGAATCGATAAGCCGATTAGAAAGCGTGATGATTTTTATAAAAAAGGCAAGCAGGATGGAAGGAGTTGATTGAAAAATCATTTGAATAAAAAATAATACATATAATCCCGGCATAAAAACAAATAAAAATAAGGGGATATACAGCATGTTGGCGGCAATGCTAATCAACGAAACCCCAAAATAATGGTACAGCAATAAAGGAAGAGCAGCAAATTGGGCAATAATCGAGGTTACCAGCATTTTAATTAAATTATTTTGATATTGCTTAAGGATTATTTTAGAAGACACGATAATCGCAAAACTAACTGTAAATGATAACTGAAAGCCAACATCAAAAAGGACCATGGGACGGTAGAATAAATAGAGGATAAAGGCAAGGCTGATAGCATCAATCGGGAGCAATTTTATTTTACTTTTCCACTTTACCGTTATAAGTACGAAAAAAATCATTATAACGGAACGATTAACCGATGGGGATCCGCCTGTTAAAATCGCATATATCGGTAGTAAAAAGAGTAGCAAATGGGTCATAAATTGTCTTGTAAGACCGCTTCGAATCCCAAGGTAATAAACAATCCCAATCAAAAGAGAGACATGTAAACCGGATATAGCGAGCAGGTGAATAATCCCTGTTTTTTGATACCCCGCTAAAACTTCCGGATCAAGCAGGCTTTGGTCTCCAAAGATTAAGGCTGCTGAAAGCGAGGAAATTTCTGGTGGAAAATGAGTCTCAAGGTAATGGATGCCCAAAAAACGGAGCTCTTTAATGAAAATTAACGGTGTAATTTTTTGAGGGATACAGTTTGTGAGTGGATTTTTCTGAATCTCAACAATCCAATAAATTTTTTTAATCGCTAAATACTCACGATAGTTAAAGGCATTCGGATTTTTAGCAATGGATGGCTTTGACATTTTTCCTGACACCTTACATATTCCCCCATAAAAGCTTTTATTATTTAAGACTTCCTTTTCCGTCTTCGAATGAATCTGATAACGAATTAAGAGTTTTTCCTTATAGGCTTTTTCCTTAGCTACCACCTGTAATAAATCTCCATCTATTTTCGGTTCATCAGTATACTCTAGGTAAAAAACATTCTTATTAGATGGAATAACCGTTCGGTTTTCTATTTTTGAATGCTGGGCAGATAGGAAAAAAAGCAGGAAAACACCAATCAAGAGGAATAACTGTGGAGGAGAATACTTTTTATATGTAAATAGTAAAAAAAAGAAAACAATGGCGGTCAAACTAAATGGAACAAACATAATAAGCGATGATAAAACACCCAGTAAGGCAGAAATAGCAAAATATAAATATTTTCCTTTCATTATTTTTCTCCATTCTTGAATTAAGGAAAGGAACGCCGGTTGGAATGCCGGCGTAATGATCTATCGATTTATCGTACTAAAATCAATGCTTCTTTCCTTTAATTCCACTTTTTCGATGCGAACATTTGCTTGTTGAAAAAGCTCGATTGCATATGGATGATTTTTATAATCCTCAGCATAATAAACCGTTTTAATGCCTGCCTGAATGATTGACTTACAGCATTGCAGGCAAGGAAAATGGGTCACATAAATTTCTGCATCCGCAGTTGGGACACCAAATTTCGCACACTGCAGCAATGCATTCATTTCAGCGTGAATCGTTCTTACGCAGTGATTATCAATGACATAGCATCCCTTGTCGATACAATGGTCACCTCCCGCAATTGAACCATTGTAACCGCCGGCAATAATCCGTTTATCACGAACAATCGTTGCCCCTACCATTAGGCGGGTGCATGTACTTCTTAAAGCAAGCAGATGGCTCTGAGCCATAAAATATTGATCCCACGAAATTCTCTCCATACTCCACTCCCCCAAAACTTCTTAAAATTCACTGATTTAAGTGTAATGGGGAAGTTACATTTGGTCAAACCAAAGAAGTCAGTGAACTTCTACCAAGGTTGAAGTCAATGTACTTCAACCAAATCCTTTAGTTTTTCAAATGTTTTATCGCCAATTCCACTAATATTCTTTAAATCTTCAACTGCTTTAAATCCCCCGGATGTTTCTCGATATTCAAGGATAGCAGCAGCTTTTGCTGGACCAATTCCCGGTAAAGTTTGAAATTGAGTAACATCTGCTTTATTTAAATCCACTTTAGCGTTGTTAGGAGTACTACCAGATGGACCTGCTGCGCCATTTACCGCAATGCCGGAAGGAGAAGAATCTGTTTCCCCTTTCGCAGGAATATTAATAACCATTTCGTCCTGAACATGTTCAGCAAAATTTACTTGGCTTTCGTCTGCTTTTTTCGCTAAACCGCCTGCACGTTCAATGAGATCAATTACCCGTTCCCCTTGAGTGGCTGGATACACTCCCGGGTGCTTAATTTGTCCTTTCACATCCACCATAATCGTTTCTGTTTTTTGTTCCTCCTTCGCCGGCTTTTCCGGTTCCTTGACCGTTGTTTCTCCTTGTAGCTCACTTTCCATGTCATTCAGTTGTGTTTCGGTTACAGGGGCAGGAGTTTCATGATAGATAAAAAAATAATAAATCCCTCCAGTGGCAATCAATACGGCAATAACAATAAAGAGTTTATGTTCCTTAAACCAGTCTTTCACAAGAAACCATCCTTTCTAAAGGTATATTTCGCTATTGATTTTCATATTGTTAAAAGAGAAACTCGTATGCGAAGGAGGGTCGGAACAATGAATATAGGTTTCATCGGTACCGGAAATATGGGGAGGATTTTGGTGGAGGCTTTCATCGATGGAAAAGCCATTTCCCCTTCTTCAATGTTGATTACAAATAGAACTAAATCAAAAGCGATGCAGCTTAAAGATAAATATAAAAAATTAAAGGTTGGGAACAATGCAGCAGAGGTTGCGGCTGAATCCGATCTCATATTTATTTGTGTAAAGCCACTGGATGTGTACAAAATTCTCGAAGAAATCAATCCCTATTTAAATGAAGAAAAATGCGTGATCTCGATTACAAGTCCTATTAGTGCCGTACAAATCGAACAGAAGGTCACTTGTTCTGCAGCACGAGTGATTCCAAGTATCACCAATCGAGCGCTGTCGGGAGTTTCATTAATCACCTATGGAGTCCATTGTAATAATGATTGGAAGAAAAAAGTGGAGGATTTATTTGCAAAGATTTCTGTTCCGGTGTTTATCGATGAAAAAGTAACAAGAGTTGCCTCCGATATCGTTAGCTGTGGTCCTGCGTTTTTTAGCTACTTACTCCAACGCTTTGTCATAGCTGCTGTAAAAGAAACGGATATTGATGAAGAAACGGCAACCATTTTAGCGAGTGAAATGATTGTTGGGCTGGGAGAGCTAATTAAACAGGGACATTATACATTACCATCATTACAAGAAAAAGTTTGTGTAAAAGGCGGCATAACAGGCGAGGGAATCAAGGTGTTGGAAAACGAAATAGGAGAAATTTTCGAGCATGTGTTTCAAGCCACACACACAAAGTTTGATGAGGACCTTGAGAAGGTCGGTCTGCAGTTCTTTAATCATTAATTCGCCATTAAAAGACAAAATCCTCTTTAAAAAGCCATCTTTTTTAAAAAAGATGGCTTTTATTTTTTACCTGACCACAAAAAAGATTCTTTCTGATTGTGGTCCCGGAGCTGTATTTTCAAAATCGGCATATATTTTGATTCCTTCAAAACCAGCTTGAATTAACCAATTTTTATAGTCTTCCATAGGATAGGTCCGTTGAAAGTGAAGCTCATCAAATCGGTCATACATTCCTATTTTTTCATCTAAGACAAAAAAGCTGAGGTCATGCTCGACACTATTTGGAAACTCGCCCGGAAAGCTATTCCATATATAGGAGACATGTTCATCATTTAATGCAAAGGTTTGATTAATAAAAATTTGAGATATTTTAAAAATCGAATGAACATCAAAAATGAATAATCCACCTGGTTTTAAATGTTGATGCACAGAAGAAAAGGTTTGAATAACATCCTCTTCCGTTTTCAGGTAATTAAGCGAGTCGCAAAAGATGCCGATTATATCAAATTGGCCATGACCTTCCAATTTGGTCATATCCTGCTGATAAAAAGAAATGGACATCCCCTGTTCTTCTGATTTTGCCCGGGCCACTGCGAGCATATCTTCGGATAAATCGACTCCTGTAACATCAAAACCCTCCTTGGCGAACCGAATGGACAGTTCCCCTGTCCCGCACGCCAAATCAAGAAAACGAATCCTGTTTCCACCGTTTTCTTTTAGCCTATCCTTAACAAATCTGACCCACTCATCATACGGAGCATCCTTCATCAGTTCATCATACAAATAGGCAAATTGTTCGTAACTCATGAATTTAACTCACTGAGAACATCTTCATGCGGAGCGTCTCCCCACAACCGTTCCAGATTATAATAACTGCGTTCTTCCCGATGGAAAACATGAGCAACCACATCACCGAGATCAATCAAAATCCATCTTGCCTCGTCAAAGCCTTCCACTCTTCTTACATCATAACCCTGCTCCTCAGCCTTTTCCTTCATTTCTTTGGCAATGGCCTGTACTTGCTTATCAGAGTTCCCGTGGCAAATAATAAAATAGTCAGCAATTAAAGAAATGCCTTTCATATTAAGGGCAATAATATCTTCCGCTCTTTTGTCATCGGCAGCTTTAACCGCAATTTTAAGTAATTCTAGATTGTTCATCCATCAATCCTCCAGTTTTTTAACAAGATCATTATAGGCTTGAAACGTTTCGGGGTAAATCGGCTGATTTTTTTTCATTAAAAAAGTAATGGTGTTTTGAACCGATTTTATTAAAGCCTTTTCTAAATTTTCTTTTGCCATCTGTCTTACTTCTTCTACACCGGGAAAATGTCTTCCTGGTTCAATATAATCCGCTAAGTAGATTACCTTTTCAAGTAAAGACATTCCAGGTCTGCCGGAGGTATGATAGCGAATAGCTGTTAGCACTTCAGTGTCAGTAATTCCTGCTTCCTTTTCCACTAAATAAGCTCCTGCCGGCGCATGCCATAATTCCGCATTATATTCTAATAAATCCTGGGGAAACCCCTGGGTGCGAATAATTTCTTTCATTTCATCCTTCGGGCGAAATTTTGCATAATCATGAAAAATCGCAGCCAACTCTGCTTTTTGTTCATCCGCACTAACCTGTTTGGCAAGGATAATCGCTGTTTCCATAACCCCAAGCGTATGCTGATAACGATGATCTGTCAATTGTTCCTTTACAATTTTAAGTGCTTCATTTCGTTCCATATAACTGTTTCTCCTCAATATAACGAATTACCGAGTCAGGCAATAAATAACGTATCGTCCTTCCATTCTTGAGCCGATCTCGAATCATACTTGACGAAACATCAACAGCCGGTACATCAACATAGTGAATCGGGTATTCTGTCAGATGACTATAGTTGGGTCTCTCCACTCCCACAAATTGTACAAGGTTAATCAGTTCGTCTATTTTATTCCATTTCGGCAGGTATTCAATCATATCAGCGCCAATTATAAAGTAAAATTGATCGTCAGGGTCCCGGGAATTTAAAATTTTCATTGTATCAATGGTATAGGAAGGACCTGTTCTTTCAAGTTCAATCGTTTCAATTTTAAAAGCGCTGTTCCCTTCAATGGCGAGATGCAGCATATTTATTCGATCATGATTATCAATTGATTGTGTTTTCTTTTTATGAGGAGGCTCTTGATTCGGCATAAACCGAATCTCATCAAGCTGAAGTGCGGAAAGGACCTCATTTGCAATTAAAAGATGCCCGTAATGCGGTGGATCAAATGTTCCTCCCATTATCCCAACCTTCTTCATGAAAACCGCCTCCCTAATTGGTTATGGTAGTATAATTTGCTTTTTTTCGACGGATTCCTTATAAAGGACAATGGTATGACCGATAATTTGAACAATTTCAGCCCCTGTTCCTTCAGCAAGCTGCTCAGCCACTACGTTTTTATCTTCATCACAGTTTTGCAAAATGCTAACCTTAAACAGTTCCCTTGCCTCTAAGGCATCCGAAATTTGTTTAATCATATTTTCATTCACGCCACCCTTACCTACTTGAAAAATGGGGTCTAAGTGGTGTGCTTTGGATCGTAAAAACCTTTTTTGTTTACCTGTTAACATATGATGTGCCTCCCAGCTGTTGTAAAACATTCTCTCTCATTCTTTTGACGTCAGGGAAAATACCTGTCCATTTTTCAAATGCAAGTGCCCCCTGATACACAAACATCTCTATTCCATTTTGAATCCTTGCACTCTTTTGATTTGCTTCTTGTAAAAGCTTTGTTTCAAGCGGGTTGTATATTATATCACAAACAAGTGCCTGCTGTTGAATATTTTCCAGGCTTAATGGCTGTTCATCAAGGTTTGGAGACATACCGCTCATCGTCGTTTGAATGATTAAGTCATATTCTCCCATTTGTTCAGCTGCTTCGGTTAACGAAATCGCCTTTGATGAGATTTGAAATGGACATTCCTCAACTAATTTCGCAGCCTTTTCTACCGTCCGATTGGCTATATCCACCGCCTTTGGTCCATTTTTCGCAATCGTAAAGTAAATCGCCCTTGCTGCACCGCCGGCTCCAATGATTAATACCTTCCGTTCAGTTATAGAAAGTCCATCATCAGCCAATCCTTTTAAAAACCCCAGCCCATCTGTATTATAGCCAATGAGCTTACCATTTTCATTTACAACCGTATTAACGGCTCCAATCTGAAGAGCTAATTCATCCACTTCATCCAAAAAAGGGATAATCGCACTTTTATGCGGTACAGTGACATTAAATCCCCCAATACCGATGGCCTTTAACCCTGTTACAGCATCCCCTAAATTCTGCGGTTTCACTTGAAAAGGGAGATAATGCGCATCAATGTTATAAAAAGAAAATAAGTCATTATGCATGACCGGGGACATTGAGTGCTCAATTGGATCTCCTAACACTGCAAAAAGCTTTTTCACCTGTTTCTCCCCAATCTTTTTTTATATTAAGGATTTCCTTAATAATGTTTGTACTCCCTTTGGTGCGTATGCGACTACGGTTACACCGGGTTCGTTCACGGTAACCCAGCCGAGTCCGGAAAAAACAATATCTGTTTTTCCTTCTTTAATCATAAATTCTTGTTTGACCAGCTCCGGAAACGAATCTAACTGCTCCTGTCTCGGAGGAGTCAGCATCTCCCCTACATGATTTTGATAAAGGTCAGCCGCGTTTTCTGTCTTCGTTCGGTGAATATTTAATTCATTGGAGACGTAACAAACAAATGATTTTCTACCCCCGCTGATATAATCAAATCTTGCCAGCCCGCCAAAAAATAAAGTTTGTCCCTCATTTAATTGGAATACCTTTGGTTTGATTTCTTTTTTCGGTGTAATGACTTTTAAATCACGTTTATCAACAAAATGGGCCATTTGATGATGATTGATAATTCCAGGTGTGTCAGTTAATGATTTCCCATCATCAAGTGGGATTTGAATAATATCCAAAGTAGTCCCCGGAAAATGTGAGGTCGTAATGACATCCTCTTCACCAGTCACTTCTTTAATAATGCGATTTATAAAAGTGGATTTTCCTACATTCGTACAGCCGACCACATATACATCCTTCCCGCCACGCATTTCATCAATAACGGCTGCTGCCTCTTTAATATACTGCCCTTTGGCCGCACTAACGAGGAGAATTTCCTCCGGTCTTAAGCCTAGTTCTCGTGATTCGTGTTTCATCCAATTGATTAATTTATGATGCTTGACCGACTTCGGTAATAAATCCACCTTATTTCCAACAAGTAACACCTTATTATTCCCGACAAATCGGTGTAAACCCGGAAGCCAGCTGCCATTAAAATCAAATATATCAACCAGCATGACAATCAGGGCATCTGTACTACCAAGTCCATTTAATATTTTTAAAAAGTCATCATCAGTCAAGCTGACATCTTGCACTTCATTATAATGCTTTAACCGAAAGCATCTTTGGCAAATTAAAATTTCCTTATCTAAAGCAGCTTTTGGTGCATAACCTATTTCACTTGGGTTCTCTGTCTGAACCTTTACACCACAGCCCATGCAAATATTTTGCTGTTCACTCACACATTAATCCTCCCATTGAATTAAGCCTCTTTTACGAAACCAATTCATAATTCTACGTTCGGCAAAACGGTTGAATTTTGTAAAAAAACCATCGGTTTGCGCAACAGGCACAACTAGGATGGTATATAATCCGCTCCGATTCCCACCTAGTACATCTGTTAATAACTGATCCCCAATCACGACTGTTTCTTCTTTTTTAATGCCCATTTGGGAAATCGCCTTCTGAAAAGCCGGTCCCATCGGCTTACGCGCCCGGAATATAAAAGGAATTTTTAATGGGTCAGAAAACGCCTTTACACGGTCTTCATTATTATTTGAAACAATCGTGACTAGAATATTATATTTTTTCATTTCGTCAAACCAAGAAATTAATTGAGGGGTGGCATTGGGACGATCCCACTCGACAAGAGTATTATCTAAATCCGTAATAATTCCCTTGATCCCTCGTTTTTTTAATTCTTTTGGATTTATGTCTAGAATGCTTTTCACATGCTCATCCGGTAAAAATTGCTTTAACACTAAGCTTACACCTCATTAAATTAGAAACTTAGAGAATTGTCCAGCGGAAGCATCTGCTCAAGATACTTCCGCTTTTCCTTGTATCATCATAACCAATTTTACCCTTTGTTTCAAAGTATATTATTTATTTAAAAATATTTTTCGACAAAATCCTCGTTTCTGAGCTATTGTGGATAACATTATTAACATTATACCCATTGAATTATCCAGATTTTGAAAATTTATAAACAAATTAATCACAAGTTATCCACCCATGAATGTGGATAACTAGAACGGTTGTTCTAACTAAATAAATTTGGTAGATTTAGGGTACACCAAACGAATCTACATTATATGATTGTTTTGATCTTTTTAGAACAATTAATTGGAGGTGAATTCTGCCATGCGTAAACTTTCAGATGAATTACTGATTGAATCCTATTTTAAAGCCAGAGAATTAAATTTAAGTGATGATTTTATTTGCCTCATTGAAACGGAAATTCACCGGCGCTCCCTTTTAAATAAAATTAGAATTTCTTCTTAACAAATTTTGAATATGCCCGTTTTCGGGCTTTTTTCTTTGCATTTTAAAACGGCACTTTTAAGTGCCGTAAATTGCAAGTTCATTTACTGATGGTTCCTATTTTTTCTCCAACCTTGATTTCTTTTGGCGGATGGATAGAGGAATCTATTTCAAACATCCCCTTTTCAAATAATAAAACTACCGTTGAGCCAAAACTAAAATAAGCCATTTCTTCACCTTTCTTCAATTGACTCCCTTTGTGAGTGGTTTCAATTGAATTAACAAACATTGCCCCTACTTTTACAACAGCAGCGTGTCCATATTGGGTTTTAAGCTCCGTGATCATCCGGTAGTTTTTAGCAAGTGTTCTTACACCATATTTAAGTCCCCATTTGTTCACCGGGTAAGATTTTCTTCCTAACGTCCATTGTTTTGTTATGGTACCATCAACAGGACTATGAATCCGATGATAATGACTTGGACTCAGATATAGAATGATGTACTTTCCATTTAAATACTTTGTTAACACAGAACGATCGCCCAGCATTTCTTCAATTGAATAAATTTTACCCTTCACAACAATTTCACTTGTCTCTTTAATGGGTCCGATATCTTCAATCACGGCATCCACCGGGCTTACAACCGCGTTTGAACTTATATCCACCGGTCTCGCCTCTTTCCGGAGCTTCCGAATAAAAAGGTCATGAAGAGTTGGAAAATCCCGAAAAGAGTTTTCGATATCTTCTTGATTTAATTGATAAACCCTTGCAAAGGAAGGAACAGCAATACGGCTGATTCGAGAACGGGCAAACCGCTTTAACAGGACTGATGTCCACCTTCCATTTGTTAATTCGATCAATAGCCGATATAAAGGCTGTAGCATTGAATTACCCCCAAATAGTGTAAAAATACTCTTTACGATTAGTCATAAAACCCTTAATATTAAATATTATAGAATAAACACCCAGTTATTTGATTCCCTTCCGGCTTGTTAAAAAGGAGTGAGCGGAAATGTTTTTATTGGACGTTTTTGATCAAACAATAAAAAAACTAAAAACCCAAACAGCGAATGTTATCACCTTAACAAACCTTTCATTAGGCGGCTTTGCAATTGTTTTAGGAATTCATGGAAACTTAAGATTAAGCTTGCTATTAATATTTATTGCAGCATTAGCCGACCGATTTGATGGAATGATTGCACGAAAATTTAACATTGAATCAGAACTGGGTAAACAATTGGATTCCATGAGTGATATTATATCATTCGGAGTCGCTCCGGCACTATTATTGTATCAAGGAATCTTACATGATTTCGGTGGTCCCGGTTCTTTTTTCACGGTTTTTTACATTGGATGCGGTGCTTTCCGATTAGCACGTTTTAACATTACCGAAAGCAATGGCTATTTCATAGGCTTGCCGATTACAGCAGCAGGCTGTTTAGTCACCCTTAGCTTTCTTGCTATTCCCTATCTGCCGCCGCAAACCTTCTTATTCATTATCATTATTTTATCATTTCTAATGGTCAGTTCCTTTAAACTAAAAAAGGTATAATTTAATCAACAAAGCCCGGCAATCATCTCTGCCGGGCTTTTCCATTACTTATCTTTCGTTAATTCAAGGAATTCCTCAATATCATCTAAGCATGGTTTTACTGCCTGTTTCCAGAAATCTTTTTGAGACAAATCAACCTGTAAATGTTTCTCTGCCAGATCTTCTACGGTCATGGAAGCGGTATCCCTTAATAAGGCAATGTATTTTTCCTCGTATCCTTTTCCTTCTGCAAGAGCCTTTGCATAAATCCCCAATGAGAATAGATATCCAAAAGTATACGGGAAGTTATAAAAAGGTACACCGGTAATAAAGAAATGGAGCTTTGAAGCCCAGAATAACGGATGGTATTCATCCAATGCATGGCAATACGCCTCTTTTTGCGCTGAGAGCATCAGCTCATTTAACCTTGCAGTTGCAACAGGACCCTGTTTTCTTTCTTCATAAAAACTTGTTTCAAACAGGAACCTTGCGTGGATATTCATTAATAGGGCAACCGTTCTTTGAATTTTATCATCAAGAAGAATAAGCCTTTCTTCTTCATCTTTTGCATTTTTTACGGCTGCATCCGCGACAATCATCTCAGCAAAGGTAGAGGCTGTTTCCGCGACATTCATCGCATAATTACGGTTTAAATAATGGACGCCTTTCATCGCAAACGAATGGAAGCCATGCCCCAGCTCATGTGCAAGGGTGGAAATATTGGATGGAGTTCCGGAGTAGGTCATGAAAATCCGCGATTGATTACTTTCCGGAAAAAAGGTACAGAAACCACCTGGTGCTTTCCCTGGACGATCCTCTCCTTCAATCCATTGTTCTTCAAAAGCTTTTTGGGCAAATGCCGACAGTTTTTCGCCAAAAAGAGAAAACTGCTGTTGAATAAATTCCGCACCTTCCTGGTAGGAAACCTTCGACCCTGCCTTGCCATAAGGGGCATCTAAATCATACCAGCTAAGCTTTTCTAAGCCTAACAGCTTTGCTTTTCGGTTTAAATATTGAACGAGCAGATCTTTACTCTCCGTTATTACTGTCCACATGGTTTCAAGGGTTGCTTTTTCCATGCGGCTGATGCTAAGCGGTTCCTTAAGAACATCGTCCCAACCTCTTTTTTTGTAAACACTTAAACGGAAACCGGAGAGGTGATTCAAGGTTTTGGCTAAAAAGTCTGCCTGCTCACCCCAAGCATGCTCCCAATTTTTAAATACTTCAGCACGAATCTCCCGGTTGGGGTTTGAAAATTTATTAGATGCCTGACCGACGGATAACAGTTTTTCTTCACCATTTTCCGTAAATGGAATTTTCATTTTCCCTACAATTAAGTCATATAGCTGCCCCCAGCTATGATAGCCATCCACCCCGAGTGCATTGATTAATGCCTCTTCTTCCTTAGATAATTTATCCTTCGCCCGTTCACGGCGTTCGTTTAATACAAATGAAAGTTCCTTCAATGACTCATCCTTTAGCAGTTGTATCCAAATCGAATCCTCAATTGAGGTTAACAGGTTGTCAAAGCCTGTAAGTGCCGTCTGAAAAGAAGCACTTAAACTCGTTACTTTCGAATCAAGCTGGTTTGCCTTACGGTCCTCCGTGTTTTGTGCTTGAAGGCAGCCAACAAATGCTCCTGCCTGACGCAGCTTCTTGGCAGCGGTCTCAAAATCTACTAATAACTCATGTAAGACGACTTTATCCTCTATTTGATTTTGGGGTACCCACTGATTGACCTTTGTTTGAAAAAGCTGAATGAATTCCTCTGTTTTTTGTAGGTGATTTGCAAATTCAGGAGAATCACTTCCCCCTTTAAATATCGCCGCAAGATTCCAAACATCTGAATATGTAATGGCTGTCAATGTTACGCCCCCTTTATCTTGTACAAATTTATTATATGTTTATTTTTCAAATAATTCTATTTTAAGGAAAAGGAATTAGAAATTTGACAACTTTGCTGGGACTGGGGTATAAGTGGAAGGAAAAGGATTCATCAATGAATCATGGAGGAGTATGAATTTTTTGTTCGTTCAGGAGGAGAAAAAGTGAAGATTCAAAAGATTATTTTTACTATTTTATTAGGAATGGTGATGGTGGCAGCAGGCTGCTCAAATAAAAATCAAAACCAGAAGCCGCAAGAAAAAGCAAAAAGTTCTAAAACCAACATTCAATATAAGATGATTGAAGCAAAAACTCTGAAATTAGACCATATCCACGGGATTGGTTATCCAGGTAATGATGACCATGCCCTTTATCTTGCCGCCCATGATGGTCTGAAAATGTATAAGGATTCAAAATGGTTTGAAACTACCTCTAATCTCCATGATTATATGGGATTTCAAGCAATCGAAAAGGGATTTTTAGCAAGCGGTCATCCTCAAAAAGGAACGGATTTAAAGAATCCGCTTGGGTTAGTTCAAAGTATTGATAAAGGGAAAACAATTGATCAATTGGCTTTTTACGGTCAAATGGATTTTCATTTTATGGCCGCAAGTTTTTCAGGAAATGGCATTTATGTTATTAATGAAGAACAAAACGACAAATTGGCTCCTGGTGTTAATTATTCAAAAGATAACGGAAAGACCTGGAAAAAAAGTGAATTCAAAAATTTTAATGCCGATTCCCTTGGCATGATAGCCGTCCACCCTGTGAATGGGGATTTCATGGCGATGTCAACAAGATCAGGTATTTATTACTCACAGGACAACGGAAATACGATGAAGCTGATTACAAACCCAGTGATGGTAACAGCCCTTACCTTTATCGGGGATGAGCTTTTATACTCAAGTGTTGAAAATGGCAGCATCCTTTTAAAAACAATCAACCCTAAAACGGGCAGCCAGAAAAATTGGAATATTCCTTTCTTGGATTACGACAATCCGATTACTTATTTAGCCGTTAATCCAAAAGACAAGAGGCAAATTGCTTTTTCAACCTATAAGAATGGTGTTTATGAAACAACGGATGGCGGAAATAATTGGAAGATTCTCTTAAAGAGCGGAAAAATGGAGCAGGATTAATTCCCGCTCCATTTTTTATTTAACCATAAGAATTTATAAATTGCTCTGAGAATTGTCCAGCTCCAGCGCCTAGCCCCTCTAGGGAAAAAATGAACTGCTTTTTTCCTAGGTCGCTTCGGTCCTGCCGATGAAGTCAAAAAACGACTTCACCTTCAGGCCCTCCAGCTCTTGTCGGGGCTGACCAAGGCGCTTACGCTTTTCTTATCTTAACGATTTTTCTTTCGCTCTTTTTCCGCACGGTAAAATTCATGGAACATTTTCATAAGTGCGCGTTTTTCAATTCTTGAGACATAGCTTCTTGAGATTCCAAGTTCTTTGGCAATTTCCCGCTGGGTTTTTTCTTTTTGCAAATCAAGCCCAAAGCGTCCGATGATGACTTCTTTTTCCCGATCATCGAGCACATCAATGTATTTTCTGATTTTCTCTAGCTCCATGTTCAATTGAATCGTGTCGATTACATCCTCTGACTCTGATTTGAGAACATCAATGAGAGAGATTTCATTTCCTTCTTTATCCTGCCCAATCGGGTCATGAAGGGAAACATCCTTTTTCGTTTTCTTAAGAGCCCTTAAATGCATGAGTATTTCATTTTCAATACATCTTGCGGCATAAGTGGCAAGCTTTGTTCCTTTTCCTTCAGAATAGCTCTCGATTGCTTTAATTAACCCAATGGTGCCTATTGAAATTAAATCCTCTGAATCCTCACCGGTATTTTCAAATTTTTTGACGATATGGGCGACAAGACGCAAATTGTGTTCAATCAGCATATTGCGTGCATGTGAATCCCCTTCTGCCATTAAACGAAGATATTTTCTTTCCTCAGCCGCAGATAAAGGCTGTGGAAAGGCATTATTTTTTACATACGAAACAAGAAAGAGAAATTCCTTAACTAAATAACCGAGAGCCGTAAAGATTCCAGACACACACATCCACCCCCGAGCCATATTAGACTAGAGCCTATAACTAATTCCTATGTAGAAAACAGGGAGATTGTGTCTGTCCATTATTTTTTATTTACTAAAAGAAATGCGGAAGCGCCTTGTTCAGCCCCGACAAGTGCTGGAGGCCCTGACAGTGAAGTCGTTCTTTGACTTCATCGGCAGGGCCGAAGCAACCTCGAGGGGCTAGGCGCTGGAGCTGGACAATTCTCGAAGTTGAATTAAAAAAGCACCAACCATTGAAACGGTTGATGCTTGTGCTTAATAATTATGCTGATACCTCTGCAGCGATATAACAGCCAATTGCCCCTGTAACTACAAGAGAAAGTGCAACAATAAACAACATATTCCCCACCCCTTTAAGAATGATTCTGTTATGTCTAATTAGAATTTATCATATTTTCACAGTATCTATCTTCAAAGGATGTGAACATTTTGTTAACAATCCAAAGCATAGGATAAACAAGATTTTATGAGGGCTTCTTTTTCTTAACCTTTAGAAAAAGTGATAAGAAAACAATATGCAACGGCATTTTAATAACCTCCTATTTAACCTTCGTTAGGTGGTATCTTTCATAACCCATAAACTAGCTTCTCTTCCTTGAATGAAATAAATCATATTTAAAACCACCTTTCTTTTTTAGCGAATTTTTGATACTTACATCCAATAATGCATAGAAATTTGACGATCTTTATTTTCCTCGTAAAGCTTCTCTACCATTTCTTGATGCAATGCTTCTTCAACACTAATCCGGCGTTTTTTAATGGTAATCGAAAGGAATAAAATATTCAGGGTCATTTGGTTTCACCTCCTTTAGAGAAGTTTTCACAACCTCTACACAATATGCAGTCCATATCCAGATGGAGAGTAAAAAGGGCACAAAAAGGCCGCAAGAAGCAACTCCTTCTGCGGCTTTTTAAGTACCAGCTAATTTTAGGCACAAAAATACCGCAAGGCGTCATTCTCCCTGCGGCATGGATATGTATTGTGAATAATTAGTTAAGCAATCCATTCCAGTCTGGTCGAATGCACATTATTTAGATTTTCAATTTTCGCTGCTTTTGAAATTAACATCATCATCATCATTTGATCCGACCCCCTTTGGATTTTTTTACTAACTACGGTAATTATATCCACAACGCATTATTTTGTAAACCTTTTTCAGGAATTATTTTAAAAATGGGCACAAAAATAAGCGCCCCTATTGGGAAACGCTCAGGCTGTCGAAAAACTTTCTTTAACAATTCACCGCGTTAATTTATTATAATAAGGTTGCGATTTTTTTGAGCGGTACTTCGGACTACTTTTCTTTTCCCTTTTAACAGGAAAACCGGCTTGTTCGGGCAATGAAACCACTTTTCTTTTCCCTTTTAACAGGAAAACCGGCTTGTTCAGGCAATGAAACCACTTTTCTTTTCCCTTTTAACGGGAAAATCGGCTCGTTCGGGCAATGAAACCACTTTTCTTTTCCCTTTTAACGGGAAAACCGGCTTGTTCGGGCAATGAAACCACTTTTCTTTTCCCTTTTAACAGGAAAACCGGCTTGTTCGGGCAATGAAACCACTTTTCTTTTCCCTTTTAACGGGAAAACCAGATCGTTCGGGCAATGAAACCACTTTTCTTTTCCCTTTTAACGGGAAAACCGGCTTGTTCGGGCAATGAAACCACTTTTCTTTTCCCTTTTAACGGGAAAACCGGCTCGTTCGGGCAATGAAACCACTTTTCTTTTCCCTTTTAACGGGCATTCCAGCTCATTCGGGCAATGAAACCACTTTTCTTTTCCCTTTTAACGGAAAACCAGATCGTTCGGGCAATGAAACCACTTTTCTTTTCCCTTTTAACGAGAAAACCAGATCGTTCGGGCAATGAAACCACTTTTCTTTTCCCTTTTAACGAGAAAACCGGCTCGTTCGGGCAATGAAACCACTTTTCTTTTCCCTTTTAACGGGAAAATCGGCTCGTTCGGGCAATGAAACCACTTTTCTTTTCCCTTTTAACGGGAAAAACGGCTTGTTCGGGCAATGAAACCACTTTTCTTTTCCCTTTTAACGAGAAAACCGGCTCGTTCGGGCAATGAAACTACTTTTCTTTTCCCTTTTAACAGGAAAACCGGCTTGTTCGGGCAATGAAACCACTTTTCTTTTCCCTTTTAACGAGAAAACCGGCTCGTTCGGGCAATGACTGCCAAAATATAAAAAAATTGCAACACACTTAGTCAGATTGGAAAAGGTGTGTTGCAATTCTTTAGGTTGATTCGCTCCCTGTTGATTGGAGCGGAAGGTACGAAGCTCCCCGGCACGCCCGCGAACCGCACGCACCTGGAGCGGAAATCAACAGGCCCATTAGCATGGGCAATCTTTTAATAAAGATCGGTATTTTAGATAGACAAATGGAAGATTGCCGAGAAAAATAATCTTTCTCGACAATCTGAGCGTCACTTTTAGGAAAGCTTATTAATTTGAGAAATGTTCATGGTTGTCTTCCATTTCCAATAACTTTATTTTGCACAATTTAGACTTAGAAAAAAATAGAATCGAAACGGCTAAAAAACTTGCCGATACAAGCATCATAATATTTACATCCATTGGATCTTTTGATCCGGACGGAATGATTACACCAAGGTAAAAAAAGACACCGACAGCTAACAAGACAATGGCAAAACGTTTAAAATCAACCATCTTTTCATAAAGATTTTTTGATTGTGTTTTCAATGCTGTTCACCTGCTTTTCTTAAAATCTACTAACCTACTTTATCACATAATTAGTGATACGGGAGGATGTAAATTTTAGAAAAATACGCACTGAAAAGCCCGGCTGCTCCTGAACCGGGCCAAAAGATTATTGTAATGCTTGTGTTAAATCATCAATTAAATCTTCAACATCCTCAAGCCCAACGGAAATGCGGACTAACCCATCTACGATTCCTAATTCTGCCCGACGTTCAGCTGGTATCGATGCGTGCGTCATTCTAGCAGGTACAGAAATTAAACTTTCTACTGCACCGAGACTTTCCGCTAGTGTAAAGTATTTTACCTTGCTTAATAATTTATCGGCATTTTCCGCACTGCCAACATCAAATGAAACCATACCGCCAAAACCGCGAGCTTGCTTTTTTGCAATGGCATGATTTGGATGGGTTTCAAGCCCCGGATAATATACCTTTTTTACATTAGGGTGTGACTGTAGAAATTCAACAATTGCCTTTGTATTCGCTTCTGTTTCTTCCATACGTATTCCTAAAGTTTTAATTCCTCTAATCAACAGCCAGGAATCTTGAGGTCCCAAAATCCCTCCGGTCGAATTTTGAACAAAATGGAGATCTTGCGCAAGCTGGTCATCATTCACAACCACTAAGCCTGCAACTACATCACTGTGACCACCAATATATTTAGTAGCACTATGAAGTACAATATCCGCTCCAAGCTCAAGCGGGTTTTGCCAATATGGTGTTGAGAAGGTATTATCAACAATCGTTAACAGATTATGTTCTTTTGCCAGCTTTGCAGCTGCCTCGATATCCGTTACCTTTAATAGCGGATTGGTTGGTGTTTCTAAGTAAATGGCTTTTGTATTTGGTCTAATTTCTTTTTTAATATTATCTAAATTACTTGTATCAACAAAAGTGGAATCTATTCCAACACGGTTTAAGACCTTGGTCATTACCCGGAAGGTGCCGCCATATACATCATCCGTTAAAATGACATGATCTCCACTGTTAAACAGCATGAAAACGGCAGTAATCGCCGCCATTCCGGAACCAAAGGCAAAGCCAGCTTTCCCACTCTCGATATCTTTAATTAGCTCCTCAAGCGCATGTCTAGTTGGATTCCCGGTTCGAGAGTACTCAAAGCCTTTATGCCCTCCTACACCCTCCTGTTTATACGTACTTACTTGATAAATCGGAAACGATACTGCACCTGTTGCCGGATCCTCACTAATGCCGCCATGAATTAATTTTGTTTTCCTCTTCAACTCAAATTCCCCCTTCAAAAATCTTTTTACTCAAGTATCGTTCACTGCCATCAGGGAAGATAACGACAATATTTGTCCCCGGCTTTGCTGTTTCTCCTTCTTTTAAGGCCGCATAAAATGCCGCACCTGAAGAGCTCCCCACAAGAAGACCTTCTTTTGCTGCTAACTCTTTCACAAGGGCAAAAGAATCGTCATCTGAAACGGTATGAATCGAATCAAAATAAGTCGGATCCATATACCCCGGAAGGAACTCCATTCCAATTCCCTCTGTTTTATGCGGACCCGATTCACCGCCATTTAAAATCGACCCCTCCGGTTCAACAATGACCGTTTTTATTTCTTTTTTCTGGTCTTTTAAAAACCGGGCCGTTCCCATGAAAGTCCCGCCAGTTCCTGCTCCAGCTATAAATACATCCACCTGGCCATCCAGCTGCTCCCAAATTTCCGGACCGAGCGTTTTATAATACGTCTCGGGGTTTGCCGGATTACCGAATTGCTGCGGACAATAAGAATTCGAAATTTCTTTTAGAAGTTCCTCCGCTCTGGCAATAGCCCCCTTCATTCCTTTTTCCGTCGGAGTGTGAACAATTTTTGCACCAAGTGCCTTCATTAACTCCTGTTTTTCAATGCTGAATTTTTCCGGAACACACAGTAGGACCTGGACGCCTTTATTGATAGCGGCAAGTGCCAGACCAATCCCCGTATTTCCTGCAGTTGGTTCAATGACGGTGCTGCCTTCATGGATTTTTCCACTTGCAAAGGCCTCGTTTAATAATTCAATACCGAGCCGGTCCTTTACACTGCCGCCAGGATTCATGAACTCCAACTTCGCAAATAAACGAACACCCTCTGGTAATGGAAACTGCGTAATTTCTACCATCGGTGTATGACCAATTAATTCATGAACATTTTTGTAAATATTCATTTTTCCACCGCTTTCTAAGTCTATCTTAATGCTGCTACCATCTTCATTACTAAAGTGGCCGAATGACGTGCTGCCTGATCAATAAACTGGTCGAATGAAACTTCTGATTCTTTTCCTGCAATATCTGAAAGGGAACGGATGATAACAAATGGAACACCAAATCGATGAGCTACTTGGGCGATTGCAGCAGCTTCCATTTCAACAGCTTGTAAATCATTAAATTTAGATCGGACAAAATCAACCCGTGCTGGGTCTTCCATGAAAGAATCTCCTGTGGCAATTAAGCCTTTTACAATTTGAAAATTTTCAAGCTCTTTTGCGGCCTTTTCTGCCACTTCCATTAACTTTTGATCCGCTGCAAATGCTGCAGGGAGCTGAGGTACTTGCCCATACTCATAGCCAAATGCAGTTACATCCACATCATGATGACGAACTTCGGTTGAAATCACTGCATCCCCAACATTAAGCGACGGATTAAATCCCCCAGCTGACCCTGTATTGATAATATAATCAGGCTTATATTTTTCAAGGAGAATGGTCGTGGACATAGCCGCATTTACTTTTCCAATTCCGGAACGCAGCAAAATCACATCTGCTCCATGCATTTGCCCGAAAGTAAATTCACAGCCTGCCACTGTTTCTTGACTTCTTCCATCAATATTGTCCCTTAGTAAGGTTACTTCTTCTTCCATTGCTCCAATGATTGCGATTTTCATTTTTACCCTCTTTCTAGCGTTTTACTCCTTCCATTAACCAAACAAACTCGTTACACTTTTTAAATGAAACACTAAATCCGTTATTTTCCAATATATTTTTTAACACAGGAATTGTTGTATAGTATTCAGTTTCTAGATCGTTTGCCAGGTTATGAAAGCCTTCGCTTTTTGCTTTTTTTATTGCATTATTATAATCTTCCTCGGATTCATACATCGTATCCGCGAACACTATTTTACCACCTTTTGAAAGAAGCTTGCTATATTTTTCAATTGCATCTGCTTTTTCATCGTCTGTCAGGTGATGAAAGGCATAGGTACTGACAAATGAATCAATGTTTTTTATTTCCGGAAACTGCAGAAAATCGCCATCAAGAATGACCGCCTTACCCATAAGTTTTCCCTCAGCAATTTGTCTCATTGAAGGAGAAGGCTCAATTCCGGTTACCCTTAAGCCATTTGCTAAAAGATTATTGGTTAAATTACCGGTTCCAACGCCAAACTCTACCACATGTCCATAAGAATGGGAAGCAACCAGCGCTAATATTTCCTCATAACCCGAAAATACTTCTTTATATTCTTGATCACGGCCAATGACCGTTTCATCATACGATTCTGCCCATTGCTCGAATAAATCTAAAAATTCTCTCCCCATATTTCCCACGCTCCTGTTGTTAACTTATAATTCCTATAAGTATACTATGGTTTGGACAAAGCTATGTTAACATAATATTTTATTTTACACAATAAAAAGGGATGGAGCCGTTCAGCCCCACCCTTTAGTTTGTTTCGACTTTTGTCGGTTTCCAGCCTTGGCCGTCCACCCATTCAATATAAACCGTATAATTTTGCTTTTTGTCTTTTGAAGATACCGTTCCTACGGATGCATTCTGCTTACTTTGGTCCCTGCCGAGATGCCAAACGATCATGTTACTCTGGTCCAAACCGGTTGCAGAGGAAATCGCATTAAGCATTTCCTGCCAGTCCTTTGAGCTTGTGTCATAGACAGGAGTATGCTCCCCTGTTTGCGTAGTTCCGACTGGTTTCCCATCTTTGTTTTCAGTCGTTTTTTCATCATTTGTTGTACTACCGTCATCTGTAGCCTCTGTTTGTGAATCATCCGAACCATCTGTAGAAGTATCGCCGCTTTGTTGATTTTCAACCGTTGTACCGTCTGTTGAGGTATCAGACGAACCTGTATCATTTTCAGTAGTTGTGCTTGTTTCCTTAGCCGCTTCCGTTTGATCCTTTTTTTGTTCCGTTTGTTTTTCAGCTGTATGTTGAACATCTTTTTTCGGTGATGCACTGTCACCACCTGATGCAAAGATTTTGATAGCAACAAAAACAATTAAGACGATTACAATAACAATCAAACTATTTAAAATAAGATTCGTCTTTTTTCGTTTAGCACGGTATCCCGAACGTGACTCGTAATCGTTATTCAAGTTGATCCCTCCTAAAAATAAAGCTGTCAACATTCTAACATGATTTGCCTTGAACTTGAAGAGATATCCCTTAAACCAATCGAAAAGTACTATTCACCCCCATGATCGTGTGCATACAGCATTTTGACCATGTCGGCAAATAGTAAGTTAACCCCTCCCTCATTGTCAAACACATCTAAATTTACAGCAACAAGAGCATATTTGGGGCTCTCATAAGGAAAATAGCCGGCAAACCATTTATTATGAAGCTGCTTTCCGTCCTGAAATTTTCCCGTTTCAGCCGTACCTGATTTCCCTGCAACCTCATAGGGAAGGTCCTGAAACCATTTTCCCGTACCGTTCGGATTTTGAACAACGCCCCTTAACAATTTTTGCAGCTTCATGGCGGTATAGGGGGAAATCGTATGCCCCGGCAAATCTTGCAGAGGAAAATTCACCATGGTTGTCCCATTTTTATATTGAATCTTAGACGCCGCCCTGACCATTTCTTTTTGACCGCCCCTTGCAATGGTTGCCATCATATTGGCGACAGCTAGGGGAGTGGCTCTTACTTCATGCTGGCCAATGCCGGACATCGCAGCATAGTTAGGGTCCTTTCTAGCCGCATCAGATAGAAATACCCTGCCGTTCTCTTCTTCAGCCAGCTGTTTAAAATCATTCGTATGGTAGATATCCCCCGTCCAGCCAACTTGACCTAATAAAGATAATTTCGCAGCGTATTGCTCTAAAAGAGTTGAATCCATTTTCTGTATTTCTTTTGCAAGTTCACCGAATGTACGATTACAGCTTCTGGCAAAGCTGTCTGAAAAATTCAATTCTCCATAATCATATTTCAACTCAGGTTCACCATTAATTTTCTTGCTGCAATTAAATAACCTTGCCGGATTATCAAGATTATGGTCAATGGCAGCTGCTGCCACCACTGTTTTAAAAACGGAGCCCATTATTTGCTGCTTTAGCATACGATTGGTGACTCCTGAACCACTGTATGGGTCTTGTTTATTTACATTTGGACGAGAAACCATAGCTAGAATACTGCTATCCTTTATATCTAAAAGCACGAGACCGCCCTTTTTAATTTGATATTGATCCACTAATTTTTCTGCTTTTTGCTGGATCGTTTTATCAATGGTGGTTCTTACGTTAACGGGATAAAACGGATTGGCTGGATCCACATACTTTACATTAATCCCGAATAATGGAGCACCATCTCCGTCAACATGATAAACAAGCTTGGATTTTCCTTCAGGAAGCAAAAATTCATCAAAGCTCTTCTCTAAGCCGGACACCCCGATTAAGGTTTCCCTCGTAAGATCCTTTGTAGGATAACGCTCCATGAGCACCTTTGGATTCTCACCTGTAAGACCAATTAATTGCTCTGCGGGAACAGTTGCCCTTTCAAACTTTTTATCAATGGCAAAAACACCTGGTATGTCTAGTGCATTGATTCTATCCACCTGTGAATGGGTTAATTCAACCGGTTCCGGATTCCCATAGGCAAATGGTTTTTTCGCTGTTTCAATTGCCTGTTGAAGAGATTCTTGCGGAATACCGGAAATCGAGGAAACCATTTTTACATCCCAAACCATTTTTTTCAAAAAAGGAAAAAGAACAAGAACAGATTCCCTTTTATGGGTCAGCATTTTCCCATTCCGGTCAAGAAAATCCCCTCTGCCATTGTCAATCACTAATTCTTGAGTTCTTTGTTTAACACTTTCCTCAAGCAAATTGATGTGATGCTTGGAAAATGACTCAGTATCCAATAATTGAATCTGCATAAGGCGGAATAATAAAAACGTTAAACAGAAAATACAGATGAACAGCCAACTTTTTGCCCGTCTTCTCCACATAAAAAACACCTCGTCAAAAGTTTTGACGAGGTTTGGAAATTTCAAACAATTTATCCAATTTAATTATTTAATGGTGATAATTCTGACGCTCATATCGCCGCCTGGAGTTTGCACAGATACTTCATCTCCAACTTTTTTTCCTAAAAGACTTTTCGCAATCGGAGAATCATTTGAGATTTTCCCTTCAAAAGGATCTGCCTCGGCGCTGCCTACAATCGTATAAGTTTCTTCTTCACCATCGGGAAGTTCAATAAATGTTACCGATCTCCCTAAGGTTACGGAATCACTTGCCGTTTCGCCTTCTTCAATAATCTTTGCATTGCGGATCATATTTTCTAATGTGGTAATACGGCCTTCAACGAATGCTTGCTCTTCTTTCGCTGAATCATACTCGGAGTTTTCAGATAAATCGCCAAAACTTCTGGCAATTTTAATTCGCTCCACAACCTCTTTCCGTTTAACGGATTTTAGGTATTCGAGCTCCTGTTCGAGTTTTTCTTTACCTGCCTGTGTCATTGGAAATACTTTTTCTCCTGCCAAAACTTCTCACTCCTTCTAGTATCACAATCCCCCAAAAGATTGTGTTTAAAATATATGTAGGTTGTATGCATCTTTTATAAATGCATAGGAGCGCGTCCTTTTATCAGGGCGCGCCGCAATATTATTTTTCCAAATTGGAATCAATTAGGCTATTCTTAGCTATTGTTTCATAAAAATGACTTTTGTTCAAGAATTGTTTGAATTTTTGTGACCATTAAATCGATTGCTACATGATTATGTCCGCCTTCAGGGATTATAACATCCGCATAACGTTTAGTTGGTTCGATAAATTGATTGTGCATGGGCCTGACCACGTTCACATATTGATCAATGACCGAATCCAGTGTCCGGCCGCGTTCTTTAATATCACGCTGCATTCTGCGGATAATTCTTAAGTCGGCATCGGTGTCCACATAGAGTTTCATATCCATTAAATTACGGAGACGTTCATCCTCGAGAACCAAGATCCCTTCCAAGATAATAACATCCTTTGGTTCGACTGGAATGACCTCATCTGAACGAGTATGAAGCGAATAATCATAAACTGGCTTATCAATTGGTTCATAGCGTAAAAGTTTTTCAATATGGTCAATCAGCAAATCATTATCAAAGGCTAACGGATGATCATAGTTCGTTTTCAGCCGTTCTTCAAAAGGAAGGTTACTTTGATCCTTATAGTAATAGTCTTGCTCTAGCATAAGGATGGAATGCCCTTGAAAGCTCTCGTAAATGGCTTTTGTTACACTGGTTTTTCCGGAGCCGGAGCCGCCGGTTACACCAATAACAACCGGTTTGCGCATCTTAGTTCTCCTTTCGCATCATGTTGTTAGGGTAAACCGGTTTGTCCAATTTGAATTGTACAATTTGAAGCGGATGTCTTGCAGCATCCAATTCTTGACCTTTTTCATCCCATATTTTATCAATAACATGCGTAAAGTTTTGAATTTCCGGACCGAAGAATTCGACTTCGTCTCCTGGTTTAAAATGGTTACGCTGCTGGAGGGTAACCATTTGCGTTTCCTCATTATAATCCAATACAAGACCGACAAAATCAAACGTTGTCTTCTTGCTATGATTACCAAACATTTGCTCTTTATACCCTGGAACGCCTTCAAAAAATGCCGGTGCTGTTTCACGGTTTGCACATTTATCAAGCTCTTCTAACCATTCCCGCTTGATGACGAAATTCTCAGGATCGGCACAGTACGCATCAATGACTTTTCGATACACACTTACCACCGTTGCAATATAGTGAATTGATTTCATCCGTCCCTCAATTTTTAAGCTGTCAATTCCTAGCTCAATCATTTGAGGGATAGATTGGATTAAATTGAGATCTTTCGGACTCATCGCAAATGGTGAATCATTTTCAGCAAATTGCGGAATTTCCGTTTGTCCGCCTTCGAGCTGATATAAATCATAATCCCAGCGGCATGATTGGCAGCAGCCGCCGCGGTTGGAATCCCGTGCCGTCATATGGTTACTTAACGTACAACGTCCTGAATAGGCGATACACATGGCGCCGTGAATAAAGGTTTCAATTTCGATATCCACTTTTTCTTTCATTTCTTTAATTTCTTCGGCACTTGTTTCGCGTGCCAATACAACGCGCTCCAAACCTTCTTCCTTCCAAAATTGGACGGCTTTCCAGTTGGAAAGAGATTGCTGGGTACTTAGATGGATCTCGATGCCAGGCGCCACTCTTTTGCAGGTTTCAATAATCAGGGGGTCTGCGACGATAATTCCGGCAACACCAGCTTCTTTTAAGCCCATTAAATATTCTTCTAATCCATCTATATTTTCGTTGTGAGCGTAAATATTAGTGGTTACATATATTTTCGCGTCATATTTTTTAGCAAATTCTACGCCCTCTTTCATTTCCTCAAATGTAAAGTTATCAGCATTTGAGCGGAGACCGTATTCCTGACCACCGATAAATACAGCGTCAGCACCATATTGAACAGCGATTTTTAATTTTTCAAGATTTCCTGCAGGAGCAAGCAGTTCCGGCTTTTTAACAATGACACGCTTGCCATCAACAATCTCTGATATTTTATCTTTTACAATACTCATGTTCTATTTCCCTCCTTTTAATAAACCGTTTCTTTGAAAAAGAACCCTGTATCTAAAGGACGATCAGAAGGTTGAATTTCTTCAATAGCCGCTAATAACTCTTCTTTTTTATCTTCGTAATGCTCTTCATCTTTAAAATATAAATCAATAGCTTCCCGATAGGCTTTTGTCACAGCTAGGATATATTCAGAACTTTTTAGGATTCCGTCAATTTTAAAGGAATCGACACCAGCCTCTAACATATCCTGCAATTCATCAATGATACAAATATCATTTGGACTCATAATATGCGTACCGTTTTCATCTTCGAAAATCGGATATTTGTTGCCTCGTTCTTTGTCATGTAAGAACATGTTCTTTTGCATTTTACGATTTTCAATCTCCATGACTTCTCCTTGATACTCATAATAGTTACCAAGTAAAGAACGCTTCGATTGGAACATGCAGCTCATTCCATGAACGAGAACTTCAATTTCCACTTCCGCTTTTTCTTTGATTTCAACAATCGCATCCATATTAATTTCACGGGCGAGAACGGCCCGTTTTGCGCCCTTTCTCCCCCAATAATTACATGTATACCAGTTCGTTCCGGTTGTCTCTGTGCTCCAATGTAATTTCATATTTGGAGCAGTTTCCCGAGCTGCCATTAATACAGCAGGGTCACCGAAAATAATCGCATCAGCATTTGCCTCTTCAGCAAAACGGATATAATCATTTAATTCATCCACTTTTTCATTATGAAAAATAGCATTCATGGCAACATAAACTTTTTTTCCTTGAGAATGGGCAACTTCAATCGCCTTTTGGACCTGTTCGCGGTTAAATTCACCAGCTAACCGCAGACCGTATCGTTGTTCTCCAACTACAAATGCATCTGCACCGGCTTCTGCAAACGGGAGAATATCTTCTACTGACAAAGGAGTCACTAAAATTTCCGGTTTTTTCATTCTTTTTCACCTCTTCTTTTGCTAATGGCCACACCATCACCAACTGGGAGTATTACTGTATCATAGTCAGGATGGGACATGAGCCAGCGATTAAAATCATCTATTTTCTTTACAAGATTTCTTGTTCGTTTCGATTCAATTTCCGGTTCACACACTAGTCCTTTAAACAGAACATTATCGGTAATAATCATTCCATTGGGACTAAGGAATTTTGAATAAAGTTCAAAAAACCTTTTATATTGACCTTTCGCCGCATCAATAAATATGGCATCAAAAGGAGCATGTCCAGCGACAAGACCTTCTACCTCAAGCGCATCACCTTTAATAAGTAAAATCTGCTCACTTTTTCCGGAGCGGCTGATATATGCTTCTGCTATTGCATAGCGCTCTTCATCTCGTTCAATTGTAACTATTTTCGCCTCTGGCAGGGCATTAACCATACGCAGTGCCGAGTAACCAATTGCAGTGCCGATCTCGAGGATTTTTTTGGAATCCTGTAACCTAAGAAGTTGAAGCATTGTTTCAATTCCTGCGAGTTCCATAATCGGAACATGGTGGTTTTTTGCAAAATCCTCCATTTCCTGTAGCAATAGGTTGCGGTCCGGAATTAAATTTTCTATATAAGAATGTAGCTTTTCATTTTGCAAGCTACTCACCTCTATTTCTTTAAAAAGCATGCATCTCTTTAGACATGAAAAAATAGCGTTCACGGAAACGCTATGGGTTGCTTTATTAAAACACTTGAATTATTTTATCATAAAACGAGGGGAAAAGCTAATTCCCCCCCTGGATTATACCTATTTTTTATTGGAAATGTGCTTGGCCTTTTCCTTATTGTGCTCGGCAAGTGTTTTTGTAAAGATAACCGAACCATCAGCAGTGGCTAGAAAATAGTAATAATCAGTTTTATCCGGGCGCAGTGCTGCCTCTATTGAGATTTTCCCTGCGTTTGAAATAGGTCCTGGAGGTAAACCAGTATTTATATACGTATTATATGGAGAACTTACTTCTAAATCTGCATAATAGACCTTCTTCTTGTGCTTCCCCTGTGCATAAAGTACGGTCGGGTCTGTTTGCAGAGGCATTCCCTTTTTTAACCGATTATAAAAAACACTTGAGATTTTTTTACGGTCAGCTTTTTCTGTTGCCTCTTCCTCAATTAATGATGCCATTGTTAACAGCTGATGAGGAGATAGTTTTTTCTTTTCACTTTCTGCTGTATATTGAGACAATACTGTTTTTGTTTTATCCAGCATCGCAGATACCATTTCGTCGACGGAAGGGTTTTTCTTATAAAAGGAATAGGTTGCCGGATACAAGTATCCTTCAAGCGGATATTTAATATTGTAATTCAGAATCTCAGTTGTTAAAAGTGTTGGGTATTTTTCCATCATCGCTTTAATAAAATTCTTGTCATTTAATTGATTGAACACGTCTTGATCCTTTTTATGAACATCCTTTGCCATGAGATGGGCAATCTCTTTTAACTGCTTTCCTTCCGGAATGGTTAGTTTAAAGGCAGCCTGTTGAAGAACTCTGCCTGTTTTTAAACGGCCAACAATTTCCGGGATATCCATCGCAGGGCTCAGCTCATAATTACCGGCCATAAATCCGCCCTCGTTTTTTAATTTTACATAATACTTAAAAACCTTTGCATTTTTAATAATTCCATTGGACTCCAATCTTTCGGCAATTCCCGTGACCGTGGAACCGATTGGAATATCAACTTTTTTATACATCTTACTTTTGGGGTCAACAGGTTTGAGTGCTGATTGTACGTAAAGATAGCCGCCGCCGCCAATCACAATAATGAATAAAACAATGATGATCGATATCATTAAGACAATACGTCTTACTATTTTTGCTTCATTTTGATGTTCTAATAATTTTTTTCTAATTGCTTCTTTATTTGGTCCTTTATCTTCAGTTGCCAATAGACTCCCCCCTGTACCAGTGAAACATTAACAATTTAACCAAAAATATACAAAATATTTTAAAAAGATATCGTAGTAATTTCATCATAAACAGCGAAAAATGTCAATTTTTCAGTTAAATTGACGGAAATAAGGATAAAAAAAATCGGCCATTTTTGGCCGATTTTCTCAAGCTTATTCTTCGTCCTCTTGTTCTTCCAAGAAGGTATTGAGCATTTCTTCAATCATATCCCATTCTTCATCAGTTTCGATTGGCATTAATTCGCCATCTTCCCCGTCCTCGGTTGGGGTAAAGGCGGAAGCATGAATTTCGATGTCATCTGCATCATCTTCTTCAGTACCTACTGGGTAATAAAGAACATATGATTTACCGAATTCTTCTGAATCGAAGGTAAATAATACTTCACATAATTGTTCATTACCGTTCTCATCTACTACTGTAATATTGTTTTCTCCGTGATCCATTTTTTTCACCTCATTAATTTTTGCTATTAAGATAGCCTTGCAAAATCATCACTGCAGCCATTTTATCAATTACTTTTTTCCGTTTCTTTCGGCTAACATCTGCTTCCAGAAGCACCCGCTCGGCAGCCATAGTCGTAAGCCGCTCGTCCCACAAAATGGTCGGAACGGCAAAGCAGCTTTCAAGCTCCGAAGCATATTTTTGACTCGCTTCTCCGCGCGGGCCGATTGTGCCATTCATATTTTTCGGGAAACCAATAACCACCTGGCTGACTTGATACTCTTTTATTAATTGACCAATTTCCTCAAAACCAAACTCATTCTTTTCTTCATTGATTTTGAGTGTTTTTAAGCCCTGTGCAGTCCAGCCCAGTTCATCACTTAAGGCAACCCCGACTGTCTTTGAGCCTACATCTAATCCCATGATGCGCATTCATTAACCCTCACGCTGTTTTTTTAAATATGATTTAACCAATTCTTCAATAATTTCGTCCCGTTCAAGCTTGCGAATAATGTTGCGGGCATCCCGATGCCTTGGAATATACGCTGGATCACCGGATAAAAGGTAGCCGACAATTTGATTGATTGGATTGTACCCCTTTTCCTGCAAGGCTTCATATACTTGGAAAAGAACATCGTTTACATCGTGTTCAAAAGGCTCTTCAGGAAAACTGAACCTCATCGTTTTGTCAAATGAGCTCATATTATTGCACCTCGCATTCATGATAAGGAGAGAATTGTCTCGATTACCTTCATTTTACACTACTTTGTCCCATTATCAAATGGATTTTACCCATTCTTCAACAAATTGGAGAGCAGAGTCAAGTTTTTCAGGATCCTTACCGCCTGCTTGTGCCATATCAGGACGTCCGCCGCCGCCGCCGCCGCATCGTGTTGCCACTTCTTTTATTAGTTTTCCGGCATGATAGCCCTTTTCATTTAAATCTTTTGTAACAGCTGAAATTAAATTCACTTTTCCTTCATGAACACTTCCTAAAAGAATAACAGCTGATCCAAGTTTTTGTTTTAGATCATCCGCCATATTCCTTAAGTTATTCATATCAGCTGCTTGAACTTTTGCAGATAATACGTTAACACCATCAATTTCTTTTACTTTAGAAACAAGATTACCCGCTTCAATGTTTCCAAGCTTAGCTGCCAATGATTCATTTTCGCGCTGCAGCTGTTTAATCTCAGCAGAAAGACCCTCAATACGGGTTAAGATGTCCTTTGGACTGGTTTTTAATTTATCAGCTGCTTCTTTTAACAATCCAACCTGTTCATTTAAAAGCAGGTATGCTGCTTCACCGGTAACAGCTTCAATTCTTCTTGTACCAGCGCCAATACCGCCTTCTGAGACAATCTTAAATAAGCCAATAACTGAAGTATTCGGAACATGGCACCCGCCGCAAAGCTCGAGACTGTAGCCGCCAACTTTTACGACTCGGACAACATCACCATATTTTTCACCAAAAAGAGCCATGGCTCCCATTGCCTTTGCTTCAGCAATTGGTTTTAAAGTGATATCTACATCCATGTTTCGCCAAATCTTTTCATTCACAATTTGCTCTACCTGCTCTAGTTCTTCTGGCTTTACCTGACCAAAATGAGAGAAGTCAAAACGAAGGCGATCAGGTTCAACTAAAGAGCCTGCCTGGTTAACATGTGTTCCCAGCACATCTTTTAATGCTTGATGAAGCAAATGGGTTGCCGTATGATTCTTCGTAATTTTAACGCGGTTTTCTTGGTCTACTATAGCAGTAACAGTCTGCCCGGTCTTTAAGGTTCCTGCCTCTACAACTGCCTTATGAAGGTTTTGTCCATTTGGCGCCTTTTGAACATCTTTGATTTTTACAGAAACACCGTCCGCTTGAAGGACACCGCGATCAGCAATCTGTCCTCCGCTTTCAGCGTAGAACGGAGTAGCATCTAAAATAAACTGAATTTCTTCACCGCTAGCTGCCTCTTCAACTAATTCACCGTCTTTAATGATTGCAGCCACTTTAGCGTTTGTTTTTAGATTTCCGTAACCAATAAATTGACTTTCGACTTTCAGATTTCCAAGCACGCTGCCTTGAACCTGCATGGAATCAACATCTTGACGGGCAGCGCGGGCACGTTCACGCTGTTGTTCCATTTCCTCTTCAAATCCATCATGGTCAATTTTCATCCCGTCTTCTAAAGCGTACTCCTCCGTTAATTCAACAGGGAAACCGTATGTGTCATAAAGTCGGAAAACATCAGCACCCGGAATCGTGTCACTGCCTTTTTCCTTTTCTTTTTTAATCACACTTGATAAAATCGTTAGACCTTCATGAAGTGTTTCATGGAAACGCTCTTCCTCATTTTTAATGACCTTTTGAATAAAGTCTTCCTTCTCTTTTACTTGTGGATAGAAGTCATGCATGACTTCACCAACAACTGCAACAAGCTCATACATAAATGGGCGGTTAATGTTAATTTGTTTTGCATAGCGAACTGCACGGCGAAGCAGGCGTCGCAATACATAACCGCGGCCTTCGTTTGAAGGCAGCGCACCGTCACCAACAGCGAAAGCGACAGTTCGAATATGGTCGGCAATGACCTTAAAAGCAACATCTTTTTCTTTATCTGAACCGTATTTTACTCCCGAAATTTCTTCGGTTGCACGAATGATTGGCATAAATAAATCGGTATCAAAGTTTGTTGGTACATTTTGAACGACAGATGCCATTCTCTCCAAGCCCATGCCAGTATCAATATTTTTCTTTGGCAGCGGGGTGTAGGTTCCGTCCGGATTATGGTTAAATTGCGAAAATACTAAATTCCATACTTCAAGGAAGCGTTCATTTTCGCCGCCAGGATAAAGCTCAGGATCCGTCGGGTCATCCCCATACTCAGGACCGCGATCATAGAAAATCTCCGAGTTTGGACCGCTTGGGCCTTCCCCGATATCCCAGAAGTTCCCTTCAAGACGGATAATTCGTTCCTCAGGAACTCCGATTTTTTTACTCCAGATTTCATATGCTTCATCGTCTTCCGGATGAATGGTTACTGAAAGTAATTCCGGCTCGAAACCAATCCATTTGTTGTCGGTTAAAAATTCCCATGCCCATTCAATGGCTTCTTCTTTGAAATAATCACCAATGGAGAAATTCCCAAGCATTTCAAAAAATGTTTGGTGGCGGGCTGTTTTTCCGACATTTTCAATATCATTGGTACGAATCGATTTTTGCGCATTCGTAATTCTTGGATTTTCCGGAATGACACGGCCGTCGAAGTATTTCTTTAATGTTGCAACACCACTGTTTATCCAAAGCAGGGATGGATCTTCAATCGGTACAAGTGATGCGCTTGGTTCAACTGAATGACCTTTTTCTTTAAAAAAGTCTAAAAACATTTTACGGATTTGAGAACCTGTTAAATTTTTCATGCTAATCTAGACCTCCTATTTATTTTTAAATACAAAAAAGCCCTCATCCCTAAAACAGGGACGAGGACTTGACTCGCGGTACCACCCTGATTATGAATACAATTAGAAGTATTCATCTCTCAGCTGCCTTAACGCTGCAATACGGCAGGGATTAGCTGCACTCTGGATTAGCTTTCTGTTATCCTTCATTTAGAGCTTCTTTCAGCCTAGGAAGCTCCTCTCTTCACGCCCTATAGGCGTTACAAATGGTCTACAACATACTCGATCCTTCAACATTTTACATACACATATACATACTATATGACGAATTATAGCCACTCTCAAATTGTTTGTCAATTAGGACGGGGAATCCTTTGTATTTTTTTGCATAAAATGATTTTTTGCATGAATGGCTCCAACCTTTAAGACAACAAGGACAGGGACAGCCAAAATGAGCCCGATTACTCCGCCAATTTCCCCGCCGGCCGTGATGGCGAGAATAATGAGGAGCGGATGCATATGTAGACTTCTTCCAACAATATATGGTGATAAAATATTCCCTTCAAGAAACTGTAGAACTAAAATAATCACGATTGTAATGATCACAAGTTTGACCGAAAGGGTAGCAGCAATAACAACTGCAGGAACCGCTCCTAATATGGGACCAAAATAAGGGATGACATCGGTAATCCCAACAATGAATCCTAAAAGGAGTGGATAACGCAAATGAAAAAACCAGAATAAAAGTGATGCAGCACTTCCGATAATGATACAAACAAGAAGCTGCCCTCTTATGTAGCTCCCTAGTGACTCGTCCACATCTCTTAAAAATCTCTTCCCCTGTCTACGCCATTTCCTCGGGGTTAAATACCACACCACTCGTTTAATTAAAGGAAAATCCTTTAACATATAGAAGGCAATGAATGGAATAATCATCACGAGCAAGGCAGAATTGAGAAAGTTTAAGAGAATCTCAACGATGATAGTGAGCAGAGAATTTAATTTTTCTTCAAAGGCATCGATTCCATCATTCATTTTTCCTTGAAGTCCGTCCGGCCATTCCCGCGTGTGGGATTGGAGGGTATGAATCCAGCCGCGGTATTGCTCCGCTAAAATTGGAGCACTTTCTGACAGGTCTTTTAACTGATGAATAAAGGCAGGGATTCCCTTGTATAAGGCAAAACCGATTCCTCCAAAGAATAAACAATAGATAAGAAAGATTGCAAAACCCCGATGAAGTCCTTTTTCATGAAGTTTTTCAACAATGGGGTGGAGTAAATATGTAATAAAACCCGCAATCAAAAAAGGGAGTAAAATATAAAATACAACCTTTAGAATAGGCAGCCAGACAAACCGGATTTTGAAAAAAATATAAATAGCTGCTAATAAAAGGAGCAAGAACCCGATTCGGTAATACCATTTCACACGAATATCCAACCCTCTCCCCCCTTTTGGTTAGTGTTGGAGGGGGAGGGTTGAATTATACATCAAAAACCCCCTCGAATTAGGAGGGGGCTTCAATTTAAAAGATCGCTCGTTTAACTTTCCTCTGCATTTTTTTCATATTATTGGCTGACATAACATTGTTTCGCTGCGCCCAGTTATAAGCTGCCATCCCTGCGCCAAAAGCCACAACAGTCGTCATCATTTTATTCATACGTATCACCTCTTCTTTAAAATAGGGAAATTCTACGAACAGGTGCTAGCTGATGAAAATTAAATGCTGTAACGACGCTCTTCCTCTTCAAACAAATCATCTAAGGAACTAAGAGTACCATCTTCCTCGACTTGATGGGTATTAATAATGCCTTTAGAAAGGGACAATTCAATAAAACAATTCCAACAATAATATTGGTTAATACCAATTTTTCCGATATCCTTGCTCTGGCAATTGGGACACTTTAACATGAAAAAGACACCTCACGTTTGGTTAACATCTACGATGATGGCATCCCTTCCAATCGCCGGGGGCTTTTCGGATTGAATAACTTGTTTCCCTTCAGTGATTTCTGAAAAGAAGCCATCCGTAATTTCATACCCTACGATTGTGCCCAATTCTTCCAGAAAGTATACATCCTTTAATAGGCCGATTGAGTCGCCGCTCTTTGTCACAACCATGTGCCCATTTAAGGGATGTTGATGCGAAAACGTATATTCCGGAGGTGTTTTAAGCTTTTCTAAATGGTCAGGATCTTCAATCATAATTCCATCAGCACCGAAGGAAGCAATCTTCTGAATGTCCAAAAATACAGTTTGTTTGAAGAAAACGCCTTTTTTGACCAATAAACCTTTTACTACTCCATCGCTTGTGATAAATAAATCACATACTTCACCGATTTTTGTTCCTGATTTCACGTCAAATACCGGTTGTTTTTTCAATAAAGAAAATGTCCGCAAAAAGTGTCCCACCTTTCCGAACATTTATAGTTTCAGTCATTCACCATAAAATCATAAGGTGTAACGTTTTCCATTCCAATCATCGGGTCGACTTGCATTAATGCTTCTTCCACTGTCAGCCCTTCAGTAATCCCTTCAGTTTTAATCTCATTTTCCTTGGCGTGGATGATATCTTGAAGCTTTTGGCACAGGCTGGTTAGTCTGCTTAATTCATCCGCTCTTTCGACGCCCATCCTTAAAGCATCCTCTTCACCACAGAGAATTAACGATTGTTTACTGCGGGTAATCGCCGTATAAATTAAATTTCGACGAAGCATTCGGTAGTAGCTTCTTGTAATGGGGAGAATGACAATCGGAAATTCGCTTCCTTGCGATTTATGGACAGAGCAGCAATAGGCATGGGTGATTTGCGTTAAATCCTGCTTTGTATACTCGACCTCATGGCCCTCAAAGGAAATATAAATCATATCTTGTTTTTCAGTATTTTCTTTGGCGTAAATAATCGAAATAATTTCACCGATATCGCCATTAAACACATTGTTTTCTGGCTGATTAACAAGCTGGAGCACTTTATCACCGATTCGATATTTTACGTCTCCAAAAATAATTTCTTTACGAGAACCATCCGGGTTTGGATTAAAAATTTCCTGCAGCAAAACATTTAAGCGATCAATCCCAGCAGGACCGCGGTACATAGGTGCCAACACCTGAATATCCTTTGCTGAATACCCTTTGTTTTTTGCATTTAACGCAACTTTTTCAACTACCTGTGCCACCTGGGGAGTTGAACAGCGGATAAAGGACCTGTCTGGTTGCTTAAGGGTTACATTAGCAGGCAAAAATCCCTTTTTAATATCATGAGCAAGTTCGATAATCGAAGATCCCTCTGCCTGACGATAGATATCGATTAAACGAACAGTAGGAATTCTATTTGAGTTCAGCAGGTCTTTCAATACCTGCCCAGGTCCGACAGACGGCAGCTGATCCTCATCACCAACTAAAATCACTTGTATATGTTCCGGAAGTGCCTTAAACAATTGATTGGCCAGCCAAATATCAAGCATGGACGTTTCATCTACGATTAAAATTTTTCCTTCAAGCGGTGTTGCTTCATCACGGTCAAAGCCTTCTGTTCCATTAAATCCAAGTAAACGGTGTATCGTAACGGCAGGCAGTCCTGTCGACTCACTCATCCTTTTTGCCGCTCTTCCCGTCGGTGCGGCAAGTAAAAATGGAAAAGGTTCATCTTTCTTTTGATAATCCTTTGGCTCCAATGAGCACCCATGCAGCTCCGCATATAGTTCAACAATCCCTTTAATGACGGTCGTCTTACCGGTTCCGGGACCTCCTGTTAAAATCAGCATCGGGGACATTAACGCCGTTTGGATTGCTTCTTTTTGCGAGGGGGCATATTCAACGCTGAGTCGTTCTTCCAGGTTTCCAAGTGCAAGTAAAAACTCTGACTCAGGAAATTGGTCTTTGTACTCGGACTGCTCTAAAATTCGATTAATATTGGTCACGAGACCCTTTTCAGCAAAATACAATGAGGGGAGATAGACTCGCTTCTCTTCGCCGATTATTTTCCCCTCTTCCTCAAGCTTAATGACCTCATTCGAGATATCCAAAAATTCAATTCGGTCTCGTTTGTTTTCTTCAAGAAGGAATTTAACTTTTTCTAATAAGTCTTTTGTATGTATGTAAACATGTCCTGTTTGCATGCTTTCATTTTCTAGCGTATACAGACAAGCAGCTTTAATTCGATCCGGATGATTTCCGGAGATGCCAAGCTGATACCCGAGCTCGTCTGCCCGACCAAAGCCGATTCCTTCGATATCTTCAACCAATTTATAAGGATTTTTTTGGATAGTACTGAGAGTTTCCTCCTTATAAGCTTGGTAGATACGCATTGAAAGCTGCGGACCAAAGCCATATTGATTTAATGCCACCATGACTTGTTCAAGTCCCTGATGTTCCATTAACGTATCATAAAGCATTTTCGCCTTATCAGGAGGCAGCTTTGGAATAGAATCGAGCAATGACGGCTGATTAAGAATTTTTGAAATCGCATTTTCTCCTAATGTTTTTACAATATTCTCCGCCGTCTTTTTACCAATCCCTTTAAACATCTCACTTGATAAATAAGCGATAACGCCCTGTTCCGTTTGCGGAATATCTTTTCTGAAATGATTTGTGTGAAATTGAAGACCAAATTTCGGATGCTCCTTAAATTCACCGTAAAAGATATAGGTTTCCTGTTCGTGAATTTTCGGGAAATAACCAGTAACCACCGCTTCTTTATCCTCATATTGGTCATTGGTTTCTTCCACACGTATTCTAAGGACTGTATAAAGGTTTTGCTCATTGTGAAAAATCGTTACAAGATGTTTTCCTTTCACAAATTTCCCTTGTTCTGCGAATAAATCAAGTGAGTCCTGCTTTTCCATTGTGCTCCCTCCTTCCATAGCTCTGTAAACTTAAGGTTAAAAATTATTTTTTAGTCTCAATTAATTTTTTTCCGTAGCTGGCAAGTAGATGATCCGGCTGAATTTCAAGTGCTTTATCAAACATTTCTGCCGCTTTTGCTGAATTTTCTTTAAAGCCATAGGCAACGCCTAAATTATAACAGGCATCCGCATGCTGTGGATCCAATTCCAAACATTTTTCAAGTTGGACGATTGACTCATCAATTAGTTGTAATTGTGCCAGACACAATCCATATTGAAAGCGTGCCTCAGCATCTTCTCCATTCAATTCTACACTTCTTTGTAAATATGGCAGGGCAAATTTACCTTGATCTAGCTGAATCAGAGTTATACCAAGCATAAAAAAGTTATCACTGGATTCAAGCCCTTTTTTCAACGCCATTTCAAACATATTTTTCGCCTGCTCAAAACGATCCTTACAGAAATAAAGGTTTCCTGCGCTATAATAAGCTGCCGCAGCATTCTCATCAAGCTCAATCGCCTTTTCATAAAACTTTAATGCCTTCTCATCATCCCCGACAGCAGAAAGCACATTCCCAAAATTAATATAAGCAACCGGATCCTGCGGATTCTCAAGTATAGCCTCATTAAAAGCCTTCGCCGCTTCCTCCCAATTACCTTCCTGCATATATTGAACACCCAACTGGTTCTTATCCAAACTAGTCAACCCCATTCTAATGAGAGTATATCATATTTTTTTCTTTGATTCGGTCGAAAAAATCCCCAATTCCGGAGTGGAATCAGGGATATCTTTACCCAACGTAAGTGAGGCGTTCGTTATTTTTGTAGACTTCGTCGATTGTTCCGCCGCCAAGGCATTCGTCTCCGTTGTAGAAGACGACGGCTTGTCCTGGGGTGACGGCACGGATTGGTGCATGAAAGACTACTTTTGCTTTGTTACCTTCAAGAAGATGAACGGTTACTTTATGGTCTTCTTGCCGGTAGCGGAATTTTGCAGTACATTCAAATTCAGCAGGTATTTCCTTATTGGAAACCCAGCTGACGGCATCTGCAATAATGGAGTCGGAATAAAGCATTTCATTATGAAAGCCTTGTCCAACATAAAGGACATTTCGCTTTAAATCTTTTCCAATGGCAAACCACGGCTCACCTGCTCCGCCAATTCCAAGACCATGGCGCTGACCGATGGTGTGATACATAAGACCCTCATGCCTTCCCATTACTTTGCCTTCAAAGGTTTCCATATTCCCCGGTTGTGCCGGTAGATATTGACCAAGGAATTCTTTAAAATTCCGTTCCCCAATAAAGCAAATTCCGGTACTATCCTTTTTCGTTGCAGTCGCAAGACCCGCATCCTTGGCAAATTCCCTTACCCTTGATTTTTCAAGATTACCAATCGGGAACATGACCTTGCTAAGCTGATCCTGTGTCAATTGGTTTAAGAAATAGGTTTGATCCTTATTTTCGTCCAAACCGCGAAGCATTTTGTATTCTCCATCGCGGTACTCCACACGAGCATAGTGACCTGTTGCAAGATAATCAGCACCAAGGTTCATCGCATGCTCAAGAAAGGCTTTAAATTTTATTTCTTTATTGCACATAACATCCGGATTCGGTGTTCGGCCTGCCTTATATTCTTCTAAAAAGTAGGTAAACACTTTATCCCAATATTGTTTTTCAAAATTAACGGCATAATACGGAATACCAATTTGATTACAAACACGGATCACATCATCATAATCCTCTGTCGCTGTACAAACGCCAAATTCATTCGTATCATCCCAGTTTTTCATAAAGATGCCGATGACATCATAGCCCTGCTGCTTTAGGAGTAATGCCGCTACTGAAGAATCGACTCCGCCGGACATGCCGACAACAACCCGGATATCCTTAGGTTCTCTAGTCTCCATCAAATTCCACCTCACTTTTCGCTTAAATCCTTCTTGCATCTATTTTTTCAAGCGCGTTACAATTCTTGCTGTTTCTTCAGCAACTCTCTCAATTTGCTCAGTTGTCGTATTATAACCGAAGCTAAAGCGAATGGAATTAATTAAGCGCTCAGATCCTTTTCCAAACATGGCAACCAGCACATGGGAAGGTTCAATCGAACCCGCCGTACAGGCTGAACCGCTAGAGACCGCTATTCCCGCTAAATCGAGATTCACTAGCATTTGCTCGACATTTGTCCCTGGAAAGCTTAAGTTTAATACATGTGGCAGCGAATGTTCAAGTGTTCCGTTTAGAGCAAATTCGATCCTGTGCTCCCGGAGTTTCTGAATAAACGTCTCTTTAAACCCCA
Organism: Neobacillus niacini; assembly: GCF_031456445.1. Taxonomy (GTDB): domain Bacteria; phylum Bacillota; class Bacilli; order Bacillales; family Cytobacillaceae; genus Neobacillus; species Neobacillus niacini_I. The sequence goes on along the minus strand of NZ_JAVDUQ010000015.1, from coordinate 12,885 downwards.
TATACCTATTCCTTTTTTTAGACAGCTCTTCAGCCGAAATTAAGACCGCTTCGTGAAAACCGACAATCGAGGCAACATTTTCTGTACCTGCCCGTCTTTTTCGTTCTTGCTCCCCGCCAAATTGACGAGGGGCGAGTTTAACATTTTCGCGGGCATATAAAAAACCGATTCCTTTCGGTCCATTGATTTTATGAGCGGAAACGGACAACAAGTCAATATTGCATTCGTTCACATCGATTTTTTCAATCCCATAGGCTTGTACTGCATCAGTATGAAATTTTGCTTGATGGTTCTTTAAGAGTTCTCCGATTTCAGCAATCGGCTGGAGAGTTCCTACTTCATTGTTACCGTACATGATGGAGACAAGAATGGTATCTTCACGTAATGCGGCTTTCAGTTCAGAAACAGATACCATACCAGTTTCATCCACAGGTAAATAGGTGACCTCATACCCCATTTTTTCTAATTTATGGCCGGCATGAAGGACAGCATGGTGTTCAATTTGTGAGGTTATAATATGCTTCCCTTTTGCTTGATTACTTTCGGTAACCCCAAATAGGGCCATATTATCTGCTTCCGTTCCGCCGCTTGTAAATATAATCTCTACCTCTTTTGCACCAATACTTTTTGCCAAGCTTTCACGTGCGAGATCGATTCTATGCCGTGCTTCTCTTCCAAAAGAATGAATACTCGAAGGATTCCCGAATGTTTCATTCATTGCTTCAAGCATTTTCTCCATTACTCTTGGATGGATCGGGGTTGTAGCGGCATGGTCGAGATAAATTCGTTCCATAATTCCACCTTCATTCAAATTAAATCCATATAAATATTTTTGACATCAAATATAAAACATATAAGCTTCTGATTCACCATCATCACTATGGCTCGCTAAATCTTCAAGTGTTGTATTATCCAATACACCCTTAATCGCATCGCGAATGCGAATCCATAGCTCACGTTTAGCTGGCTCTTCATCCTCGATACCCTCTACCGGTGTTATGGGTCCTTCAAGAACGCGAATCACATCACCAGAAGTGATTTTAGATGGAAGATCAGCAAGAATATAACCGCCATATGCTCCACGAATACTTTTTACCAATCCAGCATTCCGAAGCGGCGAAATTAATTGTTCCAAGTAATGTTCCGATAAATCATTCGCTTGGGCAATTGTTTTTAGCGAAATCGGACCTTCCCCGTATTTTTTAGCCAGTTCAATCATAATGGTAAGACCATATCTACCCTTCGTCGATATTTTCATAAAATCCGCACCTCAATTCAACATTTTTCTATTTTAAAATTACTTTTTATTATGTCAATAGGATTCAAATCCATAGTAACTTGATAGGCATTTATCTATTATATCATATTGTTCTTTAATATGCTTTTTGCAGAAAAAATGATATCGTAATAAGAAAAGCGGAAGCGCCTTGATCAGCCCCGACAAGCGCTTGAGGGCCTGACGGTGAAGTCGTTTTTTGACTTCATCGGCGGGACCGAAGCGACCTAGGAAAAAAGCAGTTCATTTTTTCCCTCGAGGGGCTAGGTGCTGGAGCTAGACAATTTTCAAGGAAAACCAAGTAAATAGTTGGAGAGATGAATATGCAGCAAAAGCCTCTAGCATTTCGGATGCGTCCAAGAACCATTGAAGAGGTTGTCGGGCAGCAGCATCTTGTTGCTGATGGAAAAATTATTGCCAGAATGGTAAAAGCTAAACAACTGACATCGATGATTTTATACGGACCGCCCGGAATTGGCAAAACTTCGATTGCCAGTGCCATTGCCGGAAGCACTAAATATGCCTTTCGCACCCTTAATGCCGTAACGAATAATAAAAAAGACATGGAGATTGTCGCCGCCGAAGCGAAAATGTCTGGTAAAGTCATTCTTTTATTAGATGAGGTCCATCGCCTTGATAAAGCGAAGCAGGATTTTTTGTTACCTTATTTAGAAAATGGATTAATTACCTTAATCGGAGCAACGACGAGCAATCCCTACCATGCGATTAATCCAGCCATTCGCAGCCGATGCCAAATTTTCGAACTGAAGCCCCCTGAGCCAGACGAAGTAAAAATAGCATTGATTAGGGCTTTAGAAGACGAGGAAAGAGGCTTTGGTAACTTAAAGGTTATCCTGAACGATGATGCCTTGAATCATTTTGCAATCGGATCGAATGGGGATGTGAGAAGCTCCTTAAATGCCCTGGAATTAGCTGTTCTCTCAAGCGACAAGAACGAGGACGGCGTCATTCATATTGACTTGGCAACAGCAGAAGAATGTTTACAAAAGAAAAGCTTTGCCGCTGATAAGGATGGTGACGGTCATTATGATGTATTGTCCGCCTTCCAAAAATCAATTCGCGGCAGTGACACGGATGCTGCACTTCACTATCTGGGTAGGTTAATTGAAGCAGGGGACCTGGTCAGCATTAGTAGACGCTTGCTTGTCATCGCTTATGAAGACGTCGGTCTTGCCAGTCCCCAAGCAGGGGCACGAATCCTGGCTGCTATTGAAACGGCAGAACGGATCGGTTTCCCGGAAGCAAGAATCCCTCTTGCAAATGCAGTTATTGAATTATGTTTATCGCCAAAATCAAATTCAGCGGTTCTAGCGATTCAAGCAGCACTTGAGGATATTCAAAAAGGCCATGTCGGCGAAGTTCCCGACCATCTGCGCGATGCCCATTATAAAGGAGCAAAAGATCTCGGCAGAGGAATTGACTATAAATACCCTCACGACTATGAAAATGGATGGGTCCCACAGCAATATTTGCCGAATCGTTTAAAAAATAAACAATACTATGTACCAAAGAAGACAGGAAAATTTGAACAAGCATTAGCCACGGTCTATGAAAAACTAACAGGCAGAAAAAAATAGCCTTCGCGTTATGCGGAGCCTACTTTTTTCTGCAGATATTAACACTTTTTAAAAGGATATCGACACTTTTGGGATGGATATCAACACTTTTTGGGTGGATATCGACACTTTTGGGACCGATATCAACACTTTTTGGTGTGATATCAACACTTTTTAAGCAAATATCAACAATTTTATGCCGCCACATCTCTCTTTTTAAAAATAAAGAAGGCCAGAAATTGGAAAACAACAAAATAAACAATCAGCATAATGATGGAAAATGATAAGGTCATCCCCTCCACCATCGGTGATCCTTCGAAATATTGCATGAGATCCGTATTGGCAAACAAGATATATTTTGCCCAATCAAATTTCAACGCTAATAATTGAGTTAAGTTTCCTCCAGAAAACATTAGAAAGATGGAGATACCAATGGCAAGCGAACTGTTTCGAAACACCGAAGAAATCATAAACGCCATCGTTGCCAGCATAATCATTCCAATCGAGCTTAAACCATAATAAATCATTAAATGAACGACCATATTCTGCTCGGACACAGTCCCATTATTATAGTTCAAATAAGGCACAGCCTGATCCGGCATTCCAAAAAGAACCGCGCCTAGGACGGTTGAATACACAAAAAGTATAGCCAACAGGAAAAGAGCAAAAAGTAACACGGTCAAATATTTAGAGAGCAGTATTTTCGTGCGATTAATCGGTCGGATTAACAGCAGTTTAATCGTGCCCCAATTAAATTCGCTCGCGACAATCCCTGCCGAAACAATAATGGTAAACAGCCCCGCTAATGCAATTAATTGTGAAGCATCCTTCACAAAGGTCCAAACATCATAGCTTTCCTGCGGGGGAATATCATGTTTGATTCGGTAATCATTGACAGCAATTTCTCTTTTAAGGAATTGTTTTTCGATTTTAGTGCCACTTCTGTCATACTGCTTCTTTAAAGCATCATTTTCCTTCTTTAAGTTTTGCTCCCACTTTTGATCAACAGTTGCTTTACTCCCTGACTCCTGGTATTTAAAAAAGCCGGCCACAATCGACGCCGCAACAAGAATGATCGCAATCATGACAAACGTTCCCGGGCGTTTAAATATTTTCATCCATTCATTTTTCATCAAATTAATCATACTCTAACCCCCTCCTTTTCTCCTGTTACCTCAAGGAAGCGGTCCTCTAATGTTTTTGCTACTTCTTTAACTCCAAACACTTGAATATCGCCCTCAACCAATAATTTTATCAGGTTCGGTATTTCTTCTTTGGCCAGTTCCACTGAAACTCCATTTCTTGAATGAGACACTCTCACGTCTGAATAATGGTTTTGGATGATGGAGCGTGCCTTTTCACTTGGGATGACCTCAAGCTCATAAGTGACTTCATTTCCTTGGACAAATTCTTGGACAAGCTGTACATCAATCAAACGGCCGTTTTGAATGATTCCGATTCGGTCGCACATCATTTCCATCTCAGAAAGTAAGTGGCTGGAAACGATGACCGCCATATTTTTTTCCCTGGCAAGCAGACGTAAATAGTCACGGATTTCCCTAATTCCTGCCGGGTCCAGTCCGTTTGTCGGCTCATCGAGGATCAAGACCTCAGGATCATGTAAAAGGCATTGCGCCAAGCCTAATCTTTGCCGCATTCCCAGTGAGTACGTTTTTACCTTGTCGTGGATTCTGTCTGTTAACCCGACCAGCTTCACTACTTCATCAATTTTTTCTTTCGTAATTCCTTTTGACATTCTTGCATAATGAACAAGATTTTTATATCCGCTCAAGAATTTATACATTTCCGGATTCTCAACAATGGCACCAATATGACGGACGGCATCCTCAAAATTACTTTTGATACTGGATCCGCCAATGGCAATATCTCCAGAAGTGATACCCATTAAGCCAACAATCATTCGGATGGTAGTGGTCTTTCCGGCCCCGTTTGGACCCAAAAAGCCAAAGACCTCCCCTTTATTCACTTGGAAGCTAATTTGATCGATGATCTTTCTCCCTTTGATGATTTTCGTCACATCTTTTAATTCCACAATGGATTCCAATTCATCTTCTCCTCTCTCTATCTCTGTTTAAAAAAATATCACCAGACAAGTTTAACGTAAATTTGGAATTTCTTCCAGTTTTTGATGTCATTCAATTCATTATTATTATAAAGTAGGTCCTTTCTCAAATAAAACGGCTTGAGAATGAAGTATTCCTAGGACCTGAGACGTACGAAAAGTTTTTCGTTTTAGTGTAGAAATGGAGGGGCTGATGAATATAATAGGGGTAAGATTGATAGAAAACGAGCGGTTTTGGGGGTAAAGCGAATGAAACTAACAAACTTGTTCATGCTGTGTATCATTCTGATTTTAGGAGTTATTGCGTACAGTTTAGGTGTCAGGGTCCACGTGGATGTTAAACAGGAACCAAATGTAATAGAACACGAAACCACCATGCCTCCAAAAAATGAAACAACAAAGCCGGCCAGTGAAACAACCGCACCACCGACTGATACCAATAAGCCTTCTCCTGAGATGCCAAAACCTCCAAAAAAGACTGACCCAAAGGTATACCAAAACAATTCTTTCAAAAAAGTAGTTCTATCTGAAAAAGACGGTAAAATCATTGTTAAAGGACAGGCAAGGGTATTTGAGGGTGTTTTTCAATATGCAGTAACTGCAGAAAATAAGATCATTCTTCAAGATCACTATCAAACTGAAGGAGCTCCCACATGGGGAGATTTTGAGATTTCCTTTGATAAATCCCTTGCAAAAAAAACAGGAGCAGCATTCGAACTATTTGTTTATTCAGCGAAGGACGGATCCAAAACGGATGTTTTAACCATACCGTTAAAATAATCGATGAGGGTGTCCCAAAAGGGGCACCCTCTTTTAATATGATTAGGCTGATCCCTGCCGTTTTTTAATAAAGGCAGTTTAAGAAAAGAAAATAGACCCAGAACACAAAGTTCAGGGCCATAAGGTTATTTCTCATCCGATACGCGTTGAATTTTAATATCTTTTAATAATTCTCTTACGACATAACTCGCCATGATTAAACCGCAGGCAGACGGAACAAAAGCATTGGAAGCGGGCGGCATTTTGGCCTTTCGAATTTCCGCTTTATCGTTTCCAACAACCTGGCGGACATCCTCACGAATCACGATTGGACTCTCATCGGAAAAAACAACAGGAATTCCCTTGCGAATCCCTTCCTTGCGAAGCTTTGTTCGAATGACCTTCGCAATTGGATCGGTATGGGTTTTAGAAATATCAGCAATTTGGAAACGGGTTGGATCCATTTTATTCGCTGCACCCATACTCGAAATAATGGGAATATTTCTCTTTAAACATTCCTTCGCTAAATGGATTTTATAAATAATCGTATCCGAGGCATCCACAAAAAAATCGATTTTGTGGCTGAAAATTTCTTCATACGTTTCTTCTGTATAGAACATTTTTAATGAAATCACTTCACAATCCGGATTAATATCCTTAATCCTTTCCTCCATGATTTCCACTTTAGGTCTTCCAATGGTTGATAACAAGGCAACAAGCTGACGATTGACATTGGTAATGTCTACATCGTCTTTGTCGATCAAAATAAGACGGCCGACACCTGAACGAGCAAGTGCCTCAGCAGCAAAAGAACCAACTCCCCCGATTCCTAAAACAGCGACCGTGCTGCTCTTCATGATATCCATTCCTTCTTTACCAACCGCCAGTTCATTACGAGAAAATTGATGCAGCATGTATTTCACTCCAATTATGTTAATTTCATTAAGTATCTTTTTCCGTTTAAAAATATATCATACCTCTGTTTAAAAACAAGTATTCTGATAAGATTTCTTAAAAATAAAGGAAAATAAAAACCTCCTGTTTAGGAGGTTGATCAAAGTCAATTTGAAAAGAGTCCCAATCGTGCCGTCGCTTTTGGCTTCCTTCATATTGATCCCGCACTTAGCAGGTGGGTGTCCTATTCTCAGGTTTGCAAGTCCCCTTATCCGCTATGGGTCGAGGCATTTGCGCTGCCGAAAAACTCTGGACTCCCGAAGAAATAATGTTCGGTCAATATTTCAGGTTATACAACGTACACTTCAGGACTCTTTTGGATTGATTTTATAATAGCATAAAATAAATCAGCATACAAGGGTTCATGAAAGCGTTTTATTGTTATTTATTTACATTTAGTGATAAATATAGCTCTTTCAATTGCGCCTTGGAAACTTCACCCGGTGCATCCGTTAACAAGTCGCTTGCACTTGCGGTTTTCGGAAAAGCGATCGTGTCCCGAAGGTTAGAGCTGCCTGCTAAAAGCATGACTAAACGGTCTAATCCGAGGGCAATTCCACCGTGCGGCGGTGTTCCATATTCAAAGGCATTTAGCAGGAATCCGAATTGCTCGTTCGCTTCTTCAGGTGTAAAGCCCAGGACCTTGAACATTTTTTCCTGAATGGAACGTTCAAAAATTCTTAAAGAACCTCCGCCAAGCTCATATCCATTAAGAACGATGTCATAGGCTTGAGCACGAACCCTTCCTGGATCAGAATCTAAATATTCAAGGTCTTCCCTAAACGGCATTGTAAATGGATGATGGGCAGCAAAATAGCGGCCTTCCTCTTCGTCATACTCAAGTAATGGCCAATCAGTAACCCATAGGAAATTAAACTTGCTTTGGTCAATTAATCCTAATTCTTTACCAAGTTTAATTCTTAGTGCACCCAATGCATCAGCAACAACCCTCTTTTTATCAGCAACAAATAGAATTAAATCGCCCGCGCTTGCTTCAAGCGTTGCTTTCATCGCATTTACTTCATCTTCAGAGAAGAATTTTGCAATTGGACCATTTATACCCTCAGCTTCAACCTTAAACCAGGCAAGTCCTTTTGCACCGTATACAGCAACAAATTCTGTTAAGGCATCAATATCTTTACGGGAATATTTTTCCGCAGCAGCTTTTACATTAATAGCCTTTACTTGGCCGCCATTTGCCACAGCAGCTGAAAAGACTTTGAATCCTGAATCCTTTACAATTTCGGAAAGATCAACAAGCTCTAATCCAAAACGGGTATCCGGTTTATCTGAACCAAAGCGGCTCATAGCTTCATCATACGTCATCCGCGGGAATGGAGTAGGAATCTCAATCCCTTTAACTTCTTTCATGACTTGGGTCATCATTTTTTCCATTAAGCCCATAATATCTTCTTGGCTTAAAAAGCTTGTTTCAATATCGACCTGAGTAAATTCAGGCTGACGGTCTGCACGAAGGTCTTCGTCACGGAAACAGCGGGCAATTTGATAATATCGCTCAACTCCGCCAACCATTAACAATTGCTTAAACAACTGCGGTGATTGCGGAAGCGCATAGAATTCCCCTGGATGAACACGGCTTGGTACTAGATAATCACGGGCACCTTCAGGCGTGCTTTTTGTTAAAATCGGTGTTTCAATATCTAGAAATCCCTCAGCATCCAGGAAGTCTCGAATTTGTTTTGTCACCTGATGGCGCATTTTTAATGTTTCGAAAATAACCGGACGGCGAAAATCTAAATAGCGATATTTCAAACGGACATCCTCAGATGCATCTGTTCGATCGGAAATCATAAATGGAGGTGTTTTTGCCTCATTAATGATGGTTACTTTTTCAACTTGTACTTCAATTTTTCCGGTTTTAATATTATCGTTAACGGTTGAAGCCTCGCGGGCAACGACAGTGCCTTCTATATCAAGGACATATTCACTACGGATTTTTTCTGCTATTTCAAGTGCTTCTTTTGATAAATCCGGATTAAATACGACCTGTACAATCCCAGTACGATCACGAAGGTCAATAAAAATGACCCCGCCCAAATCGCGTCGTGTTTGCACCCATCCTTTTAATGTTACTTTCTCTCCTACAGCTGTTTCCGGAACTTCACTGCAAAAATACGATCTGCCAAACATTGTTTTTCCCCCTTATTGTTGCAACCTTTGAAAGTGTTGAATAAATGAATCTAAATCTATTTCTCCCTGTTCACCCGTCGCCATATTTTTTACATTGATTTTATTATTTTTTAACTCATCGTCGCCAAGAATGGCAACAAAGCGGGCATTTAAGCGGTCAGCTGCTTTAAATTGAGCTTTGATTTTTCGGTCCAAGTAATCTCTTTCAGCTGAAAAGCCTGCCATTCTTAATTGCTGTAAGAGTCCAACCGTATAATCCTTTGCCTCTTCGCCAAGTGCAGCCAGATAGCAGTCAATGCCTTGATTGATTTCCAGCTCGACACCTTCAGCATTTAGGGCGGCAATGAATCGTTCGATACTAAGTGCAAAGCCAATTCCCGGAGTTTCAGGTCCGCCAATTTCCTCCGCCAAACCGTTGTATCGTCCTCCGCCGCACAAGGTCGTAATCGCACCAAATCCTTCGGCATTACTCATGATTTCAAAAGCCGTATGATTATAATAATCCAAGCCGCGGACAAGGTTCGCATCTACCTCAAATGGAATATCCAATTGAGAAAGATATTGCTGCAGCTTTTCAAAATACGCTTTTGAATAATCATTTAAATAATCGAGAATCGACGGAGCCGTTTTCATAAGTTCGTGATCACGGTCCTGTTTGCAATCAAGAATCCGTAACGGGTTTTTTTCGAGACGATTTTGACAATCATGGCAAAACTCTCCGATTCGTGGCTGGAAGTGATTCACTAATGCATTCCGATGAGCAATCCGGCTTTCTTTATCGCCAAGACTGTTAATAATCAGCTTTAGCTTCTTTAAACCCATTTCTTTATATAAGTTCATCGCAAGCGAAATAACTTCTGCATCAATTGCGGGATCATTACTTCCAAGTGCTTCAATGCCAAATTGAACAAATTGACGGAAACGTCCGGCCTGCGGGCGCTCATAACGAAACATTGGTCCCATATAATAGAGCTTTACAGGTTGATTGGCATAGCCAAACATTTTTTTCTCAACAAAAGATCTTACTACCGCAGCAGTTCCTTCCGGTCTAAGTGTGATGCTGCGGCCGCCACGATCTTCAAAGGTGTACATTTCCTTTTGAACGATATCGGTCGTATCGCCTACCCCTCTCGAAAAGAGATCGGTATGTTCAAAAATCGGTGTACGAATTTCATGGTATTGATATTTCTCACAAAGCTCACGCGCTTTTGCTTCAATCATTTGCCATTTTTCAATTTCGCCGGGCAAAATATCCTGCGTTCCCCTAGGAATGCTAATCGACATTTCCATTTTCCTCCTAACAATATGTATATGAAAAGAAAAACGGAAGAGGCTTAATCAGCTCCGGCAAACGCTGGAGCTGGACAATAAAAAAACTCCCGTCCCTTGTATAAATACAAGGGACGAGAGTTGTAGTCCCGTGGTGCCACCCTAGTTGAAAAGTCCAAACTTAAGACTCTTCCGCTTTTACAGTTAACGCCTGCTAACGTTCTACTCCTACTAGAGTATGCCTTTTTCAGAGAGAAACCTACGGAGTGTTCCTTCATTAAGATTCATGCAGAAATGCTTTCAGCCCAGGGCATTTCCTCTCTTTACATGCTTTATGCTTAACTACTGTGCTCCATCATTAGTTATGACCAATTATGACATTTTATTTATATAATAATACGGAGCATCAGGAAGATTGTCAAGTGAGTTTTAAGACCTTCCAAGATGTTTTTTTAACCTTCTGACATCTCTTATATTCAATCCGAATTCGGAAGCAAGTTCAATTGTACCTGCATGCTGCTCTTTTTGAATAAAATCATGGAAATCAACCCCAAAAATCCGCCCATCCATCGATTGGACGTTCATTCCCTTTTCACTCGCTCTCATAAACCGATCACCTCAAATCTTTCATCTATATTCTCTATTATTTCCAACCAATAGAGAAAAATTGCAGGAATTAAGAAAGAATTATGAACTTCCAATTGAGGGATAGTGGTCTTTTTTAACAAGAAAGGAATGATTTTCAACGCCCTTTACGATAAAATAATAGAAAAGTGCAAAAGTCTGAGGGGAGACAGGATGGTCAAAAAATTAATGATTCTCGTATTTTGTTTTACTTTGATAGCAGGATTTCTGCCTCAAGGAAATAGTATTGCTGCAAGTGGAACTATCTCCATATCCTCTGTTGTTAACATCAGAGAAGGTCCGGGATTAAGCTATCCATTGGTGAAACAGGCAAATATAGGGGAAAAATACACGATCATTAAGGAACAAGGAGATTGGATCGAGATTAAACTATCGACCGGCCAATCCGGGTGGGTAGCGAATTGGGTGGTTTCCAATGTAAATAACGATACAAGAATTCCAACCAACAAAACCAGTGTGGGGGTTGTCAACGTACCGTCCTTAAATGTTCGTACTTCCCCGTCAACAGCAAGTTCTTCGGTCGGGAAACTATCAAAGGGAATGACGGTTACCATCTTGGGCAGCCAAAATAATTGGACCCAAATCCAATTTAACGGACAAGCTGCTTGGGTCAGCAGTCAATATCTTGAAAATCAAAATATTCCCCAAAAGAGCAATAATGCTACTTCAAGCAATTCGGGGACGATTGGAACAGTGACAGCAGGCAGCCTCAGTATTCGCAGTGGGGCATCGTTAAATTCAGCGATTGTTGGTTCCGTACATAAAGGTCAGAGATTTTCCCTTTTAAGGAAAAAAAATGAATGGATTAAGATAGAATACGAGCCAAATCGGTATGGATGGGTAGCCGGTTGGTACATGGATGTCTCGACTCCTAATGCCAGTTCCGGACCGATTGCAAAAGCAAGCAACGTCACGATTGTAAATAATGGAACCAATATTCGCAAGGGACCGAATGTCCAATCAGATGTTCTACTAAGAGCAAAAAAGGGGGATACTTTTGCTGTAAAAAAAGAGGAAAACGATTGGTATGCCATTAAGCTTCCTAACGGTTCTATCGGCTATATCGCAGGCTGGCTAGTCTCAAATAACGGTACTTCCCCTTCAATTAATAAAAAAGGGGCTGGTTCGTACTTGAGGGATAAAACGATTGTCCTTGACCCCGGCCATGGCGGAGTAGACAATGGGACAACTGGCGCGAGCGGAACACTTGAAAAGAATCTAACCATTCGAACAGCAAGACTTTTGTATAATAAATTAAAAACAAGTGGTGCAAATGTGATCCTTACGAGAAATAGCGATACGTATATTTCCCTTCCTGAGAGAGTCAGTATTGCTCGTTTCTATCAAGCTGATGCCTTTGTCAGCTTACATTATGATGCAAATGGGAATAGAAGTGTCCGCGGTGTGACCGGCTACTACTACCATTCCTATCAAAAAACGCTTGCTGAATATCTATACTCTTCGACCATTAGTCAAACCAAGCTCCGGGATCGGGGAGTTCGATTTGGAGACTATCATGTGATCCGTGAAAATAGTCAAAATGCGGCTTTAATGGAGCTTGGATACTTAAGCAATCCTGAAGAAGAAATGACCTTAAACTCAGACCAGTTTCAGGAAAATGCCGCAACAGGCCTTTATAACGGACTGGCTCGTTACTTTAAAGACAACTAAAAAACTTGGCACTAAATTAGTGCCAAGTTTTTCTATTGAAAATCCGAAGCAAAAAATGTCGCTGATAACCTCTATACGCGACAATATCCATTGGATTCTCTCTCAAACTGTCGCCTATAACCTTCATACGCCGCAATATCCATTGGATTCTCTTTCAAACTGTCGCCTATACCCTTTATACGCGACAATATCTATTGGATTCTCTTTCAAACTGTCGCCTATAACCTTCATACGCGACAATATCTATTGGATTCTCTCTCACACTGTCGCCTATAACCTTCATACGCGACAATATCTATTTGATTCTCTTTCAAACTGTCGCCTATAACCTCTATACGCGACAATATCTATTGGATTCTCTCTCACACTGTCGCCTATAACCTTCATAGGCGACAATATCTATTGGATTCTCTTTCAAACTGTCGCCTATAACCTCTATACGCGACAATATCTATTGGATTCTCTCTCACACTGTCGCCTATAACCTTCATAGGCGACAA
>NZ_JAVDUQ010000014.1:0-104255 GCF_031456445.1 Neobacillus niacini | reverse complement strand
TTACCATGACTGCCGCTGGATCCGCTGCTACCGCTACTGCTACTGGATCTCCTTTTACCATGACTGCCGCTGGATCCGCTGCTACCGCTACTGCTACTGGATCTCCTTTTACCATGACTGCCGCTGGATCCGCTGCTACCGCTACTGCTGCTGGATCTCCTTCTACCGCTACTGCCACTAGACCCACTACTTCCTGAAGAACCTGACCGAAGACGTCTACCTAGTGGTCCGCGAATTCCTTTGCTCCGGCTGGAACTTTGTCTACCACTGGACCCCCTGCTACCACTGGACCCGCTGCTGGATCTCCTTTTACCATGACTGCCGCTGGATCCGCTGCTGCCGTGACTGCTGCTGGATCTCCTTCTACCGCTACTGCCACTGGACCCGCTGCTACCGTGACTGCTGCTGGATCTCCTTTTACCGCGACTGCCACTGGACCCGCTGCTACCGCTACTGCTGCTGGATCTCCTTTTACCATGACTGCCGCTGGATCCGCTGCTACCGCTACTGCTGCTGGATCTCCTTTTACCATGACTGCCGCTGGATCCGCTGGATCCGCTGCTGCCGTGACTGCTGCTGGATCTCCTTTTACCATGACTGCCGCTGGATCCGCTGCTGCCGTGACTGCTGCTGGATCTCCTTTTACCATGACTGCCGCTGGATCCGCTGCTGCCGTGACTGCTGCTGGATCTCCTTTTACCATGACTGCCGCTGGATCCGCTGCTACCGTGACTGCTGCTGGATCTCCTTTTACCATGACTGCCGCTGGATCCGCTGCTACCGCTACTGCTGCTGGATCTCCTTTTACCGCTACTGCCGCTAGATCCGCTGCTTCCGGACTTATGCTTTTTCCCTTTGGATTTAGGGCCTTTGTTGCCACCGCGCGATTTAGATTTCTTCCCTTTATGCTTTGCAACGACTTCTTTCGGATTATTATCTAAAAAGGCTAACACTCCATTTTCTTTCGCCTGAGCTAATAACTGGTCCATGTCCAACTTTAATACCATTTTTTCACCACTTCCAAAAATAAGTATTTTCCTTTCTAACTTATGGGAAAAACATCGGGATTGACATGGACATTTATATATTTTTAATAAAATTCCCCCATTTCTTTGCCAATTCCCATTTTTCCAAACTGCACATTTACCTAGTAGCAAGCATACAATTCTAAAAAATGAATTTTTTAGGGGTATTAAAGTGCTTAAATATGAAATCTTTATTAATCCAAAAATACTAAAAAATTTAGAACAGGATATTTGGACTGATGATCCTGTGCCCGCAGTCCTGAAAATCGAGGGAAATCAATATGCCATTAACCTAGCTTATCGAGGGAATGTCATTAGAAAAAAGAAAAAAAAATCCTATCACATCCTTTTTCAAAAGCCCTATATGGTCAATGGAGCCCATGAAATCCATCTTAATGCAGAGTTTTCGGATATTTCACTAAGCAGAAACAAGCTTGCCCTGGATTTTTTTCATTCCTTAGGAGTGATTTCACCGAGCTCAAAGCATGTTCTTCTTTTTATAAATGGATTTTGTAAAGGGATTTATTTAGAGCTGGAATCTTTCGACAAATACCTATTGAATAAAAGAAATCTGCCACAGGGTGCAATCATTTACGCCACCAATTATCATGCAAATTTCTCCCTTACCACTCCAAAAAATAAATTAAAAACCAGCTTAGACCAAGGGTACACAGTAAAGAATGGATCCGAAAAAGATCTTGCAAGACTAGAAGAGTTTATTGCAAAGGTTAATACATTAAATAATGATGAATTTGAAAAAGAAATCCCTAAATTTCTGGATATCGATCAATATGTAAAGTGGTTGACAGGAGTCGTTTGTACGCAAAATTTTGATGGGTTTATTCATAATTATGCTTTATATCATAATGGTAAAAGCAATCTTTATGAAATGACTCCCTGGGATTATGATGGTACTTGGGGAAGGGATCTTCACGGACGGAAACTAAGCCATGAATTCGTGCCCATTTCTGGTTACAATACATTAACCAGCAGACTTCTCAATCTCCCTCCATTTAAAGAAAAGTATTTACAAACCCTTTCATCTGCCTTAGAAAATCAATTTACAGTTAAAAAACTTGAACCCATTATCACAGACCTTTTCAATGTACTAAAGCCCTATATAAGCCTAGATCCCTTTTTAACCATAAATGAACAAACTCTTGAAAAAGAAAAATTATACATTGTAAGGTTTATTAAAAAACGAAATTCTTACCTCAAAGAACAGATGATGACGTTTATATAGGCAAAGTAAAGTATATGGCAAGTTCCATATACTTTTTTTTGCCTATTTTTCCGGTAATTTGCAAAAACAGGCACCTATAATAGTACAACATCACCCCGTGATACATATAGATGCAGTGTAAATGTTTATTTAATTTTAAGGAGGAAAATGGTGGTATGAATAGGGAAATTATGAGTAATTTTGTCGGTAAAACCATCAAGGTTGATAGACATGGGCCAAATTCTAGAGTCGGAAAATTAATGGAGGTTTTTGATGACGGATTTATCTTATTAACGGAAAAAGACGGCATTCTGTACTACAATATGCAGCATGTCAAAAGTATTACAGAAAGCACTCAGGATAAAATTGATGCTGGCGTAGATGCACCAGAAGGGTTTGAATATAAAAAGGCAAATACCTTCTTGGATTTGTTAAAAAGCATGCAATATCAATGGGTACACATGAATCGTGGACCTGAAAGTATTGAAGGTGTGCTTAGTGAGATTAATTCTGAATATGTAGCCATTATTGTGAAAGATGAAATTGTTCGCTTCTCCATGTTCCATATTCGAAATATCAGCTACGGCCTAAAAGTAGAAAATACGAATGAAGGCGAAAAAGGATCTGATGAGAAGGGCAAAGAAGATAAAGGCAAAAATAACGAAAAGAAAAAATAAAGCGTTGTAACTCGTCGCTTCTCTTTTCGGAGAAGCGACAATTAATCCCATAAGGAGGATTTATGAATGAGCCAAGATCGATTTTCATCTACACTAGATTTATTAAAAGGCTTTAGTGTAAATCTTTATGTAGGTGAAGAAATAGTCAAAGGAAAACTAATGGGCGTAGAAGAAGATCATGTAATATTAGAAAACGAAAATAATTACATTTTTTATTATAGTCTAGATAAAATTCAAGCCATTACAAAAAACACCAAAGAGTTTCAAAGTGAGGAAATTTCAAGTGAATATGTAAAAACCACCCGCTTAACAGATTTATTAGCCTCATTAACTCATTCTTGGGTAAGCATTCTTTGTTTAAATAAACAAACGTTTAGCGGAATTGTAAATGAAGTGGATTCCGATTTTGTTACATTAGTTAGCGATGAAGAAAGGATTCTAATCAAATTATCCCACGTCTCCAATATTGTAAAGGGAATAATTGAAGATAACTCAAGTAGTTCAGATTCAGATTCCGCTTCAGATTCAAATAATGAAGAACAAAGTGAAACGGAAGTAACAAAACAGGATGAGGAAGTAGAGAATAGTTCTAACGAATCAATAGACATTGTCGAGGAAGTAACAGCAATCGAGGAAGTAATAGTTGTTGAGGAAGAAGAAAGCATGGATATTTCCAGTCTCCCTGTCATTGATAATTCCTCGGCTATGGTTTGGTCACAATCCATTAAACCGAAAAGTATTGAGAAAGAGGAACCAACCAACAAACAAACAAAATCATCCAAAAGCAAACGTGATACTTCTTCATCCAAAGAAGAAAAAAGTAAGCAAAACAAACGTTCTAACAAGGAACAAAAAAGTTCAAAATCTAAGAGTTCCTCCAAGAAAGAAGTTTCTCAAACAAAGGTCGAAGAAGTAAAAACAAATAAAGAAACAACTGCCTTAAAATTTAGCGATACAGCAAATATCTTCGGCTCAGTGAAGGAAAACAAAGAGTCAAAGAAAACCACGGATCCGAATGTAAAGAACACTCAAAAGAATGAGGAAAAACGCCTTACCCGTTTTGCAGGCGAACCGATTACACGTAATAGTAGCGAAGGGGCTTTCCCATTCGCCGGCTGGCCAAATAGGAGAAATAGAGCGAACCGATTCTAATCCCACAACCTCTATCCAGAAAATTCGAGATGAAAAACAACATATTTCTCTTCCATGTCAATGTCCCTTACAGCATCCTAAAGAAATCCTTACAAAATGATTTGGACTGGTCTTTTCAAGGTCATTTCCTTAAAACTAGTCCATCTCATCTTGTAAATTGCAGGTCCCATGAAAGGATGTGATTTTATGAATTTAAAAGAACATATCGGAAAATATATAAAACTAGAGATTTCAGGTAAAAAATTTTTAAGTGGGATGCTTATCGACATTGGAAGCGATTTATGGGTCCTGTTTGATGGTTATGATTATTTATATATTCCCACTGTCCATATCCAAAATTGGGAATTTCTTGATGAGGATGAAATTGATGAGCTTTATCATTCTTCAGAACCATCCCCGATTTATAATCATAACGAAGAAATATCTCTTCGCAAGACGCTTACTTCTGCAAAAGGAATTTTTACCGAAATCTATGTAACTGGAAACAAAGCATTGCATGGATATATTATTAGCATCATGAATAATTATTTCATTTTTTACTCCCCAATTTATAAAACAATGTTTATTTCCCTCAACCATCTAAAGTGGTTAATTCCTTACTCTGAAAACCAACGTCCTTATGGGCTTAGTAACGCAAATTTCCCTGTGAATCCTTCAAACATCTCCTTTGCAAGGTCCTTTGAGGTGCAAATTGAAAAGTTAGTCGGAGAATTAATTGTTTTTAATATGGGAGAAAGTGAGCATTTTATAGGGAAAGTTCAAGGGATTAAAAACAATTTTGTGGAAATTATTCGAGCTAAAGAGGATCCGGTGTATTTGCATCTACAGCATATTAAAACCGTTCATATGACCTAAAATCTTTAAACGGAGTGTCTTTTCAGGACACTTTTTTTTGAAAAAAAACGGACTGATTTAGTCCGCTTTTTACCTTCATAATGATTTTACTTATTTTTTAGATAAACAGTTTCTGATTTTTCACTAACCCGAAAGGATAATAGTTCAAAAGTGATTCCGTATAAAAAGGTTACTAAAATGACGGAGCCAATCATATCAAAAATGACATGCTGCTTCACGAATAATGTGGAAACAATGATTAAGGTCCCGATAATATTTATACATAAAGTATTGAGTATGTGTTTTTTCTTTATATGAAGCGAAGCAAGCATAATGGTAAAAGTGGTCAGGACATGAATGCTTGGAAAGCAGTTAACTGGCTGATCATTCGCATAAATCCATTCCACAAGGTTAACGATAACAGTATTCCCTGTTAGCTCTGGCCTTGGCACGGTCGTTTGGAAAAAGAAATAAACGACAAAACAAATAAGCTCTGCGGCCACAATAAGGATTAATGTTTTTAGATAAACCTTTGTGTCCTTAAAACAAAAGTAAACTAAATAACAGAAAATATAGCCATACCAAACAATATAGGGAATGATAAATATAGGTAGGAAAGGAATTGCCTGGTCAATGGATGTGGATATATCTACTGCTTTATGTGTCCGTTCATTTAAAATCTGATAAACGACAGCCAATAAAGGAATTACTAACAATAAAAGCAAGTAGGGAGCTTTTTTTATAGCTATTTTCATTTTTATTCCTCCCTTTTTATAGATTGGTAGTCCATCTTTATAATGCAATAGACCACTAGTTTATAGTATCATAATCACAGCGTTTATGCATAATTTTCCCAATTAATCTATTGTTTAAGGATGAAAAAATGGTAAAAGAAAAAGGACGAAACGCAGGTGGGCACCTTTGTTCGGTCCTTACGTTTGATGGTTTGAATGATTATTGTTAAAGTCTAAAAATGAACTTCAGTTAAACTTAATTTTAACATTTTTTCCTCACAATTTAAAATGATAATCGGTTCTTTAAAGTTTCTGTATCCTGAATGAACTGATTTATTAATTCTTGAACCGTTAAGCTTTTTGCTAATCGGGGGCTTTGACCCGCCCAAAGAGAGATAAATTCCGGGTTTCCGTATAAAGAGGATGCTTTGCGGATCCCTTTTGTCAGCTCATTTTGAATCGGATATGGCGGCAATTCATGCTCATTTTTTTTCATTGTTTCGATAAACCGGTTGTTTACTCCTCTTGCCATTTTTCCTGAAAAAGCTTTTGTTAGTACTATCTGATCTTCTGAAGCTTTGATAATGGCTTCTTTATGTAGAGGAGAAGCTCCACTCTCTTCACATACGAGGAACGCGGTTCCCAATTGAACGGCATGTGCTCCGAGACATTTTGCAGCCAATGCTCCCCTTGCATCCATAATCCCTCCGGCAGCGATGATTGGAATGTTGATCTGGTCGGCTGCTTGAGGAATTAGTGATATTAAACCAATTAGACCTTGCTCGGCGTTATTTTCGAAGGTGCCGCGGTGCCCTCCTGCCTCGCTTCCCTGCAAAACGACAAAATCCATACCAGCCTGTTCATTTAGGATGGCTTCATGAACAGTAGTCGCTGTGCCTGCGACGATGATTGAATTATTTTTCAAATGGCCGATGATTTCTTGGGACGGCAATCCAAACGTAAACGAACAAACCGGCACTTGTTCTTCCATAACGACCCGTACCTGTTCATGAAAAGTATCGAGGTCTTTTTCGAAAGTTGGTATTTTAGGAGTGAGTGCCACATTTAACTCCTTTTCTATAGGACTGAGAAGTTCTTTTGCTTTCTTTATTTTTTGCTCCTCCTGTTGATAGTTTGATGGGACAAATAAATTAATTCCGAAGCTTTTGTCGGTTAATTGCTTTACTTCTTGTATTTGCTCTCGAAGTTGACTTGGAGTGAGATAACCGGCACCAATCATACCAAGTCCCCCAGCATTTGAGACAGCCGCCACTAATTTTGAGGTGGTTGGTCCCCCTGCCATTGGAGCTTGAATGATTGGATATTGGATACCTAACCCATTTGTTAATTCATTTTGCCACATGATATCTTCCGCCTTTCATAATATAATAAACATAATTGGTGACGGGCACCGTCCGTGGACAAATCGATTGGTTTGTCCGTGTGGAGTGACACCGGATGAGTATTAGGATGGGGTGTGATGAAATGGAGCGAATTATTCTTTTTGATGGTGTATGTAATTTATGTAATCACAGTGTGCAGTTTATTATCAAGAGAGACACATCCGGAATATTTAAGTTTGCATCCATCCAAGGAGGAACGGGAAAACGAATTGTAACGAAATATGGTCTTGCTCCGGATCTCGATAGCTTTATTTTAATTGAAAAGGAAAAGGTTTACATTAAATCGACTGCCGCATTACGGGTTTGCAGCGGACTCAAAGGCGGATGGAAGTTGTTCGCCATCCTCATGATCGTCCCAACGTTTATTAGAGACTACATTTATGATATCATAGCGAAAAACCGCTATAAATGGTTTGGTAAGAAAAATAGCTGCATGCTCCCTTCACCGGAGTTGAGAGAGAGGTTTTTGGATTAAAAAACGCCTGAATCTAACCCATAGAATTCAGGCGTTAACGCTTTACGCTTTAATTTTTGTATTGGTTGCATATAACTCCACTGCTTCTTTAACAGAAAAACTATTATGAACAATCGAATGAATCGCCTGGATCATCGCGAGCGGATATTCGGACTGCCAAATATTCCTCCCCATATCCACCCCGACTGCTCCCTGCTCCATTGCATTATACGTAATCTCGAGTGCTTCGCGGATTGTATCAAACTTCGGTCCCCCGGCAATCACAATCGGTGCCGGGCACTTGCTTGTTACCTCTTCAAAGTTTTCACAGTAATAGGTTTTAACAATATCTGCGCCCATTTCGGCGACAACCCTGGAGGCTAATGCCAGAAAACGAGCATCGCGTTTTTCGAGTTCTTTCCCGACCGCTGTGATCCCTAAAACCGGGAGCCCGTAATCATGGGCATTGGTGACAACATGAGCAAGATTCGTAACGGTTTGCGTTTCGTAATCAGAGCCAATAAAAACGGAAACCCCCACACCGACCACATTATGGCGAATTGCCTCTTTCACAGAGGTGACAACCGTTTCATTTGCCAGATCCTTTCCAAGCGTTGTCGGTCCACCGGATACACGCAAGACCATTGGTTTATCTGTATCATCAGGAATACAGGCAGCAAGTGTTCCTCGGGTTAAATAAAGAGAATCTGTATAGGGAAGGAGATCCTTTACGGTTTCACCAGGCTTTTCTAAGCCCCTGATCGGACCCAAAAAGTAACCATGGTCAATCGCCAGCATGACGGCTCTTCTATTCGGTAAAATTTTATTTAAACGATTTTGAAATCCCCAGCTCATTCGTAACACACTCCTCTATTTAATAATGGGATTCGGTATATTCACAGTGTCCCGTTTCGCAATATGCGGGGACTTTATAAACACAGCCTTAAACAGTTGCTCCGATTGATTGATCAAATAATGAGAATCATGCGGTCGGCATTGAATCATATCTCCCGGCTTTGCCGGAACATGGTCTCCATTGATATAAAAATCAATTTCCCCTTCTAAAATATAGAAAATTTCTTCGCAAACGGTATGATAATGGGTTTGAAAGTCCTGACCCGGTTTTAATACTACAACTCCCACATCCACATTAGGACCCTTCGTTAAGTACTTCGGTCCGTTGTCTCCAAACCGGTATTCAAAGTCGTTCTCATTGACCTTCTTCATACACTTCACCCCCCTTTAAAAATTTAATCCAATCCAGGTGCTTTCCACATATGAATGGTTAAACCACGGTCGGCTAAGATTAACTGTTCTTTATAAACACGTCTCCATTTTTCATAGATTTTAAGATAAAGCCTATGATTTTCTAAATTCGGTTGATAGGTCCGCTCCCACTTCACTACCTGTTCGGCTGCTTTTTCAATATTTTCATAGAGTTCGGCCCCGATTCCTGCATATAAAGCCGTTCCTAAAGCGGCGGCTTCTTTTACCACCGGAACCTTCACTGGAATACCTAAGACATCTGAAAGTGTTTGGCTCCAAAGCCTTCCCTTTGAAGCTCCGCCGGCAAAAATAACCTCTTTCGGGTAGGTACCTGTCGCTTCTTCAATTAGTTTAAAGTTTCCTAGTGTGATTAAGGCTGCATTTTCTTGAAGGGATTTAAAAAGTTCTTTTTTTCCAGTTTTTTGAGGATCAAGTGTGAGGTTTATAAAGGATGGAGCGGCATGCCGCCACGAACCAAAATTCATCGTATCGGAAAAAATCGGGATAATTCCATTCGAGCCTATCGGTACATCTTTTGCTTTTTCTTCTAAAATCTCATAAGTGTCACGGCTAGTTGCCGCTGCTTCTGCTTTTTCCAATTCACAAAAAGCATCACGGAACCATCTCATTACAAGGCCGGGAAAAAAGGCAATCGTTTCAAGCTGCCATAGATGGGGAACCGCATGGCAGTTCACCCGGATTCGTCCTCCCTTATCTACCAAGGGTTGCGAGACATTAACTTCTTGCTGCCAGAAGGAACCGCCTGAAACCACCGTTTGCCCTTCCAATACCGCTCCTACTCCAACAGACGCCATTTGTGCATCTCCGCCGCCTGAGACAATCAGGGTTCCAGGAGATAGTCCGGTTAAGGCAGCTGCCTCATCTGTCACTGCCCCTAAGACGGTTCCTGCCTCATTCACTGGTGGAAATAGGTTCTCTTTAATTCCGCATAATGCAGCCGCTTTTCTTTCCCAATACCGTTTCTTTAAATCAAAAATACCTGTCGTGCATCCATTTGAAGGGTCGACCTGAAGCTTGCCAGATAGTTTAAAAAGAATCCAATCATTGATCATCGTCATCGCGGCTGCTTTTTCATAGATTTCCGGTAAATGATTTTTGATCCATAACAGCCGTGGCAATGCACCAAGAGCGAACATTTGCCCGGATAAGTTATAAATCTCTTTTTCTAATCCTGAATTTCGTTCTTTAAGCTCCTTTACTTCTTCCGATGCCCTTGCATCCACATTGGCACACGCCCAAATCTCTTTGCCTTGAGGATCATAAAGGACAATTCCTTCACGCATGGCTGTTGCGCTGATAGCTTTGATATTCTTTGCCTTTATGCCAGTGTCTTTTAACACATTACGAACACATTGGATAACTAAGCCCCAGTTGGTTTCCCAATCAAAGTCCATTGACCCGGGGAATCGTTTATCCGCTAAATGTTCCCATTCGAATTGCGATACCCCGATTTGATTTCCAAACAGATCAATTAATACCGCCCGAATACTGCCTGTTCCGGCATCAAAGGCGAGAATGTAGTCCATTTGAATTCTCCTCCATATTAGGTTTTAAATTTTGCACACCGCCTACAAGAAATATATCCGCAATTTTTTTAAAAAGAACTGGATTCACTGGTTCCTTTAACAAGTGAAAAAAACCCTGTATGATGGATACAGGGCTTTAAGCAAATAATTGGCAAATTAATTTAAAAAACAAGGATCATTAAAATATACAATTTCAGAAAGAATTTTGGTTCCTTTAAATTTTTTGAAAGCTTCCATTGCTTCCTCTTCTTTTTCATATTCAAACATTTTAATATTTTCCATCGAATAAAGAGTGATGACCCACATTTTGAAATCCTCCAATTAAAAATATATTTGATGCTGGTAAAATTAGATGAAACTGGCAAAGCATATGGAATGGATGTCACATCATTTTTTGATTAAAAGTTTATATTACATCGTTCAATTGCTGAATTAATTTTGTCAGATCCATTGTTTTCAGGACATCAGCCGCTTTTTCAATATCTTTAGAGAAAAGTCGGTCCTTTTTAATAGAAGGAACGATTTCTCTCCCCTTTTCGTAAAGTATTCTTGTTTGTGTAGCCATTTTTTCAACACCACGGTATTCTACAGCCTGCATGGCACAAATCCATTCAATCGCAAGGACTCTTCTGGTATTTTGAATAATTTGATGAGCATGTCTTGAACCAATGGTTCCCATACTTACATGGTCCTCTTGGTTTGCAGAGGATGGAATGGAATCCACGCTTGCAGGGTGTGCCAATGTTTTATTTTCAGATACAAGTGCTGCTGCCACATATTGCATAATCATCGCACCGGATTGTAATCCTGGCTCTGGGCTTAAGAATGGCGGCAGGTCATTTAATTGCGGATTGATTAGTCGTTCAATCCGACGTTCTGAAATATTGGCCATTTCCGCAACAGCAATTTTCATAAAGTCCATGGCAAACGCAATCGGCTGACCGTGGAAGTTACCACCAGAGATCACTTTCTCGCCGTCATCAAAAATTAATGGATTATCGGTTGCTGCATTCATTTCGATTTCTAATTTTTCTTTTACATAATCAAGCGCCTGCCATGAAGCCCCGTGTACCTGAGGGATACAACGGAGTGAATAAGCATCTTGCACTCGAAGCTCGCCTTGTTGTGTTGTCAGTAAGCTGTCACTTAAATAACTGCGGATTCTTGCTGCTGTATCAATTTGCTGCTGGTAGCCGCGAGCCACCTGGATGGATTCATCGAAGGCATCGATAATTCCATTTAATCCTTCTATAGTCATCGAAGAAATAAGCTCACTTCCATAGGCAAGCTGTTCTGCTTCTAAGTAACCGACAACGCCCATGGCGGTCATCGCCTGGGTTCCATTGATGATTCCTAATCCTTCTTTCGCTTCTAATGTTATAGGTGTAAGTCCTTCAATTTGGAAGGCTGTTAGAGAATCCATCCGGTTTCCTTGGTAAAATACTTCTCCCTCACCAACAAGAACTAATGCCAAATGAGAAAGCGGCGCTAAATCACCACTTGCACCAAGTGAACCTTGTTGCGGAATAACGGGAATAATATCGTGATTTACAAGCTCTAACAATCTCTCAATGACAACTGGACGAACGCCGGAAAATCCTTTTAACAAAGCATTGGCACGAAGAAGAACCATGGCTTTTGCGACATCTTCCGGGAATGGTTCACCGACGCCGCATGCATGTGAACGAATTAAGTTCAGCTGAAGGTCTTGAACATCCTTTTGATCAATTAATACATCGCTAAATTTACCAAAACCGGTTGTAATCCCATAGATTACTCTTCCTTCTGAAACGATTCGGTCTACTGCTTCCCTGCTCTTTTTTACTGCTTCCATACTTTTATCCGATGCTTGAACCTTTTGACCACCGTATAGTACTTCTTTCATTTCTTTTAATGTTAAACCTTGACCAGTTAACGTAATCACACCAATCTCTCCTCTACCACTTTAGTAAAATAAAGAAAGAGGCTGGATTCCATTTCACTTAGAATTGGAGTCCAGCCTCTTTGATAACCATTATTAAATGTTGAACGATTTTTTTTCGATGCCTCATGAATAATCAATCCCATCTTTATATTCTTGAATTTCATTATTATTCTATGTGATGCTATCCTGTCTGTCAATGGAATTTTCTGAATTTTAGCACAATAGTGCTTTAGCAGAACAGAATATGATAGGCTCTAAAAGCAAAATACCTTAATTGGACGGGAAAATCGTCCCATGCTTCTACACGGAAGATACTAAGTTAATCGAAACTATTTAATTGACCTTAACATATAGTCCAAAAACAAAAGCACTCAAATCGAGTGCTTTGTTTTTTGCATGTTATTATGATTTTTGATAATTCAAATCCCAAGTAATTCCAAAATGGTCCGTTACTTTCGCATACTTCGCTCCCCAGAAGGTATCCTGGAGTTCCATGTAGACCTTCCCGTTCTCACGTAAGGCATCATACAATCGTTGAATTTCCTCTTCGCTTTCTAAATCAAGTGCCAACGAAATGTTATTTCCCTTATTAATCGCATTTCCTGGAAAGGCATCAGATGCCATAATGAATAAATCATCTTTTTTGAATTGCGCATGAATCAGAAGATTTTGAGCCTCTGGAGAATTATTATAGCCTGACTCCCCATAGGTTTGGGCGTTTAAAATTTCCCCTTGAAACACTTCACGATAGAATTCCAAAGCTTCCCTGGCATTGCCATCAAACATAAGATACGGTGTGATTTGGCCCTTCATTTAGACACTCCCTTTATATGATCTTGGAAACGATTTCTTCCCTGTCCACAATATATCATTTTTTACTTCGTATGGCATTTACAAACATGTTATATGCCTTTAAAAGATTCCTTATGAAAATTACCAATATGTTTAAAAAGCTGTTTCCCGTCCTTGGGTAATTTTTCATTCGGGGAGAGCTGTATGTACATGGCTTGATAGGTTTCTGGAACCCAAATATAACGATGAATATAGTCCGTTAAAGTAAAACCATTCTTTTTCCAAAAATGAATCCTATCCTGATTTTCAACAGTCATCTCTGACTCGACCTCAATCATAATGCTATCAAATCCCTCTTCAGCCATCGCCCAGTCCTTTATGTAATGGATCACTTCAGAACCAATCCCCCGACCCTGATGATCAGTGTCAACGGCTATGTAATCAATCACAAGGGCATTTATTCCCTGT
This sequence comes from Neobacillus niacini, assembly GCF_031456445.1. Classification (GTDB taxonomy): domain Bacteria; phylum Bacillota; class Bacilli; order Bacillales; family Cytobacillaceae; genus Neobacillus; species Neobacillus niacini_I. The sequence continues at coordinate 90,757 of NZ_JAVDUQ010000014.1, read as the reverse complement.
AATTTTCCGGTGAGTGCCAGTCCGACGGGTAGATCTTGTTGTAAGGCAACATGGAGGAAGCAAATTTGCTTACGGAACATGTTACGGATAACCTTTTCTGGTTTCGCTCCTTTATCCCCAAAGGCTTCTTGATAAATAGGACTTACCTTATTCCAGATTCCTTCATCCCAACGATCAATAGTCTCAAAATCCACTTAAGTCTCCTCCGTCAAAATAATATTGATTCCATCTTAGCCGATTTCATCAAAAAAAAGAACCTTTGAGTACGTCTCAAAGGTCCAAAGTAAAGCTTAGTGGTCAAGGCTAAGCTTCAGTTTAGGAGGTCTAAACTCAGAAGAATTTAAACAACTCAATAGTAACATTTTCGAAATTTTCTTTCAACAGTTTAAAGTGTAAAAGTAATTGAAAATTTAAAATAAATATATTTTACTATGATTTTAACATTTGTATGGAATTTTAATATTAACCTCGGCTTTATCTTAATATTCCATTTTTCTGTAATATCTTCTAAGTTCTAATGGGTGGTTTCTTTCACGCTCCAGGTAGACGCTAATCCGGCCAGTTAATGCCCAGTTTAAATTTACAGCAAAGTGTTTTCTGAATTCCTCACTAATGCCCTCAAGTGGATAGTCTTTCGTATCAATTATGAATAATTCATTTGTTATTTTTTCAGCAAATCGTTCAACACGATCAACCAATGGACGAGTTTCATCTTCGCCTTTGAACAAAATGACACTGGTGTCGTCCTCAACAAGCTCAAGTGTACCGTGGAAGAATTCAGCTGCATGGATCGATTTAGACTTAATCCATTGCATTTCCTCTAAAATACACATGGCGTAGGAATAGGTATTCCCCCATAGGTTCCCTGCACCGACCAACATATGATAGTCTGTATCTTTATGTTTGATCGCAAATTGTTCCGCCCGGGAATCGAAGGCTTTTAATGCATTGACAATGCCTTCTGGCAGCAGGGCGATTTCTTTGGCAAATTGCTCGTATTGCGCGAATTCATCGTTGTTATGGATAAACCGGAATGTCAACAGTTGTAGATGAAGGAAGAACGTATCGAACGAATGCTTCTCATGCCCTGTTGAAATGCAATATTCAACGGTTTCAGCAAGTGGTGAACCAGGTTCAGCGACCAAACCAATGGTGGTGGCCCCCTTCTCCTTACAGAACTCGGCTGCTGCTACCGTTTCTTTTGTTGTTCCGGTAACAGATGCAAAAATACAAACTGAATCCTTTGAAAGATGGCGATTATTCATCACTAATAATTCTGCAGCAATTTCTGCATGAACCTCTACGGTTGAGTTCGATTTTAGGATATATTCGAATGGGTACATCATCGCAATCGTTCCGCCAGATCCGATAAGGAAGATATTTTTATAGCCTTTTGCGGAAATTTCATCTACTACTTTTTCAATTTCTTCTCTTTTCTCCACTGCTTCGTTTCCAACATATTCTAAAAAAGTATCGTGTTCAAATTTTAACATGAGGATCCCTCCAAATTTCATTTGATATTATTTAAGACTTCCAGTCTAACTTAATAAGGAACCTTCCACATGTACCTTCTGGTGCTTAATGGATGGTTACGGACTTCCGCTAGCTCCCCTGCATACTGTCGTAAAACGGTTTGTAATACAAGTGGTGCAATATACCCTTTTACACTTTCGGCAATACCTGTTAAGTCAAAGTCTTTGGCATCAAGGACAATCACTCTCTCACCATAACGTTGGGTAAATTCTAATGAACGCTCTTCCAATGGACGGGTTTCATCTAAGCCAACTAATTGGATAATAGGTACCTCTTTATCCAAAATTTCAAAGGGACCGTGGAAGTATTCACCGGCATGTATCGCATGGGAATGGATCCATTGCATTTCCATCAGCAGGCAGATCGCAAACCAATAGGCAATCCCATAGTTGGCGCCGCTGCCCATCGTGTAAATAATTTTTTCATCCTTATAGGACTCAGCAAATTCTTTCGCTTGGGCCAAAGTCTCTTCTTTTGCCTTGTTTAAAAGCGGTCTTAGATTTTCTAAGGAGGACAGGATATCATTAAATTTTTCATTGCCTTCCTTTTCTGCTAACAGGCCAAAAACAAGTTCAAGCATAATGGCAGGGGATTCGTTCACATAATTTGAGTCTTCCTGATCATGGTAGACGATTACATTCTCAGAAACCTGGGCAAGCGGTGAATCAGCATCAAAGGTTAGGGAAATAGTTAACGCACCCTTTTCACGAGCAAAACGTGCAGCTTCCACCGTTTCGGGTGTTTTTCCATGATGTGAGCATAAAATCACCAGCGAATTTTCGTTTAATTTCTTCGGATTACGATGGACAAACTCATTGGAGCTGTAAAGATCAGAATCAATCGTCTCGCTTTCCCGGTCCAGCACATATTTGCTTGCATACATAAGGGAGGAAGAACCTCCGCATGCGACGAAATAAACACGGTCAATATCCCTTTCCTTCAACACATCTAACGCTTTTTGTACATCTGCTAACATCTTGTATCCTCCTTAAAAATCTATATTTTTCCAAATTGGTTATTTGGTATATACCATTTAAACCAATCGTGAGAAACGAATTTACGTGGAATAGGAAAGTACATTTCTTCCCTATTCCAACTATCCTGGTACTCTTGCTTATCCTTTTACACTTCCAGCCGATAAGCCGCGAACGAATTGTCTTTGGAAAATAATGTACGCAATGATCATCGGCAACGCGGATATTGCCAAACCGGCCAATTGAATTCCAAAATCCGTATTTAGCTGACTTCTTAAGTTCATTAAGCCGACCGGGATTGTGCGAAGGCTGGAATCTTCAACGAATACAAGGGCAAACATGAATTCATTCCAGACATTCATTCCCGTCAACAACGCACAGGAAGCAATGATGGGTTTACCCATCGGAACAATAATATGCCGGTAGACCTTCCAACTATTACATCCATCGAGAATAGCCGATTCTTCAAGCTCATGGGGGATGGAAAGAAAATAGGATCGCATTAAGAAAATCGCAAATGGCAATTGAAATGCAACATAAGGCAGGATTAAGGCTCCATAGGTGTTATATAGACCAATCGCCTGCAACAATTTATAAAGCGGGATTAAGCTAACCTGCGGCGCAAGCATCAAACCGCTTAGGATAATAATCAATAAGAAATTTTGACCTTTAAAATGAAAGCGGCTCAGCCCATAGGCTGCCATCGATCCAAAGAAGAGTACACATACAACGGAGACCACTGTCACAAGAACACTATTTAAGAAGAAATGACCAATACCCGCGTCCCATGCGGCTTTATAATTACTCCAAAGCCATTCTTTTGGCAGGGACCACGTACTTAAGAAGAAATCGCTATTCGATTTTAGTCCGCTTAATCCAAGCCAAATGATCGGGTATATAATACAAATGGCAAAAATACTAAACCAGACAAGGACTGTCCCTTGAAAGATTCTATTTTTAATTTTTGTAGTAATCTTCGATCCTGCCGTTTTCACTGGTTGGAATTCGTTTGTTTTTACAACGGGATTTTCCCTTGTTGTCATTTTCTTACGCCTCCTGTCCAGATTTTCCTAATTTCATTTGAATTAAGGAAAGGATGAGAGTGATGACAAAAATGACCGTCCCAATCGTGGAAGCATAGCCCATTTCATCATTCCGAAAAGCCGCGCGGTAAAGCATCGTTCCTAAAACTTCTGTCGATTGGCCGGGTCCTCCAAAAGTCATGATATAAACTTCATCGAACACTTTGAATGCTCCGATTACAGTAATGACCATACCCACGATGGTCATTTCTTTGATCTGTGGAAGTGTTATATTGAAAAAGGTTTTTATCTTAGATGCGCCATCAATCATGGCCGCTTCATAATATTCAAAAGGAATTTTTTGCATCGCGATCAAGAAAAGCATCGCCATATAACCTGTATACTGCCATTGCGAGACGGCAACAACTGCATAGATGGCAACTTTACTATCCCCAAGCCAAGAATGTGCCCACTCGGATTGACCAATAAATTTTAAAAAGCCATTGACTAAACCAACTTCCGGATTATAAATCAGCTGCCATAATAAACCAACAACAGCGATGGAAATAACGGAAGGGATAAAAAATACAGTTCGGAAAAATGGTTGAAATCTTCTAATTAGTTTGTCTTCGAGGATGGCGGCAATCACTAATCCGCCTCCAACTTGGAATACTAAGGAAATAATGGCATATAGAGAATTATTTTTTAATGCAATATAGAAAACTGGATCCTTAAAGAGCCTGTCATAATACTCAAAACCTACAAAAGTTTTTCCTGCCGAAAATGAATTCCACCTAAATAAACTGTTATAAAGATTCAGCACAATCGGCAGAAACACAAACAACAGGATGAGAAGGAGTGCTGGTAAAATATAAAGTAAAGCTGTACGACTATTACGAAATGTTTTTGTCATCCTTCTTCCTCCTTAGAGGGGGTAAACAGTTACATAACTGCCTACCCTTTCTTCTATTAGTTCACTTCACCTTGTACTTGTTTCGCAACTTGTTGAACTTGTTTAATAATTTCTTCCGGTGATTTCGTGCCGTCAAGCAATAGTTGAATATTCGTTAGGTATGCATCTGCAACCTTTGCATGGACATCCGTATCTAGCCATTCAGCCATGCCCTCTTCCTTCTTCATGAAATCGACGCCTTCTGCAACCTGTTTCAAGGAAGTTTCAGATGTTGTTGCACCATCAATCGGACTAGGCCAGCCAAGCTGTTTTGTCAGTTTCATAGCATTTTCTTTGCTAGTTAAGAATTTTAAGAATTTAATAGCTTCTTTAGGATGCTTGGATTTTGATGATACGATAAATCCATCAGGTGCTCCGGTGATGAAATTCTGATTTCCTGCTCCATCTAAAATGGACGGCATCGGGAAGAAGCCCCAGTTTCCTTTTAAGCCCTTTTCGATATCAGGGAATTCTTCTAATTCTACATACATAATGGCTCCCTTACCTGCTAGGAACAATTGCTTCGCCATATCATGGGAAGTAGAGTTGGCATTTTTCATGAAGTAACCATTTTTATTCAAGTCAGCAAACATCTCCATTGCCTTTACATAACCAGGATCCGTAAATTCTCCGGATTTAGGATTATAGTCTTTCATTCTGACATCCTGTGCTACTAGTTTTTGGTTTAGACCTGTTAAGTAATGGATGGCTGCCCATGGGCTTTGGTTTCCAAAAATAATTGGAGTTTCTCCGCCTTTTTTCAAGGTGTCTAATTCTTGTAAGAATTCATCCCAAGTCTTTGGTGCTTGTAAGTGGTATTTATCAAATATTTTTTTGTTATAGACAAAGAATTTTCCGTTAAAGCGAAGCGGAATTCCATAGTTTTTACCGTCGGAGCTAAATGGCTGCAAGGAAGCTGGAATAAAGCTGTTTTTCCATGCGGTGTCTTCAATTAAATAAGGAGTTAAATCTAAGGCTGCACCGGCACGAACGAATTTTCTTGCAAACTCTCCTGACCAAGAGAACATAATGTCAGGAACATCGTTACCGCCAAGGATGACACGGAGCTTATCCTTAATTGGTTCGTCTGCAATCGCTTCCATTTTTACTTTAATATTTGGATTTTGCTTTTCAAATTCTTTCACCACTTCTTCAAAATAGGGAGCGTATTCTGGCTGCGGCCACTTATGCAAAAATTTTAGAACGATTTTACCCGATTCGTCTTCTTTGGTAGACGAAGTGCTTGAACATCCCGTTAAGACGAGTGCAAACATTAGCATGGCTACTAATAAAATCTTCATTTTTTTACTCATTCATTAACCCTCCTTATTTTTAAAAATACTAAACTTTCAAACTATTTAATGTATGACACCCCCTGTGGATCCTATTAATAAAATTCCTCCCCCTAAAAGGGGATTAGAATGAAATCCCAAACCCAAAAGCACCGTCGATAAGACAGGTTTTCGCAGCAAACTTTGCGCCTTCTTCCAAGCTCGCTTTGATGAGCTCTGCTTCTGCCGCCATCATTTTTTCTTTCTTTCCTTTAAAATAATGAAGAATAAAGGCGGTGAAAAAAGAATCTCCTGCCCCTAATGTATCGACGGGTTGAACAAAATGAGGCTCCTGACGATAAAAGGTATGGCCATCGTAAACCATGGAACCGCGTGAACCCATCGTACCAATTGCTAGAATGCTTCCATAGGAGTGAACTCGTTTTAAAAGTTCCTCTACTTCCTCATCCTTCCATTGACCGCAGGACAATAAACTGAAATCCACATGCTGACAAGTTTTTTCTAAAATTTCATCATTATAGTCAGCTGAAAAGTCAAAGGATACTTTGACCCCTGCCTCTTTTAACTTATGTAATTCCGCTTCCATCTCGCTATATATGCTGCTGTGAGCAATTTCGAAGGTTTTGATATATTCCAAGTCTGCATCGGTAAGGACAATAGGATGGTTCTTTTGGACGCCTCCGCCATTTCCGCCGATAAAGACCCGATCACCATCGACTAAATCTACCTGTGCATAGCCATTTTCACCATCATGATACCTGCAATGTGAAAGATCGACTTCTAAATTTTTTAAGGTTTGGGTTATATGTTCAGCAGCACGGTCGCTGCCAAAAACTCCAAGGTAGGCGGACTCCACACCAAGCTGTTTTGCATAAACACTAAAATTCAAAGCATTGCCACCTGGATACATTGTTCTTTTATAAAGATACTGATCTACTACATTATCGCCAACACCAATTACCTTCATGATTCAACCTCCTAGGTCGGTAAATAATGGTATATACCATTAAATTTAAATCTGAACGGAATTCCTGTTTATTGGAGATTCAATTCAGAATAAAATTTAACGATATCACTTCTGGTTAATGAAGTGGAAAATTCAATTTCCTGTTCATTTCGGTCAAAGGCGACCGCTTCTTGAAAAATGCAAGGACTTTCGGAACGGATTTTTAATAGCTTACTATCACTTTCCTCGGAGTAGGTAACCTGCATGTACTCTTTTGCCTTGACGAGGACAATACCGTAATGGTTTTCTAAAATTTCATAAAGGGAACTGTTATCGGTGATAATTTGATCGAGATTAGGACATAGTTTTTCAGGAATAAATGATTCTTCAATCGCGACTGGCATGTCATCAACAAGACGCAAACGTTTGATTGCTGTCACTGACTCACCAATTGCTACTTTTAATTTGTTTGCTAACATCGGTTTTGCTTCTATTTTTCGAATCGAAAGAATCTGGGTGCTAGGAGTTAATCCCCTATTAATCATGTTTCTTGTAAAACTGTTAAAGGTAATAAAGTCCATTTCTATTTTTTTATTCGAAATAAAAGTCCCGGAGCCGACTCGTCTCTCGACCACTCCTTCTCTTTCTAAAATGGACAAGGTATGCCTCGCTGTCATCCGGCTGATTCCATATTGTTCAGCCAGTTCCCTTTCCGATGGTAGCTTATCGCCGTGCTTTAATTTTCCAAGTTCAATATCATCAAGGATTTTATCTTTTAATTGCTTGTAAAATGGAATTGCTTCCTCGTCCTTCATCATTTTGTTCATCTCATGATCCCCAATTTTTAGTGTTTTCTTTTATCATCTCACTTTTCCTTAAAATGGTATATACCATTAAGAGCGAATATAATAATGAATAAAAGGATATTTGAAAATAATCTCGGAAGTAAATGTAACTTGTGATGGATGGATAGCGCTTTCAAAAAGAAGACTTAGAAGGTTAAACCCAAAGGTGAAATGGTGTGGAATTAATATATCTTATATTACATTAAAAATAATTTAAATTTTCTGTCTTGTCAATATGTTTTAAATAAAAATTTTGAAAAATGAATGAAAACTTTGTTACACTTAATAACTGAGGTGATTGTAGTATGTGTGGTCGATTTACGTTAACCGCAACCATTGAGGAGGTTTTAGACCGATTTGATGTTCAGGCTTTTCTGGAACAGGAGTTATATAGTCCGAGTTATAATATTGCACCCTCTCAGCGGGTTTTAGCCATTATCAATGATGGAAAAATAAATCGGATGGGGTTTTTAAAATGGGGTCTCGTCCCTTCTTGGGCAAAAAATGTATCCATTGGAAATAAATTGATTAATGCTCGAGCAGAGACTTTATCCGAGAAACCGAGCTTCCGGGATTCATTTAAACGGAAACGCTGTTTGATTGTTGCCGATAGTTTTTATGAATGGAAACGCGGTGATGACCGTTCAAAAAAGCCAATGAGAATTAAGTTGAAAAGCAATCATTTATTTGCGATGGCGGGTATATGGGAAACTTGGAAATCACCTGATGAAAAGCCCCTCTTTACCTGCTCGGTCATTACGACCCAGCCTAATGAATTAATGAAGGATATTCATGACCGTATGCCTGTCATCCTTAAGCCAGAGGACGAAAAGATATGGCTGAATCCCTCTGTTTCGAATCTGCAATATTTAATGGATTTTTTAAAACCGTATGATGAACAATTAATGGAAGCATATGAGGTCTCTTCCCTTGTGAATTCACCTAAGAATAATTCGATCGAGCTCGTCCAAAAAATTTGTTAGACCCATTTTTAAGGAATATTTTTTTATTATAGGACAAGTAAACTACATCAAGGTACAAGCAACGACATACTTTGTAGTAACCCAAACATTTTTCCTTCTTACGAAAGTGGAAATAACCACTTTCGTTTTTTTTAGTGGTGTCCCAAGTTTTAGGACACCACTTTATACTTGAAATTCAGCAGGTACGGCTTAATTAGCCGTGAAAACCTCCCATTGTCCCTGGTGCATAACCTGGAAAACCGGTCATTCCACCTTGTGTACCATACATTTGGGTTCCGCCTGCTCCTGGGAAACCTGGATATCCATGGAATCCTCCAGCCCCAGGGAATCCTCCATAGCCGCCGTAGCCAGGATGACCTCCCATGCTTCCATATCCTCCATATCCAGGGAATCCTCCCATACTTCCAAATCCATGTCCCGGGAATGCTCCCATTCCTCCTTGACCGGGAAGTCCGTGCATCCCATCAAATCCATGACCAGGAAAACCACCCATTCCATCCATACCCATCATGCCGGGAGCTCCTCCCATACTACCCATACCTGTCATGCCGGGAGCTCCTCCCATACTACCCATACCTGTCATGCCGGGAACTCCTCCCATACTACCCATACCTGTCATGCCGGGAACTCCTCCCATGCTGCCCATTCCACCATAGCCAGGAAATCCACCCATCGTTCCTGTACCAATATTTTGCATGAAGCACACACTCCTTTTTATAGGTTACAGTCTAGACTATGTTAAAGCAGGAAAAAGGCATAGGCAGTTACCCATATATATAAATAAATCTGCTTCTGTGTGTAAAAACTGATTAGGGTTAACCAACCTTTAAAACTGTTATTTTTTTACCATGAAATGAATAAACTTTAAAAATATCGTATTTTTTCTCTTAAAATGCTGTAATTTGGAGGACAAAACATGTTTTTTATTCCGACAAAGATTAATATAGGCGGTCTGAAAATAGGAAGTCCTGACCATGCTTCATTAGTATCCTTCGGAGAGAATTATATTGTTGGGGTAAATGTGACCGGCAAAAAAAATCAAGGGTATGGCCAGCAAATGGCGGACTTAACTACTTTTATGATTCCTATCCATGCGACGTATGATGACGAGCCAATTGATTCACCTAGAGTGAAAAACAATAGGGAGTGATGGAAATGATCGTTGGGCCGTATGCGATTAACCTTCTTGGTTTTAAAGTGAATGCCATTGATAACTCTTCCTACGTAAATTTTGGTCCCAATCAAATAATCGATGAGTTAGTTGCCTATAAACGGAATCAGGGGGTTGGGGAGCAAAACGGTGATATATCGCCTGTCAATATCCCTATTTCCTGGGTTGTCGATCCAGATGTTGCGGATACTAATTCGGCTAAGAACAGCGTTATATAAACAGAATGCCTTGGGTTTTTTAGAGATGTCAATTCCATGGGGTGATTTTGATGGTTATATTCGCGCCGACAGAAATCAATTTGTTAGGCTATAAAATTAATGTGTTTGACCACGCCTCCATCATGAATATAGGGGCAAACCAAATTAGGGACCAGTTTGTCGGTTATAAAAGAAACCAAGGCTTTGGAGAGCAAAACGGTGACATCGTCCCCATTTTTATTCCTATCTCGTATGTTTATGACAGTGATTTGAATGACACGTGGATTACGAAAAATAGTATTATTTAAAAAAAGGAGTGATGAATCATAATAGATTCTTCACTCTTCTTAATTATTCATATGAAAGCGCCATGTGGTTAATTTACAAATCGGCCTACTTTCCCTTTAGTTTCCCAATAATCATTGCGAAGGTGGACTTTTTGGATTTTTCCTGATGCAGTTTTCGGTAGTTCATTGACGAAAGTGACACCTGTTACCGCTTTGAAATGGGCCAATTTTTCTCTGGAAAATGCGATAATTTCTTGCTCGCTGACTTGTCGATTCTCCCGTAAAACAACAAAAGCGTGAGGAGTTTCTCCCCATTTTTCATGCGGTACAGCAATAACAGCAGCTTCTAGAATATCAGGATGTTCATAAAGAGCACCTTCAACTTCAATCGAAGAAATATTTTCTCCACCGCTGATGATGATATCCTTCATTCGGTCGACAATATCGATGTGTCCATATTCATCGACTGTACCCATATCACCGGTATGAAGCCAGCCATTCCGAATCGTTTCCATCGTTTCTTCTGGATTTTTCCAATAGCCTTTCATCACCCCGTGGCTTCTTGTGATGACTTCACCGATTTCTTTCCCATTACGGGTAACTTCCTCCCCATATTCATTGACAACTCGCACATCACAGCCGATCATCGGGTAACCCGCTTTGGCTTTAATTCTTGATTTCTCTTCAGGAGAAAGGTGTTGTAATTCTGAACGAATCGTCGAAACCAAGCTAAGCGGAGTCGTTTCTGTCATCCCATAAACCTGAATAAATTCCCAGCCAAGTTCTTTTTCCACCCGGGTAACAAATGCGGGCGGCGGCGCCGAGCCAGCGATGACAACACGTACATCTTGTTCAAGCTTCGGTTTATTTTTTTCATAATACTGCAAGAGTGCGTTCAGCACGGTTGGGGCCATGTGTAATACGGAAACCTTATGTTCCTCCATTGCCTTAAAAATAGATTCAGGTGTTACTTTTTTTAAACAGATATGTGTGGCACCATTGGCTGTGTAGTAAAATGGTGCTCCCCAGCCATTCACATGAAACATCGGCAGAACATGAAGATATACATCACAATCTCTGACTCGTAAATGATGCATTGTACACAAAGCATGAAGGTAATTATTACGGTGCGTTAACATAACACCTTTTGGATTCCCGGTAGTACCGCTTGTATACAGAAGGCTACTTACATCATTTTCATCCAATTCTTCACGGTCAAATGAGGAAGCATTAAAACCCGCGAGCCATTGTTCGTAATCCGTTTCTGGAGTTTCATGATCTTTGTAGTGAACAATAATTTGTTCAACCGTTGCAAGCTTGTCTTTAATTGGAGCGATTAAATGGTAAAGATCCTGGTCGACAAACAGCAATTTTGATTCGCTATGGTTTAAGATGAATAAATAATCCTGAGGTGTTAATCGACTATTCAGGGGCACCATGACCGAACCAAGCTGAAAAATGCCATAAAAACCTTCCAGCATTTCAACGGTATTGGGAGCCAAATAGGCAACGCGGTCCCCTTTTTCAACTCCCAAATCCCTTAGTCCATTGGAAAGTTGATTAACTCTTCCGGCTAAGTTCTCGTATGTAAAAACTCGCTCATCACAATAAACCGCTTTCTTGTTCCCATACAATTTTACAGCACGATCTAAGAACTCTGTTAACACTAAAGGTACATTCATCTTTTCACCTCATTAATAAATTGAATTTTCTAATTTTATTCTAGCATATCTTTTTTAATAATTACTACCTTAAAATGTGAAATTTCCCTGAACTGTAATTTATTTGCTAAGGCAGTCATAATATAGAATATACGTTCGTATGAAGGGGAGAACATCATGAAAAACAAAAACGAAACCTCGGTTACCGGAGAAATGTTAATCAAATATTATGAATTGAATAAACAGAAAAAAGAAATTGAATTGGAAATGAATCGATTAAAGGAATCCTTCCAGCAATACTTTGATCAGTTTGTTGGCGAGAATGTAAGAGGAGAAATTACGATTAGCGGGTATAAACTTCAACGGCAAATTCGGAACATAGAAAAATACAATGATGAAGTGATGATTAAAAGATTAGAAGAATTACAAATGAATGATCTGATTCAAATTATTAAAAAACCGGATGATGTCAAAATTAAAGCTGCTCTTCAGCTCGGTTTATTAAATCAAGAGCATTTAGACGGCTGCATGATCAAAACCTCTTCTCCTGCGATATCAGTTAAGCCTCTAACACCAAGATAATTTTCACGAAAAAACATGGATCTTTACAGAACAGATCCATGTTTTTTATTTTTCGCTGGAATCCCCATCTTAATCGCTTCTTTTAAGATCACGTGCTTCCTTTCTCCCAGCTTGAATACCAATATACCGCAGACTATGACTAGGACACCGATTAATTGTTTGAAAGTAAATGGAACCTGTTTGAGACCAAACCAGCCGAGAGAGTCCCATAATAAGGCAAAGCCCAGCTGCGATGTTAGAGCGATTGAGATGGAAAAAGTAGGACCCAGCAGCCGCATTCCCTTCACAAGGCATGTGACAACCCCTATTCCAAGCAAACCGCTGAACCAGAACCAAGGCTTCATATGTTGCAAGGCAAATAGATTTTTTCCTTCAAAAATTAACCCGAATATCAATGATGCGAAAAATCCCATGCCTAATACCAGTGTGGTTGTCGACCATGATCCTGCGCGTTCATTGACTTTACTGTTAAAGATGTTTTGCATACTTAGAAATGCTCCTGCGAGAAGCGATATCAGTAATCCAAAAACCATAATATTAACCCCCTCCTTCTTGTGCAAAGTTATTCGTAAATATTTTGTACGGCAAGTTTCCTTAAGCCTTTCCTATCCTTTACAATAATGGAGCCTTTGTTACGCTCAATCAATCCCTCTGAACAGAATCTTTGTATGACTCGATTTAGATGTCGATAGCTGGTTCCAATGAAATTCGCTGTATCTGTAAGATTAACTGAACCTTGTTGCTCATTCATTTGAGAATCGGATTCATCCATTGAGACCGATAATAAATAACTGGCCAACCGTACTTCGACTGGATACATCAGACTTAAGCTCATGGAATTGGATTTAAGATGGAATTTTTGTGTAATGATATTTAGTAAAAATTGGAGAAATGGTGAGTAATCACTCATATATTTTTTTAACCAATGGTGGTGAATACCAATCAACGTCACTGACGATACCGCCTCAACTGTATTAATAATAGGGATATTTTGGACGTATTCAATATCTCCGATTACTTCAAGTGGTGTCTTAAAAGATAGAATAAGGGTTTTCCCTTCGACCGAGTTTGTATAGATTTTCAGTTTTCCTTTCACAAGAATGTACATATACTGGGAAGCATCTCCTTGTGAACAGATATTTTCCCCTTGTTCAAAGTTAAAAAGTGATAAATGTGGTAATAATTCTTCGTTAAAGATTGGTTCCAATTCATGCATTTTCAAAAAATCATTCAACTGCTCACGATCATTGATTTCTTCCATTCTTGGGTTTCACCTACAGTTCCAATCAAAATTTTAGAATGACTACGCCAGCAATCATCATCATGATTCCAATAAGCTGCCGTATAGTCATCTTTTGCTTCAATACGCCAAACCATCCATTACAATCAATGATAAAGGTAAGGCCAAGTTGAGCGATTAGGATGCATGCGATGGAAAGAGTCATTCCAATATGATGGATCGCAGTTACATTACTGTAAATGATTACTGCAGCGAAGGCACCACCAGTTAAATAGACCGGTTTCACTTCCTTAAATTTTTTCCATGTATCGTCGCGGATAACCATCATGATCGCTAATGCCGTAATGAACCCTGTAAACTGAGTAATGGTTGCTGTTTGCCAAGTGCCAATATCTTGACTAATTCTAGCGTTGGCAACACCTTGCAAAGTTATAAAAGCCCCTCCTAAAAACGCATATATAATCCCTTTCATTTTCTCTCTCCTCAATAAAAAAATCATTATGTTCATGATATATCCTGTTATAGAACTTGAGGAAGGACATATGTCTTAAAATAATTTTTTCCTTCACAATAAAAATCCCGTATTATCAAAATAATACAGGATTTCTACTATTTATTTGCGAGTGGAAAGGATTTATTTGCGAATTTTATGCTTTTATTTGCGTATCTAGATTATCAGAAATGCTTTCTTTATTTACTTGCAGCGTGTCGTCCAACCAATCAAAGATCAATGCCCCAAAATGGGATTCTTCATAGGAATCTGTCGCATAGAACACGGCTACGCTACCATGGACGGTACTCTTCGCCAGATTGGGTCGCATAGAACCTTGCTATGCTCCCGTGGACGGGTTTCTTTCCTTGATTGGGTCGCATAGAACACGGCTACGCTACTGTGGACGGAACTCTTCGCCAGATTGGGTCGCATAGAACACGGCTACGCTACCGTGGAAGGGACTCTTCCCCAGATTCGGTCTCATAGAACCTTTCTATGCTACCGGTGCGGGACTCTTCCCTTGAATGGGTCGCATAGAACCTTATCAAAGAAATATAGTCTATAAAACCAACTTTTATAGACAGTTTATCAGTTAACAAAAACTTTTACTAATAAAATAGGGTCGTTAATACTCCCTATTCCAAATACTCCGCATCTAGTTCTTGGTTCAAATACCTCGCCATGCCCGTTTTGATTTTTTTAAAACCTACTTTTCGGTAAAATTCTTCATTTCCTGTTGTTGAAATGAAATGAACACAGGAAACGTTTTGGAGCTGATCCAAAAGATCTTCGATTATCCTTTTTGCGATTCCCAATTTTTGAAACTCCTTATGAACCACCACATCATAAATGGCTGCATTAAAGACTCCATCAGATAAGGACCTTCCAAACCCAACCGTACGACCGCTTACTGAAGCAAACACAGTGACATTGCTCGCATCGAATACCTGTTTTATGATCTCATTACGATGTTTTGTCCAACCGACAGATTCATAGACTTCTCTCATATCATCCAAATTGATTCTAGAAAAATCATGATATAATTGTATATCCATCTCCCGCTCCTCTATTTCAAAATAATATTGGTTATTGTGCCGTTTACATCCAAATAAATAGCAGCCTCTTTCAATCTCAGGTTCAGTGGAATTTAGAATGTCAATTGGATCATATTGTTTTATATTCATGCAGCCATGGGAACCGCTTGTCCTCAGGTTTGTCAGTCAAATCGGCAATTGTCGGAGGATAGGGATTAGTTCGGATATGCATTTTGAGTTTTGACATCACCATAGGAAAATCTAACTCTGAGCAGTAATTGAACCAAAAGGTAACTGTTTCATTTTTGGAAATATAGCCTTTATAAACAGACTCGATCAGCACCAAAATTTTTAATGCCTCTTGTTTCGTCATTTTGTGTCCCTCCTTATCGAGCTATTATTCACCTTTTAATGGAAAAAAATAACCCAGCAATAGCTAGGTTTTTCAAAGCAGTTGCTGGGTTTATGCTGAAGGATAGTTTACTCTTTAAAACGAAATCATTGCCCCTCGCTCATCAAACACCGATGTTGGATTCCAGGCAACCTCCCAGAGATTGTTTTCCGGGTCCGCAAAATAGGCAGTTCGCCCGCCCCAGAAGGCATCACTTGGCTCTCTTAAGATTTTTCCGCCCGCTTCACGAATCTTTTTAATCGTAGAGTCGACCTGTTCGGGAGTTTCCACATTGATCGCTAAAGTAATCGGTCGATAGGTTTCAGGAGATAATTGGAACTCAATGCCTGCATCCTTCGCTAACTCCTCAATTGGAAATAACGAAAGCAGAACCCCGGCGGTTTTAAATACAGCAAAATTGTCAGAACTCGTTTCTGTCTCTTCCCATCCCAATGATTGATAAAAGCTGCGAAGTCTTGGTAATTCAAAAGCCCCGATTGTAACTAAACTAATCCTTTGTGGTATCATCTTTTTTCCTCCAACTCATATTTTCCATTTTCATATTTTCTCCATACTTTTAATTTCTCCTGCCATTTTTCCAATAAAAAACTAAGCCGGCACAAATGCCAGCTTAGTTCATAACATTCCCTTCACTTTCAACCGGGCTTTTTGCCGGGATTAAAAAGGTCACGATAATGGATAGGACACTTACACATAGCGCAAAAAGATAAATATTTTTCATCCCAATGACCATTGTCGCTGCATGATTGATAAACAGCCCCATGACCGTCACCCCGATCGATGTCCCTATGTTTCTTATAAAGATTTGCAGGGAAGTAGACATCCCTTTAATATTATTTTCGACAAATTCCTGTGAAGCGATTGTCCCAACGGCGAATAATAAACCAAATGCAAATCCTTGAATGGTCAAGAGACCAAATAATAAAAAGTAGGAAACATCTTTTATGACGAAAAAGATGATTAACCCTGCAAGCGTACAAATCAGATTTCCGATGATAAACAATTTTTTATAGCCGTAACGTAAAATCCATTTTCCTGCTGGGGTACTTCCGAACGTCCAGCCAATGGCAATGCTTAATAGAATTAAACCGCTTTGATAAATGTTCATATGGCTACCTTCTTGTAAAAACAGCGGGATGTAGTTCGGTGTACCAAAAAAGGAAATACAAAAAAATAACATATAAAGATTGACCATTAGGGTTCCTTTGTTTTTAAACAAGGTAACCGGAAGAAAGGGCTGTTCCACCTTCCGTTCCACAAGCAGGAATAGGACCATACCAACAATTCCCGCGACGACATACCAGAATGCATCAGCAACGTTTGTGGCCAGCAATAATAACGTAATGGAAAGACCAAATAAAACAAAACCTTTATAATCAATATAAGTCTTTTTAAATTGATTTTGTTCCTTGTATGGGATCAAACAAAGAACGGTCGCAATTCCAATCGGAATATTGATAAAGAAAATCCATCTCCATGTTAAGGTTTCAACAAAAAAAGAACCAAGTACAGGTCCTACAATTGAAGACAATGTCCATATTCCGCTAAAGACGGCTTGAATTTTCCCCCGTTTTTCAATCGTAAATAAATCACCGACAATGATCATCGAGATTGGCAGCATTCCGCCTGCTCCTAACCCCTGGATACCGCGGTAAATAATGAGCGAGACCATTGAATTTGCCATACCTGCAAGCAAAGAACCGATTGTGAAGATCACCACTGAAATAATGAGCAGCCGCTTTCTTCCGTACATGTCGGATAATTTTCCGTAAAGTGGCACAGTAACCGTGCTTGCCAGCATATAAACAGAAAAAATCCAAGCAAACAGCTCCATCCCGCCTAGTTGTTTGACAATCGTCGGACTCGCCGTTTGCATAATATTTGAATCTAGTGCGGAAATAAGGGTGGTAATAACCAGACCCCAAAATACATACTTGTTTTTATTCATATAGACCCCCATAAAACGTATTACTTCCCATATTTTTCTATTTGAAAATAAAGTCCTTTACCATTATAACAAAAAATGATTTTATTTTTCTAGATTCCAATTTTCTCCTTTACCGCTAATTTAAATAGCCAAAATTTTAAAAAAGATTGTTGTAATTTAATAGTGTATATGTTTGAAGAATTTTTGGAGGGATTTGAAACAGAGACAAAAATGGTGTGTATATTTTGTGAAAAATTCACATTAGTGCCAGACACCGTGTGAATTTTTCACATTCTTTAGAGAGGAAATTGTAATTCAACTTCTGTTCCTTTTTCTTCTTCGCTGTTTATTTTTATTTCTCCTTTATGCATTTTCATAATATTTTTAGCAATTGCAAGCCCCAGACCAGTGCCGCCTGTTTCTCGGCTCCTTGCTTTATCCACCCGATAAAATCGTTCAAAAATCCGATGAAGATCTTGCTCCGGAATGCCAATCCCGTAGTCTTTTACTACAATCGATGCCCGCTGTTGATGCTGATTCAAATATAAATCAATATGATCTTTGCTATACTTGATCGCATTATCAAGAAGGATAATGATTACCTGTTTTAATTTCAGTTCATCTGCTTGAATAAAGATATGTTCATCACTGTAATGGAGATGAATCTCCCGCTTATAGGCATTTTTTAGCTGTTTTTGAATTACTTTACATAAACCAACTAAATCCACTTGCTTGAAGTCCAAGGTCGTTTCTTTTTCGGAAGTGGCCATATTCAAGAACATTTCGGTCATTTTTTGAATCCGGGTTGCTTCAGAATAGATGGCTTCAATGGCTTCTGTCGACATTTCATTATTTTGCACGCCCCTTCTTCTTAAAAGACTTGCATAGCTTTTAATGACGGTTAACGGCGTTTTTAATTCGTGAGAGGCATCGGAAATAAATTGGTCTTGTTTTTCCATATTTTCGCTTAGTCTCTCAATCATCCGGTTGAATGTCGAAGCCATTTGTTCGAGTTCATCCCGTGTTCGATTTTGAATCACAATCTTTTTCGGGATACCACTTTGTTCAATATCCTCCATCGTTTTGATCATATTGGAAATCGGCCGCATAATGAAGCCAGATAACCATTTCCCGCCAAGCAGGGACAAAATACCGGATAGGACTGTGCATAAACCAAGGATCCATAATAAAATATCTTTTCTCATTTCAAGCCCCATTAAGGCTTCACCGATTTCAAGTGTTCCGCTGAGGTGCTGACTCGTTTTAATCGGAACACGGACATAGATGACTTGTTTTTCTCCCGTTTTTGTTCCGATCAATATTCTTCCGGATTCTTGTTTGCTTGTGTACTTTGGTTGAATCTTGCCGCTAATTTCTTTATCATTGGTAACTTCGGCTAGAGTTTTACCATTCGGATTGACCACTCTGATATAGGAATGGATGGTTAAAAAATCTTTTAATTTTTCTGCTAACTCCTCACGCTGGTCATGATGGAGTTCATCGATAATATCATTAGCCTTTTGTAATAGCGCATCCTCTTCCATATTGACGGTAATTTTTAAAAAAGAAACAAAGACAACTACGTTAATAAGGATTAATACACAAAGCAGCCATGCGGTGGTCATCAGGTTAATTTTTGTGGTTATTTTCATGTTATTTCTCCTTGATGGTAAAACCTACTCCCCGAACGGTATGAATTAATTCTTGGTCAAATCCTTCGTCTATTTTTTTACGAAGATGACGGATGAACACATCAATCACATTGGTCTCCCCTTCATATTCATACCCCCAAACATTCAAGATAATATTATCTCTTGTGACGACCTTATTTTTATTGGTTACTAAATAAAGCAATAAATCATACTCTTTCGGAGTGACAGTGATGGAAATCCCATCTCTTGTCACTTCCCGGGTATTGGTATCAATCGATAAATCTCCTACCGAAAGCACGGAAGTATCTTCTTTTGGAACATGGATAGAATGGTCGCGGATACATGCACGCACCCTCGCTAAAAGTTCTTCTATTTCATATGGTTTGGTTATATAATCATTGGCTCCTTGATCCAATCCCGTTACCTTATCTAATGTCATATTTCTTGCCGTTAAAAGAATAACGGGAGTTTGATTCCCAGCTTTTCTAAGTCTCCTTAATACCTCTATTCCATTCATTTCAGGAAGCATAACATCTAATAGAATAAGATCGATTGGTTTTTCTGTTGCCCTATTTAATCCCGATTTTCCATCATGTTCGACCAACACTTCATAGCCCTCATATTCAAGCTCTATTTTTAACACCTTGGCAATATTGATTTCATCCTCGATGACTAATATACGTTTTTTCATGATTTCTTTCTCCTTTTAAACGACTCTACCAATAATTTAACATGTTTCTTCCATTATTCTCGATTTTTAATGGATTATTAATATAATTTTCAGTGGGAGTTTATATGGTTCATCGTACCATTTTTCTTTTTAAAAATAAAAATCTCCGATTCCTGCTAGGATTCGGAGATTTATAAAAGTTTACTAAACAAGCATTTGGTATAATGCCCGATCTTTATTCACTTCCCGATATAAAAATCCTTTTGCTTTAATCCGCTCGATTAATGGGAAGTAGTCGTCTTTATCTTTCAACTCAATGCCGACTAATGCCGGACCTGTTTCGCGGTTGTTCTTTTTCGTATATTCAAAATGGCTGATGTCATCATTCGGTCCAAGAACATCTAATAAAAACTCGCGTAATGCACCGGGACGCTGCGGGAATTGGACAATGAAATAATGCTGCAGTCCTTCATAAATTTTGGAACGCTCTTTAATTTCCTGCATTCTTCCGATATCATTGTTACCCCCGCTGACAATACAAACGACCGTTTTTCCTTTGATTTGTTCTTTATAGGAATCAAGTGCTGCGATCGATAAGGCACCTGTAGGTTCCACAACAATGGCATTTTCATTGTATAATGAAATGAGTGTCGTACAAACCTTTCCTTCAGGGACCACCACTATATCTTCTACCAGGTCCTTACAAATCTCAAACGTATGGGCTCCAACCGTTTTAACAGCAGCACCGTCGACGAAAGGATCAATTTCTTTTAACGAAGTAACCTTACCTTTTGATAATGATTCTTTCATGCCTGGAGCACCCATCGGCTCGACACCGATTAATTTGGTATTCGGCGAATATTGTTTCAAATAGGTTCCAACCCCTGAGACAAGACCCCCACCGCCGATCGCCGCGAATAAATAATCGATTGGATCTTGACAGTCATTCAGGAGTTCAACAGCGACCGTTCCTTGTCCGGCGATAACATCAAAATCATCGAACGGGTGGATAAAGGTTCTGTTCTCAAGCTTGCTGCATTCCTTCGCTTTTTCATAGGCGTCATCAAAGGTATCTCCAACTAAAACAATTTCGACATCTTCCCTGCCCCAGAATTTCACCTGCTTCACTTTTTGTTTTGGTGTTGTACTTGGCATAAAAATTTTTCCGTTAATTTTAAGAAGATGACAAGAATAGGCTACTCCCTGTGCATGGTTTCCGGCGCTTGCACAAATAATTCCATTATGTAGGTCTGCGCCGCTTAATTTTTTAATCCGATTATAGGCCCCGCGAATTTTAAAGGAACGTACACTTTGTAAATCTTCCCGTTTTAAGTAAACATTACATTCATATCGTTCTGATAAAATTGCATTATATTGCAATGGAGTTGGTGAAATCTCATCCTTAATATTATGACTGGCAAGGATAATATCCTCTGCAGTTAAGGTTTGTTCATTTTGCTCTGTTTGCTCGACTTGCTGTTTCATCATGGTCCCTCCCAAATAAATACGCTTTTCAATTTCAATTTTTAAACAACAAAAAACCCGCCCCATGTATAGGGACGAGTTTAGCTCGTGTTACCACCCTACTTCCGCAGCAAAAATTCCCCCTACAGCTGCGGCTCTCAAATCAACGTACCAATTTAAATACGTGTTCCAATTTAACGGTGGACATTCCGGCCTAGCTTACTTTTTTCAGCTACGCATCTCGGAGATGATTTTCAGAAATGCTTTGTTATCGACTTCCACCCATCGTCGATTCTCTGTAAAACAAGAACAATTCCTACTCTTCTCTTCATCGATTCATCTTAAATTTGTTATAAGGTTACCACCGTAAATGGGCTTCGTCAATATATTTTGATTATTTTTATTATTTTGTCAAAATTAAAACGCTTTCATGTGAATTTTTCACGAACAGATAAAATGTTCATATACTCTCGTACCATTCACTGACCGGAGGTTTTCTTTTTCGCATTGAATTGATTAACATCTAGTAGAAAAAAAGCGTTCTCATTCCTTCCCTATTAATTTGATGATATAATTATTCCTGAAAAGAGAGATAATTCAGATAGTTAAAAGGAGAGAGAAATTTTGAAGATTCCATTCAATGGTATTACCCCTTCGATCGATGAAACGGTGTTTGTTGCACCTGGAGCTTATTTAATTGGAGATATAAAAATTGGTAAAGAGTCTACGGTTTGGTTTAATGCGGTATTACGCGGGGATGAGGGTCCGATTACCATTGGAGAACAAACCAGCATCCAGGATAACACCACAATCCATTTATACGAAGGCTGTCCTGTGGAAATTGGAAATGGAGTTACGGTGGGCCATAACGTCATTTTACACGGCTGTAAGATTGGTAATCGCAGCATTATCGGGATGGGCTCCACCCTGCTCGATCACGTCGAAATTGGCGATGAATGCATTATTGGTGCCAACACCTTAATTACTAGCGGAACAAAAATTCCCCCGCGGTCCCTCGTTGTTGGATCCCCCGGAAAAGTAGTCCGCGAACTCACAGAAAAAGACTTGCTATTAATCCAAATGTCTATCGAAGTCTACGTCCAAAAAGGACGGGATTACAAACAAATTCTTGAGAAGTAATAGGTTTTTTCGACAAAATTCGGGTGGAGCCTGGCACCACCCGAATTTTGTCGAATCACTCTTCCAATGTTTTTATATCTTTAATAATTTCATTGTATGGCGGGTTTGAAGCGCCTTCGTATTTTTGCAGGACGACTCCGTCTTTATTGACGAGGTAGAATGAAGTACTGTGTACAAATTGATTAGAGCCTTCAAGTTTTGCCGCTGCTGCCATAAAGGATTTGTTGGCGAAGCTTTCGATAAATGGCTGCTTGTATCCGGTTAAGAGGTTCCAATTAGAGAAATCTGCCTCTACCCCTTTGGCATATTCCTTTAATCTCCCCGGCTGGTCGTGGTCAGGGTCAATACTAAAAGACACAAGCTCTGCATCCATCCCGGCTACAGCCAGTTTCTTTTGTAATGACGCCATGTTTGCGGTCATCGGCGAACAAACCGTATCACAATTTGTGAAAAGAAAATCGGCCACCCAAACCTTTCCTTTTAGCTTTGAGAAGGAAAAGGGCTCACCATCTTGATTCACCGCCTCAAATTTCTGTACTTCCATATGGAGGGGGAAGGAGTCCTCTACATTTTTAGTTTCGGTCTTTGAACATGCTGATAACAGCAATAAACAAACGATTAAAAACAACCAGCGTTTCACATCAAAACACCTCATTTTCAGAAAAAAAAGCTGAGTAAACACTCAGCACTTTTTCGAATCTAATTAATAAATTGTGTATCAATTAAAGAAGCAAAATCAGGCTTTTCTTTTAAGAATTTTAACTCTACAGAAGAATTGGCAAACTGTTGAATCACATCCTTGTTTACATCACTTGTAAAGTGGATATGTGTCCAAGCTTGATCCATTACATCTTTGTCAAGTCCTTGTTTTGTAATATCTTTAATGGCTTTTACGGTAATTTCCTTCGCTTCTTCAGGATTTTTATCGATAAAAGCAATCGCTTCATTCTGTGCTTTTACAATTTTTTGGACGACTGCTTTATCTGCTTTAATTTCCTTACCACTTGTAACAAGAATCGTATTTGGCAAAGTGGTTCCGTAAGAAATTTTTTGGCTGTTAACAATTATTTTTGCTCCTGCTTTCTTCACTAACTGTGAAGCCCATGGCTCTGGTACAGCAGCCAAATCCACTTTACCTGATTCAAACATACTTGCATATTGTGCCGGATTACCAGTTACATGCTTTAAAGTTCCCCCGATACGGGCTGACTTGACTCCATAATCCTGTAAAAATGTTTCCATTTGAACATCATGTGTGCAGCCTACTCCTGGAGTAATGAAAGTTTTCCCGCTAAAATCTTTAACAGAGTTGATCCCACTTTGCTTGCTGGCGACAATCGCTGTACCACCAGAAGAAGCTCCGGCAATAATTTTAACATCGGCACCATTTGTAAAGTTATTCATAACAGGTCCTGGTCCTACTAAACCGGCATCAATATCACCCGTCTTTAAAGCAGTCATAAAGGCACCGCCATCCGGAAAAGTTTTGTACTCCACTTTTACATCTTTACCAAGTTCTTTTTCGTAAAAACCTTTTTCTCTTGCCACCATCGCTGGTGCGTGGTCAATGTTTGGAAAATAGCCAATAACGACCTTTTTCTCTCCGCCATTTGAAGAGCTTGCATTGTTGGACCCACAGCCAGCTAAAACACCCGCTCCAAGCAAAAGCGCCAAGCTTAAAATCATTGATTTTTTCTTCATCTCTCTAGTTCCCCCTCTAATTTTCTATATCTAATTGGCTGTCTCTAATCCCCAACGGCGAATGACATTTTTTTCAACCCGTTGAAAAAAGACAATATCTACTATGCTGCCAATAATTCCAATAATAATCATAATTCCAATCACCATGCTCATGTTGCCGAAATCAGAAGCATACTTAAGGGTATACCCTAATCCAGGTCCAGTGCTCAGGATTTCCCCAGCCATTAATGCCCGCCAGGCAAATGCCCAGCCAAGCCTGGCGCCTGTTACGGCGTAAGGGATGGACGCTGGGAAGATAACTTTTACAAAAAGATCCAATCCACCTGATCCCATCGTTTGAGCCGCTCTTATGTAGAGAGGCGGAACATTTTTGATTCCAATCCTCATATTGATGGTCATCACAAGTGTTGCGCCAAGAATGACGATAAAAATGACAGATGTTTCATTCAGGCCAAACCACATAATTGCAATCGGCAGCCAAACGATACTTGGAACACTCTGCAGTGATAAAATCAATGTGCCGAGTGTTTCGTCTGCGGTTTTATTTTTCGCTAAAAGTATGCCTAAGACGATTCCGAGGATGATGGCAATACTTAATCCAATCGCAAGCCTGCGGAAGCTGGCAAGAATATCATAGATTAGTGTTTTATCTTCAAATCCCTTCGCAAGTGCCTTAAGTACATCCGTTGGTGCTGGCATTACCGCGGCTGAAACACCCGTAATTTTTACTGTGGCCTGCCAGATGATTAATAATAATGCGAAGAAAATGATGCGTTTAATTGTTTGCTGCATAAGCTAATTCCTCTTTCACTACTTTGTCGATCTCAGTTTGTAATAATCCTAGAATTTTTTCCTCTAATTTTGCAGCCATTTGCGGGTGATTTCCTCTTGGACGTGGAATTCTAACTGCAATATCCTCTAGTACTACCCCTGGTCTCGTGCCCATGACAATGATGCGGTCTGATAGTTTGATAGATTCACTGATACTATGAGTGACAAAAAGAATCGTTTTCTTTGTTTCCAGCCAAATTTTTTCTAATTCATGATGGAGACGTGCTCTTGTCTGTTCATCAAGGGCCCCAAACGGTTCATCCATTAACAATACGGCTGGATTCATGGAAAGTGCTCGGGCAATTGCCACACGCTGCTGCATCCCGCCTGAGAGCTCGTGTGGTGAATGTTTTGTATAATTACTTAGCTGGACCATTTTAAGAAAATGTTGGGCCACATCCCGGGCGTCTTTTTTGTTCATTTCTTTACGAAGTGGGAACATTACGTTCTCTTCTACTGTCATCCACGGGAACAAGGCAGCTTGTTGGAAGACCATTCCGCGATCTTTCCCTGGTTTCGTGATGGGCTTTCCGTTAAGTACGACTTCTCCACTCGTCGGTTTTGTTAATCCTGCAACAATGGATAATAACGTCGATTTCCCGCATCCTGAAGGTCCAAGAATCGAAACAAACTCTCCTTCTTTAATGTCAAGATTTATATTTGTAAGAACATCACTGGTCTTTTTCTGATTAATAAATTGTTTATTCATGCTGTTAATTTGTAAAAACATTTTCGTCCCCACCGCCTTAACCTATAAATCCAATTAGATTTATCGGATTTATAAATAATTATTTATTATTATAAATCCTTTACACTCAAAGTCAAGAATTTTTGAATAATTTCCCAAAAAAATAAATGTCAGGCACCATTTGAAAAATGGTGCCTGACACTCTTCGTGGACTTTTTAATTGTTTTGTCCATCTGGAGTGGACAGTTACGGATTATATGGACTAGAGTTTTTTACAGGATTGCCGGTAAACTTGATGAAGTTTTTGGACGAATAAGCCGTTTTTCCCCGGCATTGTCTGTCCTTCAAACACCGATATCGGGACGATTTCTTGGATGGAGTTGGTGACAAAGATTTCTTCTGCAGCAATCACATCTTCCGCTTGGAAGAGCCCTTCTTCAACATCCATTCCCAAACGTTTTGAAGCATGGATGATAAACTGCCGTGTAATACCGTTTAAAATTCCTGTCGCAAGCGATGGTGTATAGATCGTGTTTCCCTTTGCCCAAAAAATATTTGAAACGATTCCTTCGGCAATATGACCTTCTGCTGTTAAAAAGATGCCCTCTACGTCTGGAGCGCTCCCAAGCTCTCTTTTTGCAAGCATATTATTCATATAATGATGTGATTTTAATCGAGTCAGACCCTCTGGTGTATTTCGCTTTAGACGCAACAGGACGGCTTTCTTTTCTGCCATCTCCCCCGCTTCAGGCAGTGTTTTTGCAAAAATCAGCACATTCGGCTCTTCGTACGGTTCAACCTGCAATCCAACCTCACCAATTCCTGCCGACACATTGAAGCGGATATAAGCGTTGGAAAATCCGTTCGCATCCAGCAGAAGCTTAAGAGCATCCTTCACTTCTCCTCGCGTAAACCGTTTCACAATATTTAATACTTTGAGCCCTTCGTTTAGACGTGCTAAATGATCATCCAATAAGAAGGGATGCCCATTATAAACCCGAAACGTTTCAAAAAGTCCCATTCCATATAAATAGCCATGATCAAAAGGTGAAATGACGGCTTCTTCTTTTTTAATAATGGACCCGTTTACATATATAAACATTTGATTACCCTTTTACTGCTACTTTTCCATAATGGTGAACGAAATTTCGCAAAAGTTCCTTCCCGGCAGTGGTCATAATGGATTCTGGATGAAACTGGACTCCCTCAATTGGAAGTTCCTTGTGACGAATGGCCATAATTTCTCCTTCTGCAGTCCAGGCAGAAACCTCAAAACAATCAGGCAGACTCTCCTTTTTAACAATCAGCGAATGATAACGTGTCGCCGGAAATGGATTGGGCAAATGTTCAAAAATCGTTTTTCCATCATGAAAAATTTCAGAAGTCTTTCCATGCATGAGACGCTCTGCTTGCACTACCTCTCCGCCAAAGGCTTGGGCAATCGATTGTTGTCCCAGACAGACACCGAAAATCGGAATCTCACCCGCCAAAGCTTTGATTGCTTCTAGACTGATCCCAGCTTCATTCGGACTGCATGGACCAGGTGAAACCATCAGGAATTTTGGACGCAGTCTAGAGATTTCCTCGATTGTAGTTTCGTCATTTCGTTTAACGACTAAATCTTCGCCTAATTCTCCTAAATATTGGACTAAATTAAAGGTAAAAGAATCGTAATTATCAATCATGAAAATCATTGTTGCTCTCCTTTTCCTTCTGCCATTTCTTTTGCCCGCCAAAGCGCTGCTGCTTTTTTCAAAGACTCTTTATACTCATGCTTCGGATTGGAATCAATGACAATCCCTGCCCCGGCTTGTACATGCGCCATCCCATCTTTCACAAGCATGGTCCGGATCACGATATTGAATTCCATGTCACCAGAGAAATCAAGCCAGCCGAGTGAGCCGGTATAGATTCCCCTTTGAACGGGTTCAAGTTCTTCGATAATTTCCATTGTGCGAATCTTTGGTGCCCCGGTAATGGTTCCTCCTGGAAAAACTGCATCGATCACATCGAAGCTATTTTTATCATCCGCTAATTGTCCGCGAACATTCGAAACAATATGCATGACATGGGAGTATTTTTCAATGACCATAAATTCATTTACCTCAACCGTCCCATACGCGCAAACCCGACCGAGGTCATTTCGTTCCAAATCAACGAGCATCACATGCTCTGCCCGTTCTTTTTCATTTTCAATTAACTCATTTGCAAGCTCCTGGTCTTCAGCCTCGTTTTTCCCTCTAGACCGGGTCCCTGCAATCGGCCGGGTACTTACTTCACTACCGTTCTTTTTTACCAAAAGTTCAGGAGAACCGCTGACTATTTGAAATTCAGGTGTATGGAAATAACCCATATACGGTGATGGATTTAGAGCCCGCAATTGTTCATAGACCTCCATCGCTTCTACCTTTATCGGTTTTGATTGACGGACTGAAAGATTGACCTGGAAAACATCTCCTTGAGCGATGTAGTGTTGGATTTTTCTTACAGCGTCCATAAATTGTTGTTCATCCATTGATACTTCTAAGGATTCGGGTGGGGCCGAAACCTTTTCCGCGAATTCAACAGTTGGAACCTTTTCAAGCCAACGGCTCTCCCACAAATCTGCTCTTTCTCCCACAGATTCCCCTTGTTCATGCAAAATTAATAACCATAATTCGTTTGTGAGATGATCAAACACAAACCATTCTTTAAAAACTAAAAAGTAGATTTCTGGTAATTCAAGGTCATCTTTTGCTAGTTCAGGTAGTTTTTCAATATAGCGACCGTAGTCGTAGCTTATGTATCCAATAGCACCGCCTTGAAAATCAGGCAGCTCTGCTATTTTTTCAACGTGATATTGTCCCATCCATTCTTTTAATAAATGCAGGGGGTTACCGTTTATTATTTCTTGATGGCTTCCATCTTGAATGATGAGTTGATGGTTTTTTCCAGTAATCATTTTCTCTGGATTGAAGGCGGCAATACTGTATCGGCCGCCCCTGCCACTTTCAAGCAGGACATGATGATTGTAATCTGCCGCGATTTCACGATAATGTGAAAAAAATGCTTCTTTTGAAAAAGGAAATTTTTTACTGTATAAATGAAGTTGAACCAAAGATTGTCACTCCTATACGATTAGTCTTTTTCATCATACATGATGGTGGTTGGGTTTTCATAGGATAAATTTAATTTTAAGTAAAACAAAAAGACTGAGCCGGAAAGCACAGTCTAGTGTAATTAATAGTTTACATAATATGATTATAGATAATTTGCTTTTTAATTCAAATCCTTTAATTCTCGATAGTTACCTTTAAAGTAAATGAGTGGCTCTCCGTCCTTCACTTGTAAGTCCTGCACCTCTCCAATAAACAAAACATGGTCTCCTGCCTCAACTTCATTAATAACCGTACAAACAACAGTAGCCAAGGCATCTTTAATAACAGGTAATTCGCTAAATCGCTCAAAAATATAAGGTTCCTCATCCCTTTTTTGCCCGGCAAATCTCATCGATTCCTTCTTTTGCTCACTGGCTAAAAAGCTTACAGCAAACCTATTCGTTTCTTGCAAGTACCCCAACATTTTAGCTCTTTTATCTATTGACACAAGAATAAGCTTTGGATTTAATGACACCGAAACAAAAGCATTCGCCGTCATCCCATGGGTAGTACCCTTCACTTCTGCGGTAATCACGGTTATCCCTGTTGCAAATTTTCCCATGGCATCACGAAAAAAACGATCATCCATACGTATTCACTCCCCTATAAAAGCTGTAGTATTAATCGTATGGTTGATGTTTGATCGTAATGACAATTCATAACTCATTGTTATCATATTAAGTGGAAAATATAATTAAGCAAAAAAACGCCAGGCATAATGCCTGGCGATACTATTAATCTCTCTCCAATAATGCCTTACCAGCAATCCCTGGATGAGTCATTTCATATGGATCTAGAATTAAATCAAGCTCTTCTTCTGTTAATACATCATACTTTAAACATAAATCGCGGACAGATTTGCCTGTTAAAATCGCTTCTCTCGCAATTCTTGCTGCCACCTCATAGCCAAGATGCGGATTCACGGCGGTAATAACGCCGACACTCTTTTCCACATATTCTTTCAATCTATCTTCATTTGCCGTAATTCCTTTTAAGCAATGTTCCGTAAATACACCGAACGCATTATTCATAATACTAATCGACTGAAGCAAGTTGAATACAAGAACAGGCTCCATAACGTTCAATTCTAATTGCCCGGCTTCTGATGCCAAGCAAATCGTATGATCATTCCCAATTACTTGGAATGCAACCTGATTAATGACCTCGGCCATAACCGGGTTTACCTTTCCAGGCATAATTGATGAGCCTGGTTGACGGGCTGGCAAGCTAATCTCACCTAATCCTGCACGTGGACCTGAAGCCATTAAACGCAAATCGTTAGCGATTTTAGACATATTCATCATACATACCTTCAATGCAGCAGATACCTCTGTATATGCATCTGTATTTTGCGTTGCATCGACCAAATGTTCTGCACCAACAAGAGGTAAACCGCTGATGTCAGCAAGATGTTGGACAACATATTCAATATATTTTGGATCCGCATTTAAACCGGTTCCAACGGCAGTTGCTCCCATATTCAATTCATATAAATGCTGGCGCGACTGCTCGATGCGCTTGATATCACGCTCGATCACTCTGCCATATGCCTCGAATTCCTGACCAAGGCGAATCGGCACTGCATCCTGAAGATGAGTCCGTCCCATTTTAATAACATGCGCAAACTCCTGGGCTTTTTGTAAAAACACGCCATGCATCGTTTTCATTGTACCAAGTAATTTTTCAAGAAGATTCAATACCGAAATATGAATCGCAGTAGGAAAGGCGTCATTTGTTGATTGTGACATGTTGACATGTGTATTAGGGCTACAGTGATAATAGTCTCCCTTTTCATGTCCAAGTAATTCAATCGCCCGATTGGCAATGACTTCATTCACATTCATATTGATAGAAGTACCAGCTCCGCCTTGAATCGGATCAACTATGATTTGATCATGCCATTTCCCTTCGATCATTTCATCAGCGGCCTTCACAATCGCCTCGCCAATTCCGGAATATAAGCGGTGAACATCCATGTTTGCCATGGCAGCAGCTTTTTTTACGATCGCCATTGCTTTTATTAATTCCTCATGGATACGATAGCCTGTAATTGGGAAGTTTTCCACTGCTCTTAATGTTTGTACGCCATAATAGGCCTCAACAGGTACTTCCTTTTCCCCTAAAAAGTCTTTCTCCACTCGCATTTTTACATCATTGGTCAACATCAAATATCGCCTCTTTAATTTTTAGTAAAATTCTATTACTCTTCTTTTTCACTTTTCGTGGATAAATCCCCTGCTATAGGCGTCTCAAAAATGGACTTAATATCCTGAATAGAAGATTTCTGTCCAAGTGCCCACATGAGCTTAGGCACGATCGCCTCGGTATTCATATCCCCGGATAAAATGATATCATACTGCGCCACCTTGCGGCCAACTTCATATAATAATAAGTCCTCGCCCTCTTCCAGACATTGAGTTGTAATGACTACAGCGATACCTGCATCGGTTAGCTCTTTTACTTTTCCAAGCAAATTTCGTCCTTCAAAGGGAAGTCCGCCATTTCCGAAACTCTCAATGATAATTCCTTTATACAAACCTTTCAGGCAATCAAATATTTCAGGTTTTGTTCCAGGATATAATTTCATTAAAAAAACATCGGTGTTTATATTAGTATTCAATGCAAGTCCCGCGTCAGGTGGTACAGGTTTCCACTGATATTTTACCTCTTTTTCATTCACAAAAGCAACATAGGGAGAGTTCACACTCTCAAAGGCATCATAGCTTTTCGTGCGCATTTTTACCGCTCTCGTTCCGATGATCACTCTGCCATCAAAAACAATAAATACTCCGCCAACATCCTCTGTAGCAAATCTTAGTGCATCGGCCACATTCTTTTTGGCATCTGTCTTTTTAAAGCTAATCGGGACCTGGGACCCGGTTAATACGACAGGCTTGCGAAGTCCTTGCAGCATGTAGGACAGGGCCGCGGAAGTATAGGCAAGGGTATCCGTTCCATGTGTAATCACAAATCCGTCGTATTTTTCATATTGTTGGTATATAGCTTGAGCGATCTCAACCCAATGCTCTGGCTGCATGTTTGTACTATCAATGTTCATGAGGATCTTACATTCAATCTCGATGTTACCGGCTGATTTTGGGAAAAAATGTAATAATTCATCGGCAGATAATCCAGGAACAAGCCCTTCATTACCTTCCACTGAAGCAATCGTGCCACCTGTTGCTATTATCAAAATTTTCTTCAAAAACTTTCACCTCTTTTTAGGCAGGGTATTTATTCTGTCATGCGCGTTATGCGTATTTATACTCTAAATTATAGAATTATTTTTATATAAATCAAGTATTATTATTCAATACGCGTACTTTTTTTCTATTCTAATCTAGTAACCTATGTTATAATTTTTTCAAAAATATAAGAGATGGAGTTTGAGACGAATGTTGGAGCGATTATCGGAATTACGAAAAGAACGAAAATGGTCCCTGCAAGAAACCGCTGACCAGCTGGGAATTGCCAAAAGCACCTATGCCGGCTATGAGTCGGGTTATCGTTTGCCTTCGTTACAATCCTTGTCACAAATAGCCGATTTATTTCAGACATCGGTAGATTATATTTTAGGGAGAACTGAGGATTCATTGGCGGAACATTCAGTGATTGAAATTACCGAATTATTAGATTCCAACGAAAAAGTTTTGTCCTTGGATGGTGTGCTACTTTCAAAAGAGGAATTAGCAGATTTCGTAGCCTTTGTGCGTGTAAAACGAGGATTAAAATCATGAAGTTAAGATCCACCCATATTGTATGGGTGGATCTTTTTAGGTCCGAATATCAAAACGTTCTTTTGCAAGCTCTTTGTATTTTTTGGGATCAATGTCCTGTTTATCAACCTTACCATCGATCCATTCAGTAATAGATGAATCTGTCAAAGTCATGCTGCCTCGGTCTGTCAGCCTGGTAATTAACGGCTTTTTATTAAAAGAAGATTCCGGATGCTCAATGATAATTTTTTGTATCCCAGTTAATCCTGAATGATCGGTAATAGCGACTTTGGTATCAAAAGCATAGCCTATTTTCCAATCTTTATCTTTGTGTTTCAATTTCATGTAAAAAATATAATCCCCATGCTCAGTTTCTGTTTTCTCCACTCGGAACTCACCATTATTCGAAGTTACGACCTTTCCGGATAATGGAACAGGTTTTAAAGGGAGATTCGCACCAAATCCTGTATCTACAAGATATTGTTGCTCATTGTAAGTGATAATAGTTGCAACATGGGTTTTCCCGGTCGTGCCCCAACGCTGATGATTGTGGTCGTAAACGACACCATAAATTAATTTTGCAACAAATCCATTTTCCAGTAAAAATAAATGGAGAATGCCATTTAGTTCATAGCAAAGCCCGCCCTCGTGTTGATCGATAATTTTGTTAATCAAGTTCTCTTTCGTGATTTCTTTTGCCTGATTTGCAATGATACATAAATTTTCAAATGGAATCGTTTTGGCTGTTTTTTCGAGAACGGCTTCTAAATTATCGAATGTGATCATTTCGTTCTCCGGATAACCAATTCTTTTTCGAAATGGTAAATTCAAATTGGTCATAAATCTTCCCTCCCTCAAAATGATTGATTCAAATCATTAAAATCTCACGGATATCCTTTTCTGTTAAGGAAGACAACTTCTCTTCTCCCGTCTGGATGACATCGTCAATTAGGTGTTTCTTTTTTTCTTGAAGCTCGTTCATTTTTTCCTCAATCGTTCCATGTGCGACCAACTTAATCACCTGGACGGTGTTTTTCTGGCCCATTCGGTAAGCACGGTCAGCGGCCTGCTGTTCGACGGCAGGATTCCACCATAAATCATACAAAATCACCGTATCGGCGCCCGTTAAATTAAGACCAGTACCGCCTGCCTTCAAGGAAATCAGGAATATATCTTTTTCGCCGAGATTGAATCGGCTGCAAAGCTGCACTCGATCTGCAGAGGGGGTACTGCCGTCCAGGTAAAAATAAGAAACTCCCCTGCTTGCCAGTTCCCTGCCGATAATCCCTAGCATTTGCGTAAATTGCGAAAAAATTAGCATTCTTCTGCCTGTGCTTCGGCATTCCTCAATGATTTTCAGCAATTGCTCAAATTTTGCTGAACTTCCCTTATATCCATCAATAAACAGGGCCGGATGGCAGCATAGCTGCCGGAGCCGGGTAAGTCCGGCAAGAATTTTGATGCGATTTTTTTGAAAAGTTTCTTTGTCTAAATGTTTTAGAGTATCATGCTTCAGCTTAGCTAAATAAGCGGCATAAAGTTTTTTCTGATCTGGCAGCAGGTCGGATGAATGCATGGATTCAATTTTTTCAGGGAGTTCACCGAGCACATCTTCCTTTACCCGTCTGAGGATAAATGGCCGAACGCGCTTCGCTACTTCTTCCCGTCGTAATTCATGGAAAGCTCTTCGATTCGGAAACAACTCTGGAAATACGACATGAAAAATCGACCAGAGCTCGTCAAGCGAATTCTCGATGGGTGTTCCAGTGAGAGCGAAGCGGTGACTGGCTTGGAGCTTTTTTACCGCCTTTGCCGTTTGCGTTTCAGGATTTTTAAAGGCTTGGGCTTCATCTAAAAATAGCGTATGGAAAGCTAGTTTACTGTATAACAAAGTGTCTTTTACCAGCAGCGGGTAGGAAGTAATCACCACATCCACCTCCGCAAGGTTTTTCAACAGCCTGTCCCGAACGATTTTGCTGCCATCGACGATTTCAGCCCGAATATCTGGTGTAAATTTCTTTAATTCGTTCCACCAATTATACGTTAAAGAGGAAGGTGAAACGATCAAAACGGTCTGATTCTCCTTCCGTATCAGAGGTAAAACCGAGTGGATATAGGTAATGCTTTGCAGTGTTTTCCCGAGTCCCATATCATCTGCTAAAATTCCCCCCAAACCGTAATGGGCGAGTGTTTTTAGCCATTGATAGCCAAGTTTTTGATAATCCCGTAGAATCCTTGTGAGACTTGCCGGAATAGCAAATTGAACCCCTTCAGGATTTCGAAGATCCTCTAAAAGCTGTTTTAGAGATGAACCAATCCTTACTGAATTTTCAAAGGAGTAAAGGACGGACAAACCTTGTGTAAGCGGAAGTTCAAATTCCGTGTGAATCTCTTTCGGTTTTACACCAATCCCTTGTAAAAATCGATTCAATTCATTAAATTCCGGGCTCTCCAGCGAAAGAAAAGACCCGTCGCGAAGACGATAATATTTCCGTTTTTCCTCAAGCGAAGCTAGGATATTACGAATCTCAACTTCAGGAATTCCCTGCAATTCAAAGCGAAACGAAAGCCAATCCGTCCGTTCTCTTCGATCCACCCGAAAACGCGGCTGGGGGTTTTCTCTAAACAATCTCGCTCTAACCGCAGTTGTAGCATAGACTTGAACGAGTTTTTTTAAGGTTGGAACAATATGATACAGAAAATGATATTCCAATTCCTCATTTTGTAAAAAATAACCGCTCTCTGTTTTCGTAAAGCCGCTTTCCTCCATGATCTTTAGGATTTTTTCTTCCTGTTCGCCATTTCTCAATAACGAAGAGCCTTGTTTTTTTTCTTCAAGAGGATTGATGACCACATTGCCATAGTGGAATTCTAGACCAGCAAGCAAACGATTTTTTATTCGATCTAAATATAACTTTGCTTTCAAGGCAGTCTGATCCAATTGTTTGGATACAGCTTCACCGATTCTGACATGGCCAATTTTCATCAGGCCGGGTATCACTTGCTCAATAAACGATTCCATTTGAT
This sequence comes from Neobacillus niacini, assembly GCF_031456445.1. Classification (GTDB taxonomy): domain Bacteria; phylum Bacillota; class Bacilli; order Bacillales; family Cytobacillaceae; genus Neobacillus; species Neobacillus niacini_I. The sequence continues at coordinate 55,180 of NZ_JAVDUQ010000014.1, read as the reverse complement.
CTCTCGATATCGAGATTTGGTGTGTACCGGAAGCATCCAGCATTTTCTTCAGTTCACTTAAACGTGCCAATTCTTCATTTTCCAGCTTCCAAATCTGGCCTTCAAAGAGAACGAAATCGTAAAGGATGGTGATTTTATTTAAACCATTAACTTGTAATTGGAAATCTTCCTTAGGCTCAGTTTCAAATAGGAAATAAAGCGGGATGGGTCCGCTTGATAAGTGAATCTTTTCAAAAATTTTCCCCTGATGCTCCAATTTTACCAAGGGAGCATTTAAAAGTATTGGTAAAAGCCTCTCCCATTCACGGGCCGGGATTAAAATATATTCATCTCTGAGGCTGGCTTTGTCCTTTGTTCGAATTAATTCTTGAAGAACAGCATCCGTTTCTTTTTGAAAAAAATAGATCTTAGGATCGTAATTTTGATAAGCTTCCCGCCGTTCAACGCTGTCCAAAAAATCGATTATTTTAAAAGATTTGGAATTGCTTCGAATCATAAGCCCGAACATGTATTCAGTGTTGTCAATCGGGATGGGTTTGCACAAAAATTCTACTGTAAATAACTGTCTATCTTCAATAATATGCTCCCCGGTACTTGGCCGGATAGTTCCCTCCTGAAATAATCCCAAGATCCCTTTTGTTAAATCCAAATGATTTTGCTGCCTTTCTAGGATATTAACCAATACGGCCGCCACGTGGTGACAGGGCTTTTGATAGGAAGCTAACTTTGGACATGTGCAGGCTGTTTCAATTTGCCCATGTTGATTTTTAATCGTAATTTGGAATTCATTTGTGGCATGAACGGTGGCATGGCAGATTTCGTTATCGGGTGAATATTCCGTCAGGTCCACTTTTTTGCGTCTCGATAATTCTTCGCCTTTTTTATAGGAATGCTCTCCGCATAATTGTTTAATCATCTTTTGGTTTAACGTTACATTCATTGCTGTTTTCCTTCCTAAACTGTGGATCCCGGTTTCTTCTCATATAGTGTAACCCTAGAGGGTCAATCGATTACCTATGTCAATTATACATTTCTTTGTAAAATTCCCCCAAGTTTTTTACCAATGATTTTTATCTCTGAAGTTTTTTTGGGAGGGAACATTATTGGATGAAGGACATCCATTGGAGGTTGATCTATGTTCTATAAGAAAACGTTCTTAACTTGTTTGTTATCCATCCTTCTTTTGTCCTATGCCCCGTTTGCCAGCGCTACCCCTCCGGAAAATGAACTGAACCAATATTTGACGGAAATTGGCTGGACGAAACAGGAATTGTTGGACTACCTGGATTATTATGAAATCCCGTTAGAGGATTTCAATTCAGTTGAGGAATTAAAAAGTGTTCTGGGAACACCAATTAATTCAAAAAATTTACAAGATTTACTGACAAAATATAATATGACACAAGGTGAACTAAACGCGCTTTTGGATCATTTTGGTGATTCTTTAAATGACTATAAGTTCATCGAGGATTTAGATGCCTCGGTGGGCTTTTATACAAACCATGATAAATATATGGCTGGCATTGAAGATGAATTGCAAAAAATCGGTATTACTGAACAAGAGGTTGAAAATTTCTTTACGTATTTATCGCAGGTGGAGGAAAATAACAAAGATTCTCTAGATCAAATGGAATCCTTGGATTACCGGCTGGAGCAATTTATGAATACGACGGACCCAAGTGCAGAGCTTACGGACGAGCAATTAAATGAATTAACCGATATTTTAACTACTGCCTTTGATCTTTACGGGATTCAAGTAAAGCTTAAGAATAATAATAAGGACATTACGTTAAACGATCTTCTGAAAATGTCAGAACCTCCTGGCAACCTTTATACGGGGATCTATACAAAAACAGGAGCACCATTAATTGATTTCACCCTGCCGGCCGGATTTTTCGAAGGTCTTATGGCAGGTTATGAAGAAATGCTCCATTTAGGCGAGCTTTCTGATGAGTTTGTGGATTACTTGCATCAAGATAAATATAATAATTCAAGACGGTATAAATAATTCTTAAGGCTGTCCTTTTTGGAACAGCCTTTTTTATTTTAAATTAGATTTGCAAATTATATGGTTTAATCCGCAAATAAATTGCCTTGATTCGCAAATAAAATTATTCGATCCGCAAATAAAACATATTTTTATGATTTTGAACGCCTAAATTCCAAGTGGAAAAATTTTTATCAGCGAAATTATGAGGTTTATCAGTGAATCGGGACTGTTTATCAGCGAATTCAGTCGATTTATCAGCGAATCCCAATTTCGCCCAAAAAACTCAGGATCTTCTCCACATCCATTTCGGTGCCCACCAATTGGCAGGACCAAGCAGTTTCATCAGTGCGGGAACGACAATGATCCGAATTAACGTCGCATCAATAAAAATGGCGCAAAATAAGCCGACCCCGAGTGCCTTGGTAATTTCAATATTGGTAAAAATAAACGAACCGACCACGACCATTAATATCAAAGCCGCACTGCTAATGAGGCTGCCTGTTTTTTGCAATCCTACCGCCGTACTTCGATTATTATCCCCTGTCTGATCATATTCTTCCTTAATTCTTGAGATTAGGAAAACTTCATAATCCATTGAAATTCCAAAAACGATACAAAAAATTGTCACGGGCATAATAATACTGACATAGCCAGTCGAGGTAATCCGTAAATCGTCCGCAAGCCAGCCATATTGAAAAATAATCACCACAATCCCGAGACTAGCCCCAAGGCTAAGAATGTTCATGACGACAGCTTTAAGCGGAATCAAAACAGATTTAAAAGCATAGAGCAAAATAAGGTAGGTGACAGCAATGATAAACCACATCAGATAGGGAAGTCCGCTAAAAATCCGGTCAAGCATGTCCACCCGTAAAGCCGTTTGCCCGGTCACAAAATGCTCCGCCTGATTAATTTTTACCTTCCGCATTCTTTTAACAAGGTCAGCAGCTACTGCTGTCCCCGGATCTGACTTCGGAACAATCTTTAGGAGAGTGTAATTCCCTTTCACTAGCTTTTCTTTTTCCATTTGCTCTTTTGTTGCCGCCAAACTCAGAAGAATAGATGTTTCTTTCGGAGAATGCTTCCCCAGGGCATCGATAAAGCTGCTAACCTCCATGACTCCGGGAGTTCGGCGAATTTTGTTTTCGTAGGACTGAATCATTCGAATCGTGGATTCATCCTCTACCTTATCTTTCGTTTTTAAAACAATGAAAATCGGATTGGATTTGCGTTTGTCATAGTTATTTTTCAGAATTTCGGAGCCCATTCGCGACTCGAATGAAGGCGGAAGGACATCTGCAGTCGGTACGCCAATCCGCATACGGGTAATTGGCAGCATTAGCGATAGCAATAAGGTGCTAATGATAATAGCCAGGACCGCCGGCCGTTTCATGACAGCATTGGCGATTCGCTCCCATACCGTAGAGCTTTCCCATTTCTTTTGTGTTCTCGGAAACACTTTTAGCGAATTAATATGACGGCCAAAAATGCCGAGCAGCGCCGGCAAAAGGGTGCAGGAAAGTGTTACCGCTGAGAAAACAACCAAGACACCTCCCAGGCAGAGCGAATAAATAATCGGTAACTTGATAAACAACATCCCGAACATGCCAATCAATACAGCGAATCCGGAAAAGAACACCGACTTCCCTGCTGTCTGCGCAGCCATTGCGACGGCATTGGGTACTTCATTGCCAAGCCTTAACTCCTCACGGAAGCGGCTGACGAGAAACAGTGCATAGTCAACGCCAATCGCAAGCCCAAGCATCATGACAATATTGGGCAAAAAATTAGAAAGGGAATAGAAATCCGAAAGAAAATAAGTCATTCCAAGTGTTAAAGAAACGCTCATCATTCCGATGATAAGCGGTATCAGGGCTGCCCATACCGTTCCAAAAATAAACAGCAGGACAAGCAATGCGACCGGAAGCCCAATCATTTCTGAATGATGCATGTCCTGTTTGGTTGCCCGCTGGATATCGTAAAGTGTTGCGGTGTCCCCATCGACATAGGTTTTCATGCCCGGCGGTTTGACGATCAGCTTTCTGATTTCGGGAAAATGATTGAGAGCATCCGAACTTTTTAGATTTAATTCTACTACTACCAATTGAATACCCTTCTCATAATGAAGGCGCGATGTCTGATTCAATTGAATTCTTTCCACATAGTCTTTCTTTTTTAAAGGATTTAAAGATTGTAAAATGGCATTTTTCTGTTTTTCACTTGTTAAATCTAAGTTTTTACTCGAATAAACAATATGAATGGAGGATGGAGCCGTACCCAATTTCTTTTGCATAAGCGAGAAACCGCGGTCCGACTCACTCCCTCTTGGCGTTAACCCGCTGTCTTTTAGACGGTCGGGCAGTTTTTGGGCGTACGCGGCAGAAACAATAAACAATAAAATCCAAAAGGCCGCAACGAACCAGCGGAATTGGTATATTTTCAAACCCCAATACCAAAACCATCCCTTTTTCTCTGATTCTTTCATATGTGCCTCTTTTCCTAGCTTTGTTTTATAGAAATAGGATGGCACATTGTTGGGGTTTTTATGAAAACCGAGGGTTGCTCTTCGGAAATTTTAAAGGCATGTTACCAATGATATTCCCCGGCTTTATGCATATCAGATTTATAAAAATAGGCAGGATGGTAACTTTGGACAAATTTTCCTGTGTTTAGATTAATAAATCCTGATCCATAAGTAGGATCCTCTACCTGCCATTTGCCATTCAGTTTAATTTCATTCCAGGCATGATTTTCACCGTAGACCACTTTTGCGTCGATGCCAGCCGCCCGGTGAAGTGCAGCATTTAAATCTGCATAGCCGGAACATAATACAACACGAGTTTTATAGGTTTGTAAGGCAGAATAGATCGGCGGGTTTGACGCATTTACCAACGGTGCATTATAAGCAACATGGGTCGCTACCCACTTGAAAATGACCTGTGATTTTTCCGTATTGGTGTGCTTTCCTGCGGTTATATTTTCGGCAAGTGTCTTTAGTGCTGGGTTATTGCTTTGCACCATAAAGCTTGGCAGCAAGTAGGGATCACCATCGGTTAAATGATATTTTGCATATCCTAATACTTTATTGGGATCATCTTTTTTGCCGTTGTAATATTCATCAAGATTCACAACCACGTCACCAACAGAATAGGCAAGCGGATATTCATAATGAAAATGTTGATTATCGGAAAACGGCACTTTTACGGTAGTTTTTTTATTGGCTCTCGGCTCATCAATGTATAAAATGACACCATCGGCTTTGTAATATTTTCCATAGGGTGTCGCTTTCCCTGTTACATCTAATTTTCCATTTTTTATCGTGACCCAATAGGTTTGAATTTTTGTCGGGGTATATTTTTTATCATATGTGGCTGGAATGGAAGATACCTTTGTCTGTTTGCTTTGACTCGTGATCGTATCTTCCACTTTCTTTTCCACATGCTCAACCTGAGAACCAGAAAAAAATCCCTGAATCTGCGCCAAAAACGGAAGCTCCCCGTGCTTAAACAAAAAAAACAATGAACCAACCACCAAAACAAAAGTCAAAAACCTCCTCATCCGCCAACACCTCCACCAACTTTTACAAAGACTATACACGGCAAAGATGAAAAATTCATTAAAAAATGCATTTCGACAAAATTCGAGCGGTGCCTGGTACCGCTCGAATTTTGTCGATTGATTTTATCCGGACATTCCGTAGTCTTTTATGGTGATTTTTATATCATAGGTGATGGGGATTTGACTGAAGGTTTGGTCCCAGTTTTTTTTGTGTCTTTTCCATTGGGCGGGATTTTGGATTCTTAGTTGGTTGCCAAATCCGGCGACGTCTACTTTATAATGTTGTTGTGTTTTTTGTAATGTTTCTTGAATGAGCTGCTTTACTTGGTTTTTGGCAGCTGTTTCGGCTCTTTTTAGAAATTCATTTTTAAACGGGTCTCCAGATGGTACCCAGTTTTCAGCAATCCGTCCTTCCGATTGAATGTTAACATGGAAAGAAAGCTGGTTTCCTTTTAAATGGGGTTTAATGGAGCTTTTTAACGAAAGCATTTCGTAAATAATTGGTTGGCCGCTCTTTTCATCAATACTTCTGACGACTCCGCCTTTTACCGTCCCGGCAATCCAGGCTAAACCTTCAACTTCTTTTTCATTCAAAAAACCTAGTAGTTTTTTCGTTTTGCCCTTTATGATCGCAGCCCCCGAAAATTTTGCTTCTCCCCCTTCTAAGCTGACATTTTGGATCAGAAAACTGGATCCTGAATTCATTTTTCCCTCTAATTTGCCTAGAGGCATTGCTGGGACAATCTTGGCATTTCTTTTTTCACCTTTCGTAATTTGATAAAGGTGAAAGGCCGGAATAATTGTTTTTTTGGATACAAGTACTTTGCTAGCCCGGCCCTTTGCAATCATAACAAGACAGCTTGGTCTCATTTCCTGTTCTCTTATGAAAAAATCAAGTGCCTTCTCCAGGCTTACTTTACGTGCAAGATCCGCTCCAATAATAATCACTTTTTCATGTTCGGCAAAAGCGCGCTTTTCAATTTTTAACGTCATGTTGCGTAACGTAGGTAGAATGGAATCGCCTGTTTCAGAAATGTTAATATAAGATTTCGGTGCAGTAGCGTTCTCTGATTTTCCTGCCCCCGTTCCACTTGATGTTACAAATTGATTTGTTAAAGTGAATAGAGGTCTATTGGGAAGACTTTTATCATCTGATTCTAATTTTTCCTTAAGTTCTCCGTCTTTTTCCAAATCCATTGCAGTACCGGCAATCAACCCTAATTCCTCGATTTCTTTACTGCTCCAGCAGCCTCCGAGCAGGAGAACGACAAGAAAAAGCAGCATGATTTTATAGCTTCTTTTCATGCTGTTTCCCCTTTATTTTTGCAATGATCAGCATAACCATCGGCATCGCTCCAAAAAAGAGAAGAGCGGCATTTCCAATCCAATCGCCTAACTTAAATAGCGAATTAGGGTTTTTGGGATACATGGCAATGATATAAATAAACGGCAGCAACCCATACATAAAGGGCTGAATTCTTTTATTGAATATTTGAGAAAAACCTAATGCGGATGCATAAAACGTAATAACATACGTTGAAAAAATTTGCATGATCCAAATGACCAGCACCAAGGATTCAAAACGTTCGAAGAGCAGACCAGGAAATTCAAAACTCCGAATCATATCCAATGTTGGCCATGTTCTTGTAAGGACACCGTCCACTGACAAGGCACCGATCACCATTACAACAGTAATCAGGTAAAAAACGATTGCAAGCGAAACACCAACAACGACAGCTTTTACGGCTTTTTTTGGCTGTTGCATAAACGGAACAAGAATTAACATAATATCAAATCCGGTATAGGCCAGCGACGTGGTTTCCAGCCCTCTAATGACTGGCATAATCCCCTCTCCCAAAATGGGGCGAAGATTATCAATTTCAAAAATTTTAAAACTCATAAAAGCAACTAAAAGAAAAAAGATGACAGTAATAGGAAAAATAATTTCAAAAAGCCTGGCAATGGAAGGAATCCCCCCTAAGATCAAGTAAATCCCTACCCACATAAAGGGCATGATAATCCCCCAAATGGGTGTTCCTTCTAATAAAAACATTCTTGTCACTTCCGCCATTGTTCGAACTTCATAGGCAGAAATCGTAAAGTAAAAAATAGAGATCGATATTCCCAGCAGCCTTCCGCCAATTTTTCCAATAAGATCTTGTGTATACTCAAAGACTGTTTTGTTCGGGAATTGTTGACTTAGTTTCGCAATCAATATTGCTGCGGCCATCGCAATAAAACCGCCAATTAAAACGGAAATCCAAACGTCGGGTGTTTTCACTTTTTGCGCAGCTGAACGTGGCAAAGTTAAGATGATGGCGGCCAATATATAATTGATGACAATGACAGCTGTTTGCGGAGTCGTAATTTTTTCATTTGTATGAATCATTCTTGATCCGCTTCCTTTCAACATAAGTTAACCTTTTCGAATTGGATCCTTTGTCTTCATCATCTCTGGACGGCGTTTCATGAGCATTAATGGCATCCGCACCAAGAAGTCTTTCCAGTCATTAAGCCGATACGGAACGGCCGGGCTGGCATATGGAACACCAAAACTCTTTAGTTTTACCATATGGCTGCAGAGGAAAAGGAAAAATAAAATTACCCCGTACAAACCAAATAAGGCGGCACTAAACATTGCCACAAAACGCAGCATTCGTAATGAAATTCCCGTGCTATATTGCGGGATGGTAAAAGAAGAAATCGCCGTTATTGCGACCACAATAACCATAATCGGGCTAATGATTCCCGCTTGTACAGCCGCTTCACCAATAATGAGACCGCCAACGATTCCCATTGCCGGACCAATCGGTTTCGGCAAACGTAAGCCTGCCTCCCGGAGAATTTCAATGGATATCTCCATAATGAGGGCTTCAATAAGGGCCGGGAAAGGGACTCCTTCGCGTGTTTTCATAATCGAAATCGCAAGCTTTGTCGGAATTAATCCGGGATGGAATGAAATAAAGGCAATATACAGGGATGGTCCAAAAAGAGCTATAAATGCAGCCAAATAACGTAGCATTCGAATGAGCGACCCTGGGAGCCATCGTTCATAATAATCTTCCGGCGATTGCAGCATCATATTGAAAGTGGCCGGGACAATCAGGGCAAATGGAGTTCGGTCTAATAATATTGCCACCCGACCTTCCATTAAAGCACTAATAACACGGTCAGGCCGCTCTGTGTTTTGCGCTTGCGGAAACGGGCTAAGGAAATTGTCCTCAATTAGTTGCTCTATAAAGCCTGATTCAGCAGCATCATCAATGTTAATGTTATGAATTCTTTTCTTTACTTCCTCTATCAATTCTAGATTGGCTATTTCCTGGTTATATGCGATAACGAGGTCTTTATGCGATCGTTCCCCTACCTGAAAATGGAGCATGGTTAAATTTCGATTATCACCCTGCTGACGCAACAAAGCAGTATTATCGCTCAAGGTTTCGGTAAAGCCTACCCTCGGTCCCCTTACCAATGCCTCGGAAACCGGTTCCTCAATTGAACGCGATTTTCCTTTCGCAGTTCCTAGAATTAAAATATTCGTTTGCCCATGAACCATTAAGGCTGTTGAGCCTTTAAAAACCTTTGAAATTAACTCTTGCAGTTCTCGTCCCTCGGTTATCTCACTAATAGATAAAACTTGATTTTTTAAAAACTCTATCGGGATGGTCAAATGGTTTTGAGAACTAGGCAGATTACAAATTTCGGAAAAATTCATCATCAGGGACTTCATGATGTGCTGTTCAATGAGTTCCTTGTCTGAAAGGGCATCGATGAAAATAAGCGCTGCTTGAACCCCTATGCCCCCGATAATAAACTCGCGAATATTTAAATCGGTATTATGTCCAATTTCCTGGCGAATCAGCTCTAAATCTGCACTAAGATCCCCGTTAAACTGGCTTGAGGGAGTATGTGAAAATTTGAATTCCTGATGTTCCTTCGTTTGCAATGACTGTTTTTTCAGATTCCTAATCTCGAACTTCCGTCCCTTCATCGCCGCCTAATCCTCCCCTATCTGCCGAATCCATCTAAACACCATAGATATCCCAAAAGGAATCAAAAACGTAACCAAAGCCTGAACCAAAACCTTCCATTCTGGAATAAACGCAAGCACCATTTTCCACATACACATCACCACTACGTATATCTTGTCTAATTTATGGAAACTTAACCAAAGTTATTCGACAAAAATTGGGCGGTGCCTTGCACCGCCCGATTTTTGTCGGATTTACTATTTCGATAATTAAAAATTATTTAAAGGAAAATAAACAGTGGCGGAGAATTATATTTGGTAACGCTTACATTTTGTTTTAGGATAATTTTTTAATGGTTGTTTAGACATATTTCCGGAATGATTAGCGTAAATGTAAGAAACACCATTTGACAAGGAGGCTTTTTTGTATGGATGGAATTGAAATTTTTGCGTGGTTTCTAACAGCCATTTTGGGTGTTGGGTTTGTTTGGTCTTTAGTAAAGATTGCAAAGAATCCTAGAAAGGAATCCTCCCACAAGCAGACTAAGGATAATGAAAAACTTAATCATTAAAACTTGCAATTCCCATAAAAAATCCATCCTGAATTCTTTCATCAGGATGGTACCAATTTCATTTCTAAATCCGAGTTATATTAAATGATTACGAATCAATTTTCCTAAAAAACTCCCTCACAACTCGTAAATATTCTTCAGGCTCCTCAACATACGGTAAATGGGCACTGTTTTCAAAAACATGAAATTCTGAATCAGGAGTCAATGAACTAAAATACTGAGTAGACTCCGGTGTTGCCTCATCATACCCTCCGCAAGTATAGAGTGTTGGACATGTAATCTCCGACAACCGCGACGTACAATCAAAATTTTTCAAATTGCCTAAGACCGTAAACTCAGAGGGCCCCCACAACTTCCTCTTGCATCATTACTCCTCCTTAACCCAAATATAGCTTCTAGGTAGTATTATACAATTTTTTTATTTAAAATCTGGTCGTTCCCGCAAGCACTTGTGCCGAAAAATTCCATTTTCGGCTCCTCTGTTTTGGAAAAGGATCCTTTCCTATGTAGAAATTCTAAAATAGAGACAGGGACAATATTTTGTTCCTGTCTCTATTTGTAGCTAGTCTGATATTGAATTGTAACTCCCCTATTACAAAGTTGAAAAACTGTCATGCTATAATTCCAATTAAACGAATTTTATGAAAATACCTTTCCTTTCAATTGCCACTGGTATTTTTTAAAGAAAGTAGTGATGAAATTGATACGATTTATATTCATTATGATGACGACTGCATTATTCTTAACGATCGGATTCATTCCAAAAGCATTCGCTGACACAGAAAATCTTTTACCTTCCACAAAAGAACTTCCACCTATTGTTCAACATACTCTAAATGAACTTTCTCTCGAACAAGTAAAACAATCTCTAGAAATCAATAGAAATAAGCTGAAGCAGACGGATTCTGCTGTAAAGGCTGCGAACTTGGAAGCTAAAAACCTTAAAAGAAAAATTTCACAATTAAAGGATACAATGAAAAAACGAAATACTTTATTAAAAGAACGAGCGAAAGCCTATCAACAAAGTGGTGTGAATGTTCAGTATCTGGATGTATTGCTTGGGTCTACCAGTTTTAAAGATTTTGTTGAGCGGGCGGGAGCCGTTTCCACTATTGTAATGGCAGATAAGGAACTTTTAAATCAGCAGGCGGAAGTGAAAAAAGAATATGAAGATAAAAAGAATTCTTTAAAGGATAAACTTGCTGAATATAATGATTTGAAGGTTGAGTTAATAAACATGAAAACTGTGCTTAAGACACAACAAAAACAATATAAGAAGTTGGCAACTATACATAAGGAAACGCCAAGAAAGCCTGCAAGTAAAAGCTTTGAAAAACTAAAAGATTTTGAAAATGTTCCTAAGAAAGGATCTATCCAAACGGTCATCAATGCCGGATATAAATATATTGGAAACTCTGTTTATGTATTTGGCGGCGGGAGGAGTGTAGGTGATATTGCCAATGGAAGGTTTGATTGTTCAGGCTTTGTCCATTGGGCCTTTGACCAAGCCGGGATCGAGGTCGGCAGCACGACAGACAGCTTAAAAAATGATGGCAAACAGATCTCATTTAGTGAAATCCAGCCGGGTGACCTCGTATTCTTTGATACCTACAAAAAAGATGGTCATGTTGGAATTTATCTTGGAAATGGTAAGTTCATTGGGTCACAAAACAATACAGGGGTTGCAATTGAGGATTTGACCAAAGGATATTGGAAACAGACCTTTAATGGACGGGTGGTAAGGATTTAACTATTTTAATACATTAAAATCTAAATCTTGGTCACATTACATAGGAGAAACAATAGTAGGAGGAGTTTGAAATGAAAAAAGAAAATCCAAATAAGAAAAATGAATCAATCACGAATCAAACGGAGGATTTAACCCAATACGTAGAAACATTAAAGGAAAAAAATAAAATAGAAGATTATTCTCGCGGCTGGGAAGATGACCGTCTTTAAAAGACGGTCAATCTTTTTATAAAAAACTATTCAACACCCGGGAACCAGCCCGGACTATTCACAATGGCCTGCCATAACGGATCCGGTACCACAAGCTCTTGCTGCTTATCTTTATCAATTTTTGTGACAATTTCTGCTTCTTTTCCTTCTTGCACCTTTTGTACCCAGTCAGGCTCAATGATGATTTCTCGCCCTAATGCAATAAGCGGCACTCCGGTTTGAAAAGCTTTTAATACATCATCTGCAGTAAAGAGCGAGCCGACACCAATAACAGGAACACGGTCGCCTACCTTCTCCTTGATGATTTCAATCCGCGGGCGGGTATCATCAATACCGCGTCTTGGAGTTGACCAGAAATCATTCAAGGAAACATGAAGATAATCAAGCTCATTATCAGCAAGAGCATCGATTAATATCAACGTATCCGCCATCGTAATTCCTGACGTTGTTGGTTCCTCTGGTGAAAATCGATAGCCGACAATAAAGGAACTCTTCGCATTTGCTGCTACTACTTTTTTGACTTCCTCCACAACTGTCAATGGAAAGGCAAGTCTTTTTTCAGTACTTCCTCCCCAGCGGTCCTCCCGCAGATTAGAATGGGGTGAAAAAAATTGCTGAATGAGATAGCCGTTTGCTCCGTGAATTTCAATGCCATCAAATCCTGCTTCGATTCCTCTACGTGTAGCCTCACCAAAGTTGTGGATAAGGGATTTCACCTCTTGTTCAGATAGTTCCCTTGGAACATGTTTTCCTTGCCCCTCGGCTGGAACACTACTGGCACTGACGACATCGCCATTTGGGATAAGTGCTGGAGGAACTTCCCTGCCGCCATGGAAAATTTGCAGAATTGCTTTGGCACCTTGCTCTTTTATTCCTGTTGCGAGCTGTTTTAAACTTGGAATGAGATCATCCGTATCTGCCCCAAATTCTCCATTAAATCCTTTTCCGTTTTCAGTTACGTAAGTACAGGCCGTAATCACCATGCCTACTCCAGCTGAGCGTCGTGCATAGTATTTCACCTCAGCTTCGGTTACAGTACCATCGGGATTGGAAGAAAAATTCGTCATCGGCGCCATCACAATTCTATTTTTTAATTGAACACCATTTGGAAAAGTAAATGGCTCAAATAATGGTTCAAACCTTGAATTCATGTTGAAAATCCTCCTAAAAATCTAATAAAGCTTTTTAAAAAATGAACAAGGTTAGTGTTCCGTTTTTTCATTACGGGCATTCCTTTTTTGATTCGGGTTTCTTCAAATAAAATTTGCATGAAATGTTTGTTTATTTCTTACACTAAGACTGATAAGTAGACATTGATATTGGGAGGTAAAATGTATGAGTGAAAAAGGCACAAGCTATCCGAATGTAAGTCTGGGTGGCAAGCGATCAGTACCAAAAGGAAAACAAGATCCGGGCAAAATTCGTTATGAATTAAAAGAAAAAACGGATCGAGAAAAATAAGATATAACCTTGTAGAAGGAGTAGATATGATGATCCAGCATGATTCAAGATATGAAGCAGCAAACCTTGAGCCTTCACAGGTTGAGAAAATTAAAACAATTGAAAACGAATTAAATCAAAATGTACATGATGATATTGTCGTGATTGCCTACCAGAAAAAGCAAATTTAGTTTCAGTTAAAAGCCCACTTACCGATTGGTGGGCTTTTTTTCGTTGCTTCACTTATTTCCTCACTCTATTTTTCACTGACCAATCAGGAACGGGCGAAGAATGGATTACCTGCACTAAAAGTTGATTTGACACTTAGCAAAATGGCACATGAAAAATCTCGCGATATGTCCGCGAATGGCTACTTTAGCCATACAAGACCGACCTACGGGTCTCCATTAGATATGATGGAAAATTATGTTATTTACTTATCATTACGCTGGTGAAAACATTGCCATGGGACAGAAAACACCGGAAGAAGTTGTCAGTGCATGGATGAATAGTGAAGCGCACCACAAGAACATTCTAAATCCTAACTATAATTATTTTGGTGTTGGATATGTTCCAGATGGAAATTATTGGAGGTGGGAGTTTGTTGGAAATTAAAATTCCATAAATTTTAAAACCTAAATTATCCTCAAGTCTAATAAGGGACTTGGGGATTTTTCTTTATTTTACGATAAAATGGTCATTTTTTATTTGAGAGATTCATACATAAGACAGAGAGTTTTAGAAAATTGGGGAGGTAGCTATATGATTCAACATTCGGTAAAATTGCAAACAAAAGTCGGTCTGTATCCGCCCTATATTACCCGATTGGTCCAGGAAGCTTCTCGTTTTCATTCGGAAATTTTTATGACTCATAAGGGCCGCAGAGTGAATCTGAAGTCGATGATGGGAGTTTTGTCTCTCGCTGTCTCAAAAGATGCTGAATTAACCTTTGAAGCAAGTGGTAATGATGAGGAAGCAGCATTGAATCAAATCATTAGTACGGTGGAATCGTTTCAATGACAGAGGGCATGATGGAGGAAATTTCTTGGTTCAATTGGTAGTATTTGAGCAGATAGGATAGACTGGTTTCGCGGACGCTCAGGTTTCTGACTATAAAGATGGGTTTTTTAGACAGTTTTTTATGGTCATTTAAGAATTGTCTATAAAGTTGCACTTTATAGACAGTTTTACCGATCGCACAAGATTTTTTGTCTATAAAATAGCGTTTTATAGACAGTTTAGCGGTCGCACAAGATTTTTTGTCTATAAAGTTGCGTTTTATAGACAGTTTTACAGGTCGCACAAGATTTTTTGTCTATAAAGTTACGTTTTATAGACAGTTTTACAGGTCGCACAAGATTTTTTGTCTATAAAGTTAAGTATTATAGACAGTTTTACAGGGCGCACAAGATTTTTTGTCTATAAAGTTGCGTTTTATAGACAGTTTTACAGGTCGCACAAGATTTTTTGTCTATAAAGTTGCGTTTTATAGACAGTTTTACAGGTCGCACAAGATTTTTTGTCTATAAAATTACGTTTTATAGACAGTTTTACAGGTCGCACAAGATTTTTTGTCTATAAAGTTGAGTATTATAGACAGTTTTACAGGTCGCTCAGGATTTTTGTCTATAAAGTTGGGATTATAGACATTTTTCACTGCTAATTAAGACTTTTGTCTATAAAGCCAAATGTTAATGACAGTTTTCAGGGTTCATCTAATGATTTGTCCTTCAACCCCTTGAAAATGGAAAAAACCCTATTCCATAAAAAGAATAGAGTTTTTACCCTTCTTACAATCCACCACAGGTTGAGTCTGAACGATCTGACTCCGTAGATGCTTCCTCTTTTGATACAGATTCAAGTCCATACCCAGTTGAACTGATTACCAACTCATCTTCATTCGCTTTTCTATTTGAGGTCAAATCCTGGGTTTGTTGATTTTTTTCCAAATATGCCACCTCCCGATGCAAAAATTTCAGCTTATTTTTTGCATCGGATCACTTAAATATACAACTCATGGAAGCAGCTTCATGGTTGTCCGATACCGTTTCTGAATTCATAAACTCTCATTTCTTTCTTTACTTCTGTAATATTTCCCTGATTGGTTTTAATTTTTTGCCCGAATAGGCTTTGAATCCCAATAACCCACCACATCCCGCAAAAGCCAGATAACTTAAAAGTTTGTATAATACTTGACCGTTAAACAAATCAAGAATCATCCCTCCGCCTAATGAGCCAATGATAGCAGACAGACCGAAAAAGACGGAAATAAAGAATAATTGTCCGCTAGCTCTGAATTCGTTCGGAAAAAGGTTTGACACATATTGAAACGAACACAAATAAAAAATTCCAAAGGTGATTCCATGAAGGGCCTGCAGCATGATGACTTGGGAAGGAGTATCTGCCAGAGAAAACAAAAGCCACCTTACTCCGTATAATCCGGACGCGATTACCATGTAGGTCATTTCATTAAAAAACCGGAGCCATAAAGGACTTAGTAGAAACACTAGTGCTTCAAAAGCAACTGCAACAAACCAGGATAACCCGATTAAGGACTCATTTCCTCCAAGTTCCTTAATGTAGATCCCTGAAAAAATATCATTTGTCCGATGGGGAATCGTTACAAGAATGATGATCATTAGAAAAAATAAGTAATTGGGTCGGAGAATGTTCCGGACTGCTCCCTTGAGATTGATTGGCGCAGATGGTGTATTTATATCCATAACCTTCCAACAAAATCCAAATGCGACCATCGTAAAAGCAAGATAGGGATAGATTAAATGCTGTAGTCCAATTAGGGTAAGAATTTGACCCCCTAGGTATGAGGTAACCGCATATCCAACAGAACCCCACATCCGAATCCTTCCAAAAGATGACCCAACGATTTGAGAAGTATGTAACGCTAAGCTGTCGCCAAATGCTCCGACTGGACTGAGAAACGAATAAAAGATACCACATATAAATAGAAGCATCAAAAAGGACTTGACTTGAAATAAAATGAGGCTGCAGATCATCACCCCTGCAAGACAAAGCAGCAGAATTTTTTTGATTGTTTTATAACGGTCGCTGATAAATCCCCAAAAAGGTTGCGAAATTAATGAAGAAAACGGTCCAACCGCCATTAACCAGCCAATTTGAGTCCCCGTAAGCTGCTCTTCTTGAAAATAGACTGGTAGAAAAGTAGAGATAACCGTCGAAGAAGAGTGAAAGAAGAATAGAAAAATACTTAAATACAAAAAGGCTCGTTTATGTAACACATTCATCGCTCCCGCCAAAGAAGTTCCATCGTTTTTAACCTAATACAAACAGGAGAAAAAAACAAGACAATAAAAAAAGCCGCCTGAAATAAGGCAGCTGTAAGACCCATAAAGGGTGGATAGAAAGTTTGCTTCACCTGGATGAAGGACAATTCTCCCATTCTCCTACTGAGTTATGTCCTTCATTCCCTTGATGTTGAAAAATGTAGAGATCACTATTAATAATAAGTACTTTCCGTAAACCCGCATTTCCGGCATTTCCTCATGACGGAAGTTTCTAAAAAGACATGCTTGCATTGAAGCTGAATCGTTTGGATCTTTTTATTGAGGTGTTGAATCTGTTCCTCTAAAGATCCGACCTCCTCCATCAATCTCCTAATCTCATTCGAATTATCGATAGATTCTTGACCCATCATGGACAAATTCCTCCGCTTTTTGTTTCATCCCTTCTTCGATAGAAGTTCCCTCAAACACGGCATCCTCTTTGGCCATCCCCCGGATGTCATGCGAAATTCTCATCGAACAGAACTTGGGACCACACATGGAACAGAAATGAGCCGTTTTCGCTCCCTCAGCAGGCAGTGTTTCATCATGATATTCCCTTGCCCGCTCAGGGTCCAAAGATAAATTAAATTGATCTTCCCATCGGAATTCGAACCGAGCCTTCGATAGGGCATTATCACGGTCCTGCGCTCCGGGATGACCCTTCGCTAAATCGGCAGCATGTGCAGCAATTTTATAAGTAATAACCCCTTCACGAACATCCTCCTTATTCGGTAAACCAAGATGTTCTTTCGGAGTAACGTAGCAAAGCATCGCCGTACCAAACCAGCCAATCATCGCTGCGCCAATCGCTGAAGTAATATGATCATACCCCGGTG
Source organism: Neobacillus niacini (assembly GCF_031456445.1). Taxonomy (GTDB): domain Bacteria; phylum Bacillota; class Bacilli; order Bacillales; family Cytobacillaceae; genus Neobacillus; species Neobacillus niacini_I. Next base: position 37,553 of record NZ_JAVDUQ010000014.1, on the reverse strand, counting down.
CAATATCGGTGGTTAATGGTCCTAATGTATAAAAAGGTGCTTCTTTACATATTTCCAGTTGTTTATCCATATTTTCTTTAATTTTATGCATCGGAACATGGCCTGGACCTTCAATCAATACTTGGACATCATGCTTCCAAGCGATCTCCGTTAGTTCTCCCAATGTTTCAAGTTCGGCAAATTGCGCTTCATCATTTGCATCCGCAATACTTCCCGGGCGTAATCCATCTCCAAGTGAAACGGAAATATCATATTGCTTCAAAATTTCACAAATCTCTTCAAAATGTGTATAGAGGAAACTTTCCTGATGGTGCGCCAAACACCATTGTGCCATGATAGAACCTCCGCGTGAGACAATCCCTGTTGTCCGTTTCGCTGTCATCGGAACATAACGCAATAGGACCCCGGCATGAATCGTAAAATAATCGACCCCCTGCTCGGCTTGTTCAATTAGTGTATCACGGTAAACCTCCCAGGTTAAATTCTCAGCAATTCCATTTACCTTTTCTAATGCTTGATAAATCGGAACGGTTCCAATTGGCACCGGCGAGTTACGGATAATCCACTCTCTTGTGGTATGTATATTCTTTCCTGTTGATAAATCCATAATCGTATCTGCGCCCCAGCGTGTGGCCCAAGTCATCTTTTCAACTTCTTGCTCAATGGAGGAAGTGACCGCCGAATTTCCAATGTTGGCATTGATTTTCACATGAAAGTTACGACCAATAATCATCGGTTCGCTCTCAGGGTGATTAATATTGGCAGGAATAATCGCCCTTCCCCGAGCAACTTCTTCTCGAACAAATTCTGGATCTAAATTTTCGCGAATTGCAATGAATTCCATTTCAGGCGTAATGACACCCTTTTTGGCATAATGCATTTGTGTCACATTTTGTCCTGCCTTTGCCCGTAAAGGGGTTTTATTTAAATTCGGAAACCATTCAAGGTTTGCGCGTTCATCCCCTTCAAGGTAGCCGTTGTCCTTTGGTTTAATCTCTCTACCTTCATACGCCTCCACATCATTCCGTTCGAGAATCCAGTTCCGACGCAAAGCGGGCAGCCCTTTGCGAATATCGATATGATAATTCACATCTGTATAAGGACCGCTTGTATCATAAACACGAAGAGGGGTATTCTCTTCTTCACCAAAAGTAGTCACGGTTCGGTTTAGGCTAATTTCCCTCATTGGAACCTGGATATCCGGCCTTGAACCGTTTTGATATACCTTTTTACTTCCTGTAAATTGCGATTTTAATTCAATGTTCATTTCCGTTTGCATGAATCTTCCTCCTTGAAATTTTTTCCAATCCGAAAGATACAGTAATAGGACATAAAGAAATGTTGACAATAAAAAAAGGTTCTGTAAGCACAGAACCTGATTCATGTCAAAAAGTAGTGGAGCATCATCAAAAATTGACGCCTTCATTACTACTTCCCTACGCTGGTATCATCCAGATCAGGTTCGAAGGGTCAAAGAATTAAACGCATTCTTCTCTCAGTCCGAGCTATCGGACCCCCCTAGTAGAGCATTGGAAACAATATACAAAATGAAACTCACTTATTAAAATAACATAGGTTTTAAGATAATAAAAGCTTTTTTCTTTATTTTTATTGAAATGAGAAAAAAGAACTATATTTTTGAATGTAATTCTCAGGTTGGTTGTTCTTGAGTCGTTTGGCTGTTTTGATTTTCCTGATTGTTCGTTTGTTGTTGGTTTTGGTTTTCTTGGTTACTTTGCTTGCTTTGATTTTCCGGTTGATTTGCTTGCTGTTGATTTTGGTTATTTTGATTACTCTGCTGATCTTGATTATTATTCTGTTTATTATTTTTCATATAGGAATATAAAATATAAAGTCCCAAGATGGCTGGAAGGGAAAGGAGAAACAAGATAAACCACATCGTATTAATAAAATGTTGATAAATCCACCAATCTTGCAAAGAAAACACCTCATACCGTCAATTTGCCCGTTTGTCTATAGAGTTGACTTTGAAGTTTTGGTTTATTCACTTGGTTTCACTTTATTCCAGTTTTATGAAATTTTTTCAAAAAAAGACTGCTGAAATTGAATTCAAACAGTCTTCACACAACCTAATGGTTTTTATTTTTTCCATTCTCTTTTTGCTTCTTCTCTTGCCATTTTTGATTACCCGGACTTTTTTCTTTTTGTGTTTGTTTTTCCCAAGCTTTCGCCTTCTTTACTACCTTCTCTTCGATTTTTTTCGGCTGCACCACCGGCTTAGGTGGTGGTGGGACTTCAGCTGCACCTCGAATATAAAGATCATTTCCCATTTGGTAAACATCAGACGGCTGCTGGAAAGTTGACGTGTCCGTGCCAAATGCCTGCATCATTTTACTAAACATAATTTGCGCGATATGTGTCGTATCTCCAGGTAAATAGTTGCCAGATCCATTCTTCACATAACCGGTCCAAACCGACATCGTATATTGTGGTGTATACCCTGTAAACCAACTATCCTTTGCTACATTACCAAGTGGATAGCCATATTGAAGACTCGTCCGCTCATCAAAATTAGTCGTCCCCGTTTTTCCAGCAACATCGAGCCAAGGAACATTTGCCGCTTTACCTGTCCCGGAATCAACGACATCCCGCAACATATCAGTAATCATATAAGCTGTATAATCGTGCATGACTTGTTTTGGTTTCGGCTTAAAGCTCTTGACCTTACCATTCGGAAACACCACTTTTTGCACAAAATGCGGTTGGTTGTATACGCCTTGATTGGCAAAAGCACTATAGGCACCTGCCATTTCTAACGGGCTCACGGTGTTTCCTCCAATGGCATAGGACTCATAAATTTGATTATGATCAAAGGTTATCCCTAGTTGTTTAGCAAAGTTTTTTGCCCGGTCCATGCCCACTTCACGGAGCGTAAGCAGTGCCGGGATATTATACGACCATTGAAGGGCTGTCCGTATTGACATCATGCCATGGTAGCGTCGATCCCAGTTTTGAATCTGTTGACCTGTTGAATAAGTTGTCGGCTGATCATTTAACTGATGATGTGTAGACCAGTTCAAATATTCAATTGCAGGACCATAATCCAAAATCGGTTTAAAGGTTGAACCCGGTTGGCGGATGAGGTCAACCGCAAAATTGTTACCAAGGAAACCGGCTTTATATTCGTTCCGTCCGCTCCCAATGGCCCTTACTTCACCGGTCTTTGAATCTAAAAATACGAAAGCACCTTGGAAACGTTCGTTCGGATAGCTGATAATTTCATTGGTATTCATCATTTTGTTGGCATAATCCTGGGCTTTTGGATCCAACGTCATATAAATCGACAATCCAGCGGTACCGATATCAACATTCTTCATCTTTCCTTCGACTTCTTTTACAGCTGCATCAATAAATGCTTCATACGGCATCCCTTGATTTTTTTTCTTAACAAGTCCCTTTGTTACAGGAACCTTCATGGCATCCTGCATCTGCTTCTTCGTAATATAGCCCTGCCGGTGCATGGATGATAAAACTAGATTTCGGCGGGCGGTTGCTGCTTCTTTGTTTTTTGGTTTCGTTGGGTCATAATTATTTGGGCTTTGCGGCAGACCGGCAATCATCGCAGCCTCTGGAAGCGTTAATTTATTTAATTTGTTTGCATCGAGGCCGTAATAATTTTTTGCCGCCGCAGCAACGCCGTAGGATCGGTTTCCAAGATAAATTTTATTAAAATACATCATCAAAATCTCGTGTTTGGAGTATTTTTGCTCCAATTTATAGGCTAGATACCATTCCTGTACCTTCCGTTTTAATGTTTTTTGCGGAGTCAAAAATGAGTTTTTGATGACTTGCTGTGTAATGGTACTTCCACCCTGGGAACCAAAGTCTCCTGTTACGTTCATGAAAATCGCCTTAGCGGTCCGTTTGATGTCGATTCCATGATGCTCATAAAAATGTGAATCCTCTGTGGCGACAAAGGCATGTTCCAGCTTTTTTGGAACTTGGTTATAGGTGATTTTCGTCCGCTTTTCCTTCCCGTATTCATAAAGAAACTTTCCGTTTCGATCATAAAATTTCGTTGAAAGCGGATCGACTAATTTGGATGCATCTAATGACGGAACATCTTTAATCATCACAGCAAACGTAATAACTCCTGTTCCAATTGACAAGACACCTAGAATAATACATGCCAATAAAATTTTCTTCCATAGAGAACCTTTTTTTGGTGATTTTTTCTTTTTTTGTTCTTGTTGTTTTGCTCTTTCCGCTTGTTTTCGTTCCTCACGGTAGCGATAGGTTTCTGACATTCTTTCTCTCTCCCGTTGCTCTAAGTTACACAATGTTGATGCTAAGTGACCATTGTAACACGCTTTATAAAACCCGTATATACCGAATGGAGGATGAATTAATCCTGTAATCCCCCTGTTCACATTTTGCAACAATATAGGAATGCCGGAGGACATTATCTAATACTTCTTGTATAACATCCTCCTTTTTAACTTCTTGATCTTTAATAATTTTTTCACGCTTAATATCATGATCCAATGTATAACAAATAATATATTCTTTCAATTTAAATCTCCCTTTCAAAAACTCCTAAAGCACACTTTCCCAATATATAATGGATGAGAATCCAATCTCATAATCTATCAATCTATGTACATCGTACAAGGATATTGATTCGTCGTGAATCTAATAATTAAGGGGGTAGGGTAAACAAAATTCATCTAGGTACATTATTGATATATTGTATCAAATTGACGGAATTTTGCCAGTAAAAAGGAAAAAAACTTAAATACACAGGGAAATGTTTAAAAATAAAAAAAATCCAGCCATAAGCTGGAGCTTCCATTATGGTATTACTCAGGGGTGACGCAATCTCCCTTTAGCACGGCGGTACACAATGTGCCGAATTCGAAATCCAGGCCTCCGCACTCCACATAGACACTGCCGATAGCAGGAACGGAAGTACCATTTCTGGAGAATTTAATCGTCCCGATACTGCCCGGAGTGATGCCGGGATCAAAAGGAAACAAATGTTCATCCAATGTTAAGTAGTAAATCATACAGTTCGAATCCAGAAAGTTCGTAATCGTATAGGTGATCGTCGTTAATCCCCCGCCAGTCATACTTTCTGTCGTCAGTTGAAAATGCATTCTGCATTTTGTCCCTCCTGTTACTGTTGTTACGATATCAATGACTTCCGTATGGTAATATCCATTTGTCAAAAAAACCACCGACTTTCTCCATATATATTAATAAATGAAATATGAAGGTTCGGGCAACGGCGAATCAACTAGATTAGAATTCTATAAGATTAATTTTTTTCTAAAGTAATGAACAATAAAGGTTCCCAGAAATAAGGCAACTAACGTGCTGAAAAAGACCATTTGGTCAAGATGGAATCCAAATGCAGAAGCAATCATTTTTAAGCCGATCACCGCAATTAATATAAAAGCAGTTGTTTCAAGCTCCGATACTTTTTCAATCAGCGTTAGGAATATTTGCGCAACGCCGCGCATCATTAAGATTCCTAACACTCCTCCTAAAAAAAGGACCCACACCTGATTCGATACACCGAATGAAGCAATGATACTATCGAAGCTAAAGGCGATATCCATAAGTTCCACGGTCAGAACCGTTCTCCAAAAACCCATTTTTTTTGAATGGGTGTCGTCTTCCTCCTCATTTTTCTTAATAAAGTTTTGAAAAACAATCCATAGAAGATAATGACCGCAAACAATTTTAATCCAAGCGATATTGATTAAGGTTACCCCTAAACCAATTGCTAACACACGAAACAAATAAGCTCCGAAAATTCCATAGAATAAGGCTTTTTTTCTTTCATCTTTTGGCAGGTGCTTCACCATTACGGCCAAAACAACGGCGTTATCGGCAGATAATAATCCCTCTAGAACCACCAGAGTGCCAATCACTCCCCAGCTGGCAGGGTCAGATAAAATTTTTGCAACGGTCTCTAAAGACAGAAATGGGCTTAAATGATGGATTAATTCTCGTAGAAATTCCATAAGGATTCCTTTCCCCTTTAAATTCAGTTTTAATTAATGTATAGGTCGTCCTTCTTTAATATGTATGTTTGGACTCTTTATTAATGAACTTTTAATCCTGTTGATATCATGGTTTCCTAAAAATAACCGTGCCAATGATCATTAGAATGAACATAAGCAGTTGTCGGTTCTGGAATATCCTGTACATAAACCTGTCTGAAATAGGTAAAATAACCCTAACAAGTTAACATAAAAGGATGTTTTTAGCATGAAAAATTGATTCGGAAATCTCTATATTATAGATAATCAAAGTGAAGGAATGCTCCTTCACTTTTTTTGTCGCAATGTTATACAACAACTTGGGGCATTTTATCGTATTTTAGACTTCCTAGAACCTGAGTCGATAAAACAAACTATTCGCCGCACCTTTGAAAAAAAGTACCCCATCTGGTTGAATAAACTCAACATGGATATTGGTTAATTTTTCAAGAACTTCTAGTTCATAGGCTTGTTTGTCGGGAAAATCCTTTGCCTTAAAACTAAACACCGGAATCGATGCATTTTTTGCTTTCGTGACTGCAAGTGCAATGGGGTTATCACTGACTAACAAAACTACTTCCACGTTTTTTGATTTTTTTGAATTTAATGGATTCTAGAATCGCTGCAAAATTACTTCCCGTTCCAGAAGCAAAAACGGCAATTTTCATGATTACTCCTTTTTGAACACGACGTCTTCGGTACCTCTTTGCACTGTTCCTATCACAGATGCAGCTTCCCCCAACCCTTGAAAATGCTCTAAAACCGCCTGAGAATCCTTAGTGTCTACGACTAAAATCATACCAATTCCCATATTAAAGGTACGGTACATATCATAATCTGAAATTTTCCCTGTCTCTTGGATAAAGGAAAAAATCTTCGGGATATTCCATGATCCTTCATGAATTTCAGCCTGCAGTTCCTTCGGAAGAATGCGGGGGATGTTATCGTAAAAGCCTCCCCCAGTAACATGTACCAGTCCATAAACAGGAAATTTTCTTATCGTTGAAAGAACGGATTTGACATAAATTTTCGTTGGTTCCAGTAATACTTCTCCTAATTGTGCACCCAATTTTTCAACATAGTCTGTTAAGGAGAGTTTAGCATCATCTAATAGAACTTTGCGGACAAGAGAAAAACCGTTGCTATGTACACCACTAGAAGCTAAACCAATTAACACCTGGCCATCTTTTACTTTCGAACCATCGATAAGGTGTTTTTGATCGACCATCCCTACAGTAAATCCGGCAATATCATATTCTTCATTCTGGTACATGCTTGGCATTTCAGCAGTTTCTCCGCCAATTAGCGCACATCCTGCCTGAACGCATCCATCTGAAATCCCTTTTACAATGGCTTCAATTTTATCAGGGATAATCTTGCCGCAAGCAAGATAATCGAGGAAAAAAAGGGGCTCGGCCCCTTGGACGACTATATCATTTACACACATGGCAACAGCATCAATACCAATCGTGTCATGCTTGTCCAATGAAAAGGCAATTTTTAGTTTTGTCCCAACCCCATCTGTACCCGAGACAAAAATAGGTTCTTCGATTTCCTGAAGATTCGGTTTAAAAAGTGCACCAAACCCTCCTAATCCGGTTAATACTTCCGGTCGGAAGGTCGTTTTTACATGCTTTTTCATTCGTTCAACGGCTTCATTTCCCGCATCAATATCGACTCCAGCCTGGCGGTAGGCATCACTCATTTCGTTTCACTCCTTTAGGGTAAACTTGCGGAATTTTCTTGTGTGTTTTTTCATCGACCCGAACGCATAATATTGGGAATGGCATTTCTCCAGGCTGCGGAGAGTTCAACAATAGGCATTGAAAGGACGGTTTTACCATTATGTGAAATTGACAGTTCATTCCCTGTTACTTTACCAAGTTCTTTTAGTGGCACCTGCATTTGCCCCGCTATTTCTTGTACCTTTTCGACGTGTTCCTTTAAGACAGAAAGAACGATTCGGGATTGAGTTTCACTAAATAGAGAAATGTCAGTTCTTAGTTCATCATTTAAATGAATTTCTGCCCCCATATTCCCACCAATGCAGCTTTCAGCTATGGCAACAGCTAACCCTCCTTCAGCAGCATCATGGGCAGACTGAACGATACCCTCTTGAATTACCTTGAGTGTGAAAGCTTGGATGCTCCGTTCAAACTCAAGATTTAATTGTGGCGGCCGTCCTTCAATTTTCCCTTTCACTAATTTTTGATATTCCGAACCGCCTAATTCCTCTTTGGTTTCACCGACTAAAAAGATGGAATCTCCTTCTTTTTTAAATTCCTGCGTGGTTATATGTTCGATATCTTGAATTAAGCCCACCATCCCAATGGTTGGGGTAGGAAAGATTGCTTCTCCGTTTGATTCGTTATAAAGACTGACATTTCCGCCAATGACCGGGGTATTCAGCTGCCGGCATGCTTCACTAATGCCATCAGCTGCTTTTTCAAACTGCCAGAAGATTTCCGGTTTTTCCGGGCTGCCAAAATTTAAATTATCGGTTATAGCAAGGGGCTCAGCACCGGAACAAACAACGTTGCGAGCTGCTTCTGCTACTGCAATGGCACCTCCAGTAAAGGGATCAAGATACACATATCTTCCATTGCAATCTGTCGTCATCGCCAAAGCTTTCCGTGTTCCCCGGATGGCCACTACAGCCGCGTCCGACCCTGGGATGACAGCCGTATTGGTTCTTACCATATAGTCATACTGCTGATATACCCATTCTTTGCTGGCAATCGTCGCGGATGCTAACAGTTGTTTTAATACAGAATTAAAGTCCGTTGGCTCTTCTAATTCTGCAGCAGGATCCAATGTTGAATATTTTTCATAGTAAGGAGCCACTTTAGAGGGTTTACAATACACAGGTGCATCTTCTGCTAGCTTATCCGCAGGAATTTCTGCGACTACTCCCCCTTGATGGAGGATTCGAAGTTGATTATCATCAGTTACTCTTCCAATTACTGCAGAATGGAGTCCCCATTTGTTAAATATCTTTTCAACTTCCTCTTCTTTTCCTCTTTTTGCTACGACCAGCATTCGTTCTTGGGATTCCGAAAGCATCATTTCGTAAGCGTTCATTCCTTTTTCCCGCTGCGGAACAAGGTCAAGATTCAACTCAATGCCATTTCCGGCTTTACTGGCCATTTCAGAGCTAGAGCTGGTTAATCCTGCCGCTCCCATATCTTGAATTCCGACCACATGTCCTGAGGAAATCAACTCCAACGTCGCTTCTAGTAACAATTTTTCCATAAAGGGATCTCCAACTTGAACAGCCGGACGTTTGGCTTCGGAATTTTCACTTAACTCCTCTGAAGCGAATGTAGCCCCATGAATGCCATCTCTTCCGGTTGCTGCACCGACATAAATGACAGGGTTACCAATCCCTTTTGCTACACCTTTTTGAATTTGATCATGATCGATTAATCCTACACACATCGCATTTACGAGGGGGTTTCCTTCATAAGAGGAATCAAAATAAATCTCACCTCCTACGGTTGGAATCCCCATACAATTCCCATATCCGGCGATCCCAGCGACAACGTTTTCAAATAAATATTTGGTTTTTGGGTTATCTAATTCACCAAAACGGAGTGAATTCAATAATGCAATGGGACGGGCCCCCATTGAAAAAACATCACGGATAATTCCCCCAACACCAGTAGCTGCCCCTTGGTAGGGCTCAATGGCTGATGGGTGATTATGGCTTTCTATTTTAAAAACAACCGCTTGTTGATCCCCGATATCTACGATACCCGCTCCTTCTCCAGGGCCTTGAAGAACACGAGGACCAGAAGTGGGAAACCTTCGTAGAACTACTTTGGAATTTTTATAACTGCAGTGCTCCGACCACATTACACTAAAAATCCCCGTTTCCGTATAATTAGGTTTTCGCCCGAGTATTTCGATCATTTTGTCAAATTCTTCGTCGGTCAAACCCATTTCCCGATAAATTTTTTCTTCGAAAATTTGCTCTGGGGTTGGTTCGTTATGCTGTTCCATTTTGTTTCCTCCAGTAACTTAAAATAGATGAAAACATCCGCTTACCGTCATCAGATCCCAGCCATTTATGAACCGCACGTTCCGGATGGGGCATTAACCCTAAGACATTTCCTCTTTCATTGATGACCCCGGCAATTTCAGAAATTGATCCATTTGGATTTTTTCCTTCATATCGAAAAACAATTTGTTTATTCTTTTCTAAATGATCTAATGTCTCTTGATCACAATAGTAATTTCCGTCCCCATGGGCAATCGGAATCTGGATCATCTCTCTTTCTTTATATCCTAAAGTAAATGGGGTTTGGTTATTTTCGACGATTAGATTGATTGTTTCACAATGAAACTTTAATCGCTGGTTTCTTCTCAACGCCCCAGGTAAAAGACCTGTTTCTGTTAAAATTTGAAAGCCATTACAAACTCCAAGAATCAACTTTCCAGCTTCTGCTGCAATTTTAACTTGCTCCATTACAGGAGATAAACTTGCCACTGCACCAGGACGCAAATAATCTCCATAAGAGAATCCCCCTGGAACAAGGATTCCATCATATTTAGATAGGTCTGTTTCCAGATGCCATACGTACTCTACTGGTTGTTCAATCGTATCAACAACTGCCTTATACATATCCACATCACAGTTCGAACCAGGAAAAACAAGTACAGCAAAGTTCACTTTAATTTTCTCCCTTCTTCAGCTCAAACCTATAGTCCTCAATTACCGTGTTGGCTAAAAGCTTTTCACACATATCCTTAACCCGTTCCTCCGCCATTTTTTGTTCCTCACTATTAACTTCTAGCTCCATATATTTTCCTATTCGTACTTCTCCAACCTCATCATATCCAAGTGAATGAAGAGATTCGTGAACCGCATTTCCTTGTGGATCCAAAACACTTTCCCGTAAAGTTACATAGACGATTGCCTTAAACACCAACAGTACCCCCAATTCTTCGTAATATTTCTTGATAAGCTTCTTCCACGTTACCTAAATCTCGTCTGAATCGATCTTTATCTAATTTTTCCTTTGTTTGTGCATCCCAGAACCTACATGTATCAGGGGAAATTTCATCAGCTAAAATGATTTCACCTTCTGGCGTTTTACCGAATTCCAATTTAAAATCGACTAAGATAAGTTCTTTCGTTAAGAGAAAGTCTTGCAAAATTTCATTAATTTTCAGTGCTTGGTTTCGAATTTCTGTTAAGTCTGATTCTGAAGCCAAGCCAAGAAGGGCAATGTGATCATTGTTAATGATAGGGTCTCCCAGTTCATCATTTTTGTAATAGTATTCCACTATGGCTTGTGGGAGCACCTTCCCCTCCTTCCACCCAAGTCTTTTAGCGAGTGAACCTGCCGCTATATTTCGAACCACAACCTCAATTGGGATAATCTCTACTTGTCTGACAATTTGTTCCGTTTCAGATATTCGTTTAATAAAATGATTGTTTAGCCCTTTTTCCTTCAACAAGGTAAGAAAAATGGCACTAATCTCGTTGTTCATGGTTCCTTTCCCGGCAATCGTCCCTTTCTTTTCCCCATTAAAGGCTGTGGCATCATCTTTATATTCAATCCAATACTTTCCTGGTTCAGATGTCTTGAACACTTTTTTAGCTTTTCCCTCATAAAGCATTTCTAATTTTTCCATCTCTTTTTTCTCCTTTAATGGTCTTTTGGGCAGGAGCCATCTTTTATTAATCCCAAATTTTCAGTTCTTCAATTTGTTGGAAGACTTGTTCAAATGAAGACCCTAAAAAATTAATATGCCCCATTTTCCTGTTCTCTTTTGATTCCTTTTTCCCATACAAATGTAGTTTGGCTGTTGTAGGAAGCCGGTCCAGCTTATCTAACACTTTACCTAAATGCTGACCTAATATATTCACCATAATAATCGGACTTAAAAGAGTAGTATCTCCTAAAGGCAGTCCACATATTGCCCGAATATGTTGTTCAAACTGTGAGGTTACACATGCATCCATAGAATAATGACCGGAATTATGGGGTCTAGGGGCTAATTCATTTACTAAAATAGCACCATCGTTCGTAAGAAACATTTCTATAGCAATTAAGCCTACTGCTTTTAGTGATTCTGCCACTTTCAAAGCAACTATCTCCGCCTGCTTCCTTTGCTCCTCAGTAATTCTTGCTGGGACAATGGATTGATGAAGGATATTGTTAATATGAATATTTTCAGCTACAGGGAAGGTTTTTGCCTGACCTGCTAAATTCCTTGCTACAATCACGGATAGTTCCTTACTAAATGAAATAAATTGTTCCATGATCATTTCTACACCTGAATGCTTCAATGCCTCAACTGCAATGGGTATTTGATCCTTTTCGCGTATCACCCATTGCCCTTTTCCATCATAACCCCCTGTCGCGGTCTTCATGACACAGGGAAAGCCAAAGCGATCTACTGCTCTGTGAATATCCTTTTCAGATTGAATCACCATAAAGGGAGCAACAGGCACATCGTTAGACTGTAACGTAGATTTTTCTCGAATACGGTTTTGGGTAATTTTTAAGAGCTCACTTCCCTGTGGAACAAAAGATGTTGTTTCTAAAATAGAAGCAACATCAGAATCAACATTTTCAAATTCATATGTAATGACGTCTGAAGAGTTTGCTAATTCCTTTGCCGCATTTAGCTCCGAAAAGGAAGCGATAATTTGGCGATCGGCTGCCTGTCCGCAGGGAGAGTCGGGTGTCGGGTCCAAAGTAATGAAGCGATACCCCATATTTCTTCCCGCAATCGAAATCATTCTTCCCAGCTGTCCTCCGCCTAAAATGCCAATCGTAGATCCGGGTTTAATTACTTTCATAAATGTTCCCCTCCTTAAAGCCAAAGTTTATTTTTAGACTTTCCCGTAATACATGCTTTTACTTTTTTAGCCTCAAAAATCTTTAAATGTAAAATCAAATAGGATAGAAATTCTCCTTACGCCAAAAATAAAAAAATGATTTCAATAGGAGGAAGACAAGATGAATTCGGAAATGCAGGAGAAATGCGGGGTATTTGGAGTCTTTAATCACCCTAAAGCAGCTGATTTAACTTATTACGGACTTCATGCTCTTCAGCATCGCGGTCAGGAAAGTGCGGGGATTGTTGCAAGCGATGGAAAATCATTCAGGCATCATAGAGGAATGGGATTAGTTACTCAAGTATTTTCTCGCAAGACCCTTGATGAACTGAACGGAAATATGGCCATTGGCCATGTTCGCTATTCCACCTCTGGAGAAAGCTTACTGCAAAATGCACAACCCCTTGTCTTTAAATACAGCGAAGGGGATTTGGCTGTAGCTCATAATGGGAACCTTGTGAATGCAAGGATTGAAAGAGATGTCCTGCAACAGCAAGGAAGCATCTTTCAAACAACAACAGATACTGAAATTATCGCCCACTTAATAGCCCGATCAAGTAAAAAGTATTTTTCTGAAGCGGGACCTGATGTGCTTAAACGGCTAGACGGTTCGTTTGCTGTGCTCATTATGACGGAAAAACAAATGTTAATTGCCTTAGACCGTCAGGGTTTAAGACCGCTTAGTCTTGGTAAAATTGGTGATTCCATTATCGCCGCTTCTGAAACATGCGCGTTAAATGCAGTTGATGCCAAATTTTGGCGAGATGTTGAACCAGGTGAATGGCTTCTTGTCGATGAAAAGGGGGTTCAATCAGGAAGATTTGCTGCAAAAGGTGACGTTTCCCTTTGTTCTTTTGAATTTGTTTATTTTGCTCGTGCAGATAGTGTCATTCAAGGAAGAAGTGTATTAGCCATTCGAAAGGAATTAGGGCAAATTTTAGCCAAGGAGCATCCAATAGAAGCAGATGTTGTGGTTGCCGTTCCGGAATCGAGTGTCCCAGCCGCCCTTGGTTTTTCTGGGCAATCAGGAATTCCATATGAAATGGGAATTATCAAAAACCCCTATGCAGGACGTTCATTTATTGAACCGACTCAAGAATTGCGAGATTTGGCGGTTCGTTTGAAATTAAGTGCTGTACAAGAAATTTTAGAAGGAAAAAGAGTGGTTTTAGTAGATGACTCGATTGTTCGGGGAACGACAAGTAAGCGGATTGTTGAATTGATTCGGCAAGCTGGCGCTAAGGAAGTCCATGTTCGAATTAGTTCGCCTATGGTAAAAAATCCTTGTTTTTATGGTGTGGATATGCCGACAAAAGAAGAACTATTTGCGAACAAGCATGAACATGAACAAGCAATGGGACAAGTCATCGGCGCAGATACCTTAGCTTTTTTAAGCACCGAGGGATTATTGGAGGCAGTAGATGTTGATCTGGCAGAAACGAGCAGTCGTTGTATCGCTTGTTTTAGTGGGGCTTATCCAACTAAATTGTACTTGAAATGAGCTTGAGTAAAGTCAAAAAGAGCCTCGCGGTCACTGACAAGCGCTCATAGTGCCCGTTTCTTGGGAAAATTAAGCTCCACGGGCACTGACAAGGGCTCATAGTGCCCGTTTCTTGGAAAAATCAAGCTTCACGGGCACTGACAAGGACTCATAGTGCCCGTTTCTTGGAAAAATCAAGCTCCACGGGCACTGACAAGGACTCATAGTGCCCGTTTCTTGAAAAAATCAAACTCCACGGGCACTGACAAGGGCTCATAGTGCCCGTTTCTTGGAAAAATTAAGCTCCACGGGCACTGACAAGGGCTCATAATGCCCGTTTCTTAGAAAAATCAAGCTTCACGGGCACTGACAAGGGCTCATAGTGCCCGTTTCTTGGAAAAATCAAGCTCCACGGGCACTGACAAGGGCTCATAGTGCCCGTTTCTTAGAAAAATCAAGCTTCACGGGCATTGACAAGGGCTCATAGTGCCCGTTTCTTAGAAAAATCAAGCTTCACGGGCATTGACAAGGGCTCATAGTGCCCGTTTCTTTGAAAAATTAAGCCTCGCGGTCACTGACAAGGGCTCATAGTGCCCGTTTCTTGGAAAAATCAAGCTCCACGGGCACTGACCTAAAATCTTCCAACTAAGAAGCAAAACGCCACTTTCCGATTAACTCATCGCCTTAACAATCCCCACAACTCTACTCTTAGGAACCGTTGGATCATGTTGGACCACAAAAGCTTTCGTAAATCGGTCTAAATACGCTTCTTCATGTGACTTAGGTGTAAGAATAATAAGCTTACGTTTTAGCTCATTTACATACAGATCAAACACTTTAACCTTCCGATGCTCATCCAATGCACTATCAAACTCATCCAGCACAATAAACCCAGGAGCGGTCTGTAGATTTTGTAAAAGGGCGAGCGCAAATAGCAGAGAACTTAGCGATTCCTCTCCGCCGGAAACCCCTTTTCCAACTCTTCCGCCCCGTGCTTTAATACTAACATCCTCCATTGCACCTCGGTGTCCTTCTTTGCGAGCTTTTATATACAAATGAAAGTGGGTCCGTTTTCTCCTGTCTTCATAGGACTCCCAGCTAATTTCCCCCTCAAACTGGAATTGGCTCATATAGGATTTAAAACGCTGCTGCAACTCAAGGACACGCATATTAATCGTCGTTTCCAATTGATCTTTCAGATTTTCGGTCCTTTCTTTATCTTCATCAAGCAAGATTTTCATCCTTTTATTTTCATGATCCAAACGCTCATATTCAGATTTTACCGTATCATAATTCTCCTGAGCGGCCGGATCAATTCCAGCCTCTGTTCGAGCATTATCAAACATAACCTTACCATTTTCACGGTTCTTTTTGATTTGCGGAACAGATGGTGCGGACTCGCCCTCAGTAATAGCACTAGCATCAGCATAAATGGCCGGAATTAATTTTTGTAAGTCCACTAGATCATTCATAACTTGAACGAGTTCTAATTGATTAGATTCCTTGTCCTCACTGTAATTCTTTTTTTGTTTTTCAATGATTGCTATTTTTCGTTCGGCGTCCTCCAGAGCACCATTCAATTTGGTCATTTCTCGTTCAGTTCTGTTAATGGCGCTTTCTACCTGATTAAAGTCATCATTCAAACTATCAATCTTTCGTTTAACATTTCGAAGAAGTTCATTTTTTTGATCGTATTGAATTTGTAAATGGTTCCGCTCCTCATACTTGTCCTTCATTTTTCCAAGTTCATCGTAAATGTTTGCTTCTTCCTCTAAAACGGCCCTTAAAGTTTCTTGCTGTATTTGTTGGCGCATTAATTTTTCCAGCGCTTGTTTCAATTCAATGATTGTCACATCAATTGAATTTTTTAACTGCATTTCTTCTTTCAGCTTGTTTTTCCTTACTATTCTTTCATACTCATTTGTCATAAAGGCTTCTGATTCTCTTACTTGATGAATAATACTATTTAATTCTTGAATCGTTTTTGTATCAGCAGTTATGTTTTCATCAAATCGTGCTAGTTTTTGAGAAAGATTCATCACCAGCTTCTCGACTTCCTGCTTGCGGTTTTTTAAAGCTTTCGCACTTAAGATATACCGTTCTTTTTCCTGCGGGCCACGGATTCCCATAGGGTCGATGAGAGAACCATTTTTGATCGAAAAAGAGCTCCCTTTAAAAAATTGCTCCACCCACCAAAGAGCTTTCATCGCAAAAGTTAGAACTTCCTCATCTAATCCCTCCTTCACCTGTAAGTGAAGAGAAGGTAATTTTGTTACCACCCTGTCCGGAACTACCATCATTAACGGCACATGATATAGATCGTTGGGTGGGGCAATCGCTTTTCCATTGAAAAAGATTGTATATTTTATAGCATTAAATAATTGTTCATCTTTTGGCTGTGCATGCTCATCCAGCTCTAATAATTCCCTAAGAGCATAGACTTTTATGTTTAAGGAAGCGAAAAATTTAATAGACTCCATCTGTCTTAAAGAAAAATCCCTGTCCTCATAAAGTAACTTTAATTCTTCCTTCAAGTCCTTTAATTTAATAGAGTCATTAAAACGATATTCTTTATTCAAAGTAACCCTTGCTTCAAGCGAATCGATCTTCTGTTGGACTTCATGGCTGCTCGTGTACTGTTGTAATCGATCACAGTGCACCTGTTCCATTTGCTCATCATTTGCAATTTCTTGTTCAAACCGAGTAATCAGCTCAACCTTTTTCTGCCATTCAGTTTCTTTTTCGCGCAATAGTTCTTGGTTTTGCCTAAAATGGTCATTGGTTCGTTCCTGGTCCGCTAAAAGTTTACTAAGAGCCGTATTTACTTCCTCTTCAGTCCGCGTGACTTGATTTTTTCGTTTCGTAATCGCTTCTAATTCACGATCTAATTCCACAATTCGAAATTGGAGATTTTTAATCTTTTCATCCAATTGATCCCGCTCCAGCTCTACCTCGCCAATCGTCATTTCTACTTGATTACGCTTTGCTTTCGAAGCCTGAAGCTGTTCATCGGTATGCTCTTTTAATCCTTTTTTGATAGACAAATCATCTTTTGCCTCTGCAATTTCTTCTTCTAAACCTAAAACAACTTCTTCTAATCTCTCAATTTCCTTTTTATAATGAGCCTCCAATTGTAAAATGGAAACCGTATAAAGCGTCCCGCCTTGGTTGAGGCGCCTTTGATTATCCAAATATCGATCCAAGGCCGTCCTTTTCATTGAAAGTTCCGATTTCATCAACTTCACATTCGATTCTGCAGCACGGAGGGACTCCTCGCTGTCCTTTACCTTCTCCATACTCTCTTCCCAATCACGCTGCACCTGGTCAATCCCGTGCATTTCACTAAAAATGCGAAACCGTTCCTCGGGATTCATCACAGCGAATTGGTTTACTTCCTGTTGATACCAAATTAAATAGAAGAGATCCGGGTCGACTTTGTATTTATATTGAAGGTCCCTTTTAAAGCCGGTAAAGTTGTAAAACCTGTCGCCGGAAGTATAGTGAATCGTTTCTTCCCATTCGTCGATGGTATCTCCGGTTGAAATCCTAAACTCTTTTTTCATCGGCTGGCCCGGATCTTGACTAATTTTTAAACCGAACTCAACAAAACAAGGGGCATCTATTTTCATGAAACCTTCATTTTTAAAAAGTAGAGAAATCTTCGCCTTCCACGTCTGGTCCACCGGTAAATTTCGTGATTTTAACCCTTCGACATCCACCTTTGAAGAATATAATACTGCACCCATACAAAAAGTAATCGTTGATTTACCGGCCCCATTTGGACCGGTGATCATTACATGGTCTTTTTCCCCCGATAAATCTAGTAAAGTTGGCGGGTAATCGCGAATACCTGAAAAAGTTAGTCTCCATGGAATCATTCAGCATCACCTTTTTGATAGAGATTATAGCGCTTGAAAAACTTCAGCACTTCTTCCTTGTTTAATTGATTGGATTGACTAAATTCAGCGGTTCTTCTTAGGAATGAGTCTGTAAACATATGAACGCCAATGGCGGTAAGTTGATAGGCCTTTTCCTGTGAGTTTGTATCATATTCCTCAACCGCCCCAATTTTTTTGAGTGGATCAATGTTCATTAATAAACGCTGGTTGGCCTTAGTCGTTTCATGACCAAAGGCATTTAACAGTTGGTCAAATAAGGTAAATTCATGCTGCAAAACCTCCTGTTGATAAAACATATAGAGGAGTACGGCCAGGCTTTCCTTTGTTAGCGTATTACGGGCAGCTCTTGCAGGGACCCGCATCATAACGATGACTTGGTCACGGCGTTCATCATAAATCACTTTCATATAACGACTCACAGCTTGGTTGACCCTTGTGAGAAAAGATTGGAATTTCTCATCATTTCCTTGGATGTGAAGCTGTTTTTCAATCTCTTTTCTAGAAAGACCGAAGTTTCCAGACCGGATCGAGGCGGAGGAGGAAAAAAGTATGTTCATGAACGTTAATTCCTCTTCTTCCGTTAAGAATCCCTTTAATGATTGCATCACATTTAAAGGATTAACGTTCAACTGATTGTTCACGTTTGTTTCTATTTCTGATAATGTTGGATCCATCGTCACGATTCATCCACTCCCATTTTCGATCATAGTTTGGTATCTCCACCTTTTCTGCGGGCTTTGATACGGTTATTTTTTTGTTACCAACTAACGCTGCTACTGCCGTTATGGCATTGACAGCATCGCTCCACGCAGAAGAAGTGGCTTCGATCACCAGCTGTTCCATTGGAGCTTCATCATGTTCTTTTAAGTAATTTTCAATCGCTTCCGTTTCAATCATCGATTTCGTCAGCTTCCACTGGCTTTCCCCCATGAACTCTTCCATATCCCCTTCAGAAATGACCTCTGTCGTATAATAAAGTTCCTCTTCTATTTCATCAATAGGGTCTGCCATCGGTTCATAGGTTTCGAGATAATAAACGGCAGCATCAATCGCAGCAGGCCCGATTGGTGTTGCGAACTTTACAGGCATCCATAAACCGTCGATCGCCTCGTCCTCATGCTGTCCTTGCTCCATAAAACTAAATAATTGATAAACATTTGGAACATCGGAGTCAAGCGGGGGATCATACATTTGCGTGATAAAAGCCCGGACCTTTTCAGGTTGAATGGTCGAGGATAATGGTGTTTTTTGCATATGGGTAAATCTTAAGTATTTGTTGATCATCCCTAAGCTTAAATTCGTCCCCTCAGCAAGGACCGCTGTCCCTTTTTGCATTAAATGAGACAGAACTAGGCTCTCTTCAACGGTTTGAAACTGTCTGAAGCGTTCCTGTAATTTCCCCTCGAGCTCCTGCATTAATTGGTGAATCACTTCCAGCTGCGGGAGTGCATTCCGATCTGCGAGCATTTCCAATTCCCGTTCTTTCATGATTTGAATCGCATTTTCCACATTGCGAATCATACTGGCAATCTTATTGCCGCCAGAGATTCCATGATCATCATAGGCTTCACTTAATTCCGCATCCCGTCTCGCTTGAAAAAGTGATCGACCAATATCGTCATGCATATAGTAAGCCAACGAATCATTGGCCAAACGGATCAGTGCATCCATCATCCTCTTACCGACATCGCGCATTTTCAACTGTCTTGAGGTTTTCGAAATCCAATTATATTTAACGAGAACATTGACGATTTGTTCTACCTTTTTCTTAGATGGCGGTTCAGGATCGGTATATCGGTTTCGATAGCGATAATAAACCGTTTCGGCATTTTCTATCGGATCATCTAAACCAAGGGCTTCTTCATTAATTAGTTGAATGATTTTAAGGAACCGTAAAATTTCTGCGGGTGATTGATAATTGTTTTGTGATCCTAAATCACTGAGGACACCTGATAAAGAGGCAATATCTTTTAGAGATTGCAGAACTTCAGGATTCGATTCATCCGCTTGAAAAATGGAAATTATTGATGAATCCACTTTTTCCATTCTTCAACACCTCCTAAAACCTGTTCTTGTTCAATTTTAGTTTCTTTCAATAGAAATTCCATGTAGGTTTCATATTCCTGCCAATTTGTATGGACATTTGAATCGTGCCTAATCCATTTAATGGTGCCAGCGAATTTTTCTAGAACAGTAAGATAGGCTTCTTTTGCTATTTGAAAACCGTCCGGATCGTAGTCACTCCAAATCAATACCTGCTTGACCCTCCCGCCCGCCAAAAGCTGTTGGATGCAATGCTTATGTGAGGAGCGCAGATGTCCATCTACACATATAACGAGAGAATTAGTTTCTTCAAGAAAATTCTTCTTAGCTGACATCCTTGTTAAAATTGCACGATTCTCTACAAGCCAAAGGGTTGTAGAATCTGTTGTATAACGCTCTTCTGAAATAGCTAGGTCTGTTAAGGAATGAACCGGTCCAAAACGGTATGACGAAAAATGACCGCTTATTTGTCCTGAAAAATAAAGCGGAGTGATTTTTCCAAGACTCGCCATTCCTAACAAGGCGACTGGCCAACTTGCCCATTGCTCTAATAGATTAATATAGTCATCTTTATACCGGTCAAATTCTTTAGATCCGCCGATTTTTTGATAATAGCTTGCTCCGATTTCCTTCCAATCAAATTCATCTTTTTGAAAGGATAATTGCCAAAAGGCATTCATAAAATGAAGGAATTTCAGTCTTTTTGCGAATGACCATCCTGCAGGAAATTGTGCTGCAGTTTTTAGTTCATTGGAGCTAATTTGGCAAATCTCGTTTATCATCGATAAGCAGGCTTGATAACCACTTTCCCGTTGATTTGACTTGGTGCATATTTGCCCTAATGTTGATGCGGTTTTCTTCCAACTGTTAAACTCGTTTTCTATTTTTTCTTCCTCAGCACGCAGTTGCCCTTTTAAAAATTTATACAAAGGATAACCCATTCGATAATATTGTGATTCTACTGTTTTTCCGTCCTTTTTAAAACGGAATTCCTTCATAATGAATCCCTGCTGAAACCATTTTAAGGTTTGGGGTTCATGCTCATTTAAATGAAGCTTTTTTCTAGGTGTAAAAGTAGATAATTGTTCATCCACCATTTTGGAATCGATTAGATTGTTAGCTACAAGGGTTATGAATCCCACCACTCGATACGTTCTTTCTGTTTGTTTAACGATTTTGATTTCAACAAAAGATGCATCGCTTTGAATTGCGCCTGTTAGATCTAAACGCTCGCCATTTTTTAATATGAAGTTATTGATATAATTAATTTCGTCCTGATTCATCCTATTTTCTCCATTAGCCTGTTTAATTCTATTTTAGCAAAGTATTATGAACGATGCTGAAGGTAAAAATTATAAAGAAAACTCGCCGATTGGCGAGCCCCTAAGGGCGAAGACAGAGGCGAAGTTGCACTTATGCGTAATAGGAAAGTATAAACTTGGAAAAGTTTATACTTTCCTATTAGCTGAAAAAAGCTGCAGCCATTTACTGACTGCAGCTTTAAACAACTAGATTCCCCCGCCTTCATCATGGGTCGTACTGTTCTCTTTACGGACATTGGCAGAAAGACTTAACACACCTAATCCTGCTATAAAGGTACTCAAGATAATGAAGATATTATACATATTGCCTTGAATAAAGAGATTAATAAGCAAATAGGAAATCACCAGGGATGCTAATGGTGAAATCAACCAGACTTTTAAAATCTTTTGGATGACAGATTTTTGCCAAATTCCAAAACCCTTTTGTGATACCCCTATACCTAAAATACCGCAAGTGGTTACCTGTGTCAGCGGAATTGGTAATCCAAATAGTGAGGCGACCGTCACCAGTGCTCCACCTGTAAAAGAAACGGCGCTTCCTTCTAATAGGGAGAGTTTGGTGATTTTCTTTCCGTTTGTTTCAATGACTCTGCTCCCCAATAAAATGGCACCTAGGGCAACAAAAAGACCGCCAATCCAAATTCCTTTATTTGCAGCCAGCATTCCGGCACCAACAAGCGGTCCAACCGCATTTGCTACATTATTCATCCCTGCAGAAAAAGCTTCAAAACAGCCCCCTACTACGAGTAGTATTGCCAGCCATTTTTTCCATTTTCCTTTTTTTGTCAACCCATTCCACCGCTTCTCAGCCTTGGAGATTAGTTTTCCAAGGAAAAACGTAATAAAGAAGGAGACGAGTGGAACAAGGATCCAAAAGGTGACAATGACTAGAAGACTATCAAAATACAACTTTTTATAAGCAATTCCAGCCCCCACGATTGCGCCAACCGTCACCTCGCTGGTTGATAACGGAATTCCCATCAGATTGGCGATAAATAAGGTTAATGTTGCGCCGCAAAGGATGAGGGCGACCATTTCAATACTAAGAATGGAGGAAGGTATGATCCCCTTTCCAATGGTTTTTACAACCTCGCCACCGCCGAGGACAGCGCCGAGAAACGCTGCGATTGCCACAAGGATCATGGCTAATCGCTTATTTTTTATTGCACCAGCACCATATGCGGAACCCATGGATGCAGCTGTTCCGCTGGCCCCAATATTCATTGCAAAAAAGAATGCGATGATAAATGCTATGTACGTCCAAAACATCGTCCATCTCCCCTTATGTATCATTTCAAATTCCTAATGTTTTGAACTTTAATTCATACTAATCAGATAGGAATAATTTATATGATGATTATTATACAGTCCCTATCGGCAATAATCAATTAGGAATATTCAAATGTTGGGGAATTTTTTAAAAATAATAATTAATAATTTTTGAAAAACTCAATGAAATAAAAAAACACGCTTTTTCCAGCGTGTTCCCATTCAGTTATTTAATTTTCTGTTTACCCCAATACTCATATAAAAATTCTTTAAACAATTCATTTAACCGTGCCTTTTTTTGCGCTTTTAACCATTCCACCTGATCAATTGGCAGCTTCAGTTTTAAACTTACATCTTCGTCCGGCATTTCCACTTTTCTGATTTCCTCTATAGTGATACCCTCCTCAATATTCGGAAACCATGAATCATTTTCGCTCACCCGCTCGAAATCTTTATACTCCTCAATACCATCCAGTTCACAGATCAAATGGAGCTGTGGCAATCCACCAGAAAGGATTTTAACATGCATAATTGAATTAATCATTCTCCCATCCTCTAATTCTATTTCAATAATCAGGGTATCCTCTTTTTTATATTTTTTTACAGCAACCTCACTAACAATCAGATCCAATTCTAATGTTAAACCTGCACCGGATTCAAAAATATAAATGGCGCTTTTAAAAATGTAGAGACTCTCTCCGTCAACTTTTACTGATTTTACAACAACCATAAACCTGTTTCCTCCATACAGCTGTCACAAGAATTATTTTAAAATTTATTAACATTTCATTAAATATATCAAATAATTTAGTGATTGATAAAGTATTTGACCCTCATGACTTAATATAAGAGAAAAGTCCCTTTTTCTAAAAATATCTATTTTTACCAAAATAGCGCATTTCCTTTGTATGATTAAGTGATTAAGACATATAATCAAAGAGGATATAAATCTTTTAAATCCAAAGGGGGACCCTATGCTTAGTAAATCTTTAATTGAAGACGTACTCACAGCTGCCTTGTCGACCGGCGGTGACTTTTCTGAACTATTTGTGGAGGATCGTTTCACGAATAATATGTCACTACGAAGCGGTAAAGTAGAAACCTGCCTTTCCGGTCGTGAATTTGGGATTGGCATCCGTGTGTTTAAAGGATTGCAAAGTGTTTATGCGTATACAACAGATTTTCGAAAAGAAAGCCTTTTAAAGGCCGCCAAAAATGCTGCACAAGCCATAAGTGGAAATTCAACCATCCAACCTGCCCCTTTCATCCAAGAATCCTTCGAATCCAGTCATCCAGTTCAATTTCTGCCTCTAGAGGTGGATAAATCAAGAAAAATTACCATTATGAAAAAAGTTTTTGATACAGCCAAAAACTATCACTCTAGTATTTCACAAGTAACCGTCCGTTATATGGATGAAGAACAAAATGTTCTGATTGCCAATTCAGAAGGTAAATTCATCGAGGATAAACGGGTCCGCTCGAGGATGGCGATTCAGGCTGTAGCTGTTCGTGATAACAAAATGGAAACGGGCTTCTACGGACCGGGTGCCCATCAAGGCTTTGAATTTTTCGAAAATCAAAATATGGATTATTATGCGAATGAAGCAGCAAGGATTGCGGTAACCATGCTAGACGCTAGTCCTTGTCCAAGCGGAAAATTCCCTGTGATTATCGATAATGAATTTGGTGGTGTTATTTTTCATGAGGCCTGCGGACATGGATTAGAAGCAACCGCTGTGGCGAAAAACAACTCGGTTTTCGCGAACCGTATTGGGGAACGGGTGGCACCGGAAATCGTTACCTATATTGATGATGGGACACTGCAAAATGAATGGGGCTCCATTAATATTGATGATGAAGGTGAAAAAGCCCGAAAAAACGTCCTCATCGAAAATGGGATTTTAAAAGGATATTTAATTGATAAATTTAATTCCCGAAGGATGGGAATGGAATCAACGGGTTCTGGAAGAAGACAATCCTTCCGATTTGCGCCCACCTCTCGAATGACCAACACCTATATTGCTCCCGGAAAATCAACACCTGAAGAAATTATCGCAGCTACCGAACAAGGTATTTATACAAAGTATATGGGCGGCGGGCAGGTTAACCCTGCTACGGGTGATTATAATTTTGCCGTAATGGAAGCGTACGAGGTGAAAAATGGTAAGCTTGGCAAACCGCTAAAAGGTGCAACCTTAATCGGAAACGGTCCAAGAACATTGCAGCTCGTTGATATGGTCGGCAATAATTTGGGTCATGGCGCCGGGATGTGCGGTGCATTAAGTGGAAGTATCCCAGTGAATGTTGGGCAGCCAATGATTCGGGTAAGCGAAATGACAGTCGGCGGAACAAAGGGGGAATAACGAATGAACATTCAAGAATTCCAAGTAAATTTATTTTCACAAGCGCTTGCCAGCGGTTTTACAGATATCGAAATTTATTATGAGAACAAGGAAATATTTGGATGTCAAGTATTTAAAGGTGAAATCGATCAATATGAAATCGCTGAAGATGGCGGTGTTTCTTTCCGTGGGGTAATCGATGGAAAGATGGGTTATGCCTATTCCGAAAAATTAGATGAGGCCTCTATTCCCTTCTTGGTTGAGAATGCGAAGGAAAATGCTGGATTGGTGCAGGATGATGAAGCGGAAGAAATCTTTGCTGGCAGTAGTCAATATGAAAAAGCTAGCTTTTACTCACCATCCTTAAACGAGGTAAGCACTGCTGAAAAAATCCAACTGATTCAAGAAATGGAACGGGAATTATATGCACAGGATTCTAGAATTGTAGGAACAGATTATTGCGGTATTCGGGCAGAGTCACTCACACGAAATCTAGTTAATAATAAAGGTTTATCCTTACGTGATCAAATGAATTATTTATATGTCTGGGTCGAAGCTATTGTAAAAGACGGAGAAGAAACGAAAACGGGATCTGAATTTGTTGTAACCAAGGACTTCCATAGCCTAAATGCAAAGGAAATCGCCAAAAAAGCCGCAGATGAAGCACTTTCACAATTAGGTTCAAGAAATATTGAGAGCAAAGAATATCCGGTCCTATTGAAAAATGATGCTGCAGCCCAGCTGTTAGCGACTTATTCCACTAATTTTTCGGCAGAAAGTACACAAGCGGGGATTTCTTCCTTAAAGGATAAGCTTGGGAAGCAAATTGCCGCTGAGAAGCTCACGATTGTCGATGATCCATTCTTAGAGGATGGCCTGGCGAGTCGAACATTTGATTGCGAGGGTGTAGCTTCTACGAGGTTGACATTAGTCGAAGACGGAGTTTTAAATTCCTTGCTACATAACCAGAAAACAGCCAAAAAGGATTCTACTGTTACAACAGGTCATGCGCATAAAGATTCTTATAAGAGTGCGGTTAAAGTCGGACCATCAAATTTATATGTTGAACCTTCCAGTTCATCGTTTGAAGATTTACTTGCTGCCATGGGAGAAGGCATCCTGATTACCAGTTTATCAGGCTTGCATTCCGGGGCGAATACAGTCTCTGGTGATTTTTCGCTTGCGGCGAATGGGTTCTATGTTAAAGATGGCAAGATTGCATTCCCAGTAAATTTAATGACGATTGCGGGTAATTATTATCAACTATTACAGGATGTTGAGGAGATTGGCTCAGATTTACTGTTCCCCCTTTCGCCAGTAGGGTCTCCCTCGGTATTAGTGAAGTCATTATCGGTAACGGTGGAATAATTTTGGGGTAATTGTGAATTTTGGGGTCAGACCCCCACTGCGTTAATGCGGTGGTGGGCTGACTCTTTTTGATGACCAACCTTTCTTTTAAAGAATTTTGGCTGGTTTGTATGACGAGATTTTGTCCTTAAAATCTTTTTATAGGACATTTTGTAGTTTTCACAGTTGCATTTTGTCCTTAATACACCTACCACTTAGAAAAAACTATAATCTTAATTTAGTTATTTACCGAAGTAGAATTCTATTCACCTATTGAAATAAATCCCCCAATGCCGATTCTAATGTAGTGAACTTGAACTCAAAACCTTCCTCCATTAGTACTTTCGGTATAACATGTTGCCCCTCCAGGACAAGTGAACTCTTTTTTCCGAGAACCACCTTCATGAGAAAGGCTGGTACCGGAAACCAATGCGGGCGATGTAAAACCGCGCCAATCGTCCTGCCGAAATCTTTCATCACTTTTGGATTCGGTGCCGTCACATTTACTGGCCCGCTTATCTGATGGTTTTCAATGGCAAAACAAATAGCGCGGACTACATCTGTTACGTGTATCCAAGATACCCACTGCTCACCTGAGCCAACTGTACCACCCATGAATAACCGATAAGGCAACGCAATCAAAGGAAGTGCTCCTCCCTCATTTCCTAATACAACACCAAATCTCATAAAGACCGTACGAATACCATGCTCCATCATCCGAGCCGCTTTGCTTTCCCAATCATAAACGGTATGGCCAAGAAAGTTATCCGCTACTTCCGTTGATTTTTCCGTATATACAGTATGACGTGACGGTGGATAAATTCCAATGGCACTTGCATTGATAAAAACAGATGGCTTTTCTGAAAGAGCCTCAACCATTCTTAACAACTCCTCAGTCGCTGTCATTCGGCTTTCATAGATTTGTTTTTGATGATGTTGTGTCCATCGTCCATCATTGATCGATACGCCAGCAAGATTGATCACAGCGTCAGCCTTACCAATTTCTTTTTCCGGAAGTGAACCTTCTTCAAGCCATTTAACATACTTTATTTTACCGGCAGACCGTTCTCCTTTTCTTGTTAAAATAATGATTTCATGATCCTCTTTAAGGAGTTCTGTTAATTTTTGCCCAATAAACCCTGATCCGCCTGCAATAATAATTTTCATGGTCTCCCCTCCAAGCAAGATAAAATTCTAATAGAGTCCCCTTTTCTATCATAGTTATCTTCTCTTTAAAATAAAAATAGCCAGCACCCCTTATTTTTGCTGGCTTTTTTTTCGTTCATTTAGAATTGCTTGAATGATTTCAATATGAACGGCGGCCCATGATTTTTCGTAAAAGTGTATGATGACACTGTATAGAAGGATGATTAAAGAAATAATCGCGAATATCGCCCAAACCATGCTATGGTCTTGAAAAACAAAATCTTGTAGTTGTTTTGCAAATATGACTAACAGCCAGGGAATCGTTGAGACGAGAATCGGGATCATTCCCGATCCATTTTTCTCTTTTACCATACAATAATAAATCCTTTTTAATGTCTCTGTATCAATCGAATGGTAGAAATGTTGGATTTCCTCTAATTCTAAAAGCCTTTTTATTTCTGTGAAGGATGGGTCATCCCTCGAGGCTTTTTTTAATTGAAGATAAATCTTATGTGCATCCCCGCGAAGTGAAAACATAGCCCTGTCCTCTTTCTTCAAACAAAATTCCTTATTTAAAGGCTTTGCAAATACGTTTCCATTTATTCAAATTTGTATACTTCAAACGTAAAGCTAAAAGGTTCCGCTTCCCCAAAATCCTTCCTGGAAATTTTTTAATTCATAGGAAATAACAAAAGCATTTGGTGACATTCTATTAATCATTTTTACCACTTTTTGTTCGTGCCTCCGTTTCACCAATACCTGAATGACGGTTCGTCTGTCGCTCTTTTCATCAGCTGCCCAGGATGCAACCCCGTAGCCCTGTCTTTTTAACGCACGGGAAAGCTCAAAATCAAATGGATTAACAATGGCCTGTACGGTTACGTAGCCCAAAGCAAGGGATTCTTCAATCTTACCTCCCAGATAAACACCCAAACCCCAACCAAGACAATAGGCAACCATATTAATTGGGTTTTTAAGGTTGTCCAATACGATGGTTAATCCGACCAAATATACATACACTTCCAACATCGAAATGATTGAAGCCCATACCTTTTGACCCTTGATCACCAGCAACATCCGCAATGTAAAGAAGGTCACATAGAGAATATTAATCACAATAATAATGAAGATAATTGGTTCTAAGCCAAACAAAAAAACACCCCCACCCTTTACCTTATTATGTCAGCAATGAAAACATGCTTTTTCTCAGTAATGGGTAGTTTTTTACAAAAACTTAATAAATTTTTAATAGGGTTTGATTCATTTTTGCTGAATTGTTTACGTATGAAATATAAAAGGGGAAATGAATGATGCAACGTCAAAGAACCTATTTTATTATAGATGATTTAATATTTGAAGTGAAAAAGCCGGAAATTACAGTTAAACAAATCCAAAAAACAAAGGTTAAAATTGAAAATGAAGAATATAAAGTACTTCGAAATCATTTCGATGAGAATATTTTTAATATAGAAAAAACACCTGATGGATGGGTAATAACCGAAAAAAATTAATAAACTTTGGATTATCCTTTAGATTTTAGAAAAGTATCTACTGTCGTTTTCATTGTATAAATCACGGTTTTCCTATAACGTGCTGCTATAAGCATTACCCTTATTTGTTCGGATCGGGATAGATTTTTAAAGCGGGGCTCTTGTTTCAAAAAGGAACGAAAGATTGACCAGCTGTGAGGCATTAAAGGAAAGTCATCTAGGGGTTGTTTGTTCCACAAGCGATAAAACCTGGATATTATTCCGGTGGTACTACTTTTATCAACAATACATGGCGCATAAATATTTTTGGTGTGTTTTTTTAGGGATTCGAATCGATCTTGACCGCTAACAATGATGTAGGTGTCATCTTTCCGGTTTTTCTTGACAACTAAAACAAACATGCAGTCCCACATTAACCTTTGAAGTTTCTTTATGTGCTCGGTAATTTTCAGGGTTAAATCCGGTTTGATTTTGTTTAGCGGGATATACTCGATTGTAAATTTCATAAACAGCCCCTCCTGTTTTTAATTTTGTATTTTCCTCAATTTCTTGGGATTTCGCAGCAGGTGCAATGTTTGGGGAATGGAAACGTCCTTTGATCAGGTCCTTTTTATACCTATGATATACAAATGTGTGACAGACCTTTTAAATATTTGTATGAAATGTTTGCATGTCACATACGGAGAAACGACAAAAATACTTTTTTATGAAGGAAAAAGCGATCCTTCCTAATGGAAGCATCGCACCGATAGAAAAATGATTTTGACTATCCCAAAAATGAATGATTATTTATTCCTAAGAAATGGTTGTAGCAAGAAATATACATAAGGGCAAGAAAATTTTATTTTTGAGGGAGTTTTTAAATAATAGATGAGTAGACCAAAACTACTAAGAAGACCAAAAAATGCCTTAGATTCGTTAATATTCTCCTAATGTAAATCAGATTTCATCAACAATGGAATACTTACCTCTACCCCTAACCTTGTCAATAATTTCCCTAGTGTTTCAAGTCCAGATTTCGGATTGATTTTGGTTTCAAGGTAGTAGATTTCACCTGTTATCATGGATTCATAGGTGTGTGTTTGCGTAAAGCTGCGCTGGTCCTTATGAATGGGTTCTAGTGCAATTGCGTAGCGTTTTCCGACATCCGTAGAACCTAGGACGATTCCTTCTTTTACTAATGTATGAAGAGGTAATTTTCGTTCTTCCATCCACCTTAATCCCTCTTTCCATAAGGAAGGAACACTGTCACCGCGTATGACTGATTTGCTTTCCCCTAGCTTTACGTTGACATAGAGTGAATCCCACTTTTTGTAGCTTCGACTTTCTTTAAAAAAGTCACTATTTTCAGAATCAGTCTTTTTTTCATTTGTTTTTGTTTTCAATTGTTGGAACAACTTTTCTACAATACCAATTCCAACATTTTCATACTTTGCTAAAATCACAAGCTCCTGCGGCAGCTGCCCCACTGTTGCAATTTCATCATCATTTAGCTGTCTTAAAAGACCTGGCATTCCTGTGAATTCATTGGAGGTAAGAGCTAGTTTTGACAATTCCTCCGTTACAACAATGTGATCAGCTTTAAAAAAGAAGAACAGTTCCCCTGAACGTTCAATAGTAAGTTGTCTGCGGATTTTTTCCTCTTCGATAAATTGTTTTAATTCCGTAAAGAAAAGTTCATCATTCTTTTCACTGTATCGTTTTACATGCTTATGTAAGCCTTCTAGATTATTCGGTAACTCACTCATAATGCGCGCTTGCTGTTCAGCACCAAGACGAATCAAAAAGGTTTCAGATTTTTCGAACCGCTGCGGTAAAAGAAAGGCATCACGAAGAAAGTACGGGACATCAAGCTTTCTTCCTTTATAGGTAAAGGTACGAATGGCAGTAAAACCAGGTTGTCCCTGAACCTCAGTGGGGGATTCAAGTGTGACAGCCACTTCATGATTGGAAGCTTCATCTGCCAGTTTTGGAGGAGGGTTTCTCAAAAGTTCCTCCAGTGTCTTTAATCGCACTTCCAATTCAGACATATCATAAGATTGTTCGACTCTTGGAGAAGGATCCTGATAGTCAGGGACGGTCACATCCACTGGACCATAAACGTCTACATACCATTTAACGATTTTATAAATTGCTTCCCATGACAATAACGCTTCTGAAAAACGAAAAGTCCGGGCATCGTGTGCCGCTTGATTTCCATTTTGCCGAATGTAATGTAAAGCATCACGAATTTCAGGGATTAAATACCCTCTGTCGTTTAACATGTCGAGCCGTTCTTTTAAGTTTGTCCTTGGCTCGTCAGGCAGTTCTTCTGCCTTTATCACCTGCTGCAAAATATTTTCAACAAAAACTCTAGCATGTGTAAGCATCGTGCGCGGGCTGGTAAAAATACTATTTTCCAGTTCCTTGGCGACCAAGGCTAGTTCTTTTGAAATGGGCTCTAGAAATTGGTAGAAAAAAAAATGTTTGTCCAACGTTCGTTCCTCCAGCCTTTTTATCTTCTATTTTACCATATAGAAAAAGCCAGGATGATATCATCCTAGCATTCTTATATTAACCTTTTGAAGGCTAGATTCTTCACTCAACTTCCTATTTTGTCTTAGATCCGTCTGTATAAGCTTCCCTTTTAATTAAAAAATCTGGTCGATTTCTTGAATTTCATCGACAGTTAACTGAACATCTAGCGTTTTAAGATTATTCAAAACCTGATCTGCTCTTTTCGCTCCTGGAATCACGACATCAATAGCATCACGGGTTAAATACCAGGCAAGCACAACGTGAGCGATATCGATGTCTTTTTCATTGGCGATTTTTCTAA
This sequence comes from Neobacillus niacini, assembly GCF_031456445.1. GTDB lineage: Bacteria > Bacillota > Bacilli > Bacillales > Cytobacillaceae > Neobacillus > Neobacillus niacini_I. The sequence continues at coordinate 5,536 of NZ_JAVDUQ010000014.1, read as the reverse complement.
TACGTTCTACTTTTTCAAGGTTTTTTTCAAATAATTCCTTTTGAAAGAACTTACCTCGCTTTTCAGCTAAATTCGTATTTTTATCATATTTTCCGGTCAATACCCCAGAGGCTAACGGGAAATATGGTATAAATGAAATCTGATGCTCCATAACATAAGGGAACAATTCTATCTCCGCATCGCGATTTAAGAGGTTATACTCCCCCTGAATGACATCCACATATCCGTCAATATTGGCCTCTCGCAACTGCTCAATGGAAAAATTAGAAACCCCAATCGCGCGAATTTTTCCTTCTTCTTTTAATCGCTGTAACGCTCCCACTGCCTCATACTTTGGCGTATCCTTGTCTGGAAAATGTATGTAAAACAAATCGATGTAATCGGTTTGGAGCCGTTGTAAGGCTTCATCCGCCGATTCCTTCAAAAAAGCCGGTGAATTATCCATTACAATTTCGTTCCCCACCATTTTATGGGCTGCTTTTGTGGCGATAACGACATCAGAACGGTTTCCGTTCTCTTTTACTACTTCCCCGATGATTTCTTCAGAATGTTTTGGTCCATAAATGAAGGCCGTATCCAAAAAATTAATCCCATTCGCGAGTCCCGTTTGCACTAACTGTCTTCCAGCTTGTTCATCAAGGATCGGAAATAAATTATGACCGCCGACCGCATTCGTCCCCAACCCTATTGGATTTACCTTTAACTCCGTTTTCCCAATTTGAACTTGAAGTGCCATTTCCAATCATCTCCTCTCATGACTACATGATAACAAATTTGGAAAACAAAGGTATAGGATATAGCCTGACTATTCCTTGATTTCTTTTATTTGTTCATGGATCTTCTCTAGATCTCTTAAGGACAGGTCCCCTAGTGATTTTTTAATTTCTTCCTCGATTACTTTTTTGTTACTTTCGCGATATTGATTCCACCAGTCCCGAAGACCAACTGTGTTGTCCAATAAATATTCAATATCCATCTCTTCTAATTCATCATCTGTAAGATAATTCATAACAGCTGCCAGCATCCGGGTTAGATTTTCAGTTTCATCTTCATTCCCCTCATCTTTTAGAAAAACTACATTTGTTTCCTCTTCTGTGGTCTCGTTATTTTGCGATGATTTTCGTGGCATGGTGATCCTCCTTACCATTTTTCAATAGTATGACCCATTTTAAAGTGGATCAATTTTATTCTCTAATAATGGAATGGTCAGCGATTCGCGTATTATTGTTAAACATAATCCATTCTGTTAAGGACATAATATAAGCATTACCTGGATAAACAAACAGAGGGGCCGGACAATGGAAAGAAATTATGCAATCGACTTTATTAAATTTTTTGCAATCGTAGCGGTTGTAGTTATTCATACTTTCCCGAGTGACCATGAGCTCGGCTACTTCATCCTTGATAACTTTTCCAGGTTTGCGGTACCGTTTTTCTTTGCGGCTTCAGGATATTTATTTGGACTTAAAGTGATAAACAATCCTAAATCTGTCGAATATTTTAAGAAATATGTAATTAAAATCTTAAAGATATATTTTAGCTGGCTAATTTTTTATATTTTTTATGATGTTTTTCAAATTTATATGGGCAACGGCAACCATAGCCGAGAATTAGATAAATATTTAGAGAACTTAACTCCTCTGAATCTCCTATACTATGGTGAAGGAACAAGCGGATATCAATTGTGGTTTGTCATCTCTCTTGCTTGGAGTATCGCTTTATTATATCTATTCTTCAAGCTTAAAAAAATTAGGATCCTCCTAATCCTTAGTCTTTGTTTAAATATAGTGGGTCTTTTTGGTCAAGGGTATTCGCAATTTTTTAAAATTCCAATAGACAGTACCCGGGATGCCTTATTCATTGGCCTCTTTTATACGACAATAGGATTTTGGTTTGCTTCTGCTTCCCCTTTTCAACAGTCTCGGAAAGGGGAAATAAAAACCTATTTTTATTTCTTTTTCCTATTCTTTGCGCTTCAGCTATCTGAAGGATATTGGCTTGAAAAGGTGTTATCTGCTAAGCATGGTGAGTATTTTTTCTCTACGATCTTTTTAACCGTTTTTTTGTTTTTATTTACAATCAAAAATCAACAAGTTGGTAAGGGAATGTTAATCACAAAAATAGGCGGAAATGCTTTGGGGATCTATACGATTCATGTGTTGTTTATTGATATCGACGACTTTATATTCTACCATTTCGGTCTTGGAAAAATGACACATAGTATAACATTAAACGTGATGGATGCCTTTCTTGTTTTCACCATGTCATATATAACCTACAACTTTATTCAATATACAAAAACTAGTCAATTATTTGGGCGATAAAGAAAAAAAGCTTGCAAATGATGCAAGCTTTTTCATTTCTACGGTTATTGCGGCTGCGGTACCTTTTTTATGACTTTGCTTCGATTCGGTGATTCTTCTGTTCTTCCAGGTTTCCCTGTCCGAATAAAGAAAGCCAAAACAAAGGCAGCAATGGTTAGATAAGTAGCAATCATAAAGGCATCATCAATTCCCATCACCGTTCCCTGCTTTATTGCCAGAGCCATTTGGACCTTATCTGTTGGAGAAATCTGCTGTTCCCCCATGATGTTTTTCACATGGCTTTCCCCATTATTGGTCATTATGGAGACAAAAAAGGCCATTCCTACAGCTCCTGCAACCATTCTTAACGTATTCACCATGGCCGTACCGAATTTATTTAAACTAAGTCCCAAATCATTTAAACCAGCTGTAAAAATTGGCATCATCAAAAGTGACATCCCAAACATCCTTAAAGTGTATACCCATAATACATACGAAAACGAAGTATCGGTATGTAGTCTTGTTAGAGCATAGGTGGTAATAATCGTGATGGCTAAACCAATGATGGTTAACCATTTTGCCCCATATTTATCAAACAGTTTCCCCGTAATAGGCGACATAATCCCCATTACCACCCCGCCCGGAAGGAGCATGAATCCGGCTTGGAGCGGACTGAAGCCATGAATATTTTGCATATAAATCGGCATTAGAATCATGCCTGAGAACATCGCCATTGTGACAATCACATTTATAATAGTGGTTAACGTGAACATCTTATATTTAAAAATCCTGAATTCTAAAATCGGATGATCTACCGTCAACTGACGCCAAACAAACAGGATTAAGCTAATCCCGCCCACAATAAACAAGCTAATAACCTCGGGGTCATTCCACCCTTTTGTTCCTCCTGTAGTGAACCCATAAAGAATTCCGCCAAATCCAATGGTCGATAAAATAACACCCAGGACATCAAGTTTTGGACGGCTTGTCTCTGACACATTTTTCACAAGAAAAATGGCAATAAAAAAGTCTATCAGTCCAATTGGGGCGATGATATAAAACATCACATGCCAGGAATATGTTTCAATAATCCACCCTGCCCAGGTTGGACCAATGGCTGGGGCAAAGTTCATCGCGACACCAAAAATACCCATGGCAAAACCACGTCGTTCCAATGGAAAGATGGTAAAAATGACATTTGTAATTAATGGAAAAAGTATGCCGGCACCAATCGCCTGCACAACCCGGCCTACTAAGATAACAGAAAATGCCGGTGCAATCGCACAAATAAAGGTTCCTACCGAGAAAATTCCCATTGAGAATAAAAATAATTGCCTGGTCGTAAATCTTTGCATTAAGAAAGCTGTAATGGGAATCACAACCCCATTTGTTAACATAAAAATTGTACTTAACCAGTTTGCCGTTGCAGCTGAAATTTGAAATGTATTCATAATTTGTGGCAATGCAACATTTATGACTGTTTGATTTAAAAAGGCTACAAAAGCACCTGCAATGAGAACGGCAAAAATAGGTGTCGTTCGCACTGATAAATTTGATTTTTTTTGGTTGTCCAAGTAAAAATCTCCCCCTAAATTTGTATTTGAAAAGAAAAAATTATGTTTTTTATAGTATTTGAAAATGAAGGATGATTAAAACGTAAAATGATCTTAATGGGATTTTTCCAATGTTTATTATTATATATTGAGTCTAAAGTACTTTGTCAAATTACTTGCTTATTACAAGTAGTATTTAATAGAACCTTTCATTTTAAAAAAGAAGCTTGATCATAAAAAAATCCCCGTTCTTATAAAGATTCGGGGATTTTTTGCTTTATTTATTTTTTAACATTTTAAAGACCTGCTCAACATCCTTATCACCGCGACCAGACAAATTCACAATCAAAATATCGTCTTTCGATAGCTCTTTGGCCAATTTGATGGCATGGGCAACAGCATGAGAGCTTTCCAATGCGGGTATAATCCCTTCTGTTTTAGATAAAATCTGGAATGCATCCAACGCATCTTGACCAGTCACGGTTACATATTCAGCTCTGCCGCTGACCTTAAGGTGGCTGTGTTCAGGACCAACACCAGGATAATCGAGGCCTGCTGCAATCGAATAAGTTGGTTTCGGCTCGCCTTTTTCATCAAGCAAGGTGAGACATTTAAAGCCGTGAATGACAGCTGGGGTTCCTTCCGTTAACGTAGGAGCTTCGGCTGGTTCCACTCCGATTAACCTTACTTCTTTTTCATCGATATAGTGAGCAAACGCCCCAATGGCATTACTTCCGCCGCCGGCACAGGCAATCACGGCTGTAGGCAGTTTGCCTTCCTGCTCAAGGATTTGGCGTTTGGACTCTTCACTAATGATTGACTGAAAATGCTTGACCATTGTTGGATATGGATGCGGCCCGACTGCGGAACCCAGCAGGTAAAATGTATTTTTATAGTTTTGTACCAAATCGGCCAGTGCTTCGTCAACGGCATCCTTCAGACGCCCCTGTCCTTTTTCCACGGGCACGACCTTCGCACCAAGTAATTCCATTCGGAAAACATTTAATGCCTGGCGCTCGGTATCAAGTTTACCCATGTAGATGATACACTCCATATCGAACATCGCACATGCTGTTGCAGTTGCTACGCCGTGCTGCCCGGCACCTGTTTCAGCGATGATTCTTTTGGCTCCCATCCTTTTCGCAAGGAGGATTTGCCCAATGGCATTGTTGATTTTATGGGCACCTGTATGGTTTAAATCTTCCCGTTTCAAGTAGATCTTCGCCCCGCCATTTTTCTGTGTTAAGTTTTCTGCATATGTAAGCGGATTTTCCCGACCAATATATTGCTTAAGATAAAATTTAAATTCCTCCTGAAATTCAGGATCATCCTTATAGCGCAAAAATTGTTCCTCTAACTGATCCATCACTTCCTGGAGGTTTTCTGGAATAAAACTCCCACCAAATTCCCCAAAATACCCTTTTTTCTCTGTGCTCAAGCTCGTCATTCTCCACTCGACTCCTTCTCCACTTTTTCGATTTATTATACATTATTTAAGTGAATTTTCCAATTATTTCGTTTTTAAGATTTTTGGGGTCTGACCCCCGACGCTTTAAAGCTTTAAATTAATAAAAGGCATCCCGGATTAAAATGTACCCTATAGAGTAGACACTTTGAAAAAAGGTCTACCTATAGGGTACTTTTTTGTATAATTAATAAAAAATCATTTAGATAATGGGG
>NZ_JAVDUQ010000013.1:0-118928 GCF_031456445.1 Neobacillus niacini | reverse complement strand
GCAGAATATTTACTTCTCTTTGACATAAAAAATCCCCCTAAAGTAACGACAGATTTTTGTTTTTTCATCTGTCCACTTTAGAGGGAGCATATCAATTTGGTCGGCTTTTTCAACTCCTTCCGTTTAATACGAATTTTTCTCGAATACTCGCTTATTCACAGGAAATCATAACCCTTGGTATAGAGTTAATGTTTAAATAAAATGAGTTCAGATCAACTAGGCATCGTGAAGGCATTGTTAAATAGTGGAGCAATGTTTAACCCCACATTTTTCCAAATGATGTACATGCTCCACTCCGCCCATGGGGGTTTTGCCCCCCATCATCCTTTATATCCAATGTGGATTTAAGAATTAAATTAATATCTTGTTCTCACATTCTTTTTTTCTCAAACAGATTCTCCTCCTTCCCTACTACATATGAAGAAAATGACTGGTTAAACTAAAGAAGACGAAATAAACAGAAAGGGGAAAAAGCTGTGATAAGGAAATTTATGGCCTTTTTACTATTTGCTAGCATTCTTTTCGCCGGCGGTCTTCAGACTGACGGCCACCCGCCGCCGGACCCTGTTCTGATGGGGATGGAAGAAGGATATTATGAAGGAATCCGTTTGGGGCTTGAAGACCGGCATAATTTCAGGATCTCCCGTGCTTGGCAGCAGATACCGCCCTCCCAACTAACCTTGGACAACAAGAAGGAGATAGCTCGGCTCCTTATGAAAATAGGACTTCTCAAGCAGGTTTACCTCTCTTTTTCCTCTGGGGAGAAATTCGACGCCTACCTTCATGCACATCCGGAAATGAATGCGGTACAGGCGGCCCAGCGGATACTCGGGCAGAGGTTTGTGAAGGCATACGAAAAAAGCTTCCAGAAAGGTTATGAGAATTCTCTCACTGCTCCACCCGAAAAGGCGGCAAATTACGCGGCCTTATTGAAGGCGAAAAAAAGATGAGGCGGAAAACAAAAGGGCAACCTCCTGTGACCTTTTTTTATAAACTAACCGAGCAGGTTAAAGGACATACTTGATGTTAACCCCTTGAGTTGGACTAATAATCCAGCTTAGGGGTTTTTTTCTGCTTCAAAAATTAAACACCTTTACAATATGAAATACTCCTCGTTTACATTGTTATTTAAAAAACCTTCCGTATCTTTTCTGTGCAATAAATTTATATAATTGATTAGTTCCAACCTCTTTTTATCAATACTGATATTCTAATACAGCCTTAAGCTCCATCTTTCAAATCAAATTCATCTTCCCCGTTAATTCAGTAAGCATAGAGGATGGCTCAACTCCCCTCGGAATGACGGGTTTGAAATGGTTGCTCCTAATGTTTCCAAATGGTCTGCTATAAAAAGTTTACTTCGCGAATTTCGAATTAGTCCAAATGAAGTTGTAGCCATTGGAGACGGACCCAATGATATAGAGATGCTTCGTCATGTCGGTACTGGTGCTGATTTTGTTACAGGACACCACGAAAATGATGGATTAGCTGAGTTTATAGAACGTTATCTTTATAAATCATATGAATCATTTGTGATTTAGGGTTATTTTAAAATAATTTTTTTCTTCAATATCAGAATTCTGTATAGCTAAAAACGCTTCTGAATCTTCTAATTTTCTTGTCCTAATAATTTAGATTCTCTAGTTAAAGCCCTGAGCTAGTTTCACGTTTAATTTAATAATAATTTAACAATTAATTAAGACGGTATTAAGGTTGCTTTATTATTTTAAGAGGAGAGAAATTGTTAAAATGAGAATGTATTTTAGATTATGAAGGTTTTTGCTACTACTTTTGGCGAAACAGCTGGTGAATTGTTATCAATAGGGGAAAATCCCCAGCTGGATTAAGCCTTTGTCATTAATCATTATTGGAAGAAGGTCCTAAATTTGAAGTCTTTATCGGTCACCAGGAATCAGGCAATAGAAATTTTTGCTAAGGTTCCAGAAATTACAATCTACTTTTGGATTATTAAGCTGCTGACTACTGGAATGGGTGAAGTGGCCTCCGATTATTTATTCGAGAATCTAAATCCATTTATTTCGGCACCTCTAAGTGTTCTTATTTTTGTAGCCGCAATGATCTTGCAGTTCAAAGTACGCCGATATATACCAAGGATCTACTGGTTAGTTGTCGTAATGGTAAGTATATTTGGCACAATGGCTGCAGATGTCGTTCGAGTTGGACTAGGCACTCCCTACATCGTTTCAACCATCTTCTTTATGGTGGCACTTGCTATTGTCCTCATCACATGGTATTCCAAAGAAAAAACTCTGTCCGTACACAGCATCTTCACCCGCCGTCGTGAGATCTTTTATTGGCTTACCGTACTGGTAACATTCGCACTCGGTACCGCCGCAGGCGATATGACCGCAACCAGCATGCACTTGGGTTACTTCTCTTCGGGTTTATTATTTACTGGCTTACTTGCTATTCCAGCTTTGGGTTTCCTATTATTTGGTCTAAATGAAATTTTTGCTTTCTGGTTCGCTTATATCATGACGCGTCCAGTAGGTGCCTCGTTCTCGGATTGGTTAGGGGCAGCTCATAGTCATGGGGGTCTGGGGCTAGGCAAAGGTTTGGTTACCCTTGTTTTATTAATCTTTATTATTCTCCTAGTCATCTTTCGGGGAGGCTCACCCGCAAAGAGCGAGGAAGTTAAGGATAATGAAGAAAAAGCATCTTAATAATATATGTTGATACATCTATGGCCATAGCTGAAAAACGATTGTAGAAGGCACGTCTGACAATTGACATGAATACTAATAAAAGGAACCTAACATAAATTCAGAAAGAAAAACAGCTTGTTTTCCTTTCTGAATTTTGCATTTTTGTTAACCCAAAAAAGACCGTCTTCTGACGATCTACATTAAGTATCTGAGGGACAGGGTAACTGTCCCCTTTGCTTACTTATTTTTCCCTTGTCTTTCTTGGGATTTTAAGGCTACTTTTTCAAGTCCATTGTTTGCGAATTCTACATCTGTCTTAGGCATTGCATGATTATTTCTTAATTCCTTGTTCTTTTTTGTAGTCATTTTTTACACCATCCTTACGCTTTGATTTTTTCTTTTCCCAAGGATGCCAACATATTCTTTTCCTATTTCATCATTCGAGCATCCACCATTTTAGTTTGCTTTCTTTTTTGTGTGCTATGCTCCATGATTTTCTATTAGAGGTATTCAGTACTCTATTTAATTTACTAGTTTAATGTGTTTTCCTTAATTTTTAAGCATTCTGCATTGAATTTTTCCACTTCTTCGTAATTTAAAAGATGTCCTGAATTTTCAAACCAGATTAATTCTTTATGTGGACATTCCAAAGTCTGATAGTATTGTTCTGCTAATATGGATGGGTCTTGATAATCATGTCTACCTGCGAAAATATAAACCGGAACCTCCAGCTTTGGAACTGTTTCGGTGAAATTTATATCCATTAACTTTTCCCATAAAGAATCCAATGAAAACTTGCCCCCTTTTATAAAAACGAACCAATCTTTCATGGTATATTCAGGTGCAAATAGAATATTTGAATAAACAAGATTATACATGGTTACTCCGATGAATGATCCCCCGAGTTTGGCTAGCCACTTTCTTTGAACTCCTAAATATTTCATATCATTCGGATTATATTCGATCTCCTCTAATTTTTTTAGTGCCTTCTTATGATTTAAATCTTTCGCTTTATTGATTGTATAATCATAAGAAATTTTTTCTCCTACCTTCATGTTCACGACTTGACCAATTCCTATGTATCCATAAATGTATTCGGGTGTTTTTTGGGATGCCAACACCCCTAGCACCGATCCCCAAGAATGACCGACTAAAAACAGTTTTGGCTGATTAAAGCGTTTTAACAGGTATTGGATTAATTCAGCCGTATCCATTACCATATTTTCAATCGTAAGGTCTTCTTTTTTAAAATCTTTGGAATAGGATAAACCAGCCCCCCTTTGGTCCCAGTTCACCACCGTAAAGTGTTTTTCTAAATCACGTTGAAATTTAGGAGCCAAGCCAATTTGGGCGGTTCCAGGTCCACCATGCAAAAACAGCATTAACGGGTTATTTGTGTTTTCTCCTCTAATGAGGATGGACTAATTCAGTCCGCCGATCATGACTTCTTCTAAGCTTGTGATCGATTCTAAACTACTATTAATTTCCTTTGTTTTTCTGTAAAACATGATCTTACCTCCCCCTTCATCCAATACCTTTGATTCATTTGGAAAAATCAATTAAGCATCATTTTTATTTGTACGGCTTAAGCATTATAAAGTCTCGGCAAGAGCTGCCATCTTTTTCTAATTGAATATTTAAGAATAGTACATAGGTATGTGATTTAGGGGGCTTATAGAATCCATCAAAAAATAAAGAAAACCATCTTTCTATGTATCAATACAAAAAAGATAGTTTTACAAGTTCGAGTAAATTTTTTTATTGCTTTTTTACTGGAGTAACTACTGCAAATAAATTTTCACTTGGATCCGTTATATTGAATTCTATTACCTTATACCCATTATTTCCATCTTTATACTCGTTTTTAGTTGATATTACTATTTGATTGTTAATCATCGTTCTACTTCCTTTCTAACATATTTCCCACAGAAGCTACTATATGGGCGATTGTTAGAATTTGTGCATGAGTTTTTTTAAACCCTGTTGAATTTTAACTGTTCTGCTAGAATATAACCGTCATTGTAAATCTTTATAGGATTGATGAAGGACAAGTATGAGGGACATCCGTGTGTAAATGTTCTTCATATTCTCCATGAAGGACAAATCTAAGGGATATCCCCGTGAAATGTTCTTCATATGCTCCATGAAGGACAAATCTAAGGGATATCCCCGTGAAATGTTCTTCATATGCTCCATGAAGGACAAATCTAAGGGACATCCTCGTGAAAATGTTCTTCATAAGGTCGATGAAGGACAACTCTAAGGAACATCCCCGTGAAAATGTCCTTCATAAGCTCAATGAAGGACAAATCTGAGGGACATCCTCGTATAAATGTACTTCATAAGTTTGAGACGCAGACGTGGACGAATTCTTACTAGGATTCGTTCACTTAGAACCTTGCTATGCTACCGTGGACAGGATTCTAAATTGGATTCGGTCGCATAGAACACGGCTATGCTACCGTGGACAGGATTCTTCCAATGACTCGGTCGCATAGAACCCGGCTATGCTACCATGAACGCAATTCTTCCCATGACTCGGTCGCATAGAACAAGGCTATGCGACCGTGGACGCGCTTCTTCACTGGATTCAGTCGCATAGGACCCAGCCATGAAGGACAAAACTAAGAGACATCCCCGTGAAAATGTTCTTCATATGTCAACCAGTGCTCATGCTAAATCACTGTTTAACAGCACCTTGAAACCTTTCCGCCCTTTGCGTTATATCGTGCTTCCTGTACCTCACAGAAAAACTCTTTCCGTGACTTAATCGGTATGTCTGGATGGTGCAAATTCATATGATCGACATAGGTTTCATAGCTAGGAACTCCAACCAGCAAACTAATAAATTGCTTCCTATAGGCGTTGAATTCTCTTATTTTGTTAAGCATAATTTGTATAATCTCCCTTATCCCGTTGCACATAAGGTGTTTCATGCAACGGTAATTTGTGATTGGTTAATACTTTAAACCAGATACGGAGTGCAGAGATTAACACGACAATGACCACGATCATGAAAATGGCTGTAAGTGCTGCATCTACATAATCGTTGATAATGACTTGTTTCATTTGTGCTGCCGTCGTAGCCGGAGCTAGGATTTTTCCAGTTGAATTTGCTTCACTAAAAATATCCGCATGGGCAAGGAAGCCAATTTTCGGATTATCATGAAATAATTTTTGCCAACCGGCCGTTAAGGTGACAATTAACAGCCACGTCGTTGGTAGCAAAGTTACCCATACATAGGCTTTTTTGCCCATTTTGTAAAGTATCGTGGTACCAAGAAGTAATGCAATACCCGCCAGCATTTGGTTGGCGATTCCAAAAAGCGGCCATAACGTATTAATTCCGCCTAACGGGTCAATGACCCCTTGATATAAGAAGTAACCCCAGAAGGTAACACAAAAGGCTGTTGCAATGATATTTGGAATGAATGCGTCAGTTTTTGCAAAAGGCTTATAAACCGTCCCAAGTAAATCCTGAATCATGAAGCGTCCGACACGTGTTCCGGCATCAATGGTGGTTAAGATGAACAAGGCTTCGAAAAGGATGGCAAAATGGTACCAAAAAGCCATTAATGCTTTCCCGCCGATTATTTTTGAAAAAATGACAGCCATTCCAATGGCAAGGGTTGGGGCACCGCCCGTTCTAGAAAGAATCGTTTGCTCCCCTACATGATTAGCAAGCGTTTGTAAAGCATCCGGTGTGATCGTAAATCCCCAACTGGAAACAGTCTTTGCCGCTTGGACCACATCGGTTCCGATTAGGGCAGGAGGACTGTTAATCGCAAAGTAAATTCCAGGAGTCAACACGCACGCCGCAATCATCGCCATGATGGCGACAAATGATTCTGTCAGCATGGCACCATATCCAATTGGCCGCGCATGTGATTCTCGCTCAATCATTTTCGGTGTCGTTCCCGAAGAGACCAAGGCGTGGAACCCAGAAACAGAGCCGCAAGCGATCGTAATAAATAAGAATGGGAAGAGATTTCCTGCGAAAACAGGACCCGTTCCATCAATGAATTTCGTTAAGCCTGGCATTTCAAGATTCGGTGCCACGATGATGATCCCTAAAGCGAGTGCGAGAATTGTTCCTACTTTTAAAAACGTACTTAAATAATCCCGAGGTGCTAACAGAAGCCATACAGGTAAGACCGATGCAATAAAACCATAGATAATCATCATAATGGCAATGGTTTCCCCTTTAAAGGTGAAAATCTTTGCTAATTCCGGGGTATCCGCAACCGTTTGACCGTAGTAGAGAGAGAAAAGCAATAATACAATTCCGATAATGGATGCTTCTCCAACACGGCCTGGACGAATATAGCGCATATAAATCCCCATAAAAATGGCAATCGGTATGGTGGCTGCAATGGTGAACATTCCCCATGGACTACCCGTCAAGGCTTTCACAACCACCAACGCTAAAACAGCTAATAAGATAATCATAATTCCTAAAATGCCAATCATGGAGATCAGACCGGTTACTCGGCCCATTTCGTCTTTAATCATTTCACCGAGTGACTTCCCATTTCGCCGCATCGAGCCAAACAGTATAATGAAATCTTGAACGGCACCAGCTAGTACCACACCGACGACAATCCAAATGGTTCCTGGTAAATATCCCATTTGGGCTGCCAAGATCGGTCCGACTAACGGTCCAGCACCGGCAATGGCCGCAAAGTGGTGTCCAAAGAGTACCCATTTGTTCGTTGGAACATAGTCTTTCCCGTCGTTATTCATTTCTGATGGTGTTTTGCGTTTGTCGTCAAGCTGAAATACCTTTCTCGCAATAAACCTGCTGTAAAATCGATAAGAAATTGCATACACACAAACGGCAGCTGTTAATAGCCACACAGCATTAATGCTTTCCCCGCTGTTTAAGGCCATGACAGCAAATCCTGCCGCACCAAGGGCTGCTATTACCCCCCAAATGAGAATCGATTTAACCGCTTTCAAATCCCATCGCCACCTTTTCTAAAATCTACCAATATTGTAATTCGTTATTCAGAAAATTAAAATAACTCTTTTGTCCTATTCTCCAAACCTCAATAAAATTTTGATGAGAATCTAGATTAACTTCCATAAACAAAGGGACGGATATTCCGTCCCTTTGTTGTTCATTCATATGCTATTAAAATCGGATTGATTTTAATTAACCTGATATATTTCGAATATTTTGTTTTGGATTTTTTTATAGACTTCTTTACTTGGTAACGGGTGACTAAAATAAAATCCTTGTCCTGTAGAACAATTAAGGTTTGAAAGAAAATCTAGTTGTTCTTGATTCTCAATACCCTCAGCCACCACACTAACATTTAAATGGGAAGCCATATCAATAATCGTTTTAACAATAATCCCATCGTCATTTTGTATTTCTTTAATGAAGGACTGGTCAATTTTTAGGCTATCGATGGGGAAATGTTTTAAATAGGATAGAGATGAATAACCTGTACCAAAATCATCTATTGACAGCCGTACCCCCAGAGACTTTAATTTTCTTAAAATGGGTATGGTAAACTCTGGGTCTTGCATTAAACTTTCCGTAATCTCTAATTCCAAATAACAGGGTTGTAATTTTGTTTTAATTAAAATTTGAGTGATCATCTCAACCAAATCACCTTTTAACAAGTAAGGTGATATATTCACCGCAATTGTAATTGGAGCTAAACCATTTTCCTGCCAGTTTTTATTTTGCACACATGCTGTTTCAAGAACCCATTTCGTTATAGGGGTAATTAACCCCGTTTTTTCTGACAGTGGGATAAATTCAGAAGGAGGTATGTTTCCAAGGGTTGGATGTTCCCAACGAATTAACGCCTCTACTCCAATAATCTCATTGGAATATAACTCCACTTGTGGCTGATAATGAAGCGTGAAGGATTTTTCTTCAACCGCCTGTCTTAACGCTCTTTCCAGATGCATCGTTTTCTGCATATCTGCGTATTCTTCTGATGAATAATATTGAATCGCATTTGTACCCCTCATTTTTGCTAAGTACATTGCACTATCTGCTTTTTTTTCAAGCGTTTCAAGATCGATTCCATCCCTAGGAAAAAGGCTAATTCCAATGCTAACCCCTAGATACAAATTTTCGCTCTTAATTTGAAAAGGATTTGAAAGTAACCTTGTTACTTCATTTGCCAGTTCTTTTACCTCATCCACTGGGTAATTCTTTAATACAATAATGAATTCATCGCCCCCAAAACGATATAATTCCGCTTTATCCTGTAGATGATTCAGCAATCTTTTTGAAACTGCCCTAAGAACTTGGTCTCCCCAACTATGGCCTAATGTATCATTTATATATTTAAATCGGTTTAAATCTAAAAAAAGCAGTGCCATTCTATTTTCCTTATTTTCATCGATCCATTTACTTAAATCATTATAAAAGAAGTGACGATTTCGGAGCCCTGTTAATTCATCATGATAAGAGTTTTGCAGTATTTGCATCTCTGCTTCCTTTAAGTCTGTAATGTCTTGTCGAATCGAAATATATTGATAGGGTAATTCATTTTGATTGAAAAACGGAATAATCGTCGTTTTTACCCAATAAAAAGTTCCATCCTTTGCTTTATTTTTTATATTCCCTCTCCAAACCTTGCCTGCTCTAATGGTTTTCCACATTTCTCTGAAAAACTTTTTTGAATGATACCCAGAATTTAAAATACTATGGTTCATTCCTATTAATTCTTCTTTCGTATACTTCGATATTTCGCAAAACTTGTTATTTACTTCCGTAATGATTCCTGTACTGTCTGTTGTTGCCACAATCACAGATTGATCTAATGCAAATTTAAGATCCTCAAATTCCTTCACTTTGCATGTCAGTTCTAATTCAATATTTTTGGAATCATTTTTTAGTTCGTGATAGCACTCTGTCATTTTATTTCAAAATCCCCTTCTATTAACCCTTTCAAAGTATATATAAGTTGTTTGCCAACCTTCCATGGTTAACAAAGAGACGTAAGGGACCGCAAGTTGTTCTGGTATTATTTTCGTTTTACGGCCTCTTCTCATCTTTCCTTTTATTAGTAATAAAAAAACAGTAACGAATCAAAGTTCAGATATTTGATCCTTTTCTAAATGGTAAATCGTCCTATTAGTTTTTGTAATTCTTCGGCCATGGTTGATAAATAGTTTGCCGATTTTGTTACTTCTTTCATTGAGACAGATTGCTGCTGAGTAGCTGCAGCTACTTCGTGTGTCCCGGCGGCTGTAGACTCAGACACTTCTGTAATTAATTTAACGGATTGTGCCATTTGTTCTGAACCAGCAGCTATTTCCTGAACTGCTGCCGATACTTCTTGTATCTGACTAGTCACTTCATCGATGGCCCCCGTTATCTCTTCAAAAGAATTCCCTGCTGAATTAACTATTTCAATTCCAGTTGAAACTTCATTCGTCGCAATCTCCATAGATTGGACGGTTTTAGTCGTTTCCTCTTGAATCGTTGATATTAATTGGGAAATTTGTTCTGCAGACTGTGCTGATTGTTCGGCTAATTTTCGTACTTCATCGGCGACTACTGCAAATCCTCGTCCATGTTCTCCTGCCCTGGCAGCTTCAATGGCAGCATTTAGGGATAAAAGGTTTGTTTGTGCCGCAATACCTGTAATCACTTCAATGATTTTGCCTATTTCATTTGACCTTTTTCCAAGACTTTCAACCACTTCTGATAGACCCGTAACAGTTTTGCTAATTGAATTCATTTGTAAGATAGCAGTTTGTATAGCCTTGCCTCCGTCTAAGGCTTTTTCAGAGGCTTTAACCGAACTATTCGATACATTCAAAGAATTATTTGCAATTTGTTGAACACCAACAGACAATTCATTGATGGTTAAAGAGGTCTCTTCTATACTTTGAACCTGCCTATTCACACCATCCGCCACTCGATGCATGGTTTCTCCGATTTGAATGGAAGCAGCACTCGTTTCTTCCGCACTTGCAGATAATTGTTCCGCAGAAGCGGCAACCTGTTCAGCATTTGCACCCACTTCTTGGATCAAGTGACGAAGATTATTCGTCATTTGATTAAATGAGTTCGCTAAGTCACCGATTTCATCCTTATTTTTCATTTTTATTTCATCGAAAGTAAGATTGCCAGAGGCTATTTTTTCAGCCATTTTTGCCATCTTAACCAATGGCGTAGAAATGATACGACCGATTATGAGGGCTATGATCATCCCAATTACAATAGAAACGATTCCTATCACTAAGACCCATTTCTTGACACTTTCCACTTTGGATGTATTATCTTGATTTCCGTTATCTAATAAGCTCTGTTGAAACGTAACGAGTTCTTCTATCTTGTGGTCGAATCTTTTAATAATTTCAAGACCTTGTTCCTTAATTAATTTTGTATATTCCTCGGATTTATTTTCTTGTTTAAGTTGAATTTCTTTATTTCCAAAATGAAAATATTCATTTTCAATCTGATTTAGCTCATTTAATAACTCTTTTGCTTTTGAGTTATTAATAATCTTATCTAGGCTTTTACTTAGTTTCAAATAGTCATCATGTGCTTTCATGTACCTTTCATTAGCCTCATCATTGCCTGCTATTAAATATCCACGGAGCTCAACCTGCTCCTGTTTAATGGCAACATTCATTTTTTGGATCATAATTAATTTTTGGACTTTATCGTTAAATAAATTACTATAAGATTTATCTACTGAAGTAATTTGTGAATAACTCATTGCTACTGAAACAGAAAGAATCATTAAAACAGCAACAAAACTGAAAAATAACTTTTTTCCAATTGTAATTCTCATTCTTTTCATACCACCTTTTCCCAAGTTGTTCAAATATTATGTAGTTGTCTTTTCGAAAATACTCCCTTTTAATCTAGTACTTGGCTTACTATTAATTGGATATTGATATCCATTCATTACTGACCCCCATTATAGAATTTCTGAATGATTGATAAAATTTCCCTATGTTTATCCTATTAATTTATAGTTAAATAGGTCTATTGCGTGTGAGGATTGTTACATTTATTATGGGATTTACTGCAAAACACCAAATTTGTACCAAAATATTCAAAAGTTCTATTAAAAATCTTTTACGGGATACCTCTATTCAATTATGATCTTCATACGAAGGAAGGAGCATAGAAATCCCTACTTTTATTGAAATAAGATATAATGATAAAGAAAACTCGCCGATTGGCGAGCCCCTAAGGGCGATGACAGAGGCGTAGTTGCACTTATGCGCAGTAAGAAAGTATAAACTTGGTAAAAGTTTATACTTTCTTACCAGCTAAAAAAATACTTGAGGTGAATGTGCATTGGGTTTTAATTCAGAGTCAGACCAACAAGAAGATAAATTTTATGATGAAGAATATAAAGAATATCCTACTAGGCAAGAAGCAGGAAAGGAACTAGATGAAGGAGGATATAAACAATGGTTTATGGATAGGAAAAAGAAAAATACAGATGAAGAGAGCGAAACGGAAGTAAACCCGCCATCCAGAACAAAATCAAGATCAAGTTCCAGATCGTCAAAAAAGAAAATGAAAGTGGAAATGCCCTGGGTAAAACTAGTTTTTAAGATTATTGTAGTAGCAGCTGTTTTTTTAAACTTCAAATTTCTTTTGGGCTTTATGAAGGATCCTATTAGCATGTTTTATCATACCTTATATGTTGTTGGAATTTGTGTAGCGATTAATTTCATTGCCGTCTGGGTGCTGTTTTATAAAAGGTCCTTTATGAGATTTTATCTTTCCTTATTTGCCCTTTTAGGATCATTTGGGTATTACATCTATGTAAATTATATGAATCATTCCTTTTTGGGGAATAATATCATCCCATCGTTGCTTGTTATGATATCCGTTTTGATGGCCATTAATCCGAAAGTAAACTATTATGCGAAAAGCATCGTATTTTTGTTGATCCCTATTTTAGGAATCTATTTTAGTGGGAATCAATTCGCACTTGTATGGACTCTAATGTTTAATGCAGGATTAATCCTATTTTTTAGAGTGTCAAAATCAAAAAAATCTAAAGCAGATAAATCTAAGGCAAATAAAAAGGAAGCACGAACAAAAAGAGACAAAAAGCAATCAGCTTAATTTTATCTATTTGTATTAAATAAGCCGAAAATGTACAGGGTATGAATATTACCTTGTATATTTTCGGCTTTTAAAATATGGAATAAAATTAATCTTAATATTTCCTCTTTCTGTTAAATCACTTCCAGAATCCCCTTCTCCAACACTCCTGAACCATATGAACAATATGAAAATACTATCTATACTTAATACACACTTAAGTTAATATTAATCGGTTTTTAATAAACAGCCGCCAAATTTCTACTATAGTAAAAACAAGCATTATTTCAAATGAAAGTAAGAGATGCAAATGGCTTTGTAACCCTAACTACTTCAAAAAAAGAGACGAGTTCTTTGAAAGGATTCTTAGCAGTAAAGAAAGGAAATTATGTATGCAAACAAACCAAAATAAAATGAAACTGTTGCTTAACAAGGTACCAGAAGTAACTATTTTCTTCTGGATCATCAAAATTTTATGTACAACAGTCGGTGAAACATTTGCTGATTTCCTAAATTTCAACCTTGGCTTTGGTTTAACCAACACCACCTTACTAATGGGAATCGCGTTTTTCATTGTATTGTATCTTCAATTCAGAACAACAAAATATGTTCCCGGCATTTATTGGTCCACAGTTGTGCTTATAAGTGTATTTGGGACGTTGGTAACGGATAATTTAACAGATGGAATGGGAGTACCGCTTGAGCTTAGTACAGCCGTTTTCTCCGTGCTACTAGGATTGACATTTCTTTTTTGGTATCTTAGTGAAAAAACACTCTCGATCCACTCGATCTATACAAGAAAAAGAGAAATTTTTTATTGGCTAACCATTCTATTCACATTTGCACTTGGAACAGCAGTCGGAGATTTATATTCCGAACAACTCGGTTTTGGTTATCTACACACAGGAATAGCCGTCGTTATTATCATAGCTTGTGTATTTTTAGCATGGAAATTTTTGAATCTTGATGGGATATTGGCTTTTTGGATTGCGTATATTCTTACTCGCCCACTGGGAGCATCATTAGGAGATTACTTATCTCAACCCCCAAAAAATGGCGGATTAGGCTTGGGGACAACAGGCACAAGTGTAATATTTCTTATCGCTATTTTGGCCATCATTATTTTTCTTGCTGTTACAAAAATTGATACAAAGGCAAAAAATGAAACAGCAGAAACAAACCAAACTCATGGAAGCAAGAAAAGTGTTTTAACACAAACCATATCGGTCCTTTGCATTTTCTTAGTTGTTGGTATAGGCGGTTATGTTTGGCGGAGTAATGATATAGCATCACAAACCAATTCTGCACAAACCACATTGATTGGGCAATTAACAGATTTTGCTAAAATTGAAAGTGATATGATAAACAAAATAAACGCAAAAGACTTTACTTCGGCGAAAAAAGGGGCCGATGAGTTGGAACATGAATGGGACACGTCGGAGCCTAAACTTAGGAAAATAGATGGCACAACTTGGACTAAAATTGATGGAACGATTGACGTTGTATTAGCTGCAGTTCGTTCATCCAACCCTGATGTCATCCATTGTAAATCTTCATTAACCCAATCGCTTAGTACCATAAACGGAGCAAATAAATAAAAATCTTAGGAATCGCACATCGCGGTTCCTTTTTGATTGAAACATCCCATTCTGGGAGGAAAAACTCCTAGTTCGTCACAAGCACTAGTCAGTATCTGACTAATACTTTTGAACTATTAAATTTCAAAATATGTAAAATGATAGTACTTTAGAATCTATTTTTAAAAAATTCGTCCTAACTATATCAATTATTACAAGATTGTTACATAATTGTTACATGAAAATCTTGAAAGGAAGTTACTTTCCTCTTTCATCTCTTAAAATAAATAAAAAGAGATAAGTCATTTTTAGGATGGTAAAGGAGTAAAGAAAATGAAGATTTCTATACATGATTTAATTTTAATTTGTTTAGGTTTTGTCTATGGTACGTATGAAATATTTTTAAATCAGAATCATCGGATTAGTACCGAAATTGCAGGAATACTATCCTTTATTCTATCACTATGGATCGCTTTTTCGTGTGTAAGGTCTTCGAAAGGCAAAACTAAATAATTACTAAAATCCTAACCTATATGAATTTTATAAATGGACTGTATCTTCTTAATAATGAATAGAAAGGAAAATGAATGTGAAGGAATTTATTGTTTGCTATACGTTAGATCATGATATCGTAACCGAAAAACTGATAAAAGAAATAGATGTTAAAAAAGAAGATGTTGAACAAGAAGTAATTGAAAAGCTGGAAAGGAACAAATCCATTAATGTGAAAAATGGACAAGGTAATTATAGGATAAATTCATCTTTAGTTCGTTATGTACGGATCGTTAGTGAAAAGATTTTAATTAAATAGTTCTTTTAATTTTCTAAGCTATAAATTTTGCATTGTCCCGTAACTTCCAAAAGAAAGATGCGTCTTCACATAGCGTAAAAACACACCGATTAGCCATCCATGTGGCACAGAAGAAAGTGAAAATACATCTTTCTAACATTGTAGTATATAAAGGTCTATTAGCCCAAACGCCAAGCAAACATCAAGTTACACTGTTATTCAAAAGGGGCAGGCTTGGATCCAATAACGATGGTAGCATCCAATTCATCATTGTGTGTCAATTGAGGGATTAGCCCGTATTGGGCAAAGATTTCAACGGTCTGAGGTGCCTGCATTTTGCTCGTCTCTATTATTAGATGCCCTCCAGGAGCTAACCATTGGGACGCTTCTTCTGCCACTCTTCGCTGAATGTCAAGTCCGTCATTTCCTCCGTCAAGCGCCGCCATCGGTTCATGCAGACGTGCATCCTGTGGGAGCAACTGGATTGCTTCGGTCGGTACATAAGGTGCGTTTGCTACAAGGATGTCGACTTTCCCGCGCAGTTTGGCAGGTAGTGGCTGATAGAGGTCCCCTTCATATACGAGGCCACCCAGAGTTGTAACATTGCGATGTGCACAGCTCACGGCGGTTGGGTCGATGTCGACTGCATACAACTCAATCCACCCTAGAGCTTTTGCGATCGCGACACCCACCGCACCCGTACCGCAGCAAAGGTCAACGACTATTGCTCCAGGCGCAGATAAGGATACTGCCTTTTGGACGAGAAACTCCGTACGGCGGCGTGGTACGAAGACTCCCGGGTCTACTGCTATCCTCATGCCGCAAAACTCCGCCCAACCAAGGACATGTTCAAGCGGCATACCTGTAATTCGAGTATTGACCATCTTGGAGAGGTCATCCAAGGTCCGTGCCTCAGAAATAAGGAGCTGAGCCTCTTCTTCTGCAAAAACACAACCAGCGGTCCGAAGAATCCCGATAATATTTTTTATCATTTGGTCATCACTTTTAAGTTTCAATTGCTTCCCTATGAATACCACCCAATCTTTGTAAAGGTTATGATAGGTATTCGCTAAAAATTGGCAAAATCCTTCTTCCTCTCCCCTGCTCGGTTAATAGAATAAGAGAATCTGCCTCGAATTGAGTCCTATACATTCATTCATTCTACTTACTATTGATAGCCTCTAAAATTTTTAAATTCTATCGAAATATTCAGATTATTCTTTACTGATCTTTCTAAAAATGATACCATTTTTTTCAAAGAAGGTGGAAAATCGCTAGAAACAAAGAATTTGATGAAACAGCGGTTTTTATTTCTTCGAAAAGTTGAAAGCCCTTAGAATCAAAGTCAATTTATCACCAAATGTGCCATAATTACTTCTACGGTGTATGTCCATATATTCTACTAAATCTTGCATAGACGTTTTTTCATATCCATTACACCAAAAAGCACCATTGCTTTAAGTACTCGAAAAAGAATCCAGCTAAAATAGGCTTTACCAAACGAAAAATGTAAATATATAGGAGAGGCAAACACAATGACTATTCAATTTATAAAATTAACGGAACCAACTTCAAGTCTTGTCGAGGTGTTTAATAAATGGGAAAACGACCCAACTTTAATTCCATTGATTCGCCCTAACCAAAACAAATCAGAAATGGAACGTCGTGAAAAAATCACCCTGGATGACTTAATAAAACGCCTGGAAAACCATCAAGTCTACCTAATCTATCTGAATGACCAGTTGATTGGTGAAATGAACTATATGGTTGATCCAGATCATCTCTACAAAAAAGAGCCCGGGAGCGCCTGGATAGGTATCACAATTGGTGAGCCCAATGGACGGGGAAAAGGGATTGGTTTTGCAGCGATTCAATACTTAGAGGAACAGATTAAGAAGCAAGGGCTTAAACGGATTGAATTAGGCGTATTTGAATTTAACGAACAAGCTCAGAAGCTCTATCAGAAGCTAGAGTACAAAGAAATCGGTTGTATTGAAGATTTTACATATTGGCAAGGTAAAATGTGGAAAGATATTCGTATGGAGAAGTTTGTTTGAAATTGAAGAAGTTGTAAGGTAGATGGAAGGCAAAACAAATGTCTAAATATCTTTTGTAGATGTTTATTTAAATGGTTAAATTGTGTACATAAATTCATCGATGCTTTTGTTTAATAAAGAACCAAAACTATAATAAGCAAAACTCGCCCTAACAGGGGCGAGTTTTGCTTTTATAGCCTTAAGCTTTACGAACGTTAGCAGCTTGTGCACCACGTTGTCCTTGCTCAACGTCAAAAGTAACAGCTTGTCCTTCTTCCAAAGTTTTGAAGCCTTCGCCTTGGATCGCTGAGAAATGAACGAATACATCTTCTCCACCTTCACGTTCGATGAATCCGAAGCCTTTTTCGCTGTTAAACCATTTTACTTTACCGTTTTCCATTCAATATTGCCTCCTAGCGTGTAAATACACACAATGTAGTACTATTCTTGCTCTCAGTGATCATTAGACGAAAAGTTGAACTTATCCTATCCTTTACACCGAACAAAAATAATTCACCAATAGGATAACATTAATTGAAAGTGCTTTCAAGAGCTATTGGAAAAGTTAAAAGCATACCAAATCTCCTCCTAACTCCTCATACAATTTTTTCAAGGACACTGGCCGATTTCACAAAAAGAAAAAAGGAACTATTATACAAGACTACTAATTTTAATTCTTTCTGGACAAGTATAAATGTTCAAAGATTGATTGCGGATAAATCCTACCGTCGTGATCCTGAGTTCTTTTGCCAGCTGTAGAGCCAATTCCGTAGGAGCTGATTTTGAAAGAACTATTTCACATCCTATTTTTGATACTTTTAATAAAATTTCTGAAGAAATTCGTCCACTAAAAACAATAATTTTTTCTCCAATCGGGATTGTTTTTCTTAAACAATATCCGTATATTTTATCCAAAGCGTTATGCCGACCTATATCCATTCGACTTATAATTAAGCCATTTTCATCGCAAAGTGCTGCGTTATGGACTCCTCCTGTATCTTGAAAAGTTGTGGCAGAATTTTGCAATTCTTTCATTAAACGAAAGCATTGCTCTGTAGAAAGAGTCACTCTAATTTCCTTCATTTTTTTAGCATTTAATGCATCGTTTACGAAGACAAATCCTTGTCTGCTCATTCCACAGCATGACGTAATATATCTTTTGTTTTGGAAACTTTGATAATAAGGATTTAGTTTATCTGTTTCTACATGTACATAACCTTCTCTTTCCTGAACCCATATTTCTCTTATATCTTCATAACACCTTATGATCCCTTCAGAAGCTAAATAACCAATTACCATATCTTCTATATACTCCGGCGTACAGACCATTGTCACAAGTTCTTGTCCATTTATTTTTACTGTAACAGGGAACTCTGTTACAATCATATCTTCAGTTGTTTCCGTATACCCATTTGTACATCTGAGAATTTCTCGTTTTTTCACTATTGGTTTCATCAAAGGGTCTCATTCCTTGCCCATAATAGATTCATCAAAAACAAAAACCGTCATCGCAGTATCAATTTCAATATTGATATCTGTAAAAATACTCACAATTTTTGCATTCATCATTTCCTCAAGTTTATTCACAAGGGCAGGATCCTTATAAATATTTTTCACTAATTCAGTTCGTGCCTCATGAACCATCAACTGTCCCTCATTTGAACCTATCATAAACTTTTCAACATTTGTTAAATTACCTTTCATCTCACAAATTACCCAAGGACCAGCAATACGAGTAGTAATTTCTCTCGGTCCATTCCCAATATACTCCTTTCTTATTTCTCGAATCAACATACAAAATTTATGTTCCAAATTCTTTGTCATCATATCCTCCTCCTATCATCATGTTTTTTATTTTCACCAAGGTTTTCGTTAACAATTTACGAATTCGTCATTACCACAGAATTATTATTGGTTTTCAATCCGATTACACGGAAGTTCAAGCCTCCATTTATTATGAATTGAAAACATACGAATAAATACGACGAAAACAACTAGGGTCGTCAATTCAATAGGACTGCTCCACCCAGACCAAATACAAATTGCACACAAAAATGTTAGTATTGCATGGATTTCCTCCTTTAAAGCAAGGGGAGGTCTACCCGCTAACAAATCTCGAACCATTCCGCCGCCAACACCAGTAAACATAGAAGCAATGACAATAATGCCTAGATCATGCTGCAGACTTTTTGCTAACAGTCCCCCTTGTATCGCAAAGGAAGCAAGACCAATAGAGTCAAAGAAATACCCCCATCGTTTCCAATGATTCACCCATTTCCTCTCAACAAATACGATTGTAGTCAGTGTTATAAGTACAATCAGTAAGGATTGACGATCCCAGATATCAGAAATAGGGACATCAAGAACTACATTTCTAATCACTGCTCCGCCATAAGACGTTGTAAGCCCAAGGACAAAGATTCCAATAATAGAAAATTTGGCCTGCATAGCAACAAATGCCCCACTGGCTGCATAAGCAAAAATTCCGATTATGTGTAAAACCGACCAAGTCAATTGATCCTTTCCTCCTTATAAGCGAAGCACAAGCGCCTTGGTCAGCCCCAACAGCTGCTTGCGCTGGACAATTTTCAAAGCAATTTATAGATTCTTATAAATATGATAACTAAGTCTTATTATCGAATTCAGTGAACCAAAAACTAGCAATAGATGAATCTAATCACTTTAACAACATCTTAAATTTCAAATTACTTATTCCCTTGAGATTGCTCCTTCAATCCTGCCCCAATTCCTTGCAGTAAAGATAAAGAAAATGTCAAAGCACGGTTAATATCAGCGTCTCTCATGAGTTTTACTAATTTAAAAACACCCATTTTCTTGTTTGTTCGAAGTTCCTTCTCTGCTTTTTGAATCCCCCTTGTCATTCCATTCATTATCTTTTTGGTCATTTCAGGATTGAGTTCTGTCAGTGCTCCAGCTGCAGCCATCCCATTGTTAATTGCATTTGTTACAGGAGGACGTAATAATTGTCCTACCGCAATTTTTGCAACTTTTTCTTTCGCATCAATAAAACGATTTAAAGCTTCAAGAACACCACTTTCGTGAAGCTCTTGAAGAAGCTTAATCGTTTCTTTAATTCCATCTGCATTTTCTGCTAAATCCTGGATAACACCTTCGATTCTATCAGCCTTTTTTTCCTCTTCTGAAAAAATAGGCTCTTTGATCTTGGTTATTGGTTTCGCCATTATTTATTCCCCCTTGATAGATGATTCAAGTCTGCAATTGGCTCATAATCTTTACGTGCCCATTTTCGTTCCACTTGTACACCCAGCTGCGGATTTCGCTTTGCATACCGCGGATTATACAATGGAAGTGGTGTACTCCCCTTTAGATTTATTAATTCCATTTTTACTTTTGTCTGTTTATAGGCTGGTGTTTGTGTCCGAACATCGCCGACACTTCCTGTTAGTAGATTAATAGCATTTTCATGACTGACAGAATGCATAGGGACATAGAGTTCTTTTCCTTGTACCCGATCTGTTACGACCGTACGAAGCTTGATCGCACCATAAGGTGATACTAGGCGTACCAACGAGCCATCTTTCACACCGCGTTCCCGGGAAAGTTCTGGCGAAACTTCTACGAATACTTCAGGTAACTTATATTGAATCCCTTTCGATTTATTGGTCATATTCCCTTCATGGAAATGTTCTAAAAGGCGTCCGTTATTCAAAGTAAGGTCGAATTCTTGTGAAAACTCAATAGGCGGAACATATTCTTCAAGAGAAAAAAGAGCTTTTCCATCTGGAAAGTTAAAACGCTTCGTATAAAGAAGTGGCTCATCCGTACCATCTTTTTGTACTGGCCAATGTAAACTGTTCCATCCCTCAAGCCGTTCATATGATACACCTGCAAAAGACGGAGACAAGCTTGCAATCTCATCCATAATTTCACTTGGATGTTCATAGTTCCAATTAGCACCCATATATTTTGCAATTTGTTGAATAATCCACCAATCTGGTTTTGAGTCACCTAATGGATCAAGTGCACGATACAGCCGTTGAATGCGCCGCTCTGTATTGGTGAATGTTCCATCCTTCTCAAGTGATGGAGCCGCCGGTAAGACAACATCTGCAAATTGAGCTGTTTTTGTTAGAAACACATCCTGTACGACAAAAAATTCCAGCTTCCTAAGGGTGTCATGCACATGGTTTGCGTTTGAATCGACCCATGCCATATCTTCTCCCATTAGATACATGGCTTTTAATTCGCCTTTCTCCACCGCCTCTAACATTTCAATGTTTGTGAACCCTGGCTTGTCGGAAATTTTGACTCCATATGCCTGTTCAAATTTTGCTCGTGCCTTATCGTCTGTTAACCGCTGATTCCCTGGAAGCCATTGTGGAAGAGTCCCCATGTCACATGAGCCTTGTACATTGTTGTGTCCGCGAAGAGGATATGCCCCTGCACCAGGACGTCCAAAGTTTCCTGTTACGAGTAAAAGATTGGCGATAGCCGCAGATGTATGGGATCCTGCAACATTTTGAGTGACACCCATTCCCCATAAAATAGAAGTTCCGTCTGCTTCGTGAATCATTCTGGCTGTTTCGATAAGCTGTTCTTTTGAAAGTCCCGTTACTTCCTCTGCATATTCAAGTGTGTATTTTTCAAGAAGTTTAAGATATTCACTATATTGATTTACACGTTTTTCAATAAACTTTTCATCATGCCAGCCTTGATCGATGATATATTTGGCAATAGCCGTTATCCAAACATAGTCCGTTCCCTGTTTTGGATGTAAAAACAGATCGGAACGCTCCGCCATTTCATGTTTTCGAAGATCGGAAACTATCAATTTTTGGTCGTATAGTTTCTTTGCGCGCTTAACCCGAGTTGCTAGCACAGGGTGTCCTTCAGTTGGGTTCGCACCAATTATGATGACAAGACCGCTGCTTGCAATATCTTTAATGGTACCGGAGTCACCTCCGTATCCAACTGTCGTGAGCAATCCATCTGAGGCAGGAGACTGACAGTAACGTGAACAGTTGTCAATGTTGTTTGATTCACATACTTGCCGAGCTAATTTTTGCATAAGATAGGCGTCTTCGTTTGTAGTTTTGGAAGAACTTACAAATCCTAATGCACGTCCGCCATAGGTTTGTTTAATCGCACCCATTTTTTCGGCTATCAATGACAAGGCTTCCTCCCAAGTTGCAGGAACAAACTCATCCCCTTTTCGGATTAAAGGGGTAGTAAGACGTTGCTCACTATTAACAAAATCCCATCCGAACTTTCCTTTCACACAGGTAGAAACGCTGTTTACAGGTCCATTTTCAGTTGGTTCAATTTTTAAAATTTCACGTCCCTTTGTCCATACTTCAAATGAACATCCTACTCCACAAAAGGTACAAACGGTTTTGGTTTTCTTCGTACGGGTCTCCCGCATCGCTGCTTCTACTTCTGATAAGGCAAAAATGGTCTTATAATCCGGTTCAACTTCTTTAATAAGATCAACCATAGGGTTTAACAAATCTTTCGGAATGGCTGTCATAAATCCAGCTTCTCCCAACATCGATTTTTCCATTAGTGCATTACATGGACATACTGTTGCACACTGTCCGCAAGATACACAGGAAGATTCATTGATGGATTTACCATTATCCCACAAGACACGCGGCATTTTTCGTTCCCAATCAATTGTTAGCGTTTCATTAACCTGTAGATCTTGGCACACTTCTACACAACGCCCGCAAAGAATACATTGATTAGGATCGTATCGGTAAAAAGGATGTGACATATCTACCTCATAACCTTTTTCTCGGAATGGACGAGTTTGATGTTCAATTTCTAAAAACTCCGCTGTATTATGAACACGGCAATTTCCGTTATTATTGTCGCAAACCGTACAATAAAGTAAGTGATTCTCTAAAATACGATCCATTGCTTCTGTTTGTGCAGATTTGGCCCGTTCTGAGGAAGTTAAAATATTCATTCCTTCCACCATTTCCGTGGAACATGCCCTCATCATTTTCCCATCAATCTCACACATACATGTATCACATGTTTGAATTGGACCTAATACCTCTGAATAACAGATATGTGGATGCTCAATTCCTTGCTGCAAAAGATAATCGAGAATACGAACACCTTTTTTTACCTTACGTTCCTCGCCATTAATCTTTACTCTCACTATTTCAGACAATGAAAACTCTCCCTTTTTCCCAAAATAAAAAGCCCACCATAAAATAGTGTGTGTTTGACTTTACACAAACTATTTTATGGCGGGCTAATATCTAAGCAGTTTATCCTACTTGTTATCCATCTCACCATTAAAACTATGCAAAAGACATAGAGGTAGGCAATATTACATTACTTACCATCCATTAACTTTTATACTATAATTATAATGCATTTAGTATTTAATCTCAATAACAAATTTCTTTTAGAGCCAATCACATAGACTGTAACGTTTAAGGGTTACAAGAGAATTTTACGCTTCATTCTAGAAGGAAAACTTGTATAGAAATAATTATGTTATTTCTTTACGGTCATCTGCCACTGGTAATTTCTCCGTCCACCCTTCTTTCATCATTACTTTTCCGAAAAGGGAAATGGTTTTGAACGTCTTTCGGTATTACAGAATTTTTTAGATGGTAGGTTAAACATCAATCTGTTTTTCGTCGTAATAGTTTATTTTTGTTCTTAAATAATACTCCATCTCGTTCATTAAATGGAATACAGATGCCCTTGTTTCGAATTCTGTGCGGGACTTTGGCAATTCAAGCTCTTTCATTTTTTGATGTTGGTTTTCCAGTCTTTGAAGATGTCTGTAAGCAGTGTTGTCGCTCTTTACATCGGTGCTGATTTCATACAGGAATTGAGCGAATACATGTCTTTGGACGACATCTTCATACAGCGAGGATACGATAGGCAGCATGCGGTTTAAAATGACAAACTGTTTTTCCCTCATATCGAAATAGTGATAATATCCCTTTTTATCAATGCCCAATTGGTTTTCCTCATATTGGATGGCTAAAATTTTACCCTCATTAAGGTTTTCTTCCAATTCCAATAGTTCTTTCCCGTCCCATCCTAGATCGCCTTTTTCCAAGTAAGCGCCATATTCAAACAATATTTTTTTGAACTTTTCTTCTATGTTTGTTTTTATTTCCTTGAGGTTTTTTTCTACGTTTGGCATATAACTGTTCAACAAGATTGCCACTCCTACGCCGATTATGACAATTTGAAGTTCATTTAAGGCAATGGGAAGAGTGAACTTCTCCAGCGTGAAAATATGAAGGACAATCACCACGCCGTTGATGAATCCTTTTTGCAAACGGAGCCGAACCAGAACAGGAATAATCAGCAAAATGAATAACGAAAATACAAGAGGATTGAATCCCATCGCTCGAAACACCAGACCGCTCAATACCAAAGAAATCGTACAGGCAGCAAATCGTTCCAGTGAAGACCGGATCGATTGCTTTTTCGTTTTTTCTATACAAAGGATGCAGATAATGGCAGCAAAACTTGCAAACTGAAGTTGAAGCAATTCGGCAACCCAGATGGAAACCCCCGCACCCAATGCTGTTTTGACTGTCCTTAAACCAATTTTCATCTATACACCCCCGTCATTTCTATTTTTGTTAGTTTATCATGATTTTCTTTGATTTTTGGGTTATTTATTTGTTAAGTTTTTGGCATCGCTTTCTTTGGTTTCGAAGGTAATTTCTATATTTGAAGCCTAGTGGATGAGATTACTTTTCCTGTATTATGATATTGTCTTGAATCATCCAAAAAACAAAAAAAGTTGGTCCCTACCATTTGTAAGAACCAATTGAAACTCATTCATATCTCTTGTATTGGATCAAGGAACCTGTCCATCAAAACCCACTAGAGTGTTTCCGATTCCAGTTTAAATCCTTCCACGACCACTTCTTCATCAACCTCTAACAGTAGGCACCGTTTTCCTTCAAACGTAATATATTTTACATATTTCAGATCTTTTGGGTTGATGGTCACATCTGCCAATTTTGTATTGATTTTGATCGTTTTTGGTACTAAATTGCTGGCTTTGAATTCATATTTTTCATCATCTATAATCGCTTTGAAGGCATGTTCCACTTTAGCCGGCTCTACATTTTCGACCCCGCTAACCGTTAAGATTCTCTCAATGTCCCGGGTATCCAACGTAGGAATTTCACTTTCTTCCTTTTCCGCATTCTCTTGAATCATCTTGTCGATTTCCTCATAAACATTGGAAATGACCCGAGGCTCGACTTCGTCTCCCATCACTTCTTTTAAGATAAAATCGAAGCAATCCTTATCTTCCTGGGCCGTCATGATCTCTTCCCCATTTAGAACCTCTTCAATAAATCTTACATCCGGCTGATTCACTTTGCCGGCACAATAAAGAATATGGTTCACGTCCGCAGCATTTTCATTAAAAGTCGGGAACAGGAAACCTGACAATGGAGAGTCTAAATTAATAATGGGATCCACTACATGATAAGACTTGTATTCTTTTTCAATATAGTCAAACATCAAGGATTTTTTCGGATGATCCGTTTTGTTAAGACTGCAAAGGATAAATTCGTTAGAATAAACCTCATCGTCCCCGCCTTCTTCGGATTCAGCATTCCGTTTCCGAGTCGCCTTTCGGTATTCTCCCCGGATAAATGTCACCACCATATCAAATTCATAAGCAGTATTAGCAAGCATTTTTCCGACGATTTCCACCATGTTATCTTGCCAATCAGCTGAATCCGCTTGTAATCCTTCAAAGAGAATCGATTGTGTACTGTATTCCACATCCCGCTGGAATTTCAATTCAAACAGTTTGGCATCAAGATTTCCTGTTAAGACCTTTTTAAAGTTGGCTAAAAACAACTCTTGTGCTTCCTGTTCCAACATTTGAAACGGCTGACAAACTTGATGGTAAATCTCGCCTGAGTCTTTCTGAACATAAACATTAAAGATTTCACGAATGTTCATACGATAATTATCTAATTTAAATTGCTTTCGGATATTAGCGATATCTTTTTTATTCATTTGTTTCAACTCCCATCCCTGATTATACTGTTCAAACAAAAAAATAGTAATACTTGATATTTTTTCAATTTTAGTCGCAGACAGGAATAAAGTTGATATCATCCTATTTTAATAGAGAATTAATTAAACAAGAATCAAACGTGCAATAGAAAGGCGGATCTACTTGAAGATCTGCCTTTTATTATTTTTAACCAAACAAACAAATACATAGATATACCATATTTTTGGGATGATAATGGAAACATTTTGATAATGGAGTAAAAACATGAAATTCATTTACCCTGCTTTAAAAAAGTTCATGAAAAGGGATATTCAACCAGTTGCTTCAAATCAGGACTCTATATCGTTTAAAGAGGTATTCCATACAATCGATGAAAATATTTCTTTTTTTAAACAAACCTTTTCTGATTCAGCTGATTTAATGATTAAGGAATTAAATGAAAGAAATACTTGTGGAAGTTTGGTTTTCTTAGAAACGATGGCAGATAAGGATAAGATTCAAAGAGATATTGTCAAACCTATGAATGAAGCGGAGAGTGCCCAGTTCGAAAGTGTACTTCATTCTAACTTTCTTAAATCAGATAACTTATTCAAAGCTCAAGAAGCACTTTTAAATGGATCCTGTATCCTGTTCCTGGATGGTGTCAAAGAATTCTACATGGTGGAAGTTGGCCTCTCCAAAGAGAGGACCATTATAGAACCTAGTAATGAACAAGTTATTCAAGGATCGCATGAAGGTTTTATCGAGAATCTTTCAACCAATCTTCATTTAATTAGGAAATCGTGTAGAACCGCAAATCTTACCATGGAACATATAACAATGGGTGACCAGATTCAATCCAAAATAGCCATGGTTTATATGAAAGACGTTTCCAATAATCAAATGATCAACGAATTCAAACGGAGGGCCCAGCATATTTCAATGGATCATATCCCCAGTACTGGAGCTCTTGTGGAATTGATCGAAGACTCCACATGGTCCCCCTTTCCTCAGATATTAAGTACAGAAAGAGTTGATCGTGTAATAAGTCATCTGAATGAAGGAAGAGTGGCGGTGTTGATGGAGGGGTCTCCAGCTTGTTTAATTATTCCCGTCACTTTTTTTGCATTCTTCCATTCACCTGATGATTATAATTCACGCTGGATGATCGGGACCTTTATCCGTTCCATGAGGCTTGTAAGCATCTTCATTGCGGTTAATTTACCTGCTATTTATATTGCGGTGATTGGTTTTCATTTTGAAGTACTGCCGGATGATTTAGTTCTCCCTGTTGTAAGTTCAATCAAAAATATACCTTTTCCTCCGTTAATTGAAGCACTTGTAATGGAGTTGACCATTGAACTAATTCGTGAAGCGGGGGTACGCCTTCCATCAAGAATTGGCCAAACCATCGGTATAGTCGGAGGTTTGGTTATTGGTGATGCGGTTGTCCGTGCTGGTCTCATCTCGAATACCATGATCGTGGTTGTGGCGATTACGGCCATTGCAGCCTACAGCATCCCCACCACAGAAATGAGTGATGCCGTACGATTTTTGCGTTTTCCCCATATGATTTTGGCGTCAACCTTTGGATTTGTTGGGATTACCTTTGGGTTTATGTTTTCTTTAGCTCATTTATGCAGGTTAGAATCATTTGGCACAGCCTACTTTGCACCATGGGCACCTTTTCGATTAAAAGACATTAAAGATACGTTTATCCGTTTGCCCCTTTGGAAATTTAATACACGTCCGCTTGATTCAAAACCAAACATCCTGAAAAAGCAATCTTTGGCAAGGGGCTGGGATAGTAATGAAACAAAACAAGAATAAAATTACGAACAAACAGCTTGTATTTATGATAATCCAGGCCCAAATTGGTGTAGGAATATTATCGTTGCCCCATGATGTGGCATTAGCAGCCAAACAGGATGGTTGGATTTCAACTCTAATAGCAGGAGTCATCTCACAAGCGATTATTTTTGCCTTTTGGGGACTAAGCAGAAGATTTCCATCGTTGTCTTTGTATCAAATACTCCCAAAATTACTGGGGAAAGTGATCGGGAAGCTACTCATTCTCAGTTATGCACTCTATTTTATGGTAACAGGAAGCTTAGTTTTAGCAAGATATAGTGATATCTTGGATAAATGGATCCTACCGCGTACCCCTAATTGGATTACAATGGTTTTAATCCTCTTCACCTGCATTTACATCGTCAGTGCAGGATTAACCAGTATAGCGAGATTTTATGTACTGGTATCTCCCATTCTGTTTGTGTTATTAGTGTTGATTGCGTATGCAATGAAGGATGCGAACTTCCTGTATATTTTTCCAGTAGGGAACCATAGCATTCTAACGATATTGAAAGGTTCAAAAGAAGCTGCTTTCTCCATGTTGGGCTTTGAACTGTTTCTTTTTATCCATCCCTATGTCCAATCTTCCGGAAAAGAGAAGCTGATCGCCATCACAACAGCGAACATTTTTGTCACTTTCTTTTATACCTTTTTGGTGTTTGCAGCCCTTGTCTATTTCGAGTCTACTTTAGATATTGGACTGACTCCAGAGCCATTATTATATATGATTAAAGCCTATTCGTTTCAAGTTCTTGAAAGGACGGATTTATTTTTCTTATCGCTCTGGCTTGTAATCGTTGCAACTTCGATTGCCAACTGGCTATTATTATCTGCAATGGGGTTGGCCAGCCTGTTTAGTAAAAAACATTATGCCCGCTTGCTGCCTATTGTTGCAGGAGTCAATTTAATTTTGGCTCTTCTTCCTGATCAAGGAAGAGACTTTGAAAATTTTAATCACTTTCTTGGGCCGACGCACTATATTTTTATTGGCATCATCCCTGTACTTTTACTCATTCTCTCGTGGGTTTTGTCGAAAAAAGAAGTGGTGAATTAGACATGAAAAGCAAACAGCCTGTCTTTGTCCTTCTATGTTTATTACTTACTGGATGCTGGGACCAGCACCTGATGAAAAATGCAGTATTGGTGCAGATATTAAGTTATGATGTAGCAGATAACGGCGAAATGTTATTAGGAGTTTCCATTCCCATAATCGAGGAGACCTCTGGGGGACCGCAAGCCAGGGTAAAAAGTGAAACACTTTCTGCAAAAGGTCATACACCAAGGGATTGCCGACTTAAAATCGATCGAGAAGTATCCGGAATATTAGATTCTTCTAAAAATAAACTGATTATGTTCGGCGAGCGGATGGCGGCTGGAGGTATTTATCCACCATTAGATGTCATTTGGAGAGATCCGCGAAATTCACTGGGGGCGACAATAGGGGTAGTGGATGGAGAAGCGGTGAATCTGCTTGAAATTAAGCCAAAACATGAGCCAAACGTTAGCGAATATATACAAGACGCTCTTACTAGCGCAGAAGAAAACTCGATCATTCCGTTTCAAACCATCCAGACACTAGCCTCAGAAATGCTTGATCCGGGAGAAGATATCGTCCTCCCCTATCTTAAAATAAATAAAAAGAAAAGCGCAGTAGTGGTCGGTCTGGCACTGATGGATGAAAAAGAATATTCGGGAAAAAATTTATCTCCGCAAGATTCATGCCTCCTTCTTTTAATGAATAACAAAAAAGGAGAATACGCACGATTTACAAAACGAGTGAATAAAGAAGATCCGCAGAAATTAACAAATTATATTTCATTGAATGTCAGCAATATGAAAAGAAAATTAAAAGTTGATGTAAAAAATGGCGAGGTTTCTGTTCAATTAAAATTACATTTAAAGATAAACGTAGAAGAATATCCTAAAGGGGATGTTCCCAAAGATATCGAACGACTAAATAAGGTATTATCAAAGGAGTTTACAGAGGAAGCGAAAAAGGTAATTACAACATTACAGCAGGCGAATTGTGATGCATTTGGAATTGGGAGGAGATTGATCGCGTTTCACCCTAAAACATGGGAAATGCTAGATAAAAAGGATTATTTTAAAAATGTTATGTTTAAAACGAATGTAAAAGTTGAAATCATCAAACAAGGTATTGTCTTGTAAAACCAGTAAGATGATTCTAGACTTCTCCTTCTAACAAAACAGTAAAAAAGGGCATCTCTGTATTACAGGAATGTCCTTTTCGGCGAATAAGCTTCTTCATTTATCCTGCCCGTTTGTTCAATAAGAACAGTTGCAAAAGATATTGACAATATTTTTATGTTTTACGTTCCGAATTAGGTTGTTATAATGATGGTTATGAAATAATTGGGAGGATGCAACAATGACCACATTTGAAAAGTTAAAAGCTATTATAGCCGACCAGCTTGGTGTCAAAATGGAGGATATCAAACTAGAATCATCATTCAAAGATGACTTCAATGCTGATTCGCTTGATATGGTGGACTTGACGATGGAAATTGAAGATGAATTCGCGATCGAAATTAGTGACAAAGTTGCAGCGACACTACAAACAGTTGGAGATGTCGTAAACTATATTGAAAAACGTTAACATATAGGAAAGGCGGATAGCCCAATACAGTAGAAGGCATCCGCTAAATCCTCATTTTACAGAAATACGCATATTACCTCAGCAATTTCCTCCTCAATTTAATCACCCTTTAGTTTATTCAGAAAGAATACTTTCATTTACATTTGAAAAGTAACGATACGTTTCTTCACCTATTTTTTTATTATTTATCGGAATAGTGTTCACAAAAATGCCTTCAATTTGAAAATCCTTGGCTTCGATTGTTTTGTTCGAACTAAACAAAAAGTATGACCCTTCATTAATATACGACTTATAAAAATCATTTAAGACAGGTGAGCTAGCACTAAGAATAAAAAAGTTAGTATTTTCATCCTGTGAAGCCCCCACTGAGAGTTTAATAACATTGAAAGGTACAATTTTCATTTCATTTTGGTCATCTGTAAGAGGATGTTTTTTAAAATTTAACACATATTGATATTCGTTGGTATCGGCATTATAGTACTCTTGAATTCCGAAATAAATATTATTGATTCCTGGGTTTGAATAATTTC
Source organism: Neobacillus niacini (assembly GCF_031456445.1). Lineage (GTDB taxonomy): Bacteria > Bacillota > Bacilli > Bacillales > Cytobacillaceae > Neobacillus > Neobacillus niacini_I. The sequence continues at coordinate 87,821 of NZ_JAVDUQ010000013.1, read as the reverse complement.
ATTTTTTTTAGCATAGAAAATTGTTCTTCTTTTTAATGTTTGTAATTCTTTTACATCTAAAGTAATTTCAGATTTAGAACTTTTACTTGCTTCGGTTTTAATATTACTATTTGGTTCACATCCAACAGCTACTAATACTAAATCAACAAGGATTATTAAAGTAATTATTCGTTTAAAACTCTTTTTCATAAATGCCCCTTTCTCTAACCTTATATGTCCCTGTGTTTATTTCTCCTTTTATATTCAAATATGTATCTATGTTGCCCTCTTCGTAATTGATTTAAGGGAATAGCAAGCCCCTGGCTAATTAAAATCCGTTAGCTGAAGTAGAAGATTTATAATTCTCCATAATATTCAGCAAAATATAAATAGCCAATCTTCCGTACAAAATAATTTCTTAACTCACTTTCAGTAGCTTTATCGAATGGTGGTTTTGTTAAGGTATAAGCTTTTGCATTAATCTTAGCGAATTTTTTCTTATCAAATTTATTATGATATTCATCATCACCTATGTCAGTAATAAAAGCAGCTTTTGGATACCCCATAAAAAATACACAAGTCCTTAAAGCCAGTTTTGGAGTTGAGTGTAACATAAGAAAAATGACTACTGTTATTACTGCAATCCCAATTAATTTTTTCAAGGATTTCACCCACTATTTTTTTCCTTTAAAGGTTTTATTCTCCAAACATTTTAAATATCCTTCTTCCACTAACTGCCCTTTACTTAAAAAAGCTGCCCTATCGACAGCTCTGGTTTATCGCAAAAGAACCATTTACTTAATAAAGTATTTTAAATTTAAGTTATAGCTACATGGTATATCCATTCTAAGGAAACTGCCTATACCCATCCAGGGAAACCACCCATACCCATTCCAGGGAAACCGCCCATGCCCATTCCAGGGAAACCGCCTATACCCATTCCAGGGAAACCACCCATACCCATTCCAGGGAAACCACCCATACCCATTCCAGGGAAACCACCCATACCCATTCCAGGGAAACCACCCATACCCATTCCAGGGAAACCGCCCATGCCCATTCCAGGGAAACCACCCATGCCCATTCCAGGGAAACCACCCATGCCCATTCCAGGGAAACCACCCATGCCCATTCCAAAGATTCTTTCCATTTTTATCTCCTCCTCAAATTGATTCAAAAATAATGTATGTGTCCATGTTTAAAGAGGAATAGATATTTGCCTATATATTTAGGAGTATTCTTGGCCCTTATTTTATTTACGGTTTAGTCATAACCCATCATTTTGAAGTGTTCACCAGTCGATTAGTACAGTCAATTTTTTACTATCTTCTTGTTACACTCGTTGGTTGAACAAGGATGTTATTTTAAAATTCAATAATTTCAATCTCAAATATTAAATCATCAAAATCGTCATCAGCTTCAAAATCATTACAATAGTATCTTTTTTTATTGTTATTTAGTTCCTCAATCATCATGGCAAAACCAGAGAAACCTAAAACACAAGAACCAGTTCCAGTATTATCGCAAAAATGCCCAATCCCTAACGAACCTTCAATAATTTCAACATCTACTTCAAATATTTTTGGAACAGTATCAACCCAAAGATTAATTCCAGCTCTTTTCACTTTTTTACCATCTTTTTAAAAACTTATTTCATGGGAGTGCTTTCAGAAAATCTCTCTATCAGTAAAGTGTCATTCCAAATTCCCTAATGTGAAAGTTGCTTTTGACCATCATCTTTTTAATCAAATATAAACCAATCTCTCTTAAATAGATGGACGCCACAATATATTGGACAGTAGAATATCTATAGAAAGAGAAGATGATTTAATCATCATCTGAGAAAGGATGAGACCGTGAAAGAAACGAGCCCTGAAAATATCGTCGTTGCCTTTTCATCTGGAAAAGACTCCGTTTTTTTAGTCAACCAATTGTTAAAGGATCAAAGGTATAAAATCATATCGTTGGTGACAACCTGTACGAACAATGGAAACGTCACCAGTCACCACATTGATGAACAGCTAGTTGAAAAACAAGCGGAATCCATCGGACTGCCTCTATACAAGCTAATAATGAGCGATTTTACTAGGGAGAACTTCGAAGATGGTTTAATTAGTACTATGGTTTATTTCAGGCAACATTTCGGAGTCACGAAAATCGCATATGGTGACTTATTTTTGGAAGAAGTCAAGACCTATAAAGAAAAATTACTAGCGAGACACGGATTTGAATTGCTGCTGCCATTATGGGGACGAAATACTAAAGCATTAGCTCGACAAATGGTGGAAGAAGGATGGAAAGCTGCCGTCATATCCGTCGATTCAACGAAATTATCGTCCGATTTTTTAGGGAAAACCTTGTCGAAAGAATGGCTGGAAGCATTGCCTTCTGATGTAGACCCATGCGGGGAGTACGGTGAGTACCATACCTTTGTATATCATGGACCTATCTTTCAACATCCTATTCCGATCGAAATCAACGATCAAATAATAAACGAAAGGGATCGTTGGAAATTTGTTGGAATTAAATTAAAAGGTGAGGAAGGTTTGAGATGATGATGTCGAATCAGTATGTGCGACCTCATCTTAAAACCGAAATGATTCGGCTCCTGATAAAAAAGACTGCATATGCAGTCTAAAGGGTTCCAATACATCACAGAATGTCGCGCCCTTTTCGGGTAGCACCTAGGGAGATTAACCGTTATTGGGTTGTTGCAACAGCCTAGCCTACATAATTTTGTATTTTAGTTTAAGCTTTACAAATTTAATTCAAGGATCAGGCACAGCCTTTTTTTAAAATCTAATTGGCTGGTTCCACTTTCTTTTTGTTTTTTCCGTTTTTATTTTCATGGGAGTTCAATATGTTCAACAAATAGGGCGTTAATCCTTTCTGGAGCAACGCACCCTTAAGTTGAACAATTTTATCTATTATTTTTTCAACTTAAAAACTATGAAGTCAGGACATCTAAAATCTTCTTCAAACGTTGGATATTTTTTTAGCATCTCAGTTGAGGGCTTCGGTTCTACAATGCTTTCTAAAACAAAACCCGTTTTAATTAGAGTGTTAATATAACTTGTTAATGTTCTATGGAAGAATAACATTTTTTGTTTATCACCTAAACCTTGTTCATACGCACCTTCATAAAAATATCTATCTACCTTCCAGTGCAACTTTTCACCACTTTCTGTTTTCTCCCAACCACATTCTGGAGTAACGAAACACGGATGCAATATCGAAAAAATAAAATTGCCTCCATCTACTAGTAACCTATACATTTCTTGGAATGCTTTTTCATAATTGGCTAGGTCTTGTATAACCATATTGGAAACTATTAAATCGAAACTTTTATTTTCTATAGTATTTAAATCCTCACAATTACCTTGTCTATAATCAATTAATAAATCCTTTGGGGTTCTTCCTTTAGCAATTTCTATCATTCTTGATGAATAATCCACTGCTGTCACGGTGGCACCAAACTTTGATAAAATTCTGCTTAGATAGCCTTCACCACATCCTGCATCTAAAACTTTTTTATTTTTTACATTTCCCATAAGTGAAAATAAAGTGGGGTTTAAAAAGACTTCTTTATGAAGGTCTCCTTGTTCAGTATGATTTTTTGAATATGCATCTGCAAAAGCATCCCATCTTTTAATTGCTTCTTCGGAACCTTCATTTTGTTTCATTTTTTAATTCCCCCAATATGTTTACGTTAAATCCATTCCCTCTACTAATATATCCTACTTAAAGTATCCTGCCCTATAGAGTTGAATAAGAATATTTCCGAGGTTTTCCATGCGGTAAAGCGTTCAATAATTCCTCGAAATATTTGCATAGCATGGAATCTTACGAGGCAGTGTCGTTGCTTGTTCTCTTCTCGTTTCTATAGCTGTTTATAAAATCATTCATAATTTTACCAAAATCTAATCATTAGAGAATCCGCAAAGCTTTCATCATTAATCTGATTTTTTCAAGGTCAATCTTCTGACCTTTCGATTGTTCTCTCATTAACACGTGGCATATAAGATCAAGATTATGATTTGGACCAAGTTCCACCTCCAAAAAGCGTCCTAGTTCAACTGCTTCAGATCTGTGATTAAATGGTTGGTACTTCCCAAATGGGGGTCTTGAGTCAATATTGAGGATGCTTTGTTTAATAAGTGCTGCAATGGATGAGATTTTATCTAGATTCAGTTTTTCAAAAGTATCTTCAGGAGTATGCATGTTAGTGTAAGGACCGCATGTAAAAAATAAATGGGGCTGTTGGTTTATATCAAAAATATAATGGTCGGATAGATAATATAATTCTCTGCTGCTTAAACGATAGACGTGAAGATCTTTTCCCTTACCCTGCGCAAATTCAATGGATTGTGAAAGAATTGGCGATGTATTGGCTCCAATCACAAACAAGGAGTTCTCCCGATTTTTAATAGAGACACTATGTCCGCATAAATCTAAAATAAATGCCCCAAGGAATTGGTCGTAGTCCAGTATTTTTTGAGACTGCTGATAAAACTGAATACTCCCCATGCTTTTGGTCATGAAGTATCTTGCCTCTTCCATATCAAAGATCGCTAAAACAATATTTATATTTAATTCGGTTGTTTTTAATGAATCAAGGACCGAAAGTAAGATGCCGACGGACGCTGCATTATCATTTGCCCCTGGACAGCCAGGTATATGATCATAGTGGGCTCCAAGAAGCAGCCACTTCTTGCCGCATCCCTTTTTCTGTGCAAGCAGATTACGACCCACCTGCCCATTAAAAGCTTTATAGGTTTGTTCCCATTTCTTATCGATTAATGGAGTTAATGATAGTTTTTCAAATTGCTCTAAGATTAGATTCCTAGCCACAACATGCCCTTTTGTGCCCGGAACTCTTCCTCTAAGACTTGGATTGGAAAGCTTTTGTATGAATTGGATATGCTCTTTTTTCACCTAGCTACCTCCTAACCATGATTTAGCAGCAATATTCTCCTCCTTATGATTACGGTATAACTATAAGAAAAGAACCTTATTCTGTTAACTGAATAGGAAAGAAATTGTCAGGCCCCCTCCTTTGTTAGGTATCTGATATTGAATTGTAATGGGCTTTTAACGTATTTAATAAATAGCTATGTTATAATTCTGAAAAAATAGTCGGTAAATAATGTGACGCAAATTGATAAAAAGGTTTAGTATTGTTCAGTTGAAAGTGATAAAAAGCGAGGGATGGATTTGTTGATAAAATATAAAAAAAATTATGAAAAAATCGCAATGGGTCTTTTATCATTTAATCCGAGCGAAAAGGATCTTACAAAACTTAGGAAAACCATGAATGAGTATGATACAGAGAAGAACCACAAGCTCTACCTCTGGAAAGAAAAAGAGGGGATTATAGGTCTGATTGGTGTTTTGTTTACAAATAGCCAAATCCAATTACAACATATTGCCATAAACCCTTCTCATCGTAATCAAGGACTCGGCAAACATTTGGTTAAAGCTTTAAAAGGACTTTACCCTTATACGTCAATCACTTCAACGGAAATCACGGAAGCTTTTTTACATAAATGCAATCTTTTTGAAGACTTGCAAAAAGAAAAGAAAAAACTATTTGCTGCGCCTAATTGACTTTATTTTACAATCCCTAAAAAAGCAAAATTTAACGATATCCATTAAAGAAGTATACATAATTTGAAGTACCTTGAAAGGACATTGGTGGAGTATATGCTATACATATGGGATATTGAAGAGATCATCGAAAATACCTTAAATCAGCACAATTTAGAGATCAATTTTGAATTTAACAATCAGCTGCCTGCGCCGATGTGTTATAACGTATCGACAAATACAATCAGATTTAACTACTTACAAATTAACGGATATAAAGATAAAATGAACTTTAAAATTAAAGAGACAGACGAAAACTTTGTAAAACTTATTCTTTATCATGTGCTCGGGTACTATTTTGATTTTAAGAAAAACAAACATGATACTAGGATTATAATGTATGGTGAAGAGGATGAAATCGAACAGCTTAAAACGATTATCGAAACGAATGCTTGGGAGTATGGCAGAACATTGGTCCCTGAACCACTTGTAGAATCCTATGATAAAATGCGTGAAATGGATAAAATACTGCTGAAAAGCCATTAAAGCAATTCAGCTGACTGATATCTTATAACAAATATAATGGTATCCACTGCAATAGATGTATCTCTAACAATATACGCATCATCCCCTCATGGTACAAAACTTTATGCCTATTACAAAAAGTGAGTCCTATTCAAGTTCGTTTGAATAGGACTTTTTCTTATATTCCTGGGTTCTTTTGCATTTATTTTAAAAATTCAGTTATCTCCTCACGATTTAGATTTTTACTATCCGTACTGTAAATGAAGTCTTCTTTCCATTTGCAACGTTGCATATATTGATAAATAAGTAGAATGAACCTTTTTCCCTTTCATTCCCCTTGGCTGCTGCCTACTATTGATTTATTTTTTCAGATTAAAAAATATGCAAAGGATGTGTCGGGCTAAATGGATTTAAATCTTTTTATTCAAATTTATCGTGCGTTTTTAATGGAAAGTGAGCAACAGGGATGGATGGTTGAGGTTCTTGTGGAAGAATTCGGAAATTATCTTGCTTCGATAAAAAATGAGGAAGGAACAGAGGTTCAATTTTATATTGAGTTGGACTTAGAACATTGTGAAAAGGTAAGTGGTAAAACTCAACAAAGTAAGCTGGATTATGGCGTAATCAGACAGCAAGGAACAGGAGACATATTCGCGAAAGAAGTATTGGATGCCTTCCACCAGTATTGGATCCAACATGTTCCGAGAAAGGTCTCTTCCTTTATTATTAATAAACCCTCTAAATAATCATTTTTTTACAATCGTGCTTTTCTAAAATTCAGCTTCTCGATGGTCATCAAAAAAAATTAAATATTCCTTCTAAATTTGCACCGATTGGAATCCCCCCAACTTATTATTCTTTTTTTCATGGACAAGTTCACTTTCCCCACCCTTTTCATCTTTATCTTTTAAAGGGGTTATTTTAGGCAATACTTATAATGAAGTTGTCTGCTTTAGGGGGAAGAGATTTTGGAACATACTTGGCTTTCATTATTACCATTTATTATTGTCATTTCGATGTCGATCTGGCTAAAAAACATCTTACCTGGACTGGTTCTTGGTTTGCTTGTTGGTTCTTTGCTTTTTAAGGCCCATTTATTAACTGGTGTCTATCAAACCGTATCCTATATTGTGACTACCCTGTCTGCTGGAAACAATATTAAAATCATAGGGTTTCTTTATTTATTTGGCGGGCTTGTTGGGATGATGAACATTTCTGGCGGGATTAAAGGCTTTTCAGAATGGGTTGGGGCTAAAATTCATACAGAGCGCGGGCTGCTGGCGCTCATCTGGCTTACGCTTCCGTTTACATTTATGATGCCGATGTTTCGGATCATGATGATTGGTCCTATTGTGAAATCCCTGATTAAAAAAATGAACCTGCCAAAGCAAAAGGTCGGACTCACAATGGATATCTCAACTGAATCGGTCATTGTCCTTTTACCCGTAGCCACGGCATTTGTTGGATTCATGGTCTCTTTAGTGGAAGGAAGTATCAATAAACTTCATTTAGGAATGTCTGCCTATCATGTTTTCCTGCTTAGTATTTTGTTTAATTTTTTTGCGATTGCGATGTTGGTGATTGGGATTGTTCAAACATTCTGGAGGCCTGCGAAGAAAAATTCCCTATTGAAAATGGATGATAAGCAGTTAGATGATGATGGGAATGAACTTCACCGGCAGGGAATTCAAAGAGAATTATCCTTGGTCAAAGCCCAGCCGTGGAATTTGATTGTACCCGTTTTCTTGCTCCTCGGATTATCGTTATTTCTTTTATGGAAAGATGGTACGCGTAAAGGAGCTAAAACGATTTTTGAAGCCTTTTCTATGGCGGATGCAACTTTTGTTATGTTATTAGCCGTTTTCATCACCCTTGTGATCTCTTTTGTTTTTTATATTATCAGACGGCAAAAGCTGAATGAGATTTTGTACCATTTTTTTGATGGGGGAAACCAAATGATGGAGGCAATCACGCTGCTTGTCCTCATCTGGTCCTTGACCCTCTCGGCAGAGGATCTTGGTTTTTCGAAGTTTATTAGTTCTACTTTGGGGTCCTTCTTACCTGCCTTTTTAACTCCGGTCACCATCTTTGTGCTCGGTTCGATTATCGGCTACTTTATTGGTTCTTCTTGGGGAACCTGGGGATTATTTATGCCGTTAGGAATGTCATTAGCGGTTTCCACCGGGGCATCAATCCCGTTAACAGTGGGTGCTGTGTTTGCAAGTGGTGCATTTGGTGCGTTAACTTCCCCTCTTGGTGATACCACCATTACAACCGCATCCATTTTGGATATGCCGCTTGTCGATTATGCACGCTTTAAATTGAAGGTTGCTGTGATTGGTGGAATCATTGCCATTGTTCTCTATACGGGTACTGCTTTCTTTGTTTCTTAATTTCGACCTAAGTCTTCCACCTCCATGTAGGCATAGGCGACCGTTTAAATGGGACTTTTCACATTTTTAACTTTTTCTATAAGGGGTACCGTCAGGAAACTGCGGATTTACAACGTTAAGGAAATCCCCAATTAAAAAGCCCAACTTCTCTGCAAATTAAATGGAGAAAATGGGCTTTTCCGTTGCTTCATTAAAGCGCCAGATGCGAAAGTTCAAAATAAATAAATATGATTGATGCCTTTAGTTATTGAACGAAAGGACAGTTACTTCAATAAGGATTAATCTTGATTATAAAATCTACTGATTCTTTTTTAATTTATTTGAAATCACGATTAGCCAATAGCTAAAGTACAAGCCGTTTTTTGGAATCAGAATATACTGAATTTGATATTAGCGAGTAAGGGGGTGAAACCATGAATCCTTGGTTCAACTCTTCTTGTATTAGTGAACAGGAAGTTAATTTACAAAGTTCCATGCGTTTAGTTTGGGAACAACACGTATATTGGACAAGAATGACGATCATAAGCCTGGCTTTTAATTTACCTGATGTAGAATTTGTTACCGCACGTCTTCTCCGGAACGCTACAGATATGGGAAATTTACTAAAGCCTTACTATGGAAATAGAATAGCCGCAAAGTTTAGCAACTTAATTAGGGAGCACCTGGTCATTGCTGTAGAACTTGTCAAAGCTGCAAAAGCAGGTGATCAAAAAGCAGCAGCCGCTATAGAGCGAAGATGGTACGCAAATGGAGAAGAAATTGCTGATTTCCTAAGTACAATAAATCCTTTTATATCAGAAAATGAATTCAAAGAAATGTTTTTCGAGCATCTTGCACTTACTAAAATGGAAGCAGTATTTATACTCCAAAAAGATTTTAAATCTAGTATCGCTGTGTTTGATAAAATTGAGGTGGAAGCTTTACAAATGGCGGACACCATAACGGCTGCAATTGTGAAACAATTCCCTAAAAAGTTTCAAATATAAGACTTGCTAATTGGACAATAAGATAATAAATGGCACTAATTTCAGTGCCTTTTTTATTTAGTCTTTGTGATTTCAAATTGCACCTGGTCGTTTTAAGTGAAACACTTTACAAATGATCTTTAATCAGTATTCTTACTCTTTCTATTTCCTCCACAATCTAAAAATCCTCCCGACACTTGGCTTCGATTTCCCGGTGGGTTTATCCTTAATCATTTAATTTGTTACTGAGTTCTGGTGTAGATCGCTGACAAGCTCTTAAATTCGCTGATAAATGTCAAAGATTCGCTGATAAACTGAAAGCTATATTCCAAAACTATTCCTTACTAACATTATATTAGTATGATTCCGTTAATTTAATGACACACTCACCAAGTACGATATTGTCCCATACCAATGAAAGATGATCACCATCTTTCACTTGTCCCACTCCTTCCGGTGTCCCAGTAAAGATAATGTCACCTTCCCCCAATCCGAAGTTCTCGGCGGTAAAATCTAAGATGGTTTGCAAATTAAATATCATATTTTGAATATTTCCATGCTGTACCTTCTCCCCGTTTATCATCAGCATGAAGTCCGCTTTTTTCACTTTTTCAACCCCGGGAAAAGCAGTGAACTCGCTTACTACAGCCGAATGCGGGAATCCTTTTGCAAGTAACCATGGGTGCCCTTTTTTCTTCAGTTCCGTTTGAACATCCCGCAAAGTAAAATCAATCCCGATCGCCATACTGTCAATCGCTTCATCAGCTTTCATGCCGCTCTCATATTCTTTTCCAATCCTCACGACGAGTTCCGTTTCAAAATGAATGGAACCACGATTTCCTGGCAGGTGAATTTCCTGGCCTCTCGCTTCTACGAAGGCATGAGTAGGCTTTGAAAAAAGAAATGGAGAACTAGGTACTTCATTGTTTAATTCCTTTGCATGTGCTGCGTAATTTCGCCCCACACAATAAATATTTTTAATCTCCTTCATGTCCGATCCCTCTTTGTATGAATGTGATGTTCTTGTTTTAATTCTATCATATTAAATATCATCCGCTTCATCTCTATTTCATTTTCATTTGAATAAACCTAGTTTTCTCATGGATTCAACTTGAAACATAAAACAATATGATTCAAAATGAAGTTATTGGTAAAAAATAAGATTTTGGGAGGTTTTTTTATTGGAACATGAGGTTATTACATACCTAACGAAAAAAAGAGAACAGCATTTAACTGAATTAAAGGAATTTTTGGCAATTCCGAGTATCAGCGCTCTCCCGGATCATAAAGAAGATGTTCAAAAAGCTGCCAAATGGGTAGCCCATTCACTTCAAGAAATCGGAATGGAAAAGGTTGAAGTATACGAAACAAAAGGTCACCCTGTTGTTTATGGAGAGTGGTTGAAGGCAGAAGGAAAACCAACAGTTATGATTTATGGTCACTATGATGTGCAACCCGTTGACCCTCTTGAATTATGGGATAGCCCCCCTTTCGAAGCAGAAATTCGTAATGAGAAGATTTATGCTCGTGGAGCAAGCGATGACAAAGGTCAGGTGTTTATGCATCTTAAAGCATTGCAAGCGATTTTTGAAACGACTGGGACTCTTCCGATCAATGTGAAATTCTTAATTGAGGGCGAAGAAGAAATCGGCAGCCCCAACCTTCCGCTTTTTGTAAAGGAAAATAAGGAATTATTGTCATCCGATGTGATTGTGATTTCCGATACCAGCATGATGGAACGCGGCAAGCCCGCCATTTGCTATGGGTTGAGAGGTTTATGCGGTCTACAAATTGATGTCAAGGGTCCAAAAAGCGATCTTCACTCTGGATTATACGGCGGCATGGTTCAAAACCCGATCCATGCATTAGTCGAGATTGTGAATTCCTTCCATAATGAAAAAGGACAAATCACAGTTGAAGGTTTTTACGATCAAGTCGCTGATTTAACCGAAGCTGAAAAAGCCGCCTATGCATCACTGGGAATTACCGATCAGTCTTTTATTGACCAATTAGGCGTTCCGGAAATGTTTGGCGAAGAAGGCTTTACGTCATTAGAAAGGAATTGGGTTCGTCCAACGCTTGAAGTGAATGGGATTTATGGCGGGTTCCAAGGGGATGGCATTAAGACGGTTCTTCCCGCTGAAGCCCACGCAAAAATCACCTGCCGTCTTGTGCCGGATCAGGATCCAGATGAAATTGTAGAATTGCTGCAAAAACATATCAAAACCCATACACCACCTGGCGTAACGGTAAATGTTTCACTTTTTGATAAGGGTCCTGCCTTTGTTACACCATTTGACCATCCAGCGATTCAAGCTGCCGGAAGAGCTTATGAAAAAGTCTACAAGGTACCTACGTCCTATACACGCGGGGGCGGCTCGATTCCGATTGTGGCCACATTTGATCAAATTTTGGAAAAGCCGGTTGTGTTAATGGGATTCGGGCTGCCGGACGAAAACTTCCATGCCCCGAATGAGCACTTCCACCTAGAGAATTTTGATAAAGGGATGGAAACGATTTGTTATTATTGGTATGAGTTGGAGCAATCGATATAATTTTTTCCCTATTGGTATGCAAAAAAACGCTTGGATATTTCCAAGCGTTTTTTTAACCTATTTACAACTCTTTAAATCCATTTGGCAAACCAAGCAACATAATAGGCAGCCGGGATAAACAAAAGCTGAGCTAAAATTGTACCCAATAATTTTGAACTGACCATTGTCAATGAGTAACTCTTTAAGTAGATATAATCACTTTGTTTTTTCATAACTCGATCCGCTAACACTGAAGCTTTAGGATCAATAAACAAGGTTAATAAAATCGTTGCAATCCCATTTATAATCCCAGATGACATGAGGGCAGCCTGTGAATATTTCGGAACTAGCATTGATGCATAGATAGAAGAAAGAACCCCAATCGTAAACACTGCCGTAATGATTACATTAATAACAAAGAGGCGTTTGGGGATTGTTTTTAAGGTAATTCCTTTTAGGAATTTCAATCTTGGTAATCGAAAACACATAAAAAGCTTTTTAATGCCCTTTCGATTAAAATTATTAGCAAATAATGCAATGATTGAACCACGTTGATGTGATAATTGCACAATGGCCCGTGAAAAGATATTTATGAATGTCGGAAAAAGAAGAATACCAAACAATACTCCAATAGTCGTTACCCAAATTAAAATCCTATACTGTTCCTCTATGTAGCTTAATGGGTTTGAATTTTTGGGTACCTCTGCAATAAGTTTTGCTGTTAGAGGTTGTTGTATCATAGTGGAAAAACGTGAAACAATCACTAATGTACTAAATAAAGATAAGGCAGTTGCAATTAATCTCACTCTTGCTCCTGAAATCCTAGTTGAATAGGCCAGAGTCTCGATCATTGTTATGATCAATAGAAACAAAGCAATAATCATTACTTTACCTGTAAATAGATCCATAAAAAGCCCCTTTAAAAATTTATTATAGCAGTATTATAACCTAAAATTCATAAATTGAAATTAATTAGATGGGACATGCAATAAAAAAGATACTGAAAGAGATAATATCCGGCACGTAGGTGGTACAGCGATTTTTAACTACCTTGTTAAGGAGAATTACAAACATACAAAAAACTTGGAGAGTTTCCAAGTTCTTAAACATTAGTTGAAGAAAGGGGCGATGAGGATCAATAAAACGGAACACAAAATCAAAGAAATACTAACTTTTTTCGGAAGCTTCTCTTTTCCTCTATAAAAACCTGAAAATTGAAGTCTATTTCTATATAAGACAAAAATTAGAAGAAGAATAGACAATCCAACTAACCAAGCACCATTGGTATTATCAACATTAATCCCAATACTTGCATAGATTAATTTCACTAGACCTCCCATTATCCCCCCAATAATAAAGAAAACGACAAGAATTCGAATTAATTCCAAGAATATTCTTAGCATATTTATCACCACCATTTTAATAGCTCTCAAAGAGTTCTCCTGTTGTATCATTAAATTTTGAAAACTAAGCAGGAGCCACAAGCTCTATTTTAATTCTATCTGGGTCTTCAAAATAAACAGCATAATGATTATCTCCCCCAGCAAAAGGGTGCTCATTTGGGTAAAGAATTTTTATTCCTCTTTCTTTTAATTTAGCTGTCATTTCCTCAACGTGTTGCCTTGAACTTGCGTGAAATGCTAAATGATTTAGTCCTACTCGGCATCGATGATACGGAACGTCTAAAAACCTGTCCTCTGCTTGTACAAAAACGATGTAAGTATCCCCTATTTTCCAACTTCGTCCACTTTCCCATTCTTGAAAAGACGTGTATCCTAATTCTTCAAGAAACCAACTCCAAAAATCTACTGTCCTATTTAAATTAGAGACATAAATCTCAATATGATGAAGTGCCCCCTTTAACATGAAACTCCCCCCTATTTAATGCACTCATTTACCAAAAAATATATTTTAATAACTAATTTTAACATTTTCTCCAAATTTAGGGATAATACAGATAATTCATTTTTTGGAGGTAGTCAAGGTTATTTTTCAGGATAGGGGATTAGGAAAAGGGACAGCTGGAAACCCGCTGGTATAGTCCATTAAAGGTTTTCTTTAATTTTTTCGATAACAGTCTTATAAAATTTAATTTGATGAGGCACAAATTTATCCCTTCCCACACTCTCTTCAAAAAAAATTTTAGTTCCATCTTTATTTATTTCAAATCCTCTTATCTTAATTGTCTCTCTTTCACCAAACCAAAGTTCCGCAAAATGGTTAAATTCAGCTTTAACAATCCCTGAAACTTCTTCTTGAAGAGTAAAATCATGAAAGGATTTTTCACTTTTATACAGAAATACGTTTGCAAATTCTTTATCTATAAAATCAGCGTTTATTAAGCAATAGTCAATTATCCCTAAGGGTATTAAATCCTGAAAGGAAATATCAATCCCAACCTCCTCTTGAATCTCTCTCATACCATCTTGAACGGTTTCGTTAGCCAATAAATGCCCAGCTGCCGTAATATCCAATAGATTTGGATAATCCTTTTTTGTATTACTTCGAAGTTGTAAATATAGATAATTCGTTCCCTTTTCTTTACTTATAAACCAACAATGAAAAGTTTCGTGCCAATATCCAAGTCTATGTACCTCTTCACGAGTAGCAACCCCTATTGAATTCCTGTAATCGTCAAAAATTTTTAATTGTTCATTTTCCATACAATCTGCTCCCTAAAAATATTCATTTCATCTAATATCTCTCGCAATACTATGTCAACTAAACTGCTAAATGTTTGAGGAATAATAAAAATGGATGCTTTTCCCCCCTATTAACAAAGTAGAAGTTACAAAGGAAAATGTACGCATCCATTGGGTTTTCTAGCGAGTGAAAGCTATTTTTTACCTATAGAGAAAATAGCTTTCACCAATTTCAATGAAGAAAAAGAATAACCCAAATACAAAAATTGGCTGGGTTCCTTCTCTTGCTTGCTTTAATATTCTCCTTTAATTACAAAATACGAGCCCCGAATGGTTCCTGCTAGTTTAGATTTCTGCCTAGCAAACTTAAACTTCCCTTCTAACTCCTTTGGTACTTCCATTCCTTCAGAAAGCTTAAACCCAACGGCCCGCTTCGGCTTTGGGTCATCAACTGTATACAGGACGTTTACCGAAAGACCATCCTCATAAAAGACGTAAGTCCAATCGATATTTTCCACTTGAAAACGCGACGTTTCTAAAGGTTTGGCCGCAAACTCAATATCACGTTCTTCTTTCAAAATTCGGTTCACATAATCAAGGGTCTCGCAGGACTCGCTCGCTGGTACAACCGTAAATTCATGCTTGTATTTGTTCATAAAGTAACGGGCTTCATTCGCACGTAAACCAGCAAGCGCTTCTGCTATAGGTGAAGACTCTAAACCAACCGTAGATACATTTTTAAAATCAACGATATAGGACATTTCCATATCTCCTTTTATCTCTTTATTTCCTAACAACAGGAATCCACATTTCACCAAAAACTAAGCCGTTTCGCTGCCCCATCTCAACCGTTGTATTTGGCCCGCCAACATAGGCAAAATTCTTTGCTTCTGGCAAGACTTGACCAAAGGCAATGCCAGCAAGATTATTATTCAATTCATCAGGCGTCTTCCCTTCCCCATTTACAACTAAGTATTCCCCCTTAGGAAATTGGATCTCCCTGTCTACTTCTGGTACCGATGCCTCTGTCATGACGCCTGCATAATGCATCATCTTGTTATTCACCGCTTCGTTCACGGCAAAAATGTAGTCATTTGCGGCTACAGCTTTTAAAGAATCAAGCCTTCCATCTTGTTTGACGGACTCCCAAAAGTCTGCCTTTTCCTTGTTTATGCCAGCAAAGTCTGTGTAATCGCTCTTCAGCTCAGTCCCAATACCTAAAACGGTAAAGCTATCTTTTTCTTCTAGGGTATAATTTGTCATGTTCAAAACCTTCCTTTTTTTAAAAATTAATCAAATGATTTGTTTTTTCACTTGATGAGTTTATAATAGCTTTAAATCATGTCAAAAAGTGATACTGTTTCGGAGGTCCCGATGAAAAAAGTTGAACGGATTAATACCATCATGCGGTATATCAACAACCGCTCCCACTTTACAATTTCTGAAATCATGCAAGAATTTACCATCTCTCGTTCGACAGCTATTAGAGATATCAGAGAAATAGAAGCCATGGGGATGCCGCTTGTCGCTGAAGTTGGAAGAGATGGGGGTTATTTTGTCATGAACAACTCTGTCCTGCCGACTGTTCGCTTTACCGACAATGAGATTAAAGCTCTTTTTATTGCCTTTATGGCCACAAGAAACAAACAACTCCCTTATCTAAAGAGTCGTCAGTCTTTAGCTGAAAAATTACTTGGCCTCATCTCAGAAAACCAGCAAGATGACCTTGTTCTTTTAAATCAAATCTTACTTTTTGAAGGGACCAACCCTAATAATCCCGACCTACTTGATCTTACAGATCTACCCGATCCCATGTTAGAAAAACTCATCCAAATCCTTCTTTTGGATAGCTATTTATTGATTACCATCAAACAAGAGGAGGTAATAAAGTCTTATCCAATTTATCTCTTGCACCTTTATCATGAAAAAAGCCTTTGGCTGATTGAAGGATTTGACTTAAAGGAAGAAAAGAAGCTGATTTTTCCTGTCGACCATCTCACCAATGTCAAACCCTACCCGACGAAAAAAAGATTAAGTAAGAAAAAAATTTTAGAAAAACTAAGTAAGCAGGAAGAACGAATCAACCTTGTCCTTGAACTTGGTCCAAAAGCGATTGCCCAGTTCAAAAAATACCGTCCTTTAAAGGTTTCAATTTCCTATACGAATCCTTACCAGACCACAGCCATTCTAAAGAATTTTATCAATGTACATAATCCTGAAGAATTGACCGAAATAACAAATTGGCTACTTTTCCTAGGTGGGGATATCAAGGTCAGGGAAGTGCCAGAAGAAATCTTAGAAGGTTTACAACAGAGATTATCCTTATGCTTCCCAAAAGCATAATCTTTGATTACATACTATGGAAATAAAAAGTCGGTTCTCATAAAGGAAGAACCGGCTTTTTCGTTCATTTCGCTATTCAATTTCCATCCGTTAAATAACGATAACTTAACTATATAGTTTCATTGCTTTCCCCATTTGTCAGTATAAATTAATTCATCTAATGGTATTCGTTTACCCCATCCGACTGTCTCTAATATTGGTTGTTCTTGAAACTGATGTGTATATCCGACTGATAGTAAGCCGATAGGCTCGATATGTGGCGGGATATTTAGTATTTTCCTTATGTCCTGTTTCTTATAAAAGGAAACCCATCCAACTCCAAGACCTTCAGCCCGTGCAGCTAGCCACAAGTTCTGTATAGCACATACTACTGAATAGGCATCTGTTTCTGGTATCGTATTTCTCCCCAGTACATGTTCCCCACCACTTGTCGGATTACACGTAAAACAAATTGTAACAGGAGCCTCGAGAATACCTTCCACTTTTAATTTGGGATACAATAAAGACCGTTCATCCTCAAAATACCTTCCTGCAACCTCTACTTCTTTAGAAACAACATCATGTAATTGCTGTTTAATTTCGTCTGAGCGAACCATAATGAAATTCCATGGTTGCATAAAGCCTACTGATGGTGCGTGATGAGCTGCTTTCATGATTCTGCGCAGTTTCTCCTCCTCAATCGGATGTTTGATAAATGACCGAATATCCCTTCGGCTATAAATGGCATGATAGACACCTTGTTTTTGTTGCCCATCAAACTCATGACGAGTTGCAATTTGCAAAGTAGGTTCTGTAGGTAATATTTCAGATGCAACGGCTACTTCTGCTGCACCTTTAACCGAGCCATCATTTGAACCAGACACGCCTGCTTGCTCAAATGTAGCCATTTCATTAGCAATTCGAATAGCTGATCTCACAATCGGAAGCGCAGTTGCCGTCCCGCTTCCTTCTCCAAGACGAAGGTTTAGATTGACAAGTGGCTGTAATCCTAAAAGTTTATTCACAAAGATATGACCAGGTTCCACTGATTGATGTGATGCAATAAGATAATGCACACATGTAGAAGTTATTCGAACCGCCGTCAACGCAGCCACAGCTGTTATGTAACCATCTATTAAAATAGGGATTCGTGCTGCTGCTGCACCTAACACAATACCTGTAAGTCCTGCTATTTCTAATCCCCCGACTTTTGCCAAAACATCAATCGGATCTGCTGGATTGGGTTGATTTACCTCAATTGCCCGTTTAATAACATTGGCTTTTTTTTCTTTTTCCGCAGTATTTATACCGGTTCCAGAACCGACAATTTGTTCAACCGGAATCTGTCCGAGTACAGCAAGCATTGCACTACTAGCAGTCGTATTTCCGATTCCCATTTCTCCAAGTGCGAGCAGCTTAGCACCTTTCTGGATAGCTGCTTGTGCTGTCTCGATTCCTGCTTCAATTGCCGCAATGGCTTCTGCACTTTCCATAGCCGGTCCTTGTGCCATATTATTTGTTCCATAGCGTATTTTTCTGTTTATCACACCCGGAAGCTGCAAATCTCCATTAACACCAATATCAACAATCTGTACCGAGGCATTCGCTGCTCTGGACAAAACATTGATAGCTGCTCCACCTGTAATAAAATTTCTAACCATTTGCTGTGTAACTTCTGATGGAAATGCTGAAACTCCTTCAGCAGTTACGCCATGGTCTGCTGCCATCAATACCACCATTGCCGGGTCAATTTCAGGTTTTGTATTTCCCGTTATCCCTGCAATTTTAATTGCAAGTGATTCTAATATGCCCAAACTTCCCAATGGTTTTGTAAGTGAGTTTAAATGTTGTTCCATTTGTTCTTGTGCTTCTGTGTTCAAACCATCGATTAAACAAATTGTTTCTTTTAACTTTTCCATAAATATTTCCTCCCTTATGGTAATTCCCGACCACGCTAAAAAACCCCAGCTTTAATAAGCTGAGGTTTTGCCATAACCGCATACACAACTTCATTTAGGCAGGTCTCCTGACTCCGATTCATCACATACTGCGCCTTCCCAGTTTCCCAGTGGCATTGCAGCAGTTCCTCGACTACAGTGGCGGGCTCCGCGTTGTTTAAAAACTTCCCTATTCTCCCATATTAAGGCACCTAATGAAGACTATTAAGATGTAAAACTTACACTTTTAGTAAACCATAAAATAATTGGAATGACAATCCTTTATATCGACCGTATTTCTATCACAATACTTCAACTAGAAGCCTGGAAAAAAACCAATATTCCTTTCAGAGCTCGAAATAAAACATCTTAGGGAAGCTGACATACTACCATGGAAAACGCATTAATTGACACTTACTTACTAGTAAGTTACTACGAAAACATGACAAATAGAAAATCTCAAATCATTGAACTAACCTTAAAAAATATTCAAGAAAAAGGCTACTTATCTTTTAACTATGATGATTTAGCGAAAGAACTAGGTGTCACTAAAGCAAGTATTCATTATCATTTTGAAAAGAAAGGAGATCTAGGTATCGCAGTTTGCGACAGAATTCAAGAAGGTCGTGAAAAAATTTTTTCTGAGATAAAACAGGCACCAATAAACAGGTTGGGATAAGTGATCGAGCCGCCACTAATCACACCAATTTTGAGGGTTTCCATGATTTCTTCGATGGTTACCCCGGCATTTTAGCAGCCTTCCATGTGATAGCAAATGCATTCATCGCAGCGGCTGACTATTGATAGGGCTAATCCCATAATGGTGTACTTACCCTAACTGGCGTTTAAATGCTTTACTGGCGAAGAAGTAAGCGATGACCACGATGCCGACGCACCAGGCAAGCGCGATCCAGATTCCGTTGCCAACAGACCCTTCATACAAGAGGGCACGAATCGCATTCACGATTGAAGTCACGGGCTGGTTCTCAGCGAACGCACGGACAATTTTAGGCATGGTTTCGGTGGGGACAAAGGCCAAGCTGATAAACGGTAGGGAGGGCTTCTACCCGTGCCATCATCATTTTGTACTCTTTTTTATCACCAATCATTTTTTTGAACATTTCCAGCATGTTATTTTTCCTTCTTTTTTATATGCCTCTGTAATAACTGAATGTTGATTTCACTGTGTTTGAAAAATAAACGGTAAAATTCCGTTTAAATTGGGAAATACCCATATTTCCTTAAAAATAAAGGAAGTTTTTCCGTTTATAATATCCAAATCTTTGAATTTTGTCTTATTTAGAGCAGTTAATCGGAATATTTCCGCTTATATCTGCTTCTTAAGCTTCCTCTATATACATTAGCAGGAAATTCTCCTCCTATGAATTCTCATACCTACACGAAAATCAACAATGAATAATAACAGAGCCTTTTATAAAGCTGAACAAGACACTCCAAAAATATCGGACGGAATATCTTATGCAGCTAGATTGACTTCAAGACGTTGATTTTTGATGATACAAAATCCCATTTTTTCCAAAACAATTCAAGTTCCTGGCGGCCAGCCTCATTAAGTGAGTAAAACTTGCGGGGCGGCCCCATATCTGACGGTTTCTTTTCAATAGTCACCAGTTTTTTCTTTTCTAATCGCACGAGAATGGTGTAGACCGTCCCTTCCACGACTTCGGTAAACCCAAGCTCGTTCAGGCGGCGGGTAATCTCGTAGCCATAGGTTTCATGGCGGCTGATGATTTCCAGCACGCAACCTTCCAGCGAACCCTTCAGCATTTCAGTTAAATTTTCCATGTTCAGAACCTCCTTTACCTCCTCTATATTGTCTGACTTATATTCAGTATAACATAGTACTAAGGTAAATTTTCACTGAATAGCTTTTGAGAAATCACACTATTCAGTATTGCTTATTACACGTGCATTGTATCACTGAGTAGCAAGGTGTCAACTTTTTTTCTTAAAAATATTTTTGCGTCTTCACTATTCAGTGGTATTGGTATCAAGTGTGACTTATTAAAGGTATATCGTAACAAGTAGTAGAAGGACTGTCAACTGGATTTTCTTAATATTTTTAAAACCAGCTAACCCCATTGGATACAGCCAATTTTCTTTATGGAGCTTTTACTTCCTCATTTTCCACTAACCCGCCGTTAGCACAATAATAAAATGAGGCAATACACCTTCAAATAAAGCAACCTTCGAAACCTCTACTGAAAAATTGAACAAAAAATTTTTATAAAAGGACATACGTCAGTGACATATTACTGTCGATGACAGTATACTGTTATTAACAGTAAGATGTTGCCGAAAAAAAATTTAGCATTTAAATTAGGAGGTTATATTTCATGAAACATACAGGGAGACATACAGGTGCATTTCTTCTGCTGTTTTTAACAGAGGGAGATAGCTATGGAGGGAAACTTCTGCAGAAATGTGAAGAAAAGCTTCCGATCAATCCAATTGATAGTGCGATTCTTTATCGCACATTAAAAACATTAGAGAAAGAAGGTGCTGTTGAGTCTTATTTGGACACATCTAATCAAGATAAGCTGATAAAAATGTACAAAATAACTACAGTTGGAAAAAGAAAATTAGATGATTTTCAAATCGATATCGAAGAAAAAATGAAGAACTTATCATTTTTCTTAAATAAATACAAAGAATGGAAGGAGTCTAATCATGATTAATGGAGCTATCCTTTACGCTATGGCTATGATTCTTCTCACTATTTCTTTTATAAAAGATCGAAATAAAACAAAAGATGCTCTATTAAACTCATGGAAAAGCTTTCGTAATTTTTTACCTGACATGTTATCCATTATGCTTTTCGTTGGGCTCTCACTATCTATATTAACTCCATCCTTCATTTCTTCAATCATTGGAGAAAAATCTGGATTGATAGGTATTGTTTATTCGACATTAATTGGATCTATTGCACTAGTTCCAAGCTTTGTTGTATTTCCACTTGGTCATACATTAATCCAAAATGGTGCAGGACTCCCTCAAGTAGCTGTATTAATGTCTACATTAATGTCCGTAGGAATCACTACTTTACCTATGGAACAAAAGATATTTGGGCGAAGTTTTGCCTATTCTCGCAATGCATCTGCAGTGTTAATGTCTCTCATATTTTCATATATTATTTGGGTGATGATGGGATGAATGAATTAAAAAGATATCGTTTCTTTTTCATTTTACTATTTGGGCTCATGATCCTTACCTTTATAAACCAATCAGTGGGGTGGAACGCGTTTCAATTAACTGGAAAAAGCATTTTAGATATGCTGTTTCTACTCCCTCCTGTCTTACTATTCGTAGGTTTGCTTGACAAATGGGTGGAGAAAGAAACACTAATTAGATATATGGGGAGGAAATCCGGCATCTATGGTATTTTGTTCTCCTTATTATTAGGAGTAATTGCGGCTGGTCCTCTATACGTAGCTTTTCCAATTGCGGCACTGTTATTAAAAAAAGGAGCAAGCATACGCTATATTGTATTTTTTTTAGGAGTTTGGACAACTGCAAAATTACCGGTTATAGTATATGAATTTGCTTCATTTGGAGTTAAATTTACACTCATTCACATTTGTTTTGGTTTGTTATTTTTCTATTTAATGGGTATTATTTTTGAGGAATTTTATAAGCATCGACAATTGTTAAAGTATGATATAACTAAGGACATTTAGATTTAGATCCATAAATCTTTAAGCTTCAATCCCAAACTCTTTTTTATCTACTATCATTTTCTGGTATTGCTGCACCTACAACGACTACTTCGTATCGTAAAAGATTAGAGGATACAGTATGCACTGCATCCTCTTTTTAATTCCCTTCTTCAACCCTGCCACTTTAGTTCAACAAGAAATGGGGGATCCGCCATTTAAGACGAATAATATCAACTTCATTTGTTATTTTTAGTTTTCTGTCTTAAAGTAAATGCAATCCCTGCTACCATAAAAGGGAGGATAAGCCAGATCCAATTAAAAGAGTTATCTTCTTCTTCGTTTTCTTCAGTATCTATGTTTTCATCATCGTTAGAAGTTGCAGTTCCAATTTCATTTGGCATATCTGTTGCTGTCTCATCAAATTCCACTGTTTCCGAATATAGGTCTTCTTCTACTGGTTCCTCTTCTGGTATATGTATATCCATTTCCTCCATATCAGCAAGTGTGTAAATATTTCCTTCTTCGTCCTCATATGTGGGTTCTTCATTGTTCGAGTCATTTAACATTAATAATGTCGTTCCAAAAAGAAGCGTTTTTGATAACTCGCTGCCGGAAAAATAACGTGATGATTTTGGATACTTTTTCTTAAAAGATGAATAGGATGGTGTTTTGGTAGTATAATTGCTTTGACTGCTTGAGTTGGATTGTGACGTCGAAGACTTTGACGTAGACCTAATAGATTTGGAAATAGTTGAACTCGGTCTGTTAATCGTGCCTGTTCTTGTTTTTGCCTCAACAATGACATTAAAAAGTAAAAAATTCAATGTAAAAATAGATAGAACACTAATCATTAATTTTCTCATAAATTTTCCCCCAACTTCTATATAGACCATGCTCCTTAAATCTGATTCAATAAATTACCTTTACTATTTTACACTTTAAAGGAATTTACTTCCATTACTTTTTCTTGTCAAACTAACGGGCTTTTAGTTAAATAAGAAAAGCAGCCCCAATGTGACAGCATAATTTATAACTCTTGCACCCGTTGCTTTAAATGCATTATTTCACAAAGTCAAAAAAATACAGCTTTAAGATAAAAAGGGGTATTACCTTTTTTGAAGTAATACCCCTTTACCTAATCTAGTTTTTTTATTTATTAAATTCCCCTAAAACATTCACAAAGGAAGATTTAATTGCCAAGAAACCCCGAAGCGGTCATTCACCCAACCAAACTTTTTACTGAAACCATAATTGTTTAAAGGCATAAGTGCTTGGCCACCTTCTATAAGTTTTTCATAAAGATTGTCAAGTTCTTCTTCAGTATTACAAGTAACAAAGTTTGAGAAAGAAGGTGTAAAGGAGAATTGATGTTTTATATAACTGTCAATACACATAAATTCTTGCCCTTTCAAGGTAAAAGTTGCCTGCATTACGGTGCCTTCTGGTCCAGCTTCATTAGCCCCATATCTAACAATGTTTGTAATTTGAGAATCCTCAAAGATGGATGTATAAAAATTCATCGCTTCTTCTGCGTTACTATCTTGAAACATTAAAAATGGTGTAACCTTTTCCATTTTTATCCGCCTCCTAATTTTATGTACTAAATTTATTTTAGTTGATTTTCTTGTTGAACTAAACTGCTTTAGTTCATACAAGAATAAAGAGCTGCCACGATGACAGCTCCCATCTTAAATTCAAGCATCGGATTGCTTAAGAACACCCTATTCAGAAATCATATTGTTTCTTTTGTTTTTTTCTAAGTAATCATTAAAACGCTTATCATTTCCAAAACTTCTTTTAACCAACGGATCTTTAACTAAATCTAGATGATTTATTGATAAATATTCTTGAAGTTGATTAATAAAATCATCAAAAGCACAAATAAATTCATTTGTATTAACTACAAAACTGGACTTTACTGGAACCTGTCTTGTAAAGAAGATTTTATTACCGTCATACCATAGTCCGTCATATTTAAGATGGAAAAATATATGGATTCCTTCTTTGTCTCTATAAAATACGAATTCTGTTTGATATGTATCATGGGTCATTATAACAATTTCGTTAAGGCTAATTTGTTTTAGACCAAAATTTATATCCATAACCATACTAAACAACGGAAATTTAGCATGTTCAAGATCATAAGTAAATGCACTGCTATCCAATTCACTATGAACAATAAACTTTGCCATTTCACTATCTTTTGTAATCGGAGAAAAAGATTCAAAAAAAGATTTGCCGTTATAAATAAAGTTGATGGCGGTATCATATGATTCGAATATGTCATCCGTTGGGTAAAAAGCGGATTTATTTTTTTTATAATCTACATCGATCTTTAATGTCATATGAATATCCCCTTTAAAAACTACTTCTAATTAGGCTTTAAAAGAAAAATATTATTACTCCCGAAATTATTAATGATTATGCAGATGTAATTATTAATTCATTTTTCCAGTGTGCTTTTGAAAAAAGACTTACAGCCCTTGCAATTAAGAAACTACCTAACCATATACTAATTAATCCGTTTTTTTTGTACCTTTACTTATATAAGGTTTTGCACTCTTTTTTTTGTTTGCACTAGATTGCCAACGATTCCAACCTTTCTTGTCTGTTCCTCTCCCTGTTCCACCTTTTCCTTTACCTTTACTCATAAAATCACCCCATTATTATTCTAGGTTGAGTTACCGATCTGGTTAATTTTAGTCATTTTACTGGGTTATTAACCAAGCATATTACAATAAATAACATCCTAAAGGTCACCCATATAATTGTGTAGAAACAATAAACTATTATCGTCTTCACAGAATTTCCTTTTTTCACTAAACTGGTATTAGCTCAATACGGCATATCTGAACTAATAAAGAGTGACCATTAGAAGTCAATCTCTCTAAAAAAATTTGGAGATTCCCTGATTGTGTGCTACACTTTGCTTACCATTTGATTTACTGTTTTCATATTCCCTACTCATTTATGAGTGGGGTTTTTTGTTTTTTTAAGAAAATTAAAAAACAGACTCTAATATAAGAGCCTGTTTACAGGATTCTATAATTAAGCTTTGTGTACGTTAGTTGCTTGAGGTCCACGTTGACCCTTTTCAACTTCAAAAGTCACTTCTTGACCTTCTTCTAATGTTTTGTATCCTTCGCCTTGAATCGCTGAGAAATGAACGAAAACGTCTTCTCCACCTTCACGTTCGATGAATCCGAAGCCTTTTTCGCCGTTAAACCATTTTACTTTACCTTTTTCCATTTTTGTTGCCTCCTAGTGTGTAAATACACACAATGTATTACTATCCTTGCTCTCAGTGATCATCAAGACGAAAAGTTGAAACTTATAATCCTTTACACTGAACAAAAATAATTCAATATTTATAATAACATTTTTTGTATGTATTTGCAAGGAGATTAAAATTAGGAAAAAATAAGTCGCTTTTATTTTTCCAGTCGATGCTAATAATAAGATTGTTAAATAATAAATTCAGGAGGACTTGTATGCAACAGGATCAACAAGCTAAAGAGAATATGGGATCTATTATGAAACCAGAATTTGCCGGAACTAATGCACAAAATATAAAACAAGAAATTCAAAAAGATGTAAGCGAAGGACAAGGTGCAATGACTTCCCGAGAGGCCGGAGCAATGCGCGATTAAAAACTCTTAACAATATTAAATTGGAACTTTTTTAAAACTGCCTGCAAACCGTAAATTTTCGGATTTGTCGGTGATCTAAGTCAACATTCATTATGTTGACTTTTTATTTTGTCCTCTATCATTTGACTATTTAACAACCGCATAGTCTTTAGTGGTGCACGGGTTAGCAAGTAACAAAACTTAATGTTCTTATCCCCCTTTTAATTAAATTCCAGCTAATTTATTGACCAAGACTAAACATTATTTTATTATATTTGTATATATATATATAAACAAAACTAAATATTGTTTATTATATAATTAAACGTTGTTTGGGTGTGTTTGGAAATGGATATTTCAGATTTTTTTTGGAACGCTTCATTAGAAGAACTTAAACGAGGATACATTCATGATTCGGGTACTTATAAATGCCTGCTATGTGGCGAGGCATTCGAAGGTGGAATTATTTATCCTTATGAGGGGATTCTTTATGAAGCTGAAAGGTATACGCGGATCCACATCGAAAGGAGCCACCAGTCCGTATTTGATTACTTAATCGGAATGGATAAAAAATTCACAGGTCTTACCGACCATCAGAATCATCTCCTCAGTCTTTTTTATCAGGGAAAAAGCGATAAAGAAGTCCAGGTAGAAATGGATATTGGAAGTACCTCGACGATCAGGCATCACCGTTTTGCACTCAAAGAGAAGGAACGTCAAGCAAAGATTTTTTTAGCCATAATGGAACTATTAAAAGACAAAGATCAGTACGAACCAGCCTTTATCCCCCCTCATAAAACAGCCAGAATGGTGGATGATCGATATGATATTACACAGGATGAACAATTAGAAACCATTAAGAAATACTTCCCTGAAGGAACCAGTGGAGCCTTAAAGAAATTTCCTCCAAAGGAAAAACAGCGGCTGATTGTCCTTCGAGAAATTGCAAAAAAATTGGATCGTGAACAGTCCTATGATGAGATGGAATTAAATCAAATTTTAAAATCCATTTACGATGATTATGTCTTAATCAGAAGATATTTAATCGAATATGGTTTTTTAGATCGAAAATCCGATGGAAGCCAATATTGGCTAAAAAAATAATGGTTGAAAGCAGGGATAAATAATGGATAGAAAAAAAGAATTAAAAAGACTTTATAAAGAACAACCCATTGAAGCAGGTGTCTATCAAATTAAAAATAGTCATAACCAAAAGATTTTTATCGGAAGTACAAAAAACTTGAAAACCTTAAATGGGGTAAAGTTAATGCTTGATACAGGTACCCATTCGAATAAAGAGCTCCAAAAAGAATGGAACCATTTTGGGCAAAGCATGTTTACTTTTGAAGTATTAGAGATTCTTAAAAAGAAAGATGATCCGTATTTTACTGAGAAAGAAGCATTATTGGAGCTAGAGATAAAATGGTTGGAACAACTTCAACCATATGGAGAACGAGGATATAACTCCCAAAAGCCCCAGTAATTAAATTATTAGCGCGATCAACCTATCACCATTTTTTCTGTTTCTTATACGTAAACAAAAGACGTCCTTGCTACTTAACCAAGGACGTCTCCCCTTTTTCATCAAACGGGTGCTTAAAGTCAAACGCAAAAGGAGTGGGCCCATGCTGAAGATAATAGTTGTATCTCTTGAAAGCCTCCTCCCATGAGACATCCTTCACCTTCTCTGTCCACCACACTACATATGAAAGGTGTTTCTCTTGATAAGGCTCCATCCATTTACTCCTATCTCGTAACGCTTGCCTATGCTGACCTGAATAGGTAAAACGATATAAGGATTGAAGGCTTTTCCATACCGTTAAAGTAAGAATAGGAAAACCTTCCCCTTTAATGTCTTCTTCAGGGAATTGCACTCCATTTGGTGAAAACGCCTCTATAAGATGTCCTGATTCAGATGCCTGCCGAAATACTTCATATCCCACTTCAAAAAACTCACGAGAGGCAGGGTGGTCATAGGGGTGATTTAGCCTACCAACAGTATAGATCGATACTAAAGCCATAAACAGCCCTCCATTTACAGTTTTACCTAGATATATTCAAGTAAGATGGGATCTTATTATACATTTTTAATGTAAGGCTGGTCATATTCATTTTCCTCCATTCCTTTTGTACCTTCTTTGTGACAAATGGTGCTTAAAATGTAAATTTTGGAAATACCTTTAATTTATATATTCTGCTTTATTAAAAAAATTCCTTTAACTAAATGCCCGTTTGTTTAATAAGAATTAATTTCATTCCAAGGGATTTTGTATTTTATTAGGATATCCTTGATCATTTGGTGAAAAATAATGGGAGATTCCAATAAAAAGAACGGGGTGAGAAATTGATTAGTATCGCTAAAAACCTTAGAAAAATACTTTTGTTCTTGATATTTATTATTTCATTTAGCAGTATAAGCGTTAATGCTGCAACAAAAGATGATGCTTTAGCTGCTGTAGTGAATTTCCTAAAAGCTCAAAAAAATTGTAATACAGATATGATGGTGACCCACTCTCAATATTTCCATAAGATAGAGAATGTGAAAGAATTTTATACATGGTTTTGCACTGAAACCCCTTTAGAAGAAGCTAAGATAACGAATCTTAGCATCGTTAACGATGAAACCGCATTGGTATCCATTCAATCAACATACAAGGAAATGGTCACTTTAAGAACCACACCCGTGGTAAAGATAGATGGACATTGGAAAATCGTAATGGGAATTCCTCCTTCAGGGGCTAAGAGTACAAAGAAACAAAATCGATCTGCGAAGGAGGCAGAAGTGGAACAGCTTTTTACGGAGTATACCAATGCCATAAAAGCTCACGATATTCCAAAAATGAAAACTTTTATTAAAATCTTACCTAAATCCAGTAATGAAAAAATCGAAAAACATCTAAAAGCGTTAAGTCAACAACCGACACCGGAAATAACAACCTACGGAATAAATATGATTTCCGACTCACTAGCAATTACACAAGTTGAAATTGAATATCCAAATCACAGCTATACCCAAAATTTAGCTGTTTTTAATGAAAAAGGGCAATGGAAGTTGATTTTCGGACATCCATTAACGAATTCATTTATTCCAAAAAGTGATCATTCTGTAAATATAAAATGAAAATTGAATTACCTAAATTAAAGACCACTATATATTGATAAGGGTTTCTTTTTCGTGTAACAAACAATAAGGAATGGTAAAAGACCAAATCATATGATTTGGTCTTTTACTTTGTACGTTATTTATTAGGTTTCTCCGCAAAAACGGAACTAATTATCCAAATGGGATGGTCCCGTTTATTTTCTAATTACACTAAATAGGCACCTAATGCAACCATCGCCTTCTTCAATGCTTGTTCATACGCTTTATCTTTTCCAATAATCGTTCGAAAATCAGTCATGTCACGAACGGTCGAACGCCCTTCAATTTCATAACCATTTTCAAAGATTAATAGACAAATTGTTGATTTATCACTCATTCGATGAAATTTTTTCTCAACAATCATTTCCTCTAACTTTTTCCTACGGTCATCCTTAATCCCACCGGTTCTTGAATAAGGGATGACAATATGATCATAGATATGTTTGTTGTTACACGTTACAAATAGAAGGTCTTCCCCTTTATGCTCAACATTATTGATTTCTCCACATTTTGGGCAAATGCTTTCGATTATCATGGTTCTTCTCTCCCTTAGTTTTTTACTGAAAAGTATCTACTAGCTACATTACCCATGTTTTCCCCATAAAAAAATAGGAAAGGCGGTAGTTTCTTTATGAAATTTTCCTTAGTTTATTACGGAATGGGAACGCAGTCAAATTAAATTTTTTCTAATTTTTCTGATAAATCACAAGAGATGGAATTCTTATCCATGGCTGAAAAACTGTCTTTAAATCGACATTTATTCTAATAAAAAAAAGCCAGAGATCTTTTATTGGATCTCTGGTTTTTGTTGTATTTTTAAAGAGTAAACCTACGGCCAGTTAATAAACTGAATAGAGCGATTATTAAAGCGATACGAATGGCTAATCTGACTCTTCGGCCTCTTATTCTCGTGTTCAAAATGATACTGTCACCGCCAACATATTCCAGTGTCCCAGTAAATGTTCCATTATTCGTGATCACTTCTACTTCTTCTCCAACAAGCTCAGAAGCAAAGCGGTTAAACCCTTGATTGCTCATTTTCAATATCATCTCCTTTCCTATTATATTAAATGTGTACTTCTATTAAATGATTGGATATTTGTAGGACAAACCTAAAAAAATTTACCCTCCTACAATCCTGTTTAAAATAAAAAAAGACCACCGTTTCCGATGATCTTTACACTCGTTTTGCTCCAATGTATCTTTGATGCCAGTATGGATTACTTGTTCTGGTAATCATAACTCCTTTTGATGAAGAAGCCATAATCATTTTACCGTACCCAATATAAATTGCCACATGTGTTGGTCTACTTGCTTTTGTTGGTGCGAAGAACATTAAATCTCCCGTCTTAAGAGAATATACGTGATACCCGTTTCCATAGAACATGGTTGCTGCTGTACGGTTTAGTGTTCTTCCCGCTTTTCCATATGAATATTTAACAAGCCCTGAACAATCAAAGCCATATGGAGACATCCCACCCCAACGATAGGGTACTCCCATATGATTTTCTGCTACTTGAATGGCTCTAATATGATAATTATAAGCTGCCGCTTCTGCTTTATTACCCGTGTTGGCAAACAAAGTGCCACAAGAAGCTAGAATGACAAATGCCATAATGAATTTCTTTAGCATATTTGTTACCTCCTAGTGTGATTTGATAGGTTAAATATACTAGAAGGGTATGACGGAGGCATCACAGCAAATTTACAATTTCATTACAAAGTTATTCTGGAATAATTTTTAAATAATGAACATTCTTCTCTAACATCGTCCCCAAACACTTTAGCACATAGGCATCTCATCAAATTCAGTTTTACGCTTTGTGACAATCGAACCCTTTCAATCTTTTTCTTATTTTAAACGCAGAGCAATCCGTGAAATTAACTATATGGCGGCAACAAAAGTGGGAATTGAGTTTAAAAGCAGGTTTTGGGAAAAGGCTGGTCAATTTGGGGGTAAATCGATAACAGATTTACCAATTCGGTTCACGTATTACCCTAGTCAGGGTATCGGCACAAAAGGACCTGCCGTTATGTTGGCGAGTTATACATGGGCAGATGAAGCGATGACATGGAATGGTCTGTCAGACGAAGATCGCATTCAATATGCCTTAAGGACTTAGAAGCTATTTTCGGTGATTAAGTCTATTCTGAGTTTGTCACCGGAACTTCTATTAGCTGGACCGATAATCCCTATTCTACTGGAGCTGTTGTGGCTTTTGATCCAGGGCAGGAAAATGAGCTATTTCCGTATATCACTATACCCGAAGGAAGAGTTCACTTTGCAGGTGAGCATACAACACTTACCCACGGATGGATGCAGGGAGCGATTGAATCTGGGATTCGAGTTGCCAATGAAGTGAATGAATTACCGAATTAAAGCAGACGGACTATTTACCGGAAATTCCGTTTCTACTTTACCCATTCGTACACCCAGAAAGAGGATCGTGCAGTTGTCCCCTTTTTCTTTTTTTATCCATCATCTATGAGATAGGCTCACAAAACATCTTTGTTCAGCAGCCATTTCTTATTGCCTATTTCCTTTAACCCACTGCGGATCATTCGAAAAACCATAAACCATGATAAGAGCATCAGAATGATTTGCCCGACCGGAAAAATACCTGATACAGGTGTATCCCATAATGCATGCATCAAAACAACAAGAATAAAGATTCGGACAAATTTAGGCTTTAACAACATGTTCAAGTCAGATTTTTTGTTCCCTTGTACCATGCAAAAGGCAGCCCCCGTTAAAGCTCCCCAAGCAACATGTCCGCCAGGAGCTAAAATACTGCGCAAAAGGATGGTCGTATAGAGGTTGTGAAAACTTCCGGAAAGAAGTGCTCTTAACGCATAACCAGCCGTTTCAAAAGCGGCAAAGCCTGCGCCTACTGCAGCGCCCAACAGTAGTCCGTTAAGGATGTACCGGTATTTTATGTTTCGCACAAAATAGATAACGGTTATCACTTTGGCCAGTTCTTCCACAATTCCAATCGTTATTGGATTGATGTTATGTTTTAGAATATCATAAAACACCACGGCCACTAACATCGAGAGGATTCCGCCAACCAATACCACATAAATGATTCTATAAATAGCAATATTCTGAGGGGCATTCATCTCCCAAAAGAAGATCAACGTTGTGAATGGCACAGCGAAAGCACCGACGATGATCAGACCAGGCAAAAAGTTTATATTCTTGAACAAGCTTACCCCTAAAAATAAGCCTAGGAATGAAATAAGCGCAATTAGAAATACTCTCGCAAAAAGCCAAGGTTTCGGCCACGTTTCCTTCACTTCCTCAATCTTGGGTGTTGTCAGTGCTGTTCCTACGATGAAAAGCCGTTCAGCCTCAAGTTCACTATGCTTTCGAAACACCCGGGAGAATACATTTTGAAATTTAGGCTCAATCGAACGTTGCTGCTTAGGTACCAAATCGACAAAATGAGCAAACTCATAAAACAAGCTATTTGAATCTTGATTAGTATTGGTGTCCTGAAAAAATTTATTGCCGCAATTTATACAGAACTTTACACCCTCAGGATTAACATAAACACATTCCGGGCATTTCATTTAGGATCCTCCTCATTATGTGCGAAGCTTCAAAAGACAATCATAATATAACCATTTATCTTTTTACTTTTCCCTTTAAATAAAGGTTTAAATTATTAATGTATGTCACCTGATCGAATTAACAAAAAAAATTTATTTAATTTAGTCTTATAAAACAAATAACTTCCTTCATTTCGGATTAAAATAAGATTACTTCAAGATTCCCCTAAAGTCTTGATTGTGGTTTATCCATCCTTCTCCATTGGAAGGGTGGATTTTTTATTTAAGAATAATTCCAAAAATGAAATAGAAAAAAGCTGCTGATTGTGATGCAGCTTTTTTCATGATTTATGGTCTGCTTCATATGATTTACTATTTAACGCTGAATGTTTTAAATTCAGCAAGTGTTCCAGGAACTTTGAGTGATCCAGATTTAATTTTACTTGTCCAATCTTTAACAGCATTTTCAATAGCCGCTTTGTTTGCAGCTTTGGCATTAATAGGAGCTAAACTGACACCATTTTCCTTTAAACCGTATAGAATGTTCTTTCCTCCTGGAAAATTCCCATCTTTCGTTTTCTGGGAAGTATCTTTTACCGCTACGTCAACACGCTTAATGGCAGAGGTAAGAACCACATCCGGACCCATGTCGCTTTGATCACGGTCTACACCAATCGCCCAAACTTCACGGTTCGGATCTTTTTTCTTTAAGTCTGTTGCTTCTTTAAATAAACCATTGCCTGTACCACCGGCTGCGTGAAAAATTACATCTGCACCAGACGAATACATTTTAGATGCGATTGCTTGACCAGCCTCCGGTTTGTCAAAAGCACCCGCATATTGGACATCAACCTTTACAGAAGGTTTTGCTGCTTTAACTCCAGCAAGAAAACCCGATTGGAAACGTTCAATTACAGCATTTTCCATACCGCCAATAAAACCAATATGATTACTTTTCGTTGTAAGAGCTGCTACAACCCCCGCAAGGAAAGCGGCTTCCTGCTCTTTAAAAAGAATGCTTACAACGTTAGGCTCTTTCACTTCAGAATCAATAATGGCAAATTTTGTATCATTTTGTTGTTTTGCCACTTCATCTACAGCATTTTGCATTAAGAATCCAATTCCAAATACTAAATTAAAGCCTTGGCGGGCAAGTGTTGTTAAGTTTGTCACATAGTCAGCATCAGATGTAGATTGAAGATAATCATATCCGCCTTTTCCTTTATCCATGTTGTTTGCTTTACCAAAGGCTTGAAGACCTTCCCAAGAAGATTGGTTAAAGGATTTGTCGTCCACACCGCCTATGTCCGTAACCATTCCAACAGAGAATCCATTCTTTTTATTACCACCAGTTGTGTTGTTATTACCCTTTCCACATGCACCTAGAATGGTCCCTAAAGCGAGCAAAAGGGTTATTACCATTGCCATTTTTTTCTTAATCACGTTATTGTCCCCCTAAGAAAGGTAATGATTTGAATACAAAATCTAACTTGTCCTTTTAAAATAGTTTGCCGAAAAAGGACAGGTTCATTCGTAAGAGGATCGTTATTCAAGTTACAATCAACTCATTTTGGATCCTAAATCAGCGACAGTTTTTAACTAAGCCATTAAAACTGATTTAAAATTATTGACAAAACTCAATAAAGTAACTATTATGGTTACAGGTAATCAATTAAATTACATCTTATATATTGGAGGAAAAATTCATGAAAATGCTCGTAACAGGCGCAACAGGTAAATTGGGAACAAAAGTGGTAGAAGCTTTATTGAAAACTGTACCAGCGGAGCAACTAGCTGTCAGTGTTCGTAACACAGAAAAAGCGGAAGGATTTCGGGCGCGTGGAATTGAAGTCCGCCAAGGAGATTTTGATCATCCGGAAACCTTGGATACAGCTTTTGCAGGAATTGATCGCTTACTCCTTATTTCTGCGGATGGAGACAATGAAACAAGAATCCGTCAGCATGCGAATGCGGTCGCAGCGGCAGAACGTGCTGGAGTTAAATTTATTGCCTATACCAGCTTAGCAAATGCTAAAGAAAGTAAAAATTTATTTGCCCCAACGCATCAGGCAACAGAAGAAGCCATCGTAAAAACAGGAATTCCTTACTCCTTTTTACGCAATAACTGGTACTTGGAAAATGAGATCCCAAGCATTCAAGGAGTGTTAGCTGGAGCCCCTTGGGTAACATCAGCTGGTAACGGCAAGGTTGGATGGGCGCCACAACAAGATTATGCAGAAGCAGCAGCCGTAGTCCTTTCTGGTACCGGGCACGAAAATACCATTTACGAACTTTCTGGTAAGGCATTGACTCAGGAAGAACTAGTGGCTTCACTTGGCACTATTTTAGGCAAAGAAATACCTGTTCAGCAAGTAGACGATGCTGCGTATGCTGAAATAATGAAAGGTGCCGGTTTACCAGATTTCCTTATCCCCATGCTAGTTGACATCCAAAGGAGTATTCGAGAAGGAACTCTAGATGTTGAGAGCCATGATTTCGAAAAACTTATCGGTCGTCCAGCAACACCAATTATCGAGGCATTGACTCAGATGGTGAATGGAATCTCAACAACAAAATAAAGGATCTCCATTAAAACCGACCTTTCTAGGAGAGGTCGGTTTTTTGGCATTATTCGAATCAGCTTGTTATGAGAGCTCTCCTAACGGATTATTCCCTTCTTTCTTCCAAACCATTATTTGCATAAAAAAAGAAACTAGACCTATAATCGCCACAAACAATAAACTAACAAAAAAACCCATCCGGATCTCTTTTTCCATCAAGGTGCCGCTGATTGCAGCAAAAATGAGTGCGATTCCTATAAAAGCTAATATCTTCCCCCCTATTTTTATTTTCAAAATATGAAGAGCGGAAATAATGATGAAAGCCCAGTTGAATAATATTAAGATTCCTGCGGCCGTTGTTATATATTCATAAATTTTACCAGGCAAAAGTAAAGCTGTTATGATAGAGGCGATTAATCCAACTGTAGCAAGACCCAATGATGGTAAAGGGAGTTGCTTAAATCTTTTTAGCTTTTTAGAAAAAAATTGGGGCGCATCCCCGCCGTCGGCAAGTGTCACAAGAAGTGTCGTCACCCCAAATAAGGAAGCCGTCATGGTTGAAAATCCGGCTAAAATAATCGCTCCATTAAATACATGAGGAAAAAAGGCAAAATGATATTTATCCAAAGCGGTTACAAAAGGACTTTCCTTTTCGGTAAATGCTTCATGAGCTGCCATATAAACGGCTAGTCCAAGTGATATTATATAAATCACGACAAGTACAATTAACATATTGATTCCCGCTTTAGGCGCATCTTCTTTCTTTTTAAGCCTTATCGCCATAAGCCCAATAACTTCTATTCCACCATAAGCGTAAAAGGCATAAATGAAAGAGGACCAAAAACCTTTCCAACCCTTTGGAAAAAGTTCCCTAGCTGAATGTGGAAAACCGGGATGTTTTACATCTCCATGAATCAATCCAAACACTGCCGCCAACGCAAGAATAATAAACATGACAATGGCCGCTGTTTTAATAACAGCCAATAGATTTTCTACCTTATCGAAACCCTTATTGCCAGTTATTACAACCATAATCGAGAGAATGGCATATCCTGCGGCAAAAAGCCAAAGAGGAATATTTGGAAACCAAAATCTCGAAAGAATAGAAAGAGCGGTTAGTTGACTTCCCATGATCAAAATGTTGGAACACCAATAATTCCAGCCACAGCTGAATCCGGCCCAACGCCCGTATGCTTTGTTTGCATAATAACAGAAAGATCCTTCTTGAGGATCTTCAGCCGTCATTTTAGCTAATAAACGATAAACAATATAGGTTCCAATGGCTGCTAATAAAAATGAAAATACAATAGATGGACCCGTTGTTTCAATACCAATCGTAGATCCAAGGAAAAATCCAGTACCAATGGTGCAGCCGACTCCAATTAGCGACAATTGCCACCATTTTAAATTTTTATCTTTACTTTCATTTTTTTGACCATTAGGAATAAAAAAATCCATGCTGTATCTCCTCGTATGTAGAAAATTATCTTCCTTTGATAAATGTCGTTCTTATAAAATAAATACTTAACAGATTCCTTTATAATCTTCTATATTATGTCTTAATATTCATTTGAATAAATATCTTTAACTGTTTGTATTGGCGTTGGCAAAGAAGGCTATACGTCAAAGAGAAAATGACGTATAGCCTTCTTTTCTAACCAAAAAGTTGTTTTATTATTAACCACCATTAAAGAACGTTACAGTTCTTGAAGTAGGTGAAGTAGGCTGTAATGTTGTACAACAATCTGGATTAATATCCCCGGATTAATATCCCCGAATCACTATACACCAACCTGCACTAGTTTTTCTTATCAGATGATTCAATTTAAATTGATGGTGAATAATTTATTCAGTACCACATAAAACCATTAGCTAATTTCATAGTTAAGCCAAACAGCTTTTCTTGCTCCGATTTTGTCATAAAGAGCTTGGGCGGCAAGATTGTCATGTGCTGTTTCCCAAATCATATGGGAATACCCCTTCTTCCTTATGAAGGAAATACATGTTTGAAGTAATTGCTCCCCTATTTTTTGCCCTCTTACTTCCGGTGTTACGAATAAGTCATAAAGGAAAGCCATCCGTTTCGCTTCTAATGTATTGAACGTAAAATATAGTGTAGAGAAGCCAACTAGCTGATGCGGCTCCTTTTCTGCAACGAATTGAATTCCTTCATATGGATTTTCAATTAAATGGTTCACTAATTTTTCCACTGACCCTTCACTTGGACGAGGACATTTGTAGAAATCAACAATGTACTGATCCATTAATTCAAGAAGCTGGGGAATATCCTGTTTTGTGGCAATTCGAATGTTTACGTTCTCCATCTTTTTTTCTCCTCCATTCTGGATTTTACTTACATTTATTAATCATGCAATTTTTATACCAGTTTTTTCAAAAAGAAAAGGCTGCCGAATTGGCAGCCTTTTAGTATTCCCTCTTGTTCCCTTTTTTTACATATTCCCATTCCACATCGATATTGGACCTCACCCTTCGAAGAAGATGAAAGATTGTTTCTATTTCTTCTGTGGAAAATCCATTTAGCGCTACCTTGTTTGAGTAATCTCCTTCTCTTTTTAAAAAGGGGTAAACTTCCATCCCCTTCTCTGTAGCATAGAGCTTTTTAATTTTTTTATTTTCTTCATCGTTTCTTTTTTCAAGAAAGCCTTGAAGTTCCAATTTTTGAATCGCACGGGCAGCTGTTGTTCGGTCAACTTTAATCATTTCCGCCACTTTTTCTTGAATGATTCCAGGGTTTTCACAAATTCGAATTAAGTACAAATATTGCCCTTTTGTAAGGTCGAATGCTTTGAATTCAATATTACTAATCGAATCAAGTGCTCTGGAAATCATTCCAATTTCTCGAAGTATTTCTCTCATAAAAACAATCCCCCATAATATTTTGTTGTATTTACAACAAAATATTTTTCGTATATACTTCATTATGACCTAACAATGAAATAACGAAAAGTATGCAAGCCAATTGAAGTATTGATATAAAAATAAAGGAGTTGTACTCAATGATTCAAAACCATTGGTTCATTAATACTGCATTATTAAGTATTGCATTCATTTGGGGGATAACCTTTGTGGTGGTACAAGAAGCCATTTCAACCATAGATCCGTTTTCCTTTAATTTTCTACGATTTGGTTTAGCGGCTGTATTGATTTTTCTATTTCTTTTTTTCACACAGAAAGAAAAATTTTCTTTTAAAACTCTCTTCACTCAACTTAAAATTGGCTCTTTTCTTGGGTTATTATTGTTTTTAGGCTATGCCTTGCAAACTTTTAGTTTGTTACACACGACTCCTGGTAAATCGGGATTTTTAACGGGATTGGCGGTTGCACTTGTGCCGATTATTTCTTATTTTATCTTACGGCAAAAACCCACATTTCAAGGAATGGTCGGTGTTGTTTTAGCCGTATTGGGTCTTTACCTATTAGCATTTTCGGGGATGACAGGCGTAAATATTGGCGATTTGTTAGCACTCTTATGTTCTTTTGCGTTTGGACTCCAGATAGTTTATACAGGAAAGTTTGCATCCAAAACCTCCGTCTTATATCTCGTTTTATCTCAATTAATTACCGTTGCGGTCTTGAGTGGAATTTTTGCATTGATCTTTGAACCTACGCTTAGTTTAAATATATTGTTACATCCATCGGTGATTGGTGCATTATTAGTCACAAGTATTTTTGCGACTGTGATTGCCTATATTGCCCAGACCTTTTTTCAAAAGTCTACTAGTCCATCAAAAGTAGCTTTAATCTTTTCAATGGAACCTGTCTTTGCTGCCCTAGCTGATTATCTATGGAATGCAACCACCTTGGGGACCCGCTCCATTTTCGGTTGCTTATTGATTCTATTTGGGATGTTATTAGCAGAAATCCCACTTTTACGATATTTTTCATTTTTAAAAATAAAAAACCAAAAAGCAAATATGTAATAAATCACTTTTATAAAAGATTCAAGTCATGGTTCGAAAAGTTTACCGACAATGGCAGTAGATTCTTAGGTTTAATTCCCATTAGCTATCAAACATCAAAAAAAAAACGGCATTTTATATGCCGTTTTTCATCTATTCTTTCATCATTTTACCAAACATAACGGAAGTTGCTGCCATAGCGGTAACAAACAATCCAAGGACAACATAAAGACCGTAATCCACTTTTTTCACCTCCGCGCTTACTACTCCATCCCAAATTCCATCTAAAACAACCATTATTATAACATTCTATTAAACTAAAAACTATTAAAAAAATCACTTTCTTCCTTAATTATTTGCGCTAAAAAATCTGTTTACTGTGCTTCTTTAAGTTTATTCTTACTCGAAAGCAACATTCCGCCCATAACAATGATTGGCGCTATATTAACAGCTGCTAATATCGTTCCTGGAAAATCTGAACCACTCAATAGACCGTGTAAAGTCACGAGGATATACAAAATGGGATTTAGTGCATGCAATTTTTGCCATCTTTGATAGCCAATTTTCTTCCGGAATTTTGATGTAATAATCGTTAAAATGAAGAAATAAACGCCAATCGTCCCCATCGCCATAGAAATAGTTTCATATCCGCTGGCAAATGGGATTAGCACTTCAGAAAGTTTAAATGGGAAATAAGAATCAATTAGTAAAATTTCTAAGTGTCCGCAAGTCATAATTAATGACCAGTCCGAAAGCACCTCATGAAAATGCAGGATGCCGTTTATTTTCTTTTTTCGTTTCTTCTGAACCGCGGAATATACTCCGGTTAATGCTGCCAGATATAATAATAGATATGCTACCACTCCTGTTGCTCGTATTGCGTACCATTCAAGAGATTCCATTTGATTCGCTTCCTCTCCAAATTTCTTTTTTATCATTAATAAGGACCGCTTTATTCTTTTTGTCTGCAATCCACTTATTCCCAGTCTCTTCTCCCAATAATAGGACGACTTTGGCCCTTACATCCGCCTCTAAAGCCGTTGGAGCCGTAACCGTTGAAGAGAGTATGGTACTCTTGGAAGGTTGACCTGTTGCGGCATCAATAAGGTGATGCTTAGTTTTTCCATTCATCTTCCATCTTCTTTTCATCGAGGTAGAAGTTGCCACTGCCCCAACAGAAACTTGGATGGAAGAGATTATTTTTGCCGGATCATAGGGATCTTCAATTCCGATTTTTAATGGTCTTGGCAAGCTTCCAAAAATCCGAATATCTCCGCCGACATTAATAAATCCATATCCATATGTCGATAGGACTTCTGCAGCCCGGTCAATCACCCAGCCCTTAGCGATGCCGCCTAAATCAATACGCGTTTGCAAGAAAACAGTCTGTTTGTCCGTATTTAATTGGTAAGGTTGAATTTTACTAATTTCCGAGGCTGAATGGGAGGAATCCCCCAATTCACGCCCCCTAATTAACTCGATCGATTTTGTATAGCCACTGTTTTCCATCGCAGACAAAATACCTGGATTAAATACCCCATTTGTTTCTTGATAAAATTTTAGTGCGTCATTGAGAATACTAAATAATTCATTCGATACTTTGACTTCTTTCCCCATTTGGTGATTTAACCTCGATAATTCACTATCTTCTTTAAACCGGCTGCATGTGTCTTCGAGCGTTGAGAATAATTTGTATACCGGCATAAGGTCATTTGCAAACAGTTCTTGGTTGATTGAAATTTGTACCATCGTACTCATTGAATTGAAATTGTATTTGTACATCATCAGGTCCCTCCTGTCGTTGTATTAATTTATAAAAGTTAACTTAATTTATCCTTAATTCCATTAGTAGCGGATCGATAAAAATGTTGAACCGTGTCCAAAGGTTTTTTTAAAATTTTTTTATTGCAAGTTGATCATTAGAGTTTTTAGAATGGGAGGAGAATTAAGAGGTAAATAAAGGTAGATGATTGATTAATAAAAAGAGCTGCCTCAAATTTTATTGGGCAGCCCTTTTTTATTACTAATCGTTTTGGTAGAAGAAGGTAGCAGTTATGCTATTTACTTTTTTCAATTTTCCCTATCCATTTATAATAGGCCAGTAAAATCCCCAGTAATATGGGGTCACAGATGATCGAATAAAACAAATTCCACCAGCCATAATGAAAAAATCCCCAAGGTTGAGGAAGTAATGATGTTAACTCATAAACCGTTATAAATATGATCCAATAAACAAAGTAACGGAGTATTTTTAACCTATTGGCATTAAAGGGAAACCAATTCAAAAATATAACATTCACTGGTGGAATAAGTAAGGTATACACTAAAAAGTTATGCCATTCAATTCCTTTATGAAAATACCAGTAACCTCCTGTTTTTTCATCTATATATATATCAGCCCAAGTAACCAGTATGATTGTAAATGCCCACATGTGAACAATTTGATTTTTAGTAAGACGTTTAGTCATCTTATAAGCTATAGAATTAAACAATATAATTGAAATAACCAATAAGACCATTAGCCAAGTTCCCCTAAACCATTTTACATAATCTGTAATTTTAGTCTCTCCATTAATGATGGAATCATTCACAAGTAAAAGGCTGTCATAAATGACAGCCTTCATTTAATATATTATTTTACAATAGCCAGTTTTTGACCGATATAAATCGGTTGATTGGGATCGAGATTATTGGCTTTAACGATCGAGTCAATGGTTACCCCAAACTTTTGAGCAATCTTCCATAGAGAATCCCCTGCAACAACGGTGTAAACAACCGTTGATACCACTGGAAGCGCTACAATATATTTCGCTACATATCCTTGATCCGAATAAATGGCATCTTTCTTGTATTCTACTACATACCAATCACCGAGAGCAGAAATAATTTTAATATCCGTATTCATCGGGAGGAAAAATTTAATATCATATTGCGTCCCGGCATAACTCCGAACATTGGCATTTACCCTTGTCTTCCCACTTTCAATTTGAAGAATTTCCTGATTGGATGGAACCTTGATTAACGGCTTGGATACATATCCTTTCAGCACCGAGCTTATCATACTGTACGAAACCTGATACCAATCACCTGTTTCCCCCGTAATCGTCACTTCTGAACCAGCTGGAATGGTTAGCAGGATTGGGTTTTGCGTGCTCGGTCCAGACCGTAAATTTGAATTTTTTACCGTTAACCCGAACCCTTCCGTTATCTGAATGGCTTTGTCACGTGCATCATACACATTCGTATTTCCGGCAAGATCGGTAAGTTTGACAACAGGATAGTAATTCCCACGCGTTACGTTAAATCCGCGTCTGTTTTTTCCATCCCAATAAAAATACGATGTCCCCTTCAAGTGGCGATCCCATCCAATGGTCTGAACTACCAGGCCGCTATCATCGACAATGGTTACATCCATATCTGCGGTTTCACTTATGGTCACGGGAATTTGGATTTGATATTTACCATTCTGAAAAGATAACTGGTTTACCGCTGCCAAATCAATTGTTGCGGTTGGTTTTTCCGTATCTGCCTGGGTTGGCTTTGGCACCGCATACGTATAAAGGATTTGATTCGACTCTGTTACAAAAATTGTGTCTTGGATGACTCCAATTGGCCTCACACCTGATCCGCCGGTAGGGGTAGAAAGCTGAAGTGTTGACGAAATGAGCTGCCCATTTGCAGTATTGAAAAATTTTATTTTGTTATTATTTTCCAAAATAATTTTGTCTGATGCGACCACCATTCCGTCTGAACCCACAATCGTCTGAGTTCCGCCAGCCACATACTGGTCAGCATAAAGCACTTTCCATTTTGGCGCACCTGTATTTTTATCAACTGAAAAAATATTGGCTTCATCAAGAACGATGAGCGAATCATTCGTCACAGACATTGGTTGTGTATACATGCCTGTAAGACTAAACTTCCATAATGTCTTGCCAGTTGCGGGATCAAACGCCCAAAGGTTTCTTGTGTTATCCTTGGCATCCACATAAAGCTTTTCGTCTTTATAAACAGGAGCACCGTAGATGGATGCGCCTGAGGAGATATCGAAGGTCCATAGAACAGTGCTTGAAGCCGAATCAAATGCGTACAATCGGACGGTCATTTGAACCGGATTCCGAATTATAGCGTACAGCCGGTTTCCGCCAGCTGCTAAAGCTCCATCGATTCTTTCATTTGTTTTAAGCGTATAATTCCATTTTCTTTGGCCTGTATTGACATCTACCGCTCCAATTCCGTCTATCATTAGGTCAATGTTTCTCGTGGAATAAAACAATGTATTTTGGTCAATTAAAAGACGGTTTGCCAATAATGTATCAATACTCCAAAGTGTTTTGGGTGCAGTCCCTGTATCTTGAATGGCATACAGTTTATTTGCGGTTGAAGCATAGATCACTCCATCTCTGGAAATCAAATCGAGAAAGGCATCCTGGTTTTCGGTTGAAAAATCCCACTTCTCTTTATAGGTATCCAAGTCAGTTGCAGAAAGAATTTTTTTCTCAATCCGTTCAACCGAATAAAGTTGATTC
The DNA here is from genome assembly GCF_031456445.1 of Neobacillus niacini. Classification (GTDB taxonomy): domain Bacteria; phylum Bacillota; class Bacilli; order Bacillales; family Cytobacillaceae; genus Neobacillus; species Neobacillus niacini_I. Next base: position 43,928 of record NZ_JAVDUQ010000013.1, on the reverse strand, counting down.
TGGTCCACGCTAAACAGGGATGAAGCGTTATTAAAAGGATCTTTCTTTAAGGTCAGATCCACAGGCAATGTTGCAGTTGAATAATTGGTATTTCCTTGGTCGCCCAGATGCATGGGCCAGCTCTGGGCGTCGGCCCTTACATTTCGTCTTAATCCTTGTGCCTCTAACTCCGTTATCCTTTGTCTTAATTCTTGGTTTTGGGCTATTAAACTATTTATATAATGTTGATTGAAATGCATCATTTTTGAACGTCACACCTCCATTTGGCACTACCATTTTATGCATGGTTGCCTATATGGTGATGTTCATCTGACAACTCCCACCGCTAGCAGTGGGAGTTGTCATACCTTGGTCATTTAATATTTTTAAAATGGATGCACAATCAAATTTAATACATACTCCTTCATTTTAATTTGATTAATAAATTTTTCTATATCCCGTATATCGACATCATTTTCAATTTTCACCCATTATATTTTTATTATAGAAATAAAAATGAAGAGGTGAATGACGAATGAAGTTACAAAGATTACTGAAAATGTTTTTTCCTGTACTCATGATTTTTGCTTTGTTATTATTACCCTCACTCAATTCACAAGTAGATGCAAAAATGAACGTTACAAAATATTCTAAAACGGTAAAAGCCACTACCTATATCACTTCCTTCAAAAAGGTCAATGGTAAATGGGTTGGGAAATTTGATTATATCCAATGGTTTTTTGGTAAAGCAGCCGATAGAGAATTTTTAAAGGATTGTAAATGCGGCAATGTAATGGATGGTGCTCCAGATGGATACTGGATTCGAAACGTGAATCCTAAGATACGTACCTTCACCATTTCAAAAAACGCTCAATTTGTGTTACAAACCCGGAATTCTTACAAAATAAAATGGAATGAAAAAGTAACAAGAAGCCAGTTTATGACCTTTTTGAAACAACGAAATAAGGACCATCAAGTTCCATTCCATATCGAAATTAATAAAGGTGTCATAACAAAAATTACAGAACAATATATACCTTAATTTTCTCCGTGCGAGCCTCTTTTTGTATTTTTATAATCAAAGCCGTTATTAACTGCATACCATAATGTTGAACAAGCATTGACAGGAGGTGAATTTTTATGGGTCATCATTGTCAAGGCCACTGTCACATTTTGGGAATTTTTCTTGGATTTTTTACAGGTATGATTTGGCTGCTATTAGCAGTATTGGGGTATATTACTGACTTCTTTGGTTTAATTGATTTAGGAAACCTTGGTTATTTTTTCACTATCCTTATTGCAGTTATTGGCTTCCTTGCCTTCTTTGTCTTTGGATTATATGTATTTAAAAGAGCGTGGAATTGTTGTCGTTAATAAAAAACAGTAGTTTTGAATCCTTATAAAACTTTCAGACAGCCTCTTTATACGAGGCTGTCATTTTATTTGAAGGTTACACCAAACTTATCCGTTACGGTTCCGAATGCAAGGTCTTATCGATTGTAAACCTTCTTAAATTTTATTTTTTTCCATTACGGCAAAGTAATTATTTTCACTATCTGCAAAATTGAATACCCTGCCTGAAGGCATACTGACAATTTCTCCGACTGTAACGTTTTTATTTGATAAGTCTCTATGTAATTCTTCGAAGTTTTTTGAGAAGAACATTAACGAAGGAGTACCAAGATTTAATTCAGGCTGCATTTTAGCAATGAGCTCCTTATTGTGAAGAACAATACTTGTCTCAGCTTCGTTTGTTGGAGCGATTTCAATCCATCTCATTCCTTGACCATTATCTTGCTCCGAAATGACACTAAACCCTACTTTTTCTGTCCAAAAATTCACTGCCTCGTCCTGATTATTTACATACAACATAATTTGCCCTACTATATTAATCATACCTTTCACTCCTCTACCTAATTTGATGAAATTATATCATTTATATATTTGGTTAACCAAGTTTAATACGAATCAACTTTACATTTCAAAAAAGTTGTGTCTCTCTACTCTGCAAATTCTGAGAGCAAAATTCTTATACCATTCTGATCTCCCTTTATCTTGTGCAGCTTTGTGGGCTGAATTTTCCTTCCAAACTTTTATTGATTCTAATGAATCCCAATATGATACTGTAATTCCTAGCCCTTCATCTCTTGCACTTTCCAATCCTAAGAATCCCTTTTGTTGAGAAGCTAATTCGACCATTTTATCCGCCATTTTGCCGTAACCGTTGTCTCCTTCTGTTCTCTGTGAGGCAAAAATCACTGCATAATAAGGCGGTTCGGGAGTTTTTGCCATTCCACTCATTCGTAAAATCCTCCAATAAGTTTAATAATGTTCTTTCACTTAGGCCCTCTAAATACTCTCTAATTAGCATAACCCCCCAAATCCAATGTTATATTCAAATTATACATTATATTCTGAATATAAACTGCCCCTGTATTAAAATAAGACATTGCTTTATTCCCATTTAAAAAATTTCATTCTTAAGCAGGATTGCTAGAACGGTAAGAGAATTATTAATTACATGGATGATTACAAAGATTGGAGTAAAAAGCATGTTAAAGGTTAGAAAAATCCAGCCAGAAATGACGTACGATCTTAGGCATCAGGTTCTCCGCCCGCACCAGACCATTGAAGACTGCAAATATGATACGGACTATGAAGCTTGTGCATTTCATGTAGGAGCCTTCTATCAAGGAACGCTTATAAGCATTGCATCCTTTTGTGCCGAAAATAGCCCTGATTTTTCTATTGAAAAGCAATATCGTTTAAGAGCAATGGCAACCTTAGAAGAGTTTCGAAAATTAGGAGCTGGCAGAGCGGTTGTTTCCTATGCTGAAGAATTATTAAAAGAACAAGGTATTGACTTTTTATGGTGCAAAGGAAGAACGACTGTAAAGGAATATTACATGAGATTAGGTTTTAAAGCGCATGGAGAAGTTTTTGACTATCCACCGATTGGGCCGCATATTGTAATGATTAAAAAACTAAAATAAGTAAGCCCCCAATCATAAATAACGGGTATTCTTTAAAGGTGCAAAACAGTATATCGCAATGCAAACAGGGTGCGAAATCGCAGTGATTTTCTCACCCTATTTTTTTATTGCTATATCCATGTTTTTTGGCAAATTAGCATATAAAATCGCATAATAATTCACATAGTAAATAACAACTTGCGAATAGATATTCTCTATCTGAAAATTGGATTGCTAAAATAGATGTGAATTACTATGCTCAATAATATATAAGAAAGTAGTTGTAAACAAATACATCCCCTCGCTAATAATTGGATGATCAGACATAGTCATTTGATTTTGGCTCTATTATAACTGAATGTTGATTTCACTGTGTTTGAAAAATAAACGGTAAAATTCCGTTTAAATTGGGAAATACCCATATTCCCCTAAAAATAAAGGAAGTTTTTCCGTTTATATTATCCAAATCTTTGGATTTTGTCTTATTTAGAGCCGTTAATCGGAATATCTCCGCTTATATCTGCTTCTTAAGCCTCCACTATATTCATTAGCCGGAAATTTTCTCCGCCTATGAATTCTTATACCTTAGGAATGAGTGTCTGCATTAAGATATCTCTTGTCTTTTGAACAACCCATTACCATTATAAATAGAATAAAAATATCTCGAAGGGTTATCCTAAACAAAAAATGGGATAAGGGGTTAACTAATGGATTTACAACCAATGGATGTTATCAAACCAATTCATTTAAGTTCAAAAGAATTAGACGAGACTCAATCTTTTACAACAGTTGAAATGGGGAAACTTTGGGTTACTTATGTAGGAAATAGTATGTCAAGCCAGATCTTAAAATATTTTCTCCAACATTGCGAGGATCAATATATTAGGACGCTATTGGAAAATGGTTTAGCTTTAAGTAAGGATTTTATGCAGAAGATTGAGGAATTTTTAAAAAAGGAAAATTTCCCTATACCTGCAGGCTTCACTGAAGATGATGTAAACCTCGGTGCCCCACGTTTATACGAAGATGATTTTTATCCGCATTATTTAAAATATGCGGCTAAGGTAGGTCTTAGCCTTTATGCTGTAGCCATTCCATTATTTATGAGGAAGGATATAAAGGATTTTTTTATTTATTGTAATGAATGCACCAATATCTTTATAGGGCAGATAAATAATGTTTTAATGGAGAAGAAATTAATTGCAAAACCTCCGATTATTCCAACACCAGAAGGACCTGATTTTATTAAAAAACAAAGTTATTTAAATGGTTTTGTTGGGGATGTCAGGCCGCTAAATGCATTAGAAATTATGCATCTGTATGATAATATTGAGAATAACACAACAAGTAATGCGTTATTATTAGGATTTTATCAGACAGTGAAAGATGAAAAAATTAAGGATTTATTTAAACGGGGTTTAGATATGACGACTAAAGCGGTGAAGCAGTATACCGAAAAACTACATGCAGAACACTTAGGAACACCGTCATTCATCGATCATTTAGTGACGACATCTACCATCCCCCCTTTTTCCGATAAAATAATGTTATTTCATAAAGTGGACATGTTCTCCATGAAAATAAGGGCGTTTGGAAACTCACTAGCGGTAAATGGAAGAAGAGATTTAGGATTGTTATATGGAAGAACGTTGATCAACATTGGCTTATTTGTCGATGACGGTGCAAATATCTTAATTGATAAAGAATGGATAGAATCACCACCAAAAGCATTTGAAAGAGAATAATCATTTAAAAAACAAAAAAGCGGGGAGTGGTCCCCGCTTTTTTAGAATTTAGAATGATAGCTTTCGATTTCCCATGTGTGGACTGCTGTACGGTAGCTATCCCATTCTGCTTTTTTCATGGAAACATATTCGTTGTAGACGTGTTCACCAAGGGTATTTGCGGCAATCTCTCCTGATTCTAATGCATTAATGGCTTCAGCTAAGCTTCCAGGAAGGCTGTCAATTCCCTTGAACGCTCTAGTTTCTTCATCCATATGGAAAATATCTTCATTAATTGGAGCCGGTACTTCTAATTCTTTATCAATCCCGTTTAATCCTGCAGAGGCAATTACCGCAAAGGTTAAGTATGGATTTGATGATGGATCTGGGCAGCGTAATTCTACACGTGTTGCCAGTCCTCTTTTAGCAGGAATACGAATTAGTGCTGAACGGTTAGAAGTAGACCAAGCGATATAACAAGGTGCTTCATAGCCGGGAACTAAACGCTTGTAGGAATTCACGAGCGGGTTCGTTACCGCAGTAAAGTTCTTCACGTTCTCTAAAATACCCGCAATAAATTGGTATGCCTTTTCCGATAATTGTAACTCATCCTCTTCATCAAAGAATGCATTTCCGTTTTCATCAAAGAGGGACATATTAACATGCATTCCGGAACCATTGATTCCAAAAACCGGCTTTGGCATAAATGTAGCATGAAGACCAAATTTCTTTGCTACCGTTTTTACCACCCATTTGTACGTAGTCGCAAGATCCGCTGCCGTTAAAATATCCGCATATTTAAAACTAATTTCATGCTGTCCTTCTGCTACTTCATGGTGGGAGGCTTCAATGGTAAAGCCCATTGCTTTTAAGGCGCGGTAGATTTCTAAACGAACACGCTCGCCAAGATCATGTGGAGATGGCTCGAAGTAGCCTGCTTTATCACCGAGTTCTTGGGTGGCATATCCATTTTCATCTGTTTTAAAAAGGAAAAATTCTAATTCCGGTCCTACTGAAATCGTGTACCCTTTTTCAGCTGCACGCTCAACAGTTTTTTGCAGTACATTTCTTGTATCTCCCTCATATGGTGTTCCATCCGGGTTTTTTACCGAGCATAAGAACCGGGCTTCCGAATACCCCTCTTCAACTGTCCAAGGAAGAACTGCAAATGTATTAAGATCTGGTTGCAGATAAAGGTCCGATTTATTAATTGGTGAAAAACCTTTAATCGAAGAACCATCAAACATCATCTTACCTTCTACTACATCCTCAAGCTGTTCACTTGTTACAGTTATGTGTTTTAAGATCCCTTCGATATCGACAAATTGCAAGTGTAATAGTTCAACAGATTTTTCTGTAATAGTTTCCTTAATTTGTTCAATAGTTGTACCAACCACAGGTGTTTTTGTAATTAACGTTTCAGTCATGTCACATTACCCCTCATTCTCATGTTATATTTCCTCACATCTGATATTTTTGATTATAGTGAAAAAAGCATCCTTTGACAATCATTTTTTGAATATTTTTTGAATACTCATGATAATTATTTCAGAAAACGTTTTCATAAATCATTTAAATTATCATGGTTTTCAAGCTATTGGCTATAACAATTCCCATTAATAAATATTCAATTTTGTGTATTAATATTGTTTTAGTCTTGAATCTCTTTTCTCCGGAATATCTTTGCAAAGGTAATCATATTTACGGTTTTCGGTTCCTTGTTTGTAAAACACTTTTTGTGAGCAAATATTATAAAAGGACTAGAATAAATTACTGGTACCTTTGGTAAATAATGGTCCGACCTATTACCTAATACCCAATCATTGAAACATTATTGTAATAAAAGGGATAGTGGGCTTAGAGTGCATCCTATTGGGCTTTTCTTTTTGTAAAGGGCTTTAAAACGTTTTACTTTTTGATTATTCAGTCAATTTAGAAATACTATCGCAATATACTTGCCATGCTTGTAATGGTTTTAACATCTCCCTGTTCTTTGTATCAGCAAAAATCATGCTACGATAATGAAAACTTAGCGGACAAAGAAATTGGAGGGTAAAAGAATGCTAAACAAAATGAAAACATTTATGGCAGCTGTGGTACTCTCAGGAACTGTTAGTGCTAATGTATATGCTGCAACGATTACTGTACAGGATGGGGATACTCTTTCCAATCTGGCCAGTGTAAATCATACAAAGGTAGAAAACATCCGAATATTAAATCATCTAACCTCAGATCTTATTTATCCAGGTGAAAGACTAGAGATCGCACCTGAAAAACATTACACCGTTAAACAAGATGATACATTATTGGATATTGCTAAAAAACACCATGTGAGTGTTTCACAAATTAAGGAATGGAACCAATTAGTTTCGGATCTTATCCATCCTGGATTAAGTCTATTAATCTTTGAGAACGTAAATCCAACTAATCATGATGATACAAAAAAAACTAAGAAGTCTGCTGAACCAGAAAAAACAGAACAAAATACAGCGAGTGAAAAAGATAAAACAACATCAAAATCGGATGGACAAGCTCCAAAAGAAAGTGAAAAAAAGGAAAAAGCTGCAAGAGAAATTACTGTGAAGGCTACTGCCTATACGGCTTCATGCGAAGGGTGTTCGGGGATTACAAAAACGGGAGTTAATATAAAAGAAAACCCAAATGCAAAGGTCATCGCAGTTGACCCTACTGTTATACCGCTTGGCAGTAAAGTCTATGTAGAAGGTGTTGGTGAAGCGACAGCAGCTGATACAGGCAGTGCCATTAAAGGAAATCGAATCGATGTCTTTATTCCTTCCGAAAAAGATGCCATTAAATTTGGTGTAAAACAATTAAAAGTAACCATATTAAACTAGTGTCAACAAAAAAACTCGCATCTGCGAGTTTTTTTGTTTCAAAATCTTCTTGCTTTATTGCATGGTCACACTTCTTTACCGCGCTTACTTGTTACGAGCAAGCGAAAATCTTTATATTATTTTTCTACAAAATACTAGATAACTTAGTTGTTAGCTGTCGGTAAGTGCAAAATAATCGGTATTCAAAAAGAAATCTGCTGATATATGTAGATAAGTTTTTTAAGGTGTTAGCAGGAAAAACGAGCTCCTATCCCAAAATACTAAAAAAGACAAAATAGATGTCTATTGAATAAGTTGAAAGGATGGTCGATGTCCGTGACAAAAGATTACACCCTACAACAACTTGCAGAAGGTTTACCGAAATCCTTATTAAATGCATCTGACAAAGAATTGGAAGGATTTCAACTGATTATTGATGAAACAATTAGATTAAGGGAAGGTCATCGGAATTTACAAAAGCTGATTAAAACCTTTTCTACCTCACAAATTCAGCGCACATAACTAGTCATGTAGAAGGTGAAATTCACCTTCTTTCTTATTGGAGTTTATTCGGGACATTTTTCCACCAATTTACCGATGATTTTGTCTCCTATCCTGCTTATTGGAGACACTACCCTCCAATTTACCGATGATTTTGTCCCCTATCCCGCTTATTGGAGACATTTTCCTCCAATTTACCGATGATTTTGTCCCCTATCCTGCTTATTGGAGACATTTTCCTCCAATTTACCGATGATTTTGTCTCCTATCCCGCTTATTGGAGACACCTTCCTCCAATTTTGTTACAATCATGGAAGTATTAGGAGGGTGAAAACGGTATGTTTAAAATTTTTATCATTGAAGATGATCCCCAGATTGTCCGCTTGCTTGAGGAACATTTACATAAATTTGGGTTTGATACAAAATCGGTTTATGATTTTGAAAAGGTTCGGGATCAATTTGCACAATACGCACCGCATCTAGTTCTATTAGATGTCAATTTACCGAAATTTGATGGCTATTATTGGTGCAGGCAAATTCGCAGTATCTCAACTTGTCCCATTCTTTTTATATCCGCCCGTGAAGGAAAAATGGACCAAGTGATGGCACTCGAAAACGGTGCCGATGATTATATAACAAAACCATTTGATTATGATATTGTCCTTGCCAAAATCAATAGCCAGCTCCGCCGCGTCTACGGTTCATATGCGAACACCCAGCAAGTGCGAACAACCACTGTGGAGAACTTAACGCTTGATGTTGAACGGCTTAGTCTTTCTTTACAGGACAAAGCCATCGAGCTAAGTCATACAGAGGCAAAAATATTAGATGAGCTGATGAAAAAATCAGAGCGTGTGGTGAGCCGTGATCGCTTGTTAGAAAAAATTTGGGATGACCAAGCGTTCGTGGATGATAATACGTTAAATGTTTACATAACACGGGTAAGGAAAAAATTATCTCTATTAGGAATAGAACAAGCATTGCAAACCATTCGCGGGCAGGGTTATCGGCTCCATCCGAACTGGGGTGAAAGCGATTGAAGCTTTTCATCCGTGAGCAGATTCCCCTTATTTTTATTTATTTTTGCCAGTTAATTGTGATTACCGCCGTTTATTGGCTTGACGGTTTTCACCATATAATGATTTGTTTATACGCTGCATTGCTGAGTGGATGTCTTTTTATCGGGTATCTTCTTTTCCGATATGTAACGAACCGCTCGTTTTATGAACGTCTAGAAAAACCGCTTGATTCAATGGAGGATTTTAGAAATGAAACCCAGCTGACACCATTAGCTGAAAGCTTACAACAGCTTCTATCAAGCCAGTTTCGTCATTATCAAAAAAATCTTCATAATTATAAACACAAGCTGGAAGGACATATCCAGTTTATCAATCAATGGGTACATCAAATGAAAACGCCGTTGTCGGTGATTCATTTAATGATTCAAGATGAGGATGATGCGCGTTTTACTTCGATTGGTGATGAACTGGACCGGCTGTGGAAAGGTTTGGATATGGTGCTTTATACAGCGCGTCTTGATACATTTGAACGTGACTTTTTTGTAGAAAACTTACATTTAGAAACAGTAGTACGGTCCGTTGTCTCAAACCAAAAACGATTATTTATCCGTAAGCGGATTTTCCCTTCCTTTCAATTCAGCGAGGACCATCAAATTGCCAGTGATGAAAAGTGGCTTGCTTTTGTGTTAACTCAACTGATTACAAATGCGATTCGGTACACCGTACATGAAAATCGAAAAATCTACTTCCATAGTTACAGGCGAGGAATCAAGATCGTCCTTGAGGTACGAGATGAAGGCGTTGGTATTCCAGAGAGTGATCTGCCGCGCGTATTTAATCCATACTTCACAGGCGAAAATGGGCGCAACTTCCAAGAATCTACCGGAATGGGCCTCTACCTTGTCAAGCAAATCTGTGAAAAACTCGGCCATCACATCGAAATCGAATCGACCGTCAACCAAGGCACAACCGTTCGAATCATCTTCGGATGAACACCTCCATCCCATGCGGACAAAAGGTGGTATTTGTCCACGAAGAGTGCCTTTCGCCTTATTCAACACTCTTACAATTTTGTAAGGTTGGTGTAAGTTTATGAAATGGCAGTGGGTACGGGTTTCTCGTTAGAATAAGGGTATAAATTGTACAGGGAGTTGAGAGGATGTCGATTTTGGATGTACGGCATTTAGATAAGATTTATGAAGGGAAAGTTTCGTATAAAGCGTTAACAAATATCAATTTTTCGATTAAACCAGGTGAATTTGTTGGGATTATGGGGCCTTCCGGAAGTGGGAAAACAACACTTTTAAACTTAATTGCCACGATTGATCGGCCCACTTCTGGCGAGGTTTTGATTAAAGGGAAGAATCCCCATATTCTAAACCGGAAGGAAACGGCCCTATTCAGGCGCCATGAACTTGGCTTTGTGTTTCAGCACTTTAATTTGCTCGATACACTATCCGTTGAAGAAAATATTGTTCTGCCGCTCACCCTTGATAGTGTAAGCGTAAGTGAAATGAATCAAAAGCTTCAAATGGTAGCAAAGAAGCTTGGGATTGATCAAATCCTGAAAAAACGAACCTTTGAAATTTCAGGCGGGCAAATGCAGCGGACGGCGATTGCTCGAGCCATCATCCACGGCCCATCGCTGATTTTAGCAGATGAACCGACAGGTAACTTAGACTCAAAAGCCTCCAAGGATGTAATGGAAACACTGACAACGATTAACAAAGAGGATGGCGCAACTGCCTTAATGGTAACACATGATGCCGTCGCTGCCAGCTACTGCCACCGCGTCATCTTTATTAAGGATGGACAGCTCTATAATGAGATTTACCGTGGGAATAACCGCCAGGCCTTTTTTCAAAAGATCATTGATATGCTTGCGTTGTTAGGAGGAGACAGCCGTGACCTTTCCACAGTTCGTCTTTAGAAACGTTGTCCGTAATAAACGGACCTACTCCGCCTATTTTTTAAGCAGCGCCTTTTCGGTCTTGATCTTCTTTATTTACGCCCTTTTTATTTTTCATCCTGATATAAAAAAGGGTGTGACCTCAGCGACGGCTGTCCAATTAATGTCGTCTGCTGAAGTCATTATGTATGTGTTTTCTTTCTTTTTTGTGCTCTATTCTGTCAGCACCTTTTTAAAATCCCGAAAACGTGAATTTGGGATTTTGATGATGCACGGAATGACGAGGGGTCAATTAAATCGAATGGTGTTTCTAGAAAATATGCTGATTGGCATTGGAGCCATAGCCATTGGTATTGCGTTAGGGATGATCACGGGAAAACTGTTTTTAATGATTGGCTCAAAAATGATTGGCATCGCCCCACTTCCCTTTTTCATTTCGAAAAAAGCATTATTTTTAACACTTGGGGCATTTTTAATCTTATTTTTCAGTATTTCCCTATTTACCACCATCCTTGTCAGAGTCAACAAGTTAATTGATTTATTTCAAGCAGGCGAAAAACCAAAAAAAGAGCCAAAAGCATCGGTTTTCTTATCGCTTCTTTCGGCCATTTTGCTGCTTGTTAGTTATTATTTAGCCGCTACTGCGACAATGCAGACGTTACTTTTCCGGATGCTGCCAGTTATCGGTATGACTGTTGTCGGCACGTACTTTTTTTACACACAACTTTCCGTGTTCTTGATGAAAAGACTACAAAAACACCGGTTGTTGTTTTGGCGAAAAACGAATTTAATTACGATTTCCAATTTAGCTTACCGTCTAAAAGATAATGCGCGGATGTTTTTTATGGTGACAATCGTTTCAACCGTTGCCTTCTGTGCAGTGGGTTCCCTTGCTTCAATGAATGTCATGAATAAGCAGGTAAAAGTAGAATTCCCTGCAGAGATCAGTTATTTAGCTAAGGACGACCAACCTGTTCACCAGAAACATTTGCAGCAAATTGAAGCTGAATTGAAAGCTAGAAATATAAAATATAGAACGAAACAAGTACAGATTAAATATGTTGCTGTCGCTTCATCCACAGACAAATATGCACCTAAAAAAATGGCTGTTGTTTCTTTCTCAGATTATAAAAGAATGGCTAAAGCCGCCGGGTTTGATTTTAACGAAAAGCCACTTGACGGACAAGAAATACTAGAATTGAGGACGGCGACTTTAAGTGAACCGGAACCGATTACCTATACATTAGTACAGAATCATTTAAAATTTCATCATGAAAAAATAACTAAGAATGTTGTCCTTCCCATGCAATTGATTTTTTCTCAAGGGTTTGTTGTTAGTGATGAACTATTTAAAAAGCTAACACCAGTAAACACAGAAATGTTTACCGGTTTTTATACGAAGGATCTACAAAAAACAGCGGGTATGGGTAAAAAATTAACGAAAAATGGAATGTCGTTTTCTTCTGAAAAAAATCCATACTCCATGACCGTAAGTGGAACCATTTATGAAAACCAAATGAATATGTATAAGATGATGTTATTTGTCGCGTTATTGACAGGTGCGGTTTTCTTTATCGCTGCAGGCAGTTTCCTCTACTTCAGACTATATGCAGACTTAGATTACGACCGCCGTCAGTATTTAACAATCAAGAAAGTGGGACTGACTGATCAGGAATTAAACAAGATTGTCACTCAGCAGCTTTCCTTACTTTTCTTTGTTCCAATTGTTGTAGCTTTTGTCCACAGTACTTTTGCCTTTATGGCCCTGCAAAGCTTTTATCAGTTATCGATTGCGACAGAGATTATCATCGTGTTAGCCAGTTTTCTGGTTGCTCAACTCATTTATTTTTTCTTGATCCGCTACCGATATTTACAGAACTTGAAAAAAACATTGATTTAAAAATAGAACAGCTCTCAGAATGGAGAGCTGTTCTATTTTTATAGGGATTAAACCTATCGCAGATAATGGGTCCAGTAATAAAAATCGTCTTTTATTTTAAGTAAGTGCGTAGTCCCAAACCGTGCTCCTTTATCCCCTCGACCACTAGTTTAGCAATCTCTCTTGCCCCTTTATCCTGAAAATGCGTGTTGTCCTGTACTCCTCTCGGAAAATTGGGGTTGGTTCCCGGGTCTAGCCACATAAAAAGCTCTTTTGTTTTTTCAGGACCTAGCTGTTGAAAAAGCTTTCTACTTTTCTCCGTTAAATCAATGACCGTAACATGCTCCTTCTGCCCTAGCTCCTTCATCGCCGCTGGATACCTGCCATGCGTTTCCGCAGCACTGCCTTCTGGGGAAAACCTTCTTCTTTCCACCGGTGTGACCAGGACAGGAATAGCACCATTTTGACGAGCGCCGTCAATATACTGCTTTAAATAGGTTTTATATGTAGTGGAAGGTTCCGTGTACCGGCTGGGATCCTTTATTTTTTCATCATTATGTCCGAATTGAATAAAAAGGTAATCCCCCTTATGAATTTGTTTTAAAATCACAGCCAATCTGCCTTCCTTGATAAAACTTTTTGAGCTTCTGCCTGGTACCGCTCTGTTTTTTATTAGTACCTGACCGTCAAAAAATGCCGGCAACACCTGCCCCCAACCGGTCCGAGGGGTCATATTGTCAGGATAATTAGATACTGTGGAATCTCCTGCGAGATACATGGTGATTCTCTTTTTCTTACCCTGCTGATTTTGATCCCTTGATAATTTTCCAAACACATTTGATGTTATAAACAGTGTCATGACAGCAGCAATAATTAGGATGCTAGCGAAAGTGAATTTCTTTCCTTGATTATTTTTCAACATTTTTCCCCCCTTCCCCATTACCATTACTTTCAACAAACTCCCACAAATCATGCGAAATGTTAGAGAGGAAGATTTTTGTTCATCCTTCCGCCATTGCTAATCAAACTAAAAAGAAATATTTGCCATAATTATTATAACTCGAACAGAACCACAAAATCTCCATTTTTTCATTGATGCCAATTCCCACAGTAAATTAAAAAAGGTATCAGTTCCCATAAGGGTCCCTGATACCTTTAAGATGTGAATGCAAACAGACTAGATGGAGCTTTTCACTTTGAAGATGGAATTATTTATTCAGCTTCTTGTAATTTTTATGATTAACCACGGTTAAGACGGGTTCTCCTGCCTTGGTTTTCAACCCTAGTTCCACAATAACAGAGTTATCGCGGACTTGTATAACTTTAGCTTTTTTCCCTTTGTATTCACCGGTTTTAATCTCGACTAATTCATCTAACTGTATCTTTACAAGGCTGTTTTTTTCCTTCCCATTCTCATTTTTTGAATTTTCTTCTACCATATCTTGTACCTCCACTTTGGTTTCGTTTTTAGTATTACCAAGATATGGACACAAAATTTAGTCATTATAAAAAGAATTACTTGACATTCCATTTTTTCAATTCAATAACCCGTTTCAAATACTCATATTCTTTTTGCTCAAGAATGTCGATTTCTTTGTTGGTAGCCTGCAAAATTTGATCACGGCATTTGGCTATTCTTTGAATCATCGGGAAAATGGTTAGACTTGAGAGGTTCACAAAGTCATATAAATCGGTCAAACAAACCGGCAATTTGTAACCCTTATTGCTGCTCGCAATCAGTAACCCCTGGTCACGCAACTTTGATACGATGCTCGAGCGAAAATTATGAGGGTTCAAATCGATTTCCCGGATGGCATTCAAATTATTCAAAATCTCCTGGGTGTATACATAGTCATCAGGGTTTTCCTTCAAATTAAACAGTAAAAATTTTAAAAAATCGATGCGAAGCTTATCATCCTCATCATCACTTTTGCGAAATTTATCAATGTATTGATAAGCTAAATTGACTGCCTGTTTGATGATAACCTCGTCATTCTTAATGTCAGCACGGTCTACCTTGTAGTTATAGAGAAAATTCCGATAATCATAGGGCCATAAATTGATTCGCACGATTTGAGGTTTGATCATTTTATAAAAAGTATGATAATGTTTTGACTGCTTTTCGTCATATCCTATTGCCAGTGTTGCCGCAATCCATTGCGCCAATTGCACGAGAATATCTGATTTAGTGTTATTAAATCCAAAACTTGAATAATTAAAGAGGTCCGGTATACATTCCTGTTTAACATAATTTATAAAGGCCTTCATAAACTCCTTCGGGTCCTGGTCATCCGCAACAATATCAAGCCTCTCAAACGTGATCGATAAATCTTCGAGGACTTTGCGGGTTAAATATTTTATAAAAGTATTTTTATAAGTAACCCCACTGTTCTCTCTAATTTTTTGCTTGTCGATTACATAGGAGTATATTTTAAAAGGCAATCCGCTCATTTCAGTTAATAATTGCCTCAACTGTTCCGGCTGTTCTTTTATTATGCTGAAGCTATTTTTCTCATTTTGAAAATACTTTTGCCAAATTTTGTTGATTTCCTTTTCTAACCATTCTTTATCGGAATTTTTTACTAGAATCCCAGTGATCATAAAGTGGGTTGAGTCGCCGCTATTGTCAAAATCAAAACCATAATCACCATACTCATTGAAAAATACATATTGGATATCGTTCAACTTTCCCACCTCAATTGTCGATTAGATATTATTTAAATTATTCGACAAATGTGAAGGAATCCCTCTAAAAGTTACTTTTTCCCTTAAATTTATGATTCAATAATCAACAAAGAAAAATCGAGCGGCGCCAGGTCCACCCGATTTTTCTTGTTTCACGGTATTATAATTTTTTAACCATGTTATACCAAATAACTCCGGCATGCTGTGAATCCGAGACTCCAAGATTTCGGTATCCATGATTTTCATAGAAGACGATTAAGTCTTCTTTACAGGTAAGAGTAATCGTTTCACGACTTTTTGCTCTTGCTTCTTTTTCAATATGAACAAGGAGTGCTGCTGCTACCCCGCGTGTTTGAAAATGAGGGGTTACTGCGATCCCAAGGATACTTTGATGATCACCCGTTTCCGGATTTTCCTTTATTTCCTTAAATAAGTCATCGGTTATGAAGGGAGTTTCAATAACCGGTCCATTAACAAAACCGATGATCACTCCATTCTCTTCCGCAACAAAAAAACTATCTGGGATGACTTCAATCCGCTTCTCAAATGCTTCCTTTTTCGCCGCTTCTTCTGGCGGAAAACAAAGTTGTTCTATGATTACAATATCAGATAAATCCTGCTTTTTTACGTTTCGAATGTTCAACATACCCAATCAATCCTCCATCATCAATCTATTTAAGTTTAACACATGAAATAATATATTTTCTTAAGAATGTCGAAAAATTGAAAAGTATTTCTATTAGACTTGGATGCCGTTCATGATAAAATATTAAAATCTAGTGAAAGGAAGTCATTTGAATATGAACAAAATAGAAATTATCGCCCGCAGAATATTAGGATGGAAGTTAAATAGGTGGGATCGATGGTATGATGAGGAAAAAGGTATTTTCATTTATGCGTTTCAACCCGAGGAAAATCTTGACCATGCCTTGTTGATTGTTGAGAGGATGGAAAAGTTAGGGTTTTCGTATGAAGCAAAAGGAGCTTACAAGGTTTGTTTTAATGACGTATGGGCAACGGGAAATACGTTAGCGCAAGCCATCACCACTGCAGCGTACGAAATCGCTGACAATAGCTCAGTTCCGGATGAGTGGCTGTAGAAAAGATTATTTATCCGTGAATTTTCAGGGTTATCCGTGAATTGACGTGATTAATTAGCGAATCTTTAAAAAGACGGATTTCTACCAATTTTTACTAAAAGAAAAAAACCGCTCTATTAAAAAGCAATTGCTTTCACACGAACATTCGCGGATAAAACCATAACTTTACCCTTTTCATTCAAAAGCGGCTATCATGGGCTATGAAACGCGGTTTCTTTTACCTTTTTCACTCAAAAGCCGCTATTTCGGTTAATGAAACGCGGTTTCTTTTACCCTTTTCACTCAAAAGCCGCTATTTCGGTTAATGAAACGCGGTTTCTTTTACCTTTTTCACTCAAAAGCCGCTATTTCGGGCTATGAAACGCGGTTTCTTTTACCCTTTTTACTCAAAAGCCGCTATTTCGGGCTATGAAACGCGGTTTCTTTTATCTTTTTCACTCAAAAGTCGCTATTTCGGGCAATGAAACGCGGTTTCTTTTATCTTTTTCACTCAAAAGTCGCTATTTCGGGCAATGGAACGCGGTTTCTTTTACCCTTTTCACTCAAAAGCCGCTATTTCGGGCAATGAAACGCGGTTTCTTTTACCTTTTTCACTCAAAAGTCGCTATTTCGGGCTATGAAACGCGGTTTCTTTTACCTTTTTCACTCAAAAGCCGCTATTACGGTTAATGAAACGCGGTTTCTTTTACCCTTTTCACTCAAAAGCCGCTATTTCGGGCTATGAAACGCGGTTTCTTTTACCCTTTTTACTCAAAAGCGGCTATCATGGGCAATGAAACGCGGTTTCTTTTACCTTTTTCACTCAAAAGTCGCTATTTCGGGCTATGAAACGCGGTTTCTTTTACCTTTTTCACTCAAAAGCCGCTATTTCGGTTAATGAAACGCGGTTTCTTTTACCCTTTTCACTCAAAAGCCGCTATACCGGCTATTTAAAACCTCTGCTAAATGAAGCACTTTAATTGGTTTGCCTTTCCGTGCAATCCGCCCGCCGATATTCTTTAAACATAAACGCGCAGGATCCAGATGGAGACACAACATATTCCGCATCACTAAATGTTTCAATCATTCGTTTCATGGCTTCCTTCAATTCCTTTACATAACCGCTGATATAAGAGGGCTGGCCGCAGCATACTTGTGAAGATGAACTGGTCATCAGATGACTTATTAAAAAAATAATATCTCTAATCTTACAATAAAGCCAGGCTGATTTGAAAGGGGTTTCAGTAAAAAACTTTTTGGCCTAAAAACTTACGGCCCGCATATCGCTATAGGACCGCAAGTTTTTTCTCATTTTATCCAGATCAAGGGGTGGATTGAAAATACTTCTGTAAAATGGCCTCAACATTTTCAAGGTGCTCCATCATGCGATTTCTCGCTTCATCTTCCTGTTGATCCTTAATCGCCTGATAGATGGCTTTGTGCTTCTCATATAGATCCTCAGTTGTGGTTTGTTTGGAATAGATCCAGACCTTGCGTGTTTCTTTCACTGCTTCCCCCATCAATCCGGAAATATGATTCATTAAACTCAGCAAAAGCGGATTTTGGGAAGCTTCTGCAATGGCTAAATGGAATTGTAGATCTGCCACCTCGCCCAGTTCCTCATCTCCATTCGCTTCTCTCATTTTTTCTAGTGCATTCTCGATTGTTTTCAGTTGCTGAATCGTCCGCCTTTTTGCCGCAGCAGCAGCTGCCCCGCATTCAATAATCTTTCGAACCTCCAGAAGTTGGGTAACATCCTCTTCATTCATTAAAATCGCTGTGGATAAAGGAAAGGCGATTTGTTCTTTTTCAAATTCCTTGATAAAAGTGCCTTCCCCTTGCTTCATTTCAACCAATCCCATAGCTCTTAATGAGGTTAAAGCTTCCCTTATCGCTGAACGCCCTACTTGAAAATTTTCAGCCAACTGCTGTACAGAATCAAGTTTATCTCCAGGCTTAAGCTCGCCGGAGCGAATCATTTCAGAAATGGCTTCCGCCACCTCTTCATAGATTTTTTTCGGTTTTATTTTTTTGTAATTCATCCATCCAGCTCCTAAATAGGATTTCGCTCCTATAATTATACATGTTTTTAACAAAACTGCATTAAATGCGATTTCTTATGTGAAATTATGAAAAAATAAAAATTTTAAAAAAATATTGTCTTTTTTCAGATTCATCCATATAATTTTTCTTAGCAGCAGTAGACATCGAGTCATCAGATGACCTAATCATCAATTGCAAACGGTTACGAACAGGAGGAGAGCATGATTCAAATTGGAAAATGGTTTCATTTTAAAAAAAATAATAGGGGGACTCAGAAAGTATGACATTTACTCAAAATTTTACAGCGGTTGGAAATAATCTTGGACTTACCGCAATGGTTGCACTAATACCGATTCTATATTTTTTCTGGGCATTGGCGATCAAACGGATGAAGGGTCATATTGCAGGATTCAGTACACTTGTCATTGCTTTAGTAATTGCCGTTGCTGCTTATAAAATGCCGGCCGGAATGGCGCTTATGTCAGCATCTCAGGGAGCTGTTTATGGAATCCTGCCGATTGGCTGGATTATTATAACTTCGCTGTTCCTTTACAAACTTACTGTTAAAACAGGCCAGTTTGATATCATTCGTACATCCGTGGTATCGATTACAGAGGATCGCCGTTTACAGGCATTATTGATAGCGTTTTCCTTCGGGGCCTTTCTGGAAGGAGCTGCCGGTTTCGGAGCGCCTGTAGCCATTTCAGCTGCGTTATTAGTGGGACTGGGATTTAACCCGCTTTATGCCGCAGGACTATGCTTAATTGCCAATACTGCCCCAGTAGCCTTTGGAGCAATTGGTACACCTATTATTGCAATGGAAGGTCCAACAGGAATACCGGCAGCGGAGATCTCTAAAATGGTTGGCCGACAGTTGCCATTCTTGTCTTTCTTTATTCCCTTCTATTTGGTATTTATTATGTCCGGCTGGAAAAGAACAAAGGAAGTAATGCCAGCCATTCTTGTTTCGGGGGCAGCCTTTGCCGTTACTCAGTACATTACATCCAACTTTATGGGTCCTGAACTTCCCGATATTTTATCTGCACTTGTTTCGTTGTTTACACTGGCAATTTTCTTGAAGTTCTGGAAACCAAAAACAATTTTCCGATTTTCCGCTGAGCAAGAGATCGCTGCTGCTTCTTCAGCGAAAAAATTACAAAGCAAACAGGAGCATTATACTAGCAGGCAAATTTTCAAGGCATGGTCCCCTTTCCTTGTCTTAACAGGAACCATCACTTTATGGGGCATTCCTGCAGTTAAACTTGTATTAACTGGTCATTATGAAGGAACGAACACATTATTAAAAGCACTTAATTCATTGGGTTACTGGTTCACATTCATGCCGGAAGTACCTTTACTAAATAATAAGGTTATGAACACCGCTGGGCAGCCTGTACCTGCCGTTTATAAACTTGAATTGCTTGGTGCAGCAGGGACAGCGATTTTAATCGCAGCAATTGTGACGAAATTCATTGTAGGGATTTCGTGGAAAAATTGGATCCTTACCTTTGGCGAGACACTTAATGAATTAAAATATCCGGTCATTACCATCGCTTCCGTTGTTGGTTTTGCCTATGTTACAAATTCCTCGGGAATGAGCACCACTCTTGGTATGTCTCTTGCCAAAACGGGCTCGCTGCTGTTTCCGTTTTTTGCTCCTTTCCTTGGCTGGCTTGGAGTATTCATTACGGGTTCTGATACTTCAGCAAACCTATTGTTTGGGAACCTGCAAAAAATAACTGCAACTTCAACTGGAATGAACCCGGTGCTTGCTCTGGCAGCAAATTCTTCGGGCGGTGTAACTGGAAAAATGATTTCACCTCAATCAATTGCTGTTGCTTGTGCCGCCGTTGGCCTTGCCGGCAAGGAGTCAGAATTATTCCGCTTTACTGTCAAACATAGCTTCTTTTTAGTCATTCTGGTAGGAATCATGACCTTTGTTCAAAGCCATTTTCTAACCTGGATGATTCCGTAAAATGACAAAATCAATTGACATATTTATCTCACGTGTTAATATAATAACTGCAGGAAAACATAACAAATGAATATTGAAGCTATTCCGCTAGAGGTGCCTTTTTAAAGGGCTGAGATTGAAGTGCTACTTCGGGACTCTATGAACCTGATCTGGTTAATGCCAGCGTAGGGAAGTGGAAAACGGATATTTGAGTAACCAAAAATTGTTTATTTCAAATTTTCAAACCACTTCCATACCAATTGGGAGTGGTTTTTTTCATTTCAGCGGAATCTTCTTAAAAGGGGTGACTTACATTTCAAACGAATTCCATCTTATTTCAAATGGAAAAATACCGATTGAGCAATTTGCTGAGATTGTCACGGATATCCATCCTTACGTAACAGCGATTCACCTGCGAGAAAAAGGAAAAACAGCCAGAGAGCTTCTTGATGCAGTCGAACTTTTAACAAAGAAAAACATCCCTTTGTCAAAATTGATTCTGAATGATCGCGTCGACGTTGCCTATGTTATAAATGCTGCGGGAGTTCAATTAGCCTATCACAGCTTAGATGCAGCCATCGCAAAAGAAAACTTCCCACGACTTCGGGTGGGAAGCTCCATCCACTCTTTTGAGGAGGGACTAAAGGCGATAAAGGATCGGGCTGATTACGTCTTGTTCGGTCATGTCTTCCGTTCTAATTCTAAACCGGGAAAAAGCCCTAAAGGTCTTGAGGAATTAAAAAGGGTAACTCACCTAAACATTCCGGTCATTGCGATTGGTGGTATCACGCCTGAAAATACTCATCAAGTACTTCAGGCAGGTGCAAGCGGTATTGCGGTTATGTCGGGAGTGTTAGATGCTAAGGATCCAGTAGAAGCAGTAAAGTCTTACGTAAATGAACTGAAAAATGGAGATGAATCAATTGTATCATTCATATGATGTTGCCATCATCGGCGGCGGAATTAACGGTGCTTCCATCGCCTATCAGCTTTCGAAGAGGGGAAAAAAGGTCATTATATTGGAAAAAGAACGATTAGCTTGCCAGGCTTCCAGTGCGGCCGCCGGGATGCTGGCAGCCCAAGCGGAAATCGAACAAGATGGTCCCCTTTTTCAGCTGGCAATAAAAAGTCAAGCCATGTTTCCTGAGGTTTCAAACGAGTTATTCGATCTAACTGGAATTGATATTGAGTTCGTCCAAAAAGGAATGTTAAAAGTAGCCGAAACAGAAGAAATCGCATTCGAGTTAAAAAAACAGACCATTTTTCAAAAAAATTGGGATTCCAACATCCAATGGCTTGACTCAAAGGAAATAAGGGAAATGGAACCGGCTCTTTCACCAAGAGTGTCCGGCGGGATATTTCTCCCGAATGACGGCCATGTTCTTTCGGGAAAATTAACTCAAGGATTTGCAAAAGCCGCCAACCACTATGGAGCAGAAATCCGTGAAAATACCGAAGTCCTCTCATTTCTTTTTGAAAAGGGTCAGGTTAAAGGGGTCAAAACGACAAATGGGGTCATACATTGTGAACAAGTTATCGTGGCAACCGGAGCCTGGGCTCGAAAATTGATGATGGAATCCGGCTTGAACATTCATGTCTTCCCTGTTAAAGGTGAATGCTTTTCTGTCAAAACGGATGAAGCTTTAATCAATAGGACGATTTTTTCCGATAAACGCTGTTATCTAGTCCCAAAACGAAATGGGGAGATTTATATTGGCGCAACGATGATTGAGGATACCTTTGATCGCACTGTCACACTTGGAGGAATTGCCACATTAATTGAAAGAGTGGTCCAACTTGTTCCCCAGATTAAGGATGCAGAGTGGGAGCGGGTTTGGAGTGGAATTAGGCCACAGACAGGCGACGGTCTCCCCTATATTGGCGAGCATCCTGAATGGAAGGGATTGTTCGTAGCTGCCGGGCATTTTCGCAATGGCATCTTGTTAAGTCCGATCACAGGAAAACTCGTTGCTGATTTATTAGATGGTAAACAGGATTCTCTTCTTTCCGCATTTCAGCTGGAAAGGAAAATCGAAAAAGCTCTGTGAGGCCCGAACAGGAATTTTTCCGTTCAGACCTCAAAAAGAAATTATCCTTTTAAAATTTCTTGCAATCTATCATGAACATTGCCGGCAAATAATCCACCATGATAACAAATGACTTTTTCAATGTCATAGCTTAAGAGGTTATCAAGTGATTTTATTGCGGTGTCATTATCTAAGGTGTATTTCGGGTCAGCTGGATATAATTGTCCTTCTTTAACAATTAATGCATCCCCGGCAATTAAGGTTTTACTTGCTTTATGGTAAAAACTCAAATGACCTGGTGTATGTCCAGCCGTATCGATGGCAATGACACCACCACAGACAGGTAATTCCTGACCAGCTTCCATTACATGGTCTACTTTTGCTTTTGGCGGATTCTCTAATCGAAATTTAAAAGCACGGCGAAAGTCTTCGGGTACTTCAGGCGGCAGAGATTCCAGGGCTTTCGTGATGGATTCGGGGGTAATCCTGAGAATCATTTTTTCACCTTGAATAAACGTTTTTTCAATCTCGCTCGCATACACGTCTATTTTTTTCGAGGATTCTTCTAGAATGGTTGGTAAGCTGCCGATATGATCGATATCTTGATGGGTGATGAGGATTTTCGTCAGTCGTTCAAACGAAACCCCTGCTTTTTCGATCCCATCACGTAATTCATTCGCGTTACCTGGGTAACCTGTATCAATTAAAATCAATTCTTCTTCATCCCAAATGACGGTTGGGTGAATGACATTTACCTCACCCGTAGAGTTGATGGAGATTTCTAACATGTGAATACCATTTTTCTTGAACATTGGATCCCTCCAGAAAAAAATTCATACCTGCGAATCCAATATTACACCCTTATATATTTATTATCAATATGTAAAATATTTATTATAACACATAAAAATATTTTTGTCAATACATTTTAAAACCTTTTTAAGGAGGCTTTAAATGAAACTACTGTTAAATGGTGAAAGAGTCGTGCTCCCCGATGATATTGTGACTGTTTCAGATGTCCTTAAACACTACGAGGTTCATAATAAGGTCGTGGTGGTTGAATTAAACGGAAAGATTTTAACGAAAGTAGAACACCAGAGTACCAGATTATCTGATAAAGATAAAATTGAAATTGTTCATTTTGTAGGAGGCGGTTGATATGTTAAAAATTGGTCCATTATCTTTTCAATCACGTTTATTATTAGGAACAGGTAAGTATCCTAGCTTTGAAATCCAGAAGGAAGCAGTTGAAATTTCCGAAGCAGAAATCCTTACGTTTGCGGTCAGACGGATGAATATTTTTGAACCGAGCCAGCCAAATTTTTTGGAACAGCTTGATACTTCTAGATATACACTCCTCCCCAATACGGCGGGGGCAAAAACTGCCGAAGAGGCGGTCCGTATTGCTAAATTAGCGAAAGCATCCGGCCTCTGCGACATGATTAAAGTCGAAGTCATTGGCTGCGATCAAACCTTGCTGCCTGACCCGGTTGAAACATTAAAAGCGACTGAAGAATTGGTGAAGGAAGGATTTATCGTCCTCCCTTATACTTCCGATGATGTTGTACTAGCAAGAAAACTTCAAGAACTGGGATGTCACGCGATTATGCCTGGTGCCTCTCCCATCGGTTCCGGCCAAGGAATCATCAATCCGGTAAACCTTGGTTTTATTATCGAACAAGCGGTTGTTCCGGTGATTGTGGATGCTGGAATTGGCGTCCCTGCTGATGCTGCTTTGGCAATGGAGTTAGGAGCGGATGGTGTGTTATTAAATACCGCTGTGTCCGCAGCTAAGGATCCGGTAAAAATGGCAAAAGCAATGAAGTTGGCGATTGAAGCTGGCCGCTTAGGCTATGAGGCAGGACGAATGGAGAAAAAGCAATATGCGACGGCCAGCAGTCCTAAGGAAGGAATGAGTATCGGGTGAAGGGTCGGTACTCAAGACAGGAGCTTTTTACACCAATTGGTAAAGACGGGCAACGCTTAATCTCTGCTAAACATGTGTTGATCATCGGTGCCGGTGCCCTCGGTTCAGGGAGCGCGGAGGCGCTTGTCCGTGCCGGAATTGGGAAATTAACAATTGTGGATCGCGATTATGTGGAATGGTCCAACTTGCAGCGCCAGCAATTATACACCGAAGAAGATGCAAAAAATCGGCTGCCTAAAGCGGTTGCGGCAAAAAACCGCTTGAACGCAATTAACTCTTCAGTTTCGGTTGAGGCTCTGATTGCGGATGCCTCTGTTATAGAGCTCGAAGAATGGGCTCGGAAAGTGGATCTGATCATCGATGCCACGGATAATTTTGAAACAAGAATGATTTTGAATGACGTATCGCAAAAGTTTGCGGTTCCGTGGATATACGGAGCTTGTGTCGGCAGCTACGGCATTTCTTATACGATTGTGCCAGGTCGGACCCCTTGCCTCTCATGTTTACTAGAAACGGTCCCTTTAGGAGGAATGACCTGTGATACGGCTGGAATTATTAGTCCAGCTGTAAACATGGTAGTTTCTTATCAAATTAGTGAAGCTTTAAAAATATTAGTCGATGACTTGGATTCATTACGAAACAGACTTGTTTCATTTGACGTTTGGAAAAACCAATATAGTGCTATTTCTGTAGATCTATTGAAAAAAGCGGATTGCCCTTCTTGTGGTATAGAACGCTCCTACCCGTTTTTGGCATTTGAAAATCAAACGAAGACAGCAGTGCTTTGCGGAAGAGATTCCGTTCAGATTCGCCCTTCTTCTCCTGTCGTGCGCGATTTGGAGGGATTGGAAAAAGTTTTGTTGAAGCAAGGGGGCGTTGTGCAGCGCAATCCTTATCTTTTATCTTATCAAGCAGATTCGTTTAGATTGGTCGTTTTTAGAGACGGAAGAGTGATGGTGCACGGAACGAAGGATGTTGCTGAAGCAAAGGGGTTATATCATCAGTATTTGGGGTAATGAAAACTGCTGAAGGACAGTTGCTTGGTTTAGCCAGGTGATTCTGTCCTTCAGCTACCTTAACTTATTCGAATGTAATCTTTAGTTCATTTAACGATCGAAACCCAATCAGATTTCTCCATTGCAAATCAGGTGCAGCTAATTGAATATCTTCCCTCCAGCCTAAAAGGGACTGAAGTGCGATTTGTGCCTCTAATCGTGCTAAAGGAGCACCTAAACAAAAATGAGAACCATATCCGAAAGCAAGATGGTGATTCGGATCCCTCTTGATATCAAGTAAATGAGGTTCATTGAATTGATTCGGATCCCGGTTGGCTGCACCTAAAAGAAGATAAACCTGATCGCCTTTTTTAATCATTTTTTCATGAAGCTCGATATCCTCTGACGCAACCCGAGCGATCATTTGTGTAGGACTTTCATAACGCAAAAACTCCTCAACAGCCCTTTCCATCAGCAATGGTTTTTCTTTTAGCTCCATCATTTGCTGTGGATGTTTCAATAAAACAAGCATGGAATTGCTGATCAAATTAACGGTTGTCTCATGACCGGCAATTACAAGTAAAATGCAGGTTGCCAATAATTCTTCGTCTGTCAGCCTTTCGCCTTGCTGCTCCTCTTTTATTAACAAGCTGATTAAGTCCGCTTCAGGATTTCGTTTTCGTTTTTTAATCAGCTCTATAAAATAATCCCTTAAGATTAACATCACTTCATTCCCATTTTCTAACACCTTTCTTGATCGTGTAAAATCAATGGTTTGAATTAAGCTTACCGCCCATTCTCTGAAGCGATGATGATCCTCTTGTGGTACTCCTAAAATTTTCGCGATGACCTGACTTGCTAATGGAAACGCAAAATCGGAGACGATATCGATTGCTTTTTTATTTCGAAATGACTCTAGTAAATCGTTAGTAGTTTTTTCGATATACGGACATAGTCGATCGACCATTCTAGGTGTAAATACACTGCTCACCAGGAAACGCAACTGTTTGTGGTCTGGTTGATTTTTAAAAAGCAGCATCTCGCTTTGGATGTTTTTTAATTGTTCATATTTTTTTGTTGCTAAGGGCAGTGGGATCCGATTTTTAAAGCGAGTATCTTTTAAAATCGTTTTTGCTTCTTCATATCCTGTTACATACCATCCTGACTGCTTCAATAGATTTCCCCAGCATATGGGATGTATAGATCGTACCCTTTCATAAAATGGATAGGGATTTTGAAAAAAATCATGTGGAGGAGATGGCATTGTTTGATTTATAACCGTTTTCATGTTCGGCCCCTTTCCTATCGTTATAAAAGTCTTACAGAATCAATTTCTGTAAGACTTTTATCCTTTCTATTTTTCTGCCGCCAAGCTTACCTTCATTTCCTCCACGGATTCAATCTCAAATCCTAAGTCCTGTAACATTTTATAATCTTCATTTTCCTCTTGACCTGCTGTCGTTAAATAATCGCCAACGAAAACCGAATTGGCTGCATAGAGTCCTAATGGCTGTAAAGAACGAAGATTGACTTCACGCCCCCCCGAAATACGGATTTCCTTCGTTGGATTGATAAAACGGAATAATGCCAGCACTTTTAAACAATATAGTGGTGTTAACTCTTTAACACCTTGCAGAGGAGTACCATCAATTGCATGTAAGAAATTAACCGGAATTGAATCCGCATCAAGAGCCTTTAGGCTATTTGCCATATCGACAACGTCCTGTTTTGTTTCTCTCATGCCAACAATGACACCGGAACATGGTGACATCCCGGATTCTTTGACCATCTCCACCGTATTCACGCGGTCATCGTATGTATGGGATGTGGTAATGTTTGCATGGTTGCTCGCGGATGTATTGATATTATGGTTATAACGATCTACCCCGGCTTCCTTAAGAAGCTGGGCTTGTTCAGGCTTCAACAGCCCCAGGCAGGCACAGACTTTTAACCCGTACGCATCTTTAATTTCTTTCACTGCCTCTACTACCTGATCAAGCTCTTTATTGGATGGACCCCGGCCGCTTGCCACAATACAGTATGTGCCCACATTTAATTCATAGGCGCGTTTTGCTCCTTTAAGGATTGTATCCTTATCTACCATTCTATAGGTATTAATAGGCGCCGTGGAAATAGAAGATTGTGAACAATAACCGCAATTTTCAGGACATAATCCCGATTTTGTATTCATGATCATATTTAATTTTACCTTTTTACCAAAATAATGCTTTCGAATTTGAAATGCCGCATGCATGAGCAACAATACATCCTCATCTGGACATGCTAAGATTGAAAGTGCCTCCTCATTTGTTACTTCTTTCCCCGCTAATACCTGTTCTGCAAGCTCCAACCATTTATTCATCTTCTTAGCTCCTTTTCTTTTAAAAATAAGGTCACATCTATGTGTTCTTTTACCATGTTTTTAATGTTTTCTGCTGTTAAATCTTTCAATTTAGGAGTAATACCTAAAATGGGAACACCACATAACTCTTCAATTAATCCAGGGTTTGTTTTTTCAGCAAGACCAGGCTGTTCACTCATTCCATTTAAAACAACCCCGGCTATTGTTAGACCCAGACTTTTTGCATATTGTACCGTTAGAAAAATATGATTGACGGTCCCAAGATTTGGCCGGGCTACAATCAAAATGGGCAGCTTTAATGCTTTTATTAAATCATTTACTAAAAACTGTTCCCCCAACGGGACTGAAATACCGCCCGCCCCTTCGACAATGAAAAATTCGTGTTTATCTTTTATTTTTTCCCAGTGACTTAAAACCTCTTCCATCCATACGCTCTTTCCTTCGAGCTTTGCTGATACGTATGGTGCAAGTGGTTCCTTAAATGGAAAAGGCGTGATCTCTTCGTAAGATAATGATGTTTCAGATAGTTGTTTTAAAAGACTTGTATCGCTTGCTGGATCCTCACGTGAAATGCCGCTTAGCAAAGGTTTAAAGACTCCTACATCTATTTGCCGCTCTTTTAGAACGGCCGCGATTCCGCTTGCTATAATGGTTTTTCCAACATCTGTATCTGTTCCTGTAACAAAAATACCGTTGATCATATCAGCTTTAACTCCTTTCCAATGGAATAAAAGCAGTTTAATAAGTCATCAATATCATTCGAGGTATGGTCGGATGTAACCGTAAGGCGAATCCTGCTTTCCCCAACTGGCACCGTAGGCGGACGGATCGCAGGTGCAAAAATTCCGTTTTCCTGTAACTTTTCTGCAAACATAACCGCCTCTGTTGCATCTCCAATGATGACAGGAATTATCGGAGTCAGTTCTCCCTTTAAGTCAAACCCCATTTCTACTAAACTCGTTTTTATTTTTTTTACATTTGAAAATAGCTTCTGCCGCTTTTCATTACTTTCCTCGATAACTTCAAGTGCGGCATAGGAAGCAGCACAGATAGCAGGAGGCATAGCGGTTTGAAAAATAAAGGTCCTTGCATGGTTGAGCAGAAAGTCAATTAGAACCTTTGAACCCGCAACAAACCCGCCTTCCGTACCAACTGCTTTACTTAAGGTTCCAATCACGACATCAGGTTGGACACCGAAATATTCGCTCGTCCCCCTGCCATTCTCCCCCAAAACACCTGTTGCATGGGCATCATCCACAATTACGAAGGCATCATACCGTTTTGCAAGGGAGATGATCTGATCAAGAGGTGCGATTGTTCCATCCATACTGAAGACACCATCGGTTACAATAAAACGCCGCTGATAGTGGGATGTTTCTCTCAACTTTTCTTCAAGCTCATCCATATCAATATGGTGATAAATCACTGTTACCGCTTTTGAAAGTCGGCATCCATCGATAATACTGGCATGGTTTAACTGGTCACTTAAAATGACATCTCCCTTTTCAGGCAAGGAAGATAACACGCCAACATTTGCTAAAAAACCACTTGAAAAAAGTAAGGAAGCTTCCGTTTGCTTAAATTGAGCGATTTTTTCTTCCAGCCTTCGATGCCAGTCCGTATGACCCGTTGTTAATCTAGATCCGCTGCTTCCTACGCCAAATTCATGGAGAATCGTTTCGGCAGCATAGACCAAACGTCGATCGGAAGCAAGCCCTAAATAATTATTAGAGGAAAAGACAAGCTGTCCCTTACCATCAATCAACATTTTTGGTAACGGAGCTGTATTCATCGTTCGCAGTTTACGATGCAAACCAGCCACTTTCGTCCGATCCAATCGCTTCCTTAAACATTCGTCAAGCTCCAACTTTCGTCACCTCATTTGTCACCTCGATTATTGCTTCTTTCATAATTGCCACCATTTCCTTTAGTTCTTCCTTTGTGCTCACATGCGGCGGCATAAGGACGATGGTATCGCCCAATGGTCTCGTCAACATCCCAAGCTCTCTCATTTTTAAGGTAGCTTGATAGCCGATCCGCTTTTCTTTCGGGAAAGGTTCCTTCGTTTCCTTAGAAAAAACAAGCTCGATTCCACACATAAACCCAAGCTGGCGAATGTCGCCAACGTAAGGAAGCGATTTCAGCTCCTCAAGTAATGTGTGGAGATACTCTGCCTTTTTCGCTACCTCTTCTACAAGATTTTCTTTTTCAAATATACGTAAATTTTCAAGGGCCACTGCACACCCAAGCTGATTTCCCGTATAGGAATGACCATGGAATAAGGTTTTTAGCTTATCGTAATCATCATAAAAAGCTTGATAAATTTTCTCTGTCGTTAAGGTTGCCGCAATTGGCAGGTATCCGCCAGTAATTCCTTTCCCGACTGCCATTAAATCGGGCTGAACCCCTTCGTGCTCGCAAGCAAACATTTTTCCAGTCCGGCCAAACCCTGTTGCGACTTCATCGACAATCATTAAAACATCATATTTTGTACAAAGCTCACGTACACCTGCTAAAAATCCTTCAGGCATCACAATCATTCCTCCGGCCCCCTGGACCATTGATTCAATTGAGAGCGCAGCGATTTCTTGGTGTTTTTCGATTAGCAGCTGTTCAAGTATATGTAAACATTCGTCCCGGCATATCGTGGGATCACCACTCTTAGAATGGTAGACAAATGGAATCGGAGCTTTATAGCTTTCAAACATGAGCGGGCCGTATACTTGATGGTATAGATCAATCGCCCCAACGCTGACGGCGCCAATTGTATCGCCATGGTAACC
Source organism: Neobacillus niacini (assembly GCF_031456445.1). Lineage (GTDB taxonomy): Bacteria > Bacillota > Bacilli > Bacillales > Cytobacillaceae > Neobacillus > Neobacillus niacini_I. The sequence goes on along the minus strand of NZ_JAVDUQ010000013.1, from coordinate 13,256 downwards.
ATTATGCATGGCAATAAATTTTTGTTTCTCCGGTCTGCCAATATTCATCCAATATTGAAAAGCCATTTTGAGCGCAATCTCCATCGCTTCCGCACCACTATCTGAATAAAAAACACGGGTCAGTTTTTCGGGACTGATTTCGATTAGTTTTTCTGCCAGCTCTGTTGCCGGGACGTTTGTCATTCCTAAAAGGGTTGAGTGAGCAATTTTATCAAGCTGCTTTTTTATCGCTTCATCTAATTCTTTTTTTCGGTGACCATGGACATTTAGCCAAAGAGCAGAAAATCCATCATAATATTCCTTGCCATCTGTGTCTTTAACCTTTATTCCTTGACCGCTTTCGATGATAAGTGGATTTTTATCGTAATCTTTCATTTGCGTGAACGGTAACCAAAGGTACTTTTTACTTTTTTCAATTAATTCGTGCGACATTTCCTTCCTCCCATTCAACGAATATTGGTTGTTTTTCTAAGTATTCTATGTATGCATGAAGATCGCTTAAGCCATCCACAAAGAAGATACGGCAGCCACGTTCATCTCCAAATTCTTTTAATCTCGTAATCCGCTGATAGCCCAGTTTTTTACTGGCAACATATCCAGTAATATATTCAGGATCATCGGACCAGCATAATTCTGCGACTGTAGCTGGATGCTGACTCACCTTTGTTGCAAGAACTAGTGCCTCCTTTACTCTTTGACTTCGGGTTATTTTGTGATGGTCTGCCCAGTTGTCAAAATTCGTGGTTAACCAATCCATTCTCGAAACACGCACGCCTTTTTCGTTTCGATTATCAATCCGTTCACTCGTTTGAATATCAACCACCATGGCACCTCTAAGTCCGGAATTTTCAGTAATTTGCCCGAATACTTTTTCAATGCACTTTTGGGGGACCCCCACTATTTTTAAAAGGTGCTGTGCGATTGCATGTCCTTCTTTTACTGATTCCACTTCATTTGTTTCAATCGGTAATGGCTTTAATTTTTTTATTGGCTTATCAATTAATTCAAACTGAATCTGCATAAAATCAGGAGTGCCTCGTGAATGCGTTAAGGCTTTTTCAAGCAGGACATTCACAGCATTTTTCAAATTACCGTAGGTAGAAATGAGTTCCCCACCGGAAATATGTCTGCCCCCCTGTTCATGGGCTCCATTCTCAGAAGCCCTCATTCTGACACTATAGAAGTCTTCCTGGCTCAAACTTTTTCACCTCCCACATAAATATGTTAACCGTAAGTTAATTTAAGTTAACATATTTATGTTAAAATCCTCCAACGAATTTGTCAATAGGGTCAATATACCCGTTTAGGTCTTCGACAAAATTCGGGTGGTGCCAGGCACCACCCGAATTTTCTTGTTTCACAAATGTTCCACAAGCACAAAAAAACCGTACAGATTTCAATACTGTACGGTTTTTATTAAGGTATTTGTTTTTTAGATAAAGGTGCCTGTCACCACTCGAATTTTCTTGTTTCACAATATGTTCCACTGCTGCTGAACCCCGACTTCTAATCTGAACCAAAGTGAACCATTTTTTTATAAAAATCTAGTCTTTCTTTTTTGCCATTTTCTTTCGTGATAATATCTACACCGGTATTCACGAATTTTTTGACATGGTCTCCCTTTATCACTTTAAAGGCTGTTTCAACGGCTAAATGGCCCATGTCATATGGGTTTTGTGCGACTGTCGCTGAGATGGTTCCATCCTCGATATAATTAATCATATCGGGAATTCCATCGGCTCCTGTTACGGGAATGCTCCGATCTTGCTCCTTTAGCACCTCTAAAATCCTACAGGCAAGAATATCATGGGTAGCGATAATTCCATTAAGATCAGGATGCTCACTCAAAATCTGATTCACTTCTTTTCTAACACTCTTCAGATTCTCCGGAATCCCCGTCTTTTCGGACACAAGCGTCATGCCTGAATTTTTTAAAGCGATTTTTGCCCCCGTGATCCTTTCCTTAAAAATAGAGACAGATAAATTTCCAGCGAGTATGGCCACTTTATTACCAGGATAAAGGTCGGAGCTTAGTAATGCTCCCGCCTTTTCGCCTAATTCTACATTATCTGAACCTACATAAGCAGTTTTATTTGGCCATGGATTATTTTGATCCAATAATAAAACAGGAATATGCTTTTTTTTCACAAATTTATCCAAAATCTGAATAACCGAGGAATCGATCGGTGAGACAATTAAAACATCCGGATTTTCTTGATAGATTTTTTCTAATATATGAGCCTGTTCTTTAGCCGAACCGTCACTTGGTGCGATTACTTCCCCTTTTAAACCAAAGTCTTTAAAACCTCGCTCAACACCTGCTTTAACAATTTCGAAATATTGCGTGTCTAAATTTTTTACCACAACCGTCACTTTCGGTTTATTGAACGATTTATAAATAAATCCGCCTATGATGAGAAAAATAACAACTGCCGACAGTAAAACGAACGTTCCTTTTTTTAACACTACATCCTTCCCTCTTTTCTGTTTAAAAAACTATGAGTAGCTTAAAAGGAATTTAAATGAAATCGAATCGAGAAAGTGGTTCCCTGTTTCCCGGTTTTAATATCAATTTCCGCATGGTGCCGTTTGGCAACACTATAGCAAATCGCCAACCCCAATCCTGTTCCCTTCTCCTTTGTTGTAAAAAAGGGTGTCCCTAATTTTTGTAAAACTTCAGGGCTTATTCCTTGACCTTGATCCTTTATTTCCAAAATAACATCCTGTTTTTCTGAATAGGTTTTGATTGTAAGCAACCCATTTGCTGTCATGGCATCGAATCCATTTAATGAAATATTAAAAATTAGCTGGCGGATTTCTTTCTGATCGAGGAAGATATCCGGACAATCATGTAAATCCAGTTTTACCTGTTTGCTAGAACGCAAAGCTTCCGCTTGAATCAGTGGATAAATGGCGTTAAGAATCGCATTCAAGCTTTGTTTTTTCTTCACACTTATCTTATTTTTTGCCAGATTAAGAAATTCGGTAATGATTGAATTAGCCCGATTTAATTCTTCTAACATAAGATTAATGATATCGGTTGGTAAAGGATCTTTGTTATTCCTTGATATTTGTAGAAATCCCTGGACCGTTGTCATCGGATTTCGAATTTCATGGGCAATCCCCGCAGCCATTTCCCCAATTAAATTTAACCGATCCAGTCGGGACATTTCTTTTTCCAAATGAACCCTTTCGGTAATATCGTTCAAAACAAACAAAATACATGGTTCTGGATAGACATCAATCAATTCAGTTGACAATAATCCATCGCGGATACGACCGGTTTTCGTCCGATAGTTAATTTTCTTATTCCTTATCGTTTGATCAATCCGAATGGGTTTCAAAGTTGATTCTTCAACAAAACTCTGTAAATTTATTTTTTGTTGCACTAACTCCTCATAGGTATAACCTGTATATTTTAACCAACTATCATTTACTTCCATGATCGTTAAATCTTTCTGGGAAAAAATCACCATTAAACATGGACTGGATTCAAAAATTTTTCGAAATCTTTCTTGTGATCGATACAGATGGTCAGCTATTTTCTTTCTTTCTTCAATTTCCGATTGCAATTTCTTGTTTGTCTTAATCAATTCCCTTGTTCGTTTTTCTACCATTTGTTCCAAATTTATAAATTTTAGTTTTTTAACTTCCTCCATCTGTCTTCTTTCTGTCACATCGCGAATCGTGCAAACAAAAATCTGATGATGTTCGACAGATGTTTCACCAATGAGAATATCAGCATGGAATTGCCGATAATCTTTTCGAATTGCAACTGATTCCATCACTTTTCCTACCGAATGTTTAATGGAGGTTAAGAAAGATTCTTTGACTTCATCATTCTCCCCTTTAAGGAAAAGAACAGAAACATTTCTTCCTTCCAAATCCTCGGGCTTATAACCAAACATTTTATTAACAGCGGGATTCACTGATAAAATAGAGCCCTGTTCATCGAATGTAATGATGGTGTCGACAATGGTTTCACCAATGACTTTCGCTAATGCTTCTGTCCGCCGTAAATTTAGTGTTGTTCGGTCTAACTTCCGATTGATTTCATTCAATTCATTCTTCCGTTCCCAATTGGTCCGAAGAATATTTTCTTCATGTTTTTGATGAATTTTAACAAATTGTTCTATTTTCCGTTTCAATGTATCCGGATGAAATGGTTTAAAAATATAATCAATGGCCCCTGCGGCATACCCCTGATGGACATGTTCCCGCTCTTGACTAATCGCTGTGATAAAAATAATCGGGATATGTCTGGTCTTTTCCCTTGCCTTAATCAGCTTTGCCGTTTCAAATCCATTTAGCCCCGGCATTTGTACGTCCAATAAGATAACGGCAAAGTCCTGTTTTAGCATACAGATTAATGCTTCTTTTCCTGAGTGAGCACTCACCAAATTATAATTGGGAGAATTCAGGACAGCTTCCAATGCTAAGAGATTTTCCAGATGATCGTCTACCATTAAAATGTTCACTTTATCCGCTTCCGAACTACCTATTTTTTCGGAATAGTCTTTCGGATCCGTCAAATTCTTCGTAACAGTTTTCATAACTTGTAAACTTTATCCCCTCTCTTTTTCCCAGCCCTAGAAAGCCTGATTCACTTAGGCTGTTATATAGTAACTGATGGACTTCATTCTGAAGAAACTTATTAAAATAGATGAGCACATTCCGGCATATAATAATATCAAACTCGTTAAATGATTGGTCGGTTACTAGATTATGCTGGGCAAATAATACGTTTTTTCTAAGAAAAGCATGAAAAAAAACCTTATCTTCTACGGCCTTATAATATTCCGAAAACGCCCTCGTCCCGCCTGCCTCCAGATAATTTTTTGTATAGAGCTTCATCACATCTAATGGAAAAGTCCCCTGCTTTGCTTTATCAAGAATCAAATGATTTAAGTCGGTTGCATAAATTTTCGCCTTTTCATAAATCCCTTCTTCATACAAGAGAATAGCCATGGAATAAACCTCTTCGCCAGAAGAGCAGCCCACATGCCAAATCCGTATTTCGGGATAATCCCTTATCATCGGGATTATTTTCTCACGAAAAGACTTAAAAAACGACGGATCGCGAAACATCTCGGTCACATTAATGGAAAAATCCAATAACAAGTTCAGTATCACTTCTGGATCACGAAGGATTTTTTCCTGAAGAGCCGATACACTTGATAAATTCTCCTTCCGAACACGTTGGCTAATTCTCCTTTGGATAAAAGGAAAGGCATAGTTTCTAAAATCATAACCATAATAGCGGTATACCGACTCAAGCAGTAATTCGATTTCAATTCTTTCAATTTCTTCTGGATGTAGAATTGGATAAATTTTCTTCGTAATGATTTTCAGCCCCTCCTATCGATACAGCCAAACCTGCATTAACGAGAACAGCTGGTCCAAGTTAATGGGCTTACTAATATAATCTGTTGCCCCCGCCTCTAAGCATTCTTCTCTGCTCCGCTTCATCGCCTTTGCTGTTAGAGCAATGATTGGTAATGTTTGAAACTCTGAGATTTGACGAATTTTCCGCATCGCCTCAAAACCATCCATCTCGGGCATCATAATGTCCATTAAGATGAGGTCGGTATCAGGGTTCTTCCTTAACACATCAATCCCTTCCCTACCGTTTTCTGCAACAATCACTTCCATCCCGTTCTCCTCCAGTGCGATGGTGAGTGCATAAACATTCCGAATATCATCGTCAACGATGAGAATTTTCTTGTTCGTCAAGATTTTATTCTCATGTGGTTTCGGTTTAACTTCTTCCGTTTCTTGCAATTCATCTACAAAAAGTGTTACGGCTGCTTCCTCCATTGCCATCATTTGATGATTGTTTTGAACGTATGGCAAAAATAAAGTAAACGTGCTTCCTTTTCCTTTTTTACTTGAGACCTCAATAAATCCACCTAATAACTGGGCAAACTCCCGGCTGATTGAAAGCCCCAAGCCTGTGCCGCCATATTGACGGCTTGTCGTACCATCTTCTTGGATAAAGGCATCAAATATCGAGGATTGTTTCTTTTCTTCGATTCCGATTCCCGTATCGATGACAGAAAAAGCGAGCATCGGTTTCATTTGTGTTTTTCCGTCAAGAACAAGCTGGCTGACATCTTTTATTACCTTTTCAACACGTAAGGTTACACTGCCAACTTCCGTAAACTTAAAGGCATTAGAAAGTAAATTTTTTAAAATTTGCTGCAATCGTTGCTCATCTGTAAGGAAATTCTCTGCTAACCCCTCATCCATTTCAATGGCAAACTGAACATTTTTCTGAACCGCGACAGGCGAAAATTGGCTTTGGATATAAGCTTCAATCTCATATAATTCTACTTCTTTCATATGAACATCTAATTTACCTGACTCGACTTTTGCTAAATCCAAGATATCGTTTATTAAATGAAGTAAATCATTTCCAGACGAGTAAATCGTCTGAATATACTCTTGTTGTTTAGCTGTAAGATTTCCCTGCCCATTTTCAGAGAGGATCTGTGCTAAAATGAGCAAACTGTTCAGCGGCGTTCTTAACTCGTGAGACATATTTGCAAGAAACTCAGATTTATATTGAGAGCTTAGCTGGAGCTGCTGTGCTTTCTCTTCAAGTTCGGCGCGAACCTTTTCAATTTCAAGATTCTTTTGTTCCGCTGCTTCATACTGCTCTTCAAGCTTCTCATTCGTTGTCCGCAGCTCTTCTTGTTGTAGTTGCAATTCCTCTGATTGGGATTGGAGTTCTTCTGTCAAAGCCTGTGATTCTTGCAAAAGTTTTTCAACCTTCATATGGTTCACAATGCTATTAATCTTGATACCTATATTGTTCATTACCGCCTCAAGCAGTTTTACCTGCAATGGCCCAAATGAGTTAAATGAGGCTATTTCTATAACAGCCAGTACATGTCCTTCAAATTGTACCGGCAAAATCATGATATTTTTCGGTGTAGCTTCACCCGTTCCGGAGCCTATCTTTATGTAATTGTCCGGGACTTCGTTTAACAGGATGGAACGCTTTTCAAGTGCAGCTTGTCCGATTAGCCCTTCTCCAAAACGAAAACGCATATAATCTTTATTTTTATCCAAGGAGGCATAGCTTGAAATCTTTTTTAAAAAATATTGGTCCTCCTCCACTTCTTTAATATAGAAAACTCCAAAACTAGCATCAACCATGGGAACAAGCTTCGTGATGAGCATCTCTGCTAATGACGAAACATTTTCCACATTTGGGTAAATCGTTGCGATTTCGGCAATTTGGGTATTTAACCAGCTTTGCTCTTCTGCTTCTTGTAAAAATTGTTTTTCCAGCCTGCTATGCTCTTCTAATTCATCGGCCATTTTATTAAAGGCAACCGCGATTGAACCTAATTCTCCCTTAGCAGAAATATCTATTCTAGGTAAGGTTTCGAAGTTGCTGGTCGTCGCCTTTTTCATTACATCTGTCACCTTGTTCAGGTTCGTTGTCATACTTCTAATAATCCAAAACGTAAAACCAATACCGATAAAGAGAGCAATGGCAAGGTAGCTATAAATCACGGTGACGGCCCAATTATAGGTATCTTTGGATCTGAGCAGTTCATCTTTCAACTTTTGTTTTTGTAATCCATTGAGAAGATCGGCAATTTGCAACATTCTTTGTCTTAGTAGTTCAGAATCCTTCCAGAAAGACTCGGGTATTTTGAAATCTTTATGGAGTTTTTTCTCGGTAAGGGCTTGCAGCGCCATATTGTTATAGGATTCTTGTAATGTCTTATATTTTTCCATTAGCTCCTGTGCTTTCTTATCCGAATCTCTCTTTTTCAATGCATCAAGAGAGGCGGTTATTGTGGTTTGGGAATCCTCCCAATTATTTTTTGCGGCTATATTAATGGCTTGGTGTGGATCCGTTAGCGCCGCACTTAGCTCTAAACCAACACGGGAGGTTTCAAATTCAATATCGGAAGCCATTCCGATTCTCTCATTTAAATCATTGACCACAAGGTTTAAATTCACCGTTGTTTGCTCGAGCATATTCATTAAAATGAGCGCAATGATTAAAAATAACAATAATAATGAGCCAATACTCGTATAAAGCTTTGTTTTTAATTTCATAGTAGCTCCTAGTTTCTTTTTTAAATTTTAAGTTATCTAAAAAGACTGAAAATTTAGAGTAAAAATCATAGCCATTAACTTTATCTATCATACTGCATTATTATCACGGATAAAATATTTTTTTAGAAAAATAAGAGATTTGAATGGGGAAAAAACTATTTTATTCCAAAATTATTATTATCCATTCTAAAAAATCAAACTCCCCTAACCATTTGGTCAGAGGAGTTCATGTTTCTAGCAATTAAAATACAATTGTTTTATTCTGATGGACAATGATCCGGTCCTCTAAATGCCATTTTACAGCTCGAGCCAAGACGCTTCTTTCTACCGTCCGGCCGATTTTCTTCAGCGATTCGACATTGGCACGGTGATCGACTCTGGCGATATCCTGTTCAATAATCGGTCCCTCGTCCAAATCATTGGTTACATAGTGCGAGGTCGCGCCAATTAACTTTACACCACGGTCATATGCCCGTTCATACGGTCTTGCCCCGATAAAGGCTGGTAAGAACGAATGGTGGATGTTGATTATTTTATGCGGGTTAGCCGCAACGAAATTGGGCGTCAGAATTTGCATGTAGCGTGCCAGAACGATAAGGTCCACGTCATGTTCTTTAAGGAGCTGAAGCTGCTCTTTTTCTACTTGTTCACGAATATCTTTATTGGCTGGAATATAATAGAATGGGATATTAAGCCCTTCGACGACATCCCTTGCCGCTTCATGATTGCTGATGACCAGTGCAATATCGGTCATCAAATCACCGCTTTGCCACTCCCATAACAGCTCCAAAAGACAGTGCAATTCTTTTGAGACAAAGATTGCCGCTTTTTTCACCTTAAAAACAGGTGTTAAGTTCCATTCCATTGAAAACTTGTTGGCAATCTCGGTAAATTGTTCTTTCATATCGTTTGCTTTTTCTTTTAAAAAGGGGCATTCGAACTCAATCCGGATGAAAAACACTCCGCCCGCGGGATTGGTTGAGTATTGACTGGACTCAATAATATTGGCGTTATGGGAAAATAAAAATTGAGAGATGGCGGAAACAATACCCGGTTGATCGGGACAGCTGACTAGTAAGCGCCCGCGGTTTTGATTCCGCAATTTAAATTGTTCGATTTGTTCTTTGAAAATAGAGTTCATGATGTTTTTAAAACCTTCCTATTAAGTAATGAAAATTATTATACCTTAGTCCGCGTTTAATGTTAAGAATTTTCATACTTAATTTCACCTAATTGTTTTTTGGGAAAATTTATCTTTCCGTCCCCGAATACACTTTTCCTATTCATTTAGCTGGTATGCGAATTTTTTCTGGAAACCAAGCTAGTTTACTCGACAGGTTGACAACTTCCCCAATGATGATTATGGATGGATTGCTCATTCGATTCTCTTCCACTATATTTGTGATGGTTTCAAGTGTTCCAATCACCGTTCGTTGCTCACCTGTTGTGCCTTGTTGGATAACCGCTACAGGTGTGTGCGGATCCTTGCCGCATAATTCCAATTGGCTGCATATGTATGGAAGATTCTTGATTCCCATATAGATTGCCAGGGTATCGACGCCTTGAGCTAAATAGTCCCAGCGAATGTTTTTAGGCTTCCCGCTAACACAATGCCCTGTTACTACAGCAAACGATTGGCTAACATCCCGATATGTAACTGGTATTCCAGCATAGGCAGGGGCCGCTATTCCAGAGGTAATACCTGGAACCACTTCAAACTCAATTCCATATTCCGCAAGTACCATTGCTTCTTCCCCGCCACGCCCAAAAACAAACGGGTCGCCTCCTTTTAAGCGAACTACGGATTTACCAGCCATCGCTTTATCTAGTAATAATTCGTGAATAGCGTCCTGCGAAACACAATGGTTCCCTGGCTCTTTCCCGCAATAGATTATTTCACCATCGTGTTTTGCGTATTTAAGTAGCACCGGATTAACTAGGCGGTCATATACAATAACATCAGCCAGTTGTATAAATTTTATCGCTTTTACAGTAATCAAATCTGGGTCGCCGGGACCAGCACCAACAAGATACACTTTCCCCTTTTTTTGTTCCATGTTTCCCCCACTCCTTGTCAGTCCTTACTCCATTCCCTCTCAAGCTAGCAAAAAATGATAGATTTTAGAAAAACTGCCTTTCAACTCCTGGTCAAAAGACAGTTTCGATTCTTACTCCTCAAATAATAGAAAAACTTGATCTCCTTCCATCAAGGTTTGATAGGTTTTCACACAGCCTCTATCGGGCTTTTGTACCTTTCCGTCATCCAGACAGATTTTCCAATCATGCATCGGGCAAAAAACAAAATCTCCACTGACCATTCCTTCACTTAATACCCCGCCTTTATGAGGACAGCGGTTTTCTACAGCTCGAACCTTTCCATTAGATAATCTGAATACAGCTACTTCCTTTTCCCCAATACAAACCGTTTTTCCAATTCGCTCTTTCAGCTCATGAATGGAACCAATCGATAATTTCGTCACACTTTTACTGGCCATCTTCCATTTCCTCCTTTACCTTGTCAGAATTATGACATTACTAAACTTTCAAACAATTGCTTCCTTACCTTTTCATCTTCTGTAATTTCCTTCCATGGATCACGTAAGACGGACAATGCTTCCTCCATCCGAAGATTCAATTCCTTCCGTTTCTCCAGATCATCAAGGACAGAGCGAATCTGTGTCAGTCCAACACGTTCAATCCAAGCCGATGTACGTTCCAAATAATTGGCTGTTTCACGGTAATATTGCAAGTAGACACCCGTAATCTCGATAACCTCTTCGTCGGTTTTGACTTTGTATAATAAATCTCCCCCGCGGACATGCGTACCCCCGTTTCCGCCAACGTAAATTTCCCAACCGCCGTCAATTCCAATAAACCCTATATCCTTAAAGCCGGACTCCGCACAGCTTCTTGGACAGGCTGAAACCGCCATTTTAACTTTATGAGGCGTTTGCAAGCCTTCAAATTTCTTTTCCAATACAATTCCCAGCCCCATCGAATCCTGGGTTCCAAACCGGCAAAATTGTTCTCCGACACATGTCTTTACCGTTCGAAGCGATTTTCCATAGGCAAACCCGGATGGCATATCTAGATCCTGCCAAACCTTTGGTACATCTTCTTTTTTCACACCTAATAAATCGATTCGTTGTCCACCTGTTAATTTTACTAATGGAATTTCATATTTATCGACGACATCGGCAATGCGCCGCAGGTCGTTTGAATTCGTTACCCCGCCATACATCCGAGGTACTACGGAATACGTACCGTCTTTTTGAATATTGGCATGCATCCGTTCATTGACAAACCGTGATTCTCTTTCGTCGATATGTTCAATTGGATGAACCATTCCTAAATAGTAGTTTAATGCGGGGCGGCATTTGGAACATCCTTCCTCCGAACTCCAGCCAAGCACAGACATCACTTCCTTAATCGTTGACATCCCTTTTGCTCTGATTTCTTCCACCACTTCATCTCTTGAAAGGAGTGTACAGCCGCAGATGGCTTCTTTTTGAGCAGTTGCCACAAACGCGGGGCCCAGCGTGTGCTGAAGGAGATCAGCTACAAGCGGTTTACAGCCCCCGCAAGATCTTGAAGCACTCGTACATGCTTTAATTGCATCCACTGATGTGCAGCCTTGCTGTTCAATCGCTTGAACAATCGCCCCTTTTGTTACCCCATTGCAGCCGCAAATAATATCTCCATCCTCCATCACAGCCACAAGACTGGTGCCTGCTTCCTCATTATGAGGTTGAAGAATCGCTACCTTGGCTGTGTCGGAAATATCGGCTTTCTTTTGAATCATGGAAAATAACCGATTCCCTTCGCTGCTATCGCCAAACAACATAGCACCAACGATTTGATTTCCGCGTAACACGATTTTTTTGTAAATATTGTCCTGGTCATCGAAGACCTTGATTGCTTTTTTACCTTCTCCCTCGATGAAGTCCCCGGCAGAAAACACCTCTACACCCGAAACCTTCAATTGAGTCGATAAAACGGAGCCTTTATACGGATTGGTTTCAACACCACAGAGAGTATTCGCCAATACTTTCCCTTGTTCATACAACGGGGCTACTAAACCATAAACCATTCCATTATGCTCGGCACATTCACCAACTGCATAGACATGAGGGATATTGGTTTGGAGATAGTCATTCACCACAATCCCACGATTGACATTTAGACCACTTTTCTCTGCCAATTCGGTATTCGGTTTAATTCCAACAGCCATTACGACTAAGTCTGCTTGTAGTTCTGTTCCATCACTAAACCTTAATCCTTGCACCCGTTCATCCCCAAAAATCTCTTGGGTTTGTTTTTCGAGTAAAAACCTCATCCCTTGTTTTTCTAATTCTGTTTGTAATAGTTTTCCAGCAGTAGGATCGAGTTGGCGTTCCATCAAGTATGGCGCCAAATGGATGACAGAAACTTCCATCCCTAAGTTTAATAGTCCCCTTGCTGCTTCAAGCCCTAATAAGCCTCCGCCAATCACGGCGGCTTTTTTATATTTTTTTGAGGCTTCGAGCATTACTTCGGTATCCTTTATATCCCGAAAAGCCGTAACTCCTTCTTTCTCCACCCCCGGTATTGGAAGGATGAAGGGCAGTGATCCTGTTGCTAAAATCAACTCATCATAAGGTTCCACTCTGCCCAAGTCCGATACGACTACTTTTTTTGCTGAATCAATCTGACTGACGGTCTCTCCAGTAAAAAGCTGGATGTTGTTTTCACGATACCAATTCCAGTCATTTAACGTTATATCCTTAACTTCTGTGTCCCCTTGTAATACCTTAGAAAGGAGAATTCGATTGTAGTTTGGATGGGGCTCGCTCCCAAAAACTGTGATCTCAAAAGATTCCTTTGAAAGTTTCAAGATTTCTTCAATGGCTCTGACTCCTGCCATGCCATTCCCAACGAGAATCAACTTTTTCTTTTCCACTGGATATTCCTCCCTATGAAAGTTTCTTCACAAACTATAACATAGCGCAATTAAAATATGACCAAACATGTAAGGTTTCCTAACATGTTATTTTTAGAATTTTTCCAAAATAGTATTTTTAACAAAATAAAAACCTGGGCCACTTAAAATGTACCCTATAGAGTAGACACTTAAAAAAAGTCCTCTATAGGGTACTTTTTTGTATAATTAAGAAAAATGGGATTGGGGAAAGCAAGAG
>NZ_JAVDUQ010000012.1:0-119260 GCF_031456445.1 Neobacillus niacini | reverse complement strand
CTTGCATTCGCAATCTTTTCATGGATTCGGGAGACTTTTCTTCTGGCCTTGTTCCAATTGGAACTACCTATAGCACGTCTGCTCATGACCCGTTGTATTTTTGCTAATTTTTCTTCAGAGGTATGGAAAAACTTTGGATTGGGGTAGACGGTACCATCCGACAAAATGGCAAAGTCTTTTAGTCCAACATCAATTCCTACAACCGATGTTGTTTTAGGCAACTCTTCCACTTCAGTTTCTGTTCCTAGAGATACAAAATATTTGCCAGAAGGATTCCGCCTAATCGTTGCATTCAAAATTCTTCCTTCGACTTCACGACTTTTCGCAAAACTTATATGTCCAAGTTTAGGAAGTTTAATATAGTTGTCTATCACAGCGATATTTCCATTTGTCTGTTTCGTGGTGTAAGATTGAACAGGATTTTTTTTCGATTTAAAGCGCGGTTGTTTATTCTGTTTCTTATAGTATCGACCATAAGAATCAGCTAGATTTTCAACTGATTTTTGCAAAGCAATACTGTCTACTTCTTTTAGGAAATCATAGTGTTTTTTTAGTTCAGGAAGGGCTTTGACTGATTCATATTTATTGAGAAACTCACCTTTCCAATTATTCACTTGAAGTTGACCATTTTGTTTCATTTCCTCACAAATATGCCAGAAAGCGTCTTTTTCCTTTTGTTTACCAAGGAAGAAATTGAACACGAATCTGGAACAGCCAATGGTTTTGTTGATGAGTTCAATCTGCTTTTTATTAGGATAGATTCGGAACTTGTAGGATTTATTCACCAACATCTATTCCACCTCATTCCACAGGAACGTTTGTTCTAATTATAGCATAATGCGGAAGGTTTTGGCTAGCGCCAACCGACATTCATCCCCTCCCTACTCATTTGGCCTTGCCCTTCCTATTCCTTGAGGAAGGGGTATTCTGTCGGATGATGATAAAACACTTTGAGCTGATCAAAATAAATCGCTCCTTTACTTTTTAATTCCTGATGAGGTTGAACCAAATAGACTTGTTTGATTTTGATCGGTAAAGGCAGGTCTTTTGGAATGTTTGCCTGAACATACTTCCAGCCTGTCCATGGCAAGCCTTTATCTTTTGTAAAATCAATCGTTCGGCTCACCCCTTTTCCATCAACCAGAAGGGCTCTAAGCCAATGAGACTTCCCATCACCATATACATACATTCCAATATAGTTAGGTCTGCTTGTGAATACGAAATCCTTTTTAGCATTTAAATAGGCCGCTGATGCACCTGATGCACTTGTCGTGAAATCATAATTCAATTTTAAGGCTGCTTTGCCATGATAAACCGGTTCACTTTTAGTACTAGTCTGCGTCGTTGCCGTTGCTCGAATGGTAGAAGGTGTCCAATTGCCAGCCTGGTCAAACGTATCCAGCACCTCTTGATTCGGGCCTATTTTAACGGAAACGGAAGCTTTCGTTTTTCCATAAGAAGCGGTAATTTTTCCAGTCCCTTCTGTACCTGTTACGTTAAAAATACCATCCTTGGATAGAGTCCCAAGCTTTCCTGAAACAGACCATTTAACTGCACTTGGACTCACAACAATCGCTTTTCTTTTACTATCAAAGCCCTTAATACCCAGCTTCACTGCATCCCCATTTCGAACCACCATATGGCTCTGAGATAGTTGTAGGCTGGATAGTTTGTCCACAACTTCAATCGGGACCGAGGCGGCCGCCTGATTGTAGTGCACAGTCAACGTACCTTTTCCCGCTGTAGCTGCTGTAAATGTTGTTCCTTTTGCCGTACCAAGAGTACTCGTTATCTTTAAATCCTTTGCTGCAGCTTGTAAAGGATTATCATATTGATCCATCACGTAATCTAGTAAAACATTAATCGATGAACCTTTTAAAAGAACAGCATCATTTAATTTATGTACTTTTAAGTATTTCGGTTGACCCATTGGCGCCGTTGAAACCGCCATTAATGTGGTGGATACGTTTCTCTCAAATCCATCTGATGGCTGGTTAGCGAGCTTCACAACGGAATCTCCCGGGTACCTGACGCCCATTGCCGTAGAGCCTCCGCCATCCAGATTCAGTGCCTGGTAAGCACCCAAACTGACTAAATACCGGGCGAATTCTGTTAAATTCATCCCATTACTATACCCCGGTTGTCTTCCATCCACGGTCACAAAGAATACATTTCGGCCTGTTTTATCAAGCGCAACCGCCGTCCGTGATGCCCTTTCCATTGCCTTCGGACTTTTCGGATCCATCGATAATGAAATCTTGCCGCGGTCAACGAGCATGGGTCCGCTTCCCAACATAAAGGACGAACCTTTCCAATTGTCATTAATATCAACCGATAGTGAAATCGGATCACCGTTTTGAATATTCTTTAATGCCTTTTTACTAGTTCCTGTCGCTGATAAAACAAAACCACCCACCGGGATTTTCGTTTTTGTCACATCCCCATAGTCCCGTATCTTTGTCACAACCCCTGTAACAGTAGAACCAAAACTCAGACTGAGCGGAGAATCTAAATTTTCGACCACCACTTCAATTCCCTTCGCACTTGTATCCGTATAGCTGCTAGGATTATCCGGTGTATAGAGGATAAGTTGATTTGTGGCTCTTGCCTTATTCGAGGCGGTAATGGGGGAGGAGATGCCGTTATGTACAAAATGAACATCCAAATCATATTGGTCAATGATTCCCTTGCTATCTTTTATCCCAAAGGCTATCGGTTCATTGGCGTATTCCGTTTTTCCAATTGGAAGCTTTCCTGCATTGACTAATTTGTTATGATTTGCAATCAAATACACGGGCAAGCCTGTTGGCCCAAAAAACGAACCATTAATGGCTCCAACTACTTGATGCCCCGGAGCATAATAGGTCAAAGCCCTCGCCACTGTCTTTGACAGTTTATTTAGCGGATTCGGAATACCTACCTCAATCTTTGTAAATGGATCGTTTAAATTTACTTTCATCACTCTCGCAGCCTGTTTGCTGGTAGACGAGCTAATCCGATTATCCTGATACGTAACCCCAGCTGATACTTTAAATTGCTGATTTACCGTTGTTGCTGCACTAGCCGTCTTAATTCCTAAAAATGGAGCAGCAGCTAGAAAAAACACCAGTAAACCTCCTACTAATTGACCTTTCATTCCTAAATTAGTCCCCCTATATATACTTTCAATCTAGGACTATTATAGACTCTTACAATAGGAAAACCAATTGGGAATTGGTAAATTTTATTAGGAATGGGATATTTATATAGAATAATAGGAACCAAGAACTGATTGTGGATAAAAGTAAGTAATCTGATTCTAAAGAAGTTAAAAAAGACTTTTGGCTTAGTCGAAAAACTTAGCTGGAATTATTTTCATCAAATGAATTTCGACAAATCTATCGACAATATTCGACAAATATTTTATTCTATTATTAATAGCTTTCTTTTTTTCATTTTGGTCATTCTCCCTTAAATTGAGATGACCACTTTTTTTGCCTCAAAGGATATATTCCATAACATTCCAATACTTTTCGATTAATCATATAAGTAAAAGAGCCATTCCTCAAACTAGTAAGTAGTTCAGTTTTGGAGTACAAAATGTAAAATCGTACTTCATAACGGACTACTTTTTTCTTAGCTTTTCGAAACACAAATCGTATACTAATTTATGGCAGTATGTTTTTTAGATGTAAAAAAACCGAAAAAATGCAAGAAATGAATAAAAGCTTGCATTTTTTCGGCTAATTGATTATTTGGGATATTGTACAAAAGCCCCTTTACTTTAAGTACATTTTTAGAAAAAGGTGCTACCTTACACATCTTTTGGTTATTATTTAACTACTTTTACTGTTGTTACAAGACCACCCATATGCAAACTATCTTCTGCATTCATCGTATGATCCAACACATGACAATGAAACGCCCAAGTACCGACGGCATCTGCTTTAAATGCAATATCATACGTTTCGCCAGGTCCAATCGACAGTGTGTTCATTTCTTGCGGATTGTTTGAAGGATGACCATCTTTAGCAATTACCTGGAAATCCATCCCGTGCAAATGCATTGTATGGTATTCTGTCGGGTCGATATTGATTAGCCGAATCCGTACAGTTTCCCCTTTTTTCACGACCATTGGTGGTGTGTCAGGATAGCTTCGCCCATCAATGGTAAAGTAATCTTCCTCATCTTCCATCGTACTGTTCACATGAAAACCGCTCAAAATCATTGTGTAGTCATGATTATATTTCGGTTCAGAACCAGGATTCTTAGGATCAATGATGAATGCTCCATATAACCCACTTCCGACCTGTTTCATATCATCATAGTGGGAATGGTACATAAAAGTTCCGGGGTGGCTCGCTGTAAACTCATAGGTAAACGATTGTCCAGGTTGTACCGCGGATTGGGTAACATCCGGTACACCGTCCATATCATTTGGCAGGTGCAACCCATGCCAGTGAATCGTTGTCGGTTCAGAAAGCTTATTGACCAAATTAATCTTAACGTGATCCCCTTCGGTCACACGGATGGTGGGACCCGCTACCTGACCATTAAAGGTCCAGGCATCTGCGACCACTCCCTTCACAGGGCTCCATATATGAGGCTCTGCCACAAGCGTGAACTCTTTAGTGCCGTCTTTAGCCATTTTCGGTGTAAGTCCCACACCGTTGAACACATCTTTTACTTTTGACTCTTCAGCATTGAATTCATTCATTGCATCTTTTTCCGTCATTTTATCCTTTTTTCCGTTGGCACCTGCATTCTGTAAGAAATCGTTTAATACTTGAATCAACTGATCATCCAATTTTGCAAGTGCTTTCTTATCAAGGCTAGCAGCTTTTGAACCTGCTACTGTCGGATTCAAATACGTTTCAATATTATCATATAAATCCGGATGCTTGGCTTTCACACTGTCCTCTATCGAACTCCAAGTATCCTCCAATTTAGTTCCTGCTCCTTTGATTTTTGCATCATCCCCAGAAGCAATATCCTTCTTTAATTGATCAGCTACGGACAATAATTTTGTGATTCCACTCTTGATATCGGTTAAGGCTGTATCCTTTTTTACATTCGTCTCAGCTTTAGCTGAAGGCTTCGTAGAGGAATTGACCGCACTACAACCAGTTAAAGCAACGGTGCCTATTATTGCTAATGCCAAAAGTTTTCCTACTGTTCTATTCATGGTATGTATCCTCCCAAATTTTTTAATTTTATCGAGAATCATTCTCAATTTAAATCAGTAAAAATAAATTGCTGTTGTGTTTGCAATCTACTTTTTTATCATTATAATTCTATATAATCGAAATTGAAAATCATTATCAGCCAAACGCAAAATTAGTATATTCTAAATTATTTAGATTCGTCAAGACGATAAGACCAATTTAAGAACAAATGTCAATAAATGTTCAAATCTTTTTGAACGATATGTGAACTATTGAGGGGTTTTCAGCAGTTTCCAAATATGTAGACGAAAGTAGACAAGAATAGATAATGGTATTAGAAACTGGATGTTGGATGTATGGGGATGCTGGGAACACCAACATTATTGGGTGAAAGAAGTTTGTTACACTCTCTTAAAGTAATTTTATTGTAAAAGCATACCTTTTGCTCCCAATATCGAATTACATATCAACAAACTTCCGTTAGTCGTACCTGTTTTAGCACTAAAAATCGTTAGACCACAATGGAAATTTCAGTCTTACGAATCGGTATACGATTTTGCTATGTGAATTATCAGTAAAAATAAGCGAAAATATTATTATAACAACAAAAAAAGCATACGAAATCATTTACGATTTTGTATGCCTTTTTAAGTTTTTTTTTAATGTTTGTACTCCGAAGCTGAACTACTTTCTCAAACTAGAGATGACTCTTTTACAGGTTGAAGAGGCCAATAGATTTCCGATGCCGGCTATTGCTAAAATCCTAAAGATTCACAAACGGTATTCATCACTTTAATGTGATTATGAATCGAAATATGGAATCTCGGAAGTTCGCAAACTTAATATTTTTTGTAAAATCTGTTAAACCTTCAGTCCCTAATACACCTTTACAGTCCGATCATTACTTTTATTGCCGGCCATATCTTTTGCGAAGATTTTTAAGAAAGTCCCTTTCTTTTGTGCTTTTATTTTAACTTTGAAACTCCCTTTTGTAGTAGCTTTTGCATTTCCAAGATAGGTTTTTCCTTTATAAATATAGACTGTTGCACTTTTTTCCGTTTTACCCGTAATGTAAATCGATTTATAGGTTATTTTATTGACAGTAGGTGTGGATGGGGCCGTTTTATCCAACACCTTCAAGATACGGATACTCGTATTCCTATAATGGTCAGTAGCGGAAATCTTAATTTCTGTTCCAGCTCTTTGTTTGCTGATCGTGAATTTATAGTGACCGTATTTATCAGCGGCAACACTTTTTTGATATTTTCCTGCAATATATAACTTAACATTTGCAGTTGCTTCTGTTTTCCCATAGATAGATATGGATTTATCAGATATTGTATTGACCGAAGGCACGACCGGCGGGGTTTTATCGATTACCCTAATAATACGTGCAATGCTTTCATTTCTTGCAAGATCTGTAGAAGTAACCTTGATTTCCACGCCCGCTTTTTGCTTGTTAAACTTGAACCTATATATTCCGTTCTTGTCAGCGGTATCATCTCCTTGGTATTTTCCGGATATATACAGCTTCACTGTTGCAAATGGTTCTGTTTTTCCGCTTATGGCAGTCGTTTGATCTGAAACTGTATTGCTGATACTTGGCTCATTGGGAGCTGTTTGGTCCAAAACCGTTACATTTGTTGCATCACTTTCATTTTCTGCAGTATCTTTAGCGATTACTTCCAATACTGTTCCAGCCTTTTGCTTTGGAATTGTCACAGCAAAGTTCCCTTTTTCATCTGCAACAGATTTCCACCTGTTCATTCCTAACTTCACATTCACTTCTGTTCCTGCATCTGCACTTCCTGTCACGCTTATTGAGTTGTCTCCTACTGGATTTACTGTGGGCATTGCTGGAGGATCAACATCAACTTGCTTTATTTTTATGGTTTGGTCTAGCTCCGGATTGGAAAATTCCACCGTAACTTCATCATCGCCATTTTCTATTCCCTTTATCAAAATAGCTCCAGTCTCATCAAAACTTGCTGTAACATGACTATTTTTCGATTTTAATGTGATGGATGACAGCAGATTATTAAAGTCATTATCAGGGAGTTTGATTTGCCGGCCATCTAATAACCACCCTACAGGAACCTTTAATACATGATTTCCTACAATAGAAATTTCTCGAGATGCTTCCGGGACTGTAAAAGAATATTGATAGGATTTCCCTGGTATAAAATTTCGAAATAAATAGAGCGTTCTTAATTTTTTTAAATAGTTTAATGAACTGGTATCGATAATTTGGTTTCCTGCTATGTCTAATGTTTCCAACATTGAGAGATTAGCTAAAGGACTGATATCAGCGATCCTATTACCACTTAAATATAAGGAAGAAAGATTCATAAGCTTTGCTAATGGACGAATGTCTGAAATCTGATTCGCATAAAGTTCCAGTCTGGTTAACTTCGTTAGGTTTGATAATGGTTGGATGTCCTTAATATGATTCCAATTCAATTGCAAAAACTCAAGATTAGTCAAATTTTGTAATGACTGAATATCCTCTATCTTATTTCCCGACAGTGATAACCGGAAAATGATCGTTTTATCTGCAAGAACGCTAATATCGGATATCTGATTTTGATCTAAACCTAAATCGATTAGGTTATTTAATCTTTCTAATGGGCTTATATCGATGATTTGGTTATTATCTAGATAAAGCCAGACTAAATTTGTTAGATTCCCCAATGGGCTTATATCTGTTATTTTATTGGAATCGATACTAAGATCTCTTAATTTTGTTAAAGAAGCGATTGGACTTAGATCCGTGATCCCACAGTTAATTAAGACCAAACGTTCCAAATTCGTTAAATTCGAAATACTATTTACATCCTTTAGCGGGTTATAAGACAGATTAAGATCATTTAGATTAATTAAAGAATTCAGCGGACTTACATCAGCTATAGAATTCTGGGAAATATCCAGCTGCTTTAGATTCGTTAAGGACGAAAGACTATTAATATTCGTTATTTTCATTGCAGCCAAATTTAATATTTGTAGATTGGTTAAGGATGATAATGAAGCTAAATCCAAAATTGGATTTCCCACCAATTGTAAATCGGTTAAGTTCTGTAAGTTCGAAAGTGGTTTAATGTCCTGGATTTGATTTCCCGCAAGATATAATTTCGTTAAGTTGCTTAAATTTCCTAAGGGGCTAATATCTGTTATTGCATTATTGGTTAAGGAAATACTTTGTAAATTAACAGCATACTGTAGTCCCTCGAGGTTTTTTATATTTTTCCCATCTAAGCTAAGAGACTGTAAGCCTTGTAACTCAGAAAGATAAACATCTGAATAGGGCAATTTATTTAAAGATATGTTAATTGCCTCTCGTAAATGTGTATCCGGTATATTTATGACTTGGGATAGATTCTCTGGTGTTGTAGTTCCGGAATCAGCTGTTCCTAGATCTGTTGCTGCTTCTGCAATGACCGCTGGCAGATAAGATGAGGTTAATAATAATGTAGCGGTAGTAATCAGAGCGGTTACTTTTTTCTTCACTTTTAGCACTTCCTACTTTTGAATTTATCTCCTATATCAAACTAGTTATCTATGTACAAAGGGGAAATCCCCATTGTGCTTTTCTTTTGTTGTGATGCAGATCCTATCCCCTGTCCCAAATTTATTATTCACAAAATCTCGATGGCTACCTGCTAAATGAAACTGCATATTGCTTATTTGTATTTCCGTCTTTTACGATTAGCCTTCCATCCTTCATGGCAAGTGGGATTGTGTGCTTTTCATTCAACTTTGTCAGCTGGCTTCCATTGGTTTTGACCTTATAAAGATAGCCACCCATGCTGTAGTTGCTAAAATAGATCCATCTGCCAGATACGACGGGACTTATCGCACGATCGTTAGTCAGCCGCTTTTTTCCTGTTCCATCTAATTTCACAAAATAAAGCCGGTTGTTATCTTGATCATTGGAGAAATAAAGACCTTCTTTTGTTTTAAAAACATCATGGTCTATAGCATGCAGATTTTTGTATTTGGTGCTTACAGCTTTCGGCAATCCTGTAATATCCCAGCCATGATCCAAGCTGAGTTCTTGTTGGGTAACAAGGAAATATTTATAGCTGGTATCCGCCCTGCCACTGATGTCATGGTCATCCCAAGTCAGATCCATATAATAGTAAGTCCCGCTTACTTTTACTAAATTCCAAGCATGTGCCTCAGAACTTCCATCTTGGTAGCCTCTACCTACCACTCTATGGGACTCGATACCTGCCATTTTCAGCAGATAATTCATGGCTTGAGCGTAACCATCACAAACCGCTATCTTTTTCACAAGCGCCCCATAGGCCGTGAAGGAGTACTCTGGGATCGTATTCCGCTGATAATTTTCTTTATCATATGTAATATAATCCGCCATATAATCATGCAGGACCATTACTTTTTGGTAATCTGTCATACCTTTTTTAATCACCTTTTGAATAACAGATTTTGCATTATTATTCATTTTCTTCTGCATGGCAAGAATAGTAGATTTCGGGTATTTGTAGCCAAGCTCTAAAACTCCATTGCTCCAGAACTTTATTTTATGAAAATCAAGGTAAAAAATCGCCGGCTCCTTATTTTCAATATCATAAAGGTATTGCCACGAAAACGCCTTGCCATTCCGTAAATAACTGGACAAATCTACTTTCGTTTCCTGATGTTTAACCGCATTCAATATTTTTGAATATATCATTTGAGAGGTTTTATTGGTGGTGGCAGCATACGATATTTGTGTATTCGCAAACCATAAACTGCAAATCAGGAACAACGAGATTACTATTTTCAAAATGATCGCCTCCCCCAACTAATCTATTTTCATTATAAAATAAATAGGAGAATCATACTATAAGTACCTTAAACTCTGAATCTATTAATCTTTTTCGTAACATCATAAACCACAATAAGCAATATAGGACTACAGAACCCAAAAATATTTACCTGTTTTTTTACAAAACTCTACATTTTTCTAGCACCACAGTCATTTTTCCTCTTTTCAGAAAACTGTTTTTTAGGTAAAATGGACTCATGGGTACAACTAGGGAAACCTAGTGTCACAAAGCTATCGGGGCTAAGGAAGCAATTCTATGCCAGCCAGCTGCCATTACCAAGAGGAGGAGAAAGGTAATGAAAAAGAAAATGGGAGTTAAGGTTTTATCAGGTTTATTTGCATTCACACTCATCCTGGGTCCAACAACTTTTGCCAGTGCGAAAAACATGGACAAAGGAAGGCACGAAGAGCCACAAAAACAACATGATTCGGAAGACAAGCCATCGCCAAACGTTCCTAATGAGAACCCTGACAAAAAGCAAACTGAAAGTGATTCACAAGACCAAAAAGTAAGTAGCAACACAGAAAATAAAAAAAAGCAATCAGATGATCAAAAAGAAAATAGCCAAAAGAATAAGTCTACTGATAAAAAAGTAAACCAAAAAAAGGATTCAAAGAAAAAAGAGGTTGCTATAAAATCAAAGAACGGAAAATCAGTTGAAAAGCGGATTAATTCTTCGGAATCTACTATTAATAACATTACTAAATCCATTAACTCTTACTTTCAAGTAAACGAAGATGGAACAGCCGATAAAGACCTATCTAAAAAGATTGCTTCTTCGAAATATAAAAGTTATAAAGGGAAATTAAATGCAGAGATTAATAAACTTAAAGCCATTGACAAGCTTCTAGCTGTTTATAAGAAAAAACAGAAAGCTGCAGCGGGAGAATTTGATGCACTGGCTACCAAATCTAAAGAACTTCAACAATTGGCTGCAGCAGAAATCCAACGTGTAAAAACCCTGGCAGCTCAAGCTGCTGCTCCAAAAGAGGAAGAGTCAACAACAACACCTGAAAATGGTACATCTAGCGATACCACTTCACCTGCAGATTCGGGAGATACATCTATTACAGTAGAGCCAGGAGATAACATGACTACAGCAGACTCTAACGATACCACACAAACTTCGGATGCTGGTGAAGCAGATCAAAGTACTGATGCCGCAGATTCTGTTCAATTATCTGTTGCTCCTTAAACCAATCATCAGTGAAAATTGAGTGTACAACTCTAAGCGCATAATATATGAAAAATGGGAACGCAAACACTGCGTTCCCATTTTCTATAAATAATCTCGGTTAACAATCATGCTTATTCTATCACCACCGGTCTCCTCAAGAATTCATTTGGAACTCTTCAAGAAGAGCACTTTCGTACTTTAAAGGAGTAGGGGTCTGACCCCATCGCTATCAAGCTAACAAAACAAAATACCCCCTAAAATGAAAAAATACTGTAAAGTGATAATAAAGTTATTGAAATTAGATATAAAAAATACAAGAACTTTGCTACATTGTATCGTAATAAAGCTCCTTAAAGTTGTTTAATTTCTATCCGTTTAAAGGTATTTGTACTCAAAAATCAATAATAAAGTTATTGACTAAATAATAAATATTTAATATTGTAATTCATTTGAATAAATGTTTATTTGGAGGTTTTATTAATGAACATTTTAAGTTCGTGGCTATATAACATGAAAATCATAAAATACTTATTGGGAAGGAGTTGATAATTTAAAACTAAAGGAGAGATATTCATGATATATAGAAAAGCAAATCAGAAAGATTATAATACAATTTTGAATATATGGGAAGAGTCGGTTTTAGCTACTCATCACTTTTTAAGAGCTACCGATAGAGAAGAGTTTAAAAAAGAAATACCCTCATATTTCCCACATCTTAATGTCCAGTTATGGTATGAGAAAGAGGATTTAATTGGCTTTTCTGCTATAAATAAACAACACCTAGAAATGTTATTTTTAAAACCTAATAAAATAGGTAAAGGATACGGTAAAGCTATTATTAATTCTTTAATTAAAGACTTTGATATTACAACAGTTGATGTAAATAAAGACAATAAGAGTGCAACTAAATTCTATATTAATAATGGCTTTTTTATAGTAAATGAAACGGAAACAGATTCTTCTGGACGTCCATACCCTATACTAGAGCTAAAGTTAAAATAAGGTAAAGGTGGAAATCCTCCCTTATCTTTGATAATTGCACTAAACTGCGCGTTAGTCCAATAAGAATTAAACAACTTTATTATAACATAACAAATACGCTATTCTTTCTGTAGAATCATAGGAAAGGATGGCGTTTTTGTATGTCTATTTCTGTATCTGATGAATTACAGCTATTTGCTCAAGAGATTCAAAGCTTTTTATCTCCAGATGTTTTACGAGACCTTGCTAGAGATGTTGGTTTTGTACAACGAACCAGTAAATACCAAGCAAAAGATTTAGTTGCTTTATGTATATGGATGAGTCAAAATATCGCTACAACCTCTTTAGCTCAATTATCTAGCTGTTTAGAAGCATCCACAGAAGTACTCATCAGTCCAGAAGGACTGAACCAACGGTTTAATAAATCAGCCGTTCAGTTTTTACAACATATATTGACTAACCTTCTAAATAAAAAATTAACTTCATCTATGCGAATTTCTTCTCCATACACCTCTGTTTTCAAACGTATTCGTATTTTAGATTCAACTGCATTTCAGCTTCCAGATATATTTTCACCCATTTATCCTGGGGCGGGAGGATGTAGCCATACTGCTGGGATGAAAATTCAACTTGAATATGACCTGTTAAGCGGACAATTCCTACATATCCATACAGGTCCAGGTAAGCAACATGATCGAACCTATGGTTCTCTGTGTGTCCCAACTGTGACACCGAATGATTTATGTATCCGTGATTTAGGATATTTTCACTTAAAAGATCTTCAACATATACAAGATAAAAAGGCTTATTATATCTCTCGTATTAAATCCAATACACGTATTTATCAAAAAAATCCCACACCTGATTATTTTCAGGATGGAAGAATAAAGAAGGGTACAGAGTATATACAGATAGATATGGAGGTATTAATGAACTCTCTTCAACCAGGACAAACATATGAAATATCCGACGCTTATGTAGGAATGATTGATAAATTACCAACCCGTGTGATTGTTCATCGGCTAACAAAAGAACAACAAAAAAAATGATTGCAAAATCAAGCTGTAAGAGAAAAAAAGAAAGGAATGAAGTATTCCCCTCGTAGTAAACGTCTCAGTGGTATCAATGTATATATGACAAACATCCCTACAGATATTGTCCCAATGGGACAAGTACATGATTGGTACTCTTTACGTTGGCAAATCGAGATTTTATTTAAAACATGGAAATCATTCTTTCATATTCATCATTGTAAAAAGATAAAACAAGAAAGATTGGAATGCCATTTGTATGGACAACTAATCGCCATTCTACTCTGTTCTTCTACTATGTTTCAAATGCGTCAATTACTTCTTATGAAAAAGAAACGAGAACTGAGTGAATATAAGGCCATATATATGATTAAAGATTATTTTCTTCTTATTTATCAAGCCATACAGAAAGACACCCAAGAACTATCAAAGATCCTCATTCGCCTGTTCAAACTCCTACAGCAAAACGGGCGGAAATCTCATCGGTATGAGAAGAAAACAGTCTTTGATATATTAGGTGTCGTTTACAATTGTACCCTGTCTGATGATCAAGCGGCTTAATTCAAAAAAATGAAACCCGTTAGGGTTTATTTCGTATGCAAATCTTTAAATTCCCTACACGTATCCTTTAGAAAAAAGAAACAGCCTCTACTATAATTGACGTTGTATGAGCTTAGCTTGATGGCGATGGGGTCTGATCCCAATGTCAAGTAATTTTAACAGTGCTAGTAGCAACTGTTGAGCCTTGTGTATTAAGAAAAACATATACAGGTTCTTTTAAGAAAAATAAGAAAGTAAATTAATTCTTCATATCATGTATGATTTACACGATTAGTTCACATAATGGAAACAAAAGTTGTAATTAAGTCAACAGATCATTGACGAATTATATTGGCTGAAATACAATAAAAATAGGAGGGATTGCTATGAAGACGATTTTTGAAGAAATCGGCGAAAAAATTAGTGATTTTATTGAGAAGAATAATATGAGTCAACAGGATTTTGCCAATCGAATAAATGTATCTAAACAGGTCATGAGCAAAATTACTAATGGCCAAAAAGCTACTAATATTGAAGAGTTACAGAAAATTGCTGATGTTATGAATACAACAGTAGATGAACTAATAAAACGTAAATCCCGTACAAATGTTATCGAGGAACCTATTCTTTTCATGATGGAAAAAACAAACAATACAAAGATAAGACAACATCTACAATACTTGGACTTTGTAATGGACGAAATGATTGAGCTAGAAGAGCTTTCTAAGGCTACTAGGGGTGAAAATTAGTGAGGGAAATTCAGTTTTTGCCTCGTTCAGAAGTCATAGAGATTGAATCCAAGGCAAATGGAAAGTTGGCTGAACTCCATAAGCATTCACATATTCTAGGGAAACACGTCCTAAATATTATAAAAAGAGAGGCTACCCTTATACAATCGCCGTTTCCAGATGAAGATTTTTGTGCATTTGTTTGCAAAAAAAAGGATCATTTATTTGTCTACATTAATAGTCAAATACCAGAAGAGAAGCAACATTTTGCTGCGGCACACGAACTTTATCATATTTGGTTCGATCAAGAATATCTACACAATCCTGAAATGTTAAAAAGCGATATACTTGACGATGAAACTGCTGATACAAGGGAATTACGTGCTAATTTATTTGCTGCTATGCTATTAGTACCTAAAAATGTATTAGAACAAGAATTGCTCTTTTTGGGTATTTCCAAAAATAATGTTTCCTCAATGCAAGCTGTCGAACTAGCCGATACATTTCAAGTCCCTTATAAAACAATGGTTCGAAGGCTTTATGAAATTGATTTTATCGAAAAACCTTTAATGAACAAGCTTTGGCTTGAAAAGAATGTTCCACTTATTCGAAAAAAGCTACAATTGGAACCACAAAATCCAGTCAATCCCATTATACATTACGAAGGATTAGTGGAAAAGGCATTGGACCTTTATCAAGACAAGCATATTTCTCCTAAAAAGTTACAAAATCTACTCGCTCTTATTCATAAAGAACCTAAAGAATTTGGTATAAATCTACCAAATGAACTTCCATCTGAACAAGAAATAGACAGTCTTTTGGATGAAGAGGATAACGAATAAAATGTCATCACATATTTGGCCAAAAGCAATTTTAGATGCTGATTTTGCAATTAAACTAGGGAGAATAGAGAAATACAAAGTAATTGAAAAATTATTACCTGTTTATATAGAAAAATTACTGATCCATGAATATGTTTATTACAATGAAATCCTGACACCTAGAAATGCTAAAGAACAAATAGACAAGTTAATTGAAAGTGGTCATGCTGAAATTGTAAATGGAGATACAATTTCTAAATTAGGACCCCTTTCATTAATCTTGTATGAAGATACCATTGAAAAATTAAGAAAAGAAAAAAACACTAGAGAAAATGGCAGTCACTGGGGAGAAATTGTATCTATCGCTTTTGCACAAACGGCTAAAATTCCATACTTTCTCTCAGATGAATCAGATCAACAAGCCTTTATTAACCATAATTTTTCCACTCCGATACAAGTAGTTCGGATTGAAAATTTAGTTCAGATTATTAAACAGACAGGTGGCAAAAGAAAGGACGCATTACTAATTTGGACGTTAGCAGGTTATAGTAAGGAACGATTTAACGGTGATTTGTGGCCTAAAGATGAAAACTAAAAATTGTTTTTACTTGCAGTACATATTAAAGATAAAGAAGTAATTGAAAGTGAACGTCATCGGACTACACCAAGGAGGAATTGAACGCAGCTGATTCCTCCTAAAATAGAAATAGTCCTATATCCCGAACGAATTAGAGTTAAAGATCTTTTCATTTTAAGAATAATATATATTTGTCGGTCTATTTGATTCGGTTTCTAGTAAAAAGAAAGCTCTGCAGAAATTCCTTTCCGCAGAGCTTTCTTTTCTATACCTCAGTGCATGCACGAAGGTAGCAATGCTTTACCTTTCAACTAGGGGTGTAAAAAATGGGAGGTATCTCAAAAGTTTCCCATTTTCTACACTCCATAATTAATTACAATCAAAATAGACAAATCCATCAAAAATTTAGAGGTTGTTGCTATAATATTTTCAAAAAAGTAGCTCTTTAGAGATTTCTCTTTACAGAGCTTTACTTCATAATGGATATTTATTAATAGTGTCCATTTTTCGGGTTATAGTTAATTCTCCAAGAGCTCCTTTAACAAACATTGAAGTTGTTACCTATTGGACTTTCACCTGAATGGTTTTGCTCTTGTTTCCAGCACTGTCCTGCACATATACTTTCAAAATTGAGCCTTTCTTTTGTGTTGAAATTTGAGCTTGATAGGTGCCTTTCGATGTTACTTTTGCACTTCTAATTTTTTTGCTTCCTTTATATATGTAAATGGTTGCTCCACTTTCGGCTTTTCCAGTAACATATTTCGATTTTGTGGTCACTTTTCCAACTGTTGGTGCTGCTGGAGCTGTTCTATCCAAAACTGTAACGGTTGTCTTTTTCGTTCCATAAGAATTTTCAACTGAGACATCCACTTTTGTTCCTGCTTTTTGCATTGGAATATTAATGTAGAAATGACCACTGCCATCGGCTTTCCCAGTGTATACTTCACCTGCTAAGTATACTGTTACTTGCTGATTGGCACCGGTTGTTCCAGTAACTGTTTGTGTTTTATCATGTATTTGGTCCAACTTAATTGATGGAAGCAAATATGGCGCAGACACATTTATAACATACTTTCCAGTATTAAGAGTAACCTCATGGTCATAATATACTTTTAAATAATAAGTCCCACTGCTTAAATTTTGTTTTTGAAGAAATTTCGCAGGATTTTTTGAACTTCCATCTACAATATCGCTAAAAATTTCATCATTATTTTTGTTTAGTAGGGTAATAAATGTTATCGAATCCACATAGGATGTCAATCCGAAATCTACTTCACCATTTTTAGGAACATTAATCTTATAGATATCCACTGAATCATTCCATGATAAAAATCCAGTTAGTTTATTGTAAAATGAAAGAGGTTGAGCCTCAACAATGCCATTATTTGGTTCTAGGTCATTATTATTTACAGTCACAATGGATGTTTTTAAAAAATATTTACCTGTATTGCTATTACTTTCATCATAATTATATACCTGTAAATAGTAGGTTCCTGGCTCCAAATCTACCCAATTGTCGTATTTTGCGGGATTCTTTGAGCTGCTATCTATAGGTTCACCATCCCAAATTTTTTCATCGGTAGCTTCATCTATGAGTGAAATGCATGTTGTTGAATCGACATAGGATGAAAGGTCCACTGATACTCTACCTGCTTTTGGAACAGTTAATTTGTAGACATCATTCGTGTCACCCCATGATAAAAAGCCTGTCACAGTTTGACCAAAATCTAATGATTGAGCTTCCACAGTACCGTTATTAGGTTCAATTTCATTATTTTTGGCTGGAATAAAGCTAGTTTTTATTGTATATTCTCCAGTAGAATAATCATCCCCATTATAAATACTTAAATGGTAAATTCCAGAATCTAAATCTACCCAATTATTAAATTGCGCAGGGTTTTTTGGGCTTCCATCCACGGAATCACTAAAAACCTCATTATCGTTTTCATCAACAAGCTTAATAGATGTACTACTATCTACATATGAATTTAAATCAAAGGTTATCCGACCCGATTCGGTTACATTTATCGTATAATCATTGCTTGTCACATCATCAGTCAATTCTCCACTTACTGTTTGATCAAAAGGTAAATCTGTTTCATCTGCAAAAGCCTTTGAATTAAATCCAATAAAGCTAACAATAAGAATAAAGGCTAGAATTATGTATTTATTAAAATTAAAGATATTGATTCTTTCCACTATTATGTAACCCCCAAGATATTTTAAGATTCTGTTTTGTTAAGTCATTTTAATTACATAAAAATAAATAGATTAAGAAACTCTCCCTTTTTCTATTACTTATTTCATAAATCTATATACGGAGAATTTAAGATGGGTAAGATCTTTTTAGAATATAAGGCAACCTGTTTTTCATTGTACTCCGACTTTAGGCTCCGTGGCTTTCCATCCCTCCCTCTCAAGAGGTTACCAAATATATACAACGGGACTATTATACCATTAATTCTATTTTTAAAGGAATTGCTCCTTTCAAATTGTCAAAATTTTTTATCTAAATTCCTTATAGATTATATAAGAGTAAAGGAAATAAAATTAATTTTTCCATTTTGTTCTTTCTACGTATGCAATATAAAACATGGTATCGTCAAACTCCCGCTTGGAAAAACGTTTTGATGGTTTTCATCAAACATTAGCGGCCCGTTTGCTTGAAAAATATAATAGGCCTCTCCCGCTTTCATTCTTTCCTCGTATCCCTAATAGCGTACTTTAAAAATGGCATCAGCTTCATCTAATGATAAAGCGTCAATCACCGCAAATTCCTCATCCTTCTCCTTAGTTCTACGTACTACATAATATGGTTACATTTGATTCATTTGTTTCCCTCCATATTTATTTTTTATATAAAAAAACATCGGCAAAGATGCCAACGATTGTTTTCGTCATACACCCTTACCGATGATTTTTAACTGATTTCTTTGACCCAAAAGGTCTTCTATTTAATTCGTAATAATGGGTAAAATAAATAAAAAATATCCTATACATTATTATTCTATCTTACTTCTTGCTTCTTTTTAACCTCTTAATAGATTACATTCCCAGATTGCTTTAGTTTTTGTTCATTTTCTGAACATCTATAACCATATTTACATCGACTTCCAAAACATTAGCTATTTCTTCAACAGACCAATTTGAATTTTTTAATATCCTAAAGATGAATTCTCTTAGCACTTCATCTTTTACGTTTTGAATAATGGATTCGCGGTTGAACTCATAATTATCTCGTTCCATATATGAATCCCCCCTCCTTTTTATTGATTTTATTGGAAAATTTCCCTTTAAATACATATAAAGGAAGGAAAGGGTAAATTCCCCTCTTTTCCTTTTCTAATTATCGATTTACTAGCCCAACCTAGAAATCCCCACCATTTCCCTGAAACATGCCTTTGCAGAAACCTTTTTACGAGGAATACACACTTATTAGATAAGAAAAGGGCGGAATGAACCGGTTGCTATGCTCAATCTGTCCTTTTTTGAAAGAAATTTATCCCTCAATCAACTGGTCAATAACATTGATTAGTTCCCCGATTTCAGGCTTACTAACTTGTGCGTCAGCTCCAACATTTTCTCCTTTATGACGTAAATCATCCGTAATAAGGGAAGAGAAGAGAACAACCGGAATATGTGCTAATAACGGGTTTTCCTTGACTTGTTTTGTAAAGAATAGACCATCCATAACAGGCATTTCAATATCCGTAATAATTAAATCAACCAGTTGATCTATGTCTGTTTTATTTGTAATACTTGTTTCTAAATAGTTTAAAGCATCCTTTCCATTTTCAAAGAAGTCCATTTTTTGAAGACCAGCTTCTGCTAATGTAGTTGAGATTAAATTTCTCAGTAAAGTGGAGTCTTCTGCTACCACAATTTTATAATTTGAGCGGTTTCGTTCCTTTACCTTTTTAATTTTTTCAATGTTTATTCCTGTAAACGGATTAATATCAATCACAATTTTTTCAAAATCTAAAAGTAAAACCAATTCATTTTCTTTGCGGACAATTCCAGTGATTAGATTATCTGAACTTTGATATAAGTTTGTTGGCTTATCAATATCACTCCATGAAATTCGGTGGATTTTATCCACTTTATGCACATGAAAAATTTGCTTTTGCTGATTAAATTCAGTAATTATATATTTATCGCGGGTTGGGTACTCAGATTCGGGATACCCTAATACTTTGGCCATATTAATAACCGGTAGAACTTCCCCCCTGACTTCCATAATCCCTTCAATACTTTCGTGTGAATGGGGGACTTCTATAACTGGAACAGGATTAATGATTTCTCTAACCTTAATCACATTGATACCAAATTTAGAATTTGCGACAGTAAATTCAACAACTTCAAGTTCATTTGTCCCGCTTTCAAGAAGAATACCTGTTTCCACCATTAGTTATACCTCCGATATTTCTAATTTTCTCTGCTCCAATTGGTTTACTTGTTTCATTGCACCTTCTAATTTATCATCAACCACACCGGCATCCTCAATATGCTTTAAGATCATTTTATTCGCTTGATCAAAAAGTCTTTTGGTATCGGCAATTTCGCCTATCACATTTTGGGAGTATTCCTTTTGTTCTTCAATGTTTCGATTCACACTTCCCACTTCCGTTTCAACACTATTAATGACACCGGAGATATAGTCTATTTTCTGTGATGTATCAGTGCTTAAACGGATGCTATTTTGAACAAGTTCTGTACTAGTGGATGTGGATTTTAAAGTTTCCTGAATGCCTAATTGTATGTTTTTCGTTAATTCGCTTATGCTGTTCGTACTTTTAGCAGTACTTTCCGCTAATTTCCGGACTTCCTCAGCAACCACAGCAAAGCCTCTGCCTTGTTCTCCAGCCCTAGCTGCTTCAATAGATGCGTTTAAAGCTAACAAGTTGGTTTGGTCCGCAATTTCCTTAATCACTTCAACAATAAGTTCAATTTCTTTGGATCTCTCATTCAGCTGATTCATTTTGTTAAACGTTTCCTCTACCTGTTTTCCTAACTGCAGTATTAATTGCTCGACCATTTCAACGGATTGTCTGCCTTCTTCTGTCTTTGTCACCATAGACTTTGCTGATTCAAGCAATGATTCTCCTTTTTGGGCAAGGATCACTGAATTCTCATAAGAATGCTCACTATGACTATTTACCTTATCAAAGCCTTCCTTTATTTTTGCAACTAAATCTCCCATTAAAAGGTGTTGGCTATTGACTAATTCGTGTTGTTCAATTGTCTTTGATAATTCCAAATTAAAAGATTCAAGGAATTCCTTGGATGATTCCTCCTTTTTTCGTGTATTTTCAAGAATGAGATCAAGTCTATTCTTTAGCTCTTCTTTTTCTTCTACCAATCTTTGATATGTAGTCTTTGTTATAATCATTTTTCAACCTCCGGCAGCCAGAAACCTGACACTCGTCAAAATACGACATTTTTTATATCTATTATAGAGCATTTAGTAAGTTCTTACTATTTGAATGAGTCATTTTATAGATACTTATTACTAAAATTACTTTTTAAAGTGATAAAATTGTACTATAAAGACTTTTTTCTATTGAATTATTAAAAACTGAAAAAAAGGAGGGGAAAGCTGTTGAACCATCACCATTGTCTTCTTTAATAACACACTGGATATTGTCGTTCATTGTTTTTTCCAAACCTATTAATGTGTTCAGATGCACAATGAGGGCATTCAAATCCTTCTTTGAAGCGAGTTTCTCGCATTTCATTGATTAAAGACAACCGACAGAGGAAGAAGGTTCAAAAAGCGTATAACCCATTGAAACACCTTTTACAATTTATAAAACTAGGAAAAACTACCTATTTATAGTAAATTTATCCCCCAAAAGGTAAAATAATCATATAGATATTTAAAGGAGACCAACATGTTTTTATTATTAAATTTTTTGTTTAAGAAAAAGGAAAATACCAAACAACTTAAAGATAAAGACACCTCAACGACTTCAAGGAGAACAAAAGAGCAAATTGCAACAAGAAAAGGAGAACTAGGAGAATATAAAATAAATATTCAACTAGACCAGTTACCAAAAGACTATTGCTATTTAAGTGATTTATTCGTAGAGAATCCAAAAGCGAAATCAGGATATTCTCAAATCGACCATTTGGTAATCACCCCCTATGGAATAATGGTTATTGAAACAAAAAACTATCAAGGCACTATATATGGAGCGAAAAATCAAAAAAATTGGCTAATTAATGGGAAATTTAAAATGGGGAATCCTTTTGTCCAAAATTACGGACACATTCAAGCCTTAAAATCTCTTATAGATAAAAAATACCATGGCTTATTTATTTCAATTGTATCTTTTACAAAGCGTTGTACATTTAAGGTGGATTTAGATTATCGAAAAATTTCTTCTGATGAACTTATCGTATATGACATTGAGCTTTCCGAGTTTATTCATAGAAAAATTTCTGCCATGAGGACACAATATAAAGAACCATTACTAAATGAACACGACATTTTAATACTTTATAATTACTTTGCAAAAGCAAACATTACCGAACCAAAAATCAGGGAACAACATAATAAAATATTAAAAAGTAAAAATACCGAACAAGCTACTTGTGAAGCCTGTAATAAACCTGTATCAGAAAAGGTTAAAACATATTGCTTAAATAATAAAAAATTCAAGGGTAAAATTTATTGCTTTGATCATCAAAATAACCATAATTAGGTACCTTTTGGCAAATAAACACCCCGTAGCTCTTGAAACATTATTTTAATTGATTACTAAAAAATGAACATACAAAAAAGGACTCCTTTTTCGTAGTTCCTATCCAGTTCCATTTACCTTTGCCTAAACATTTTTTTAATAAAAGCTCTGTATTTACTGACAATAGTTCTCTATGCTTTCTAGTTGGTTTAAATATCATACATATATCAGATACTGACTATCCTTATAATAGTTTTCTATAAATCTTTGCATCATCGGGTGAGACCATTTTTTAATAAAAAGATCATTCGAGGGTGCTTTTCTCATTTTTCTTGAAGGAAAATGGAAAAAAATGATCGAATATAGTTTTGTGATAATCTAAAGGAAGAAATGGGAATTGGGGCAACAGCTTTATATCGTTATATAGTAAAGAAGTGAAGTTGCAGTATTGCCTTTTAACTAACGTCTAAACATGGTTGAATACGGAAACTATAGAATTACAATGGTTCATACCCAAAAATATAAAATATCAATTATCCCTATGATTTACCGCAATAATGCATTAAATCCCATGAAGGTGTGTCTTAAATGGCCAGAATAATTAATTTACAACTTAAAAGAATCTTATCTAATAAGGATTCATATAAACTAGGGAAACCTGTAGTTGGTATGAAAGCTGTTGCCATGATAAAAGGAAAAGAGCAATCTGGCATGGTGGTGTATAAGCGTAAAGCTGAATATAAAGATATCTTTGAAAATGAAGATTAATTAGCAGCTCAAACGGATAATAAGGAGTGAAGAAGTATGAAATGGAAATATGGATTAAGTTTTAATCTAAAGATGTTGAAAGAAAACAATCCTGAGCTTTGGAAAAAATATGAGCCATATTTTAAAGATGCCAATTTTGATGATGAAGAGCAAGTCTTCATTCATGAATTACCAAATGGGAAAAAAGCTTTGGAGTTAATGAGAGAGTTGATCCCAGACGAATTAAAGAAAGAGTTTGAAAAAGGAATTTAATAATATTGACTGAAAAGAGCAAACCTTCTAAGAGGACTTGGCATCTAAAAATTACATATTTATGGTCCATTTAAGATATTTAAAGCCAATAGGAGGCACTCTTAATGAAATTTAAATTTTTGAATGACACGGGGCGAATTGTAAGTATCCATCCGGCTAGCTTTTTACATGGCTGCCAAGCTGAAAATACTCCTATAAGTCCTTTGGAAGAGCGAATCTTTATTCTACCCGCCGGAACATACCCAACCGTCAAAATGTGGGATTATGGCGAAAATAGAGGGCTACAGATACTAGTATCACCTAACAAGGAGGAAGATTAATTGTCATAAAGTAGCGGTTGTTCTTCCCCAAGTCTTGTTCAATTAATTTAACGGGGAAAACCTTTAAAATAAATGAATACTTTAGTTAGGAGGGGGCTTAAAAATTATGTCATACATTTTAGTATTTCCTGTTTTTAATTCAGAAGAAGTATAATATGTAGAAACTTTAGAACAGGCAAAACAAAAAATAGAGGATTTTTGTATATCTCAAAAAGAAATTGATGAAGCATGTGTTTTTGAAATAACCAGAGAAATTGATGTTAAAGAATTGTTTAAATAAAAAATAACTATACATATTAAATAAGCTTAAAAGTTAGGAGAAGATGGTAGGCTTATATCATAATGAATTTTGCGGGATAAAAAACAATTTAGGTAATTTATCGTATATAATTCATTTTCCAATACTTTATATAAACCATTAAAATTAAATGCAAGCTTCTACTTTCCATTTTCCTCGTCACTCTTCTTGAACTTCTATTCTCCCATCCGCATATTCTCTAACCGTTTTTCCACTCTTGTCAGTATAAACTATATAAGTGCCATGCCGCTTTGCTTCTTCTCTTGCTACTTCCCCAGTCTTTTTTATTATTTCTCTGAGTGTCTCTCGATCCAAATTCTTCATGTCTTTGCTCACCTCTTCTTTTATATTATTCAAGAAAAGAAAGAAAAAGAAAAGCCCTGCAGAAATTACTTTCCACAGAGCTTTTCACTATCAAGCACTATCATGCCTTAATGGTTTGAGTTAAAACTAATTCCAATATTGTTAATTTACAACTCGTCACTATTAATTGTTGCTTTATACTTGGAATCTAATTCTTTATTTTGATATGGAAAATTAATACTTTGAATAAGTTGTTTTACACTTTCAACATATTCGTCAAGCTTCTCAAAATTTAATTTTAAAGTTAAGAGTTCCTTACTTACTATCAGTCTTTTCTCTCTACCTAGATTAATGTATTCTTCAATAAATAATTCACATAATACTTCATCTATTTCTTCAAATGATTGTGTATTTTTAAAGATGGACAAACTATCCTTC
The DNA here is from genome assembly GCF_031456445.1 of Neobacillus niacini. Classification (GTDB taxonomy): domain Bacteria; phylum Bacillota; class Bacilli; order Bacillales; family Cytobacillaceae; genus Neobacillus; species Neobacillus niacini_I. Next base: position 94,370 of record NZ_JAVDUQ010000012.1, on the reverse strand, counting down.
TTAATAGGTTCTTGGAGGTTTTTTTCCTGTTTTAGTTTATTCAATTTATCTTCAAGCAAAGTGCGGAATGGACCGTGACCACAAGTAGATAATGTAGCAAACAATTGATTTAAGATATCATTATTTAAAAGTTCAACATTTTGTTTTAATTTTATTATTTCTTTGGAGGTTTTAATTAATTTAGTTAGACTTTCTTTTCTAAATTGAAATTCATCTTTGTTATCTCCAAGATATAATTCGACAAGGGTAGAAACCTCTTTGATATCTTCATCATGTAATTGGGTTAATGTTTCCAGTCTATTTAATAATGACACTATTTCTTTTTGTAAATAAGCATTGTCAAAACTTGGACTAAACGTTATTTGATTAAGCTCAATATTTGCAATAAATAAATCTGTATCATTTGCCTTTATCTTAGTTGCTACTGAAAACATTTTGATTCCATCCTTTGCTTAGAAATAAATATTTTAAAAATATAGAGACGCACTGTTATAAACAGCAGCGTCTCTATTTTTACTTTAATTTAAAAATTATTTACCTAAAACAGTTTTGATAGCAGCATCGATATAAGCATTAGCTTGGGCTAATGTTACAACTGCATCTACTCCACCAAAGTCAAGAGCAGTATTTGTTGTTACTCCACCAGATGTAACTGGTTTAGTTAATTTATTGATTTCTTCTGCAACAGCTAGCTTTTGAGAAGTAGTTAATGCTTCATATGGAGCATATGCATACGTGTCAAGAGCTGTTTTAGTTGTAGAAATTGTAGCTGCAGCTAGATCATCAATAGCATTAAACTTAGTAACTTGTGCAGCATGGTCTGCTAAAGCAGTTTTTAATGGTGCATCTGCATAAGTAGTACCAGCAGTATCAACAACGATTACAGATGTTAAGCTAGTAGCTAAATCTGCACGATTATCAATTACAAATTGAGCAACTTCTAATTTAACTTGTGAAGATGCATTTAGATAAGCTGTTGCAGTTGCATTTGGAAGTGTTGCACCAGCTGCTAATTCTGTAAGAGCATCACGTACTTGTGCAACTGTTGAAGATGCACTCTTAAGTGTTGCAATATTAGCATTTGCATTAGCAGTGCCATTTACTCCAGCGATTAATGCAGTAACTTCGCTTGCAGTATCAACAGCAGTTTTAATCTTAGGTTCTAACACAGTTAGATAATCAGCTAAAGAAGCATCTTTAACTTTTGTCATATCAAACTTATCAGAAGTATGGCTAGTTACATCAGCTAATTTTTGAAGAGCAGATTTAACTTCGCTAGTAGTACTTGTTGTAGTTAATGCAACAATTCCATCAGCTGCATTACTTAAAGCAGCTGCATCAGCATCGTTAACGATAGATAATCTTACAGTTGCAGTAGAAGTGAAATCAGGTGCATTTCCACCAGTAGCTACATTTTCAGCTAGATATAAAGATTTAAGATTTACATTTAAAGCTGATGCAGGTAGGTTTGCACTATCTAAAGTAGATAATTTCACTAAAGCATTATAAACAGTTGCAGCTGTTGTAGCTTCTTTTACTCCAAATACTGCAGATTTAACATTTGAAGCTTTGATAGCATCTGCTTTTGTTGTTGCAGGAGCCACATCATCAATAGTGTATTTGCTGATTAAATCAGTAACTACATTTTGTTTAGCAACAGTGTCAGCAGCTGTATTAGCAGCACCAATCTTAGTAGCGTTTACTCCGTCTACTAGAGCTTGGATTTCAACAACTGTATCAGTGTTTGTAGGAGTAGCTTTAGCTGTTGTAATTGCAGTATTGTAATCTACAACCCATTCAGCATTAACACGAGCGAATGCTTTATTTTGTAATGCAGCTAATAATCCAACTTGGTTAGTTGCATCATTAACAGCTTTTACAGCAGCAGCAGCTTCACTAGCTGTTACATTTGTTGAGTTTGTAGTATCAACAATTTTTTGAATGTCAGCTAATTTTTCTTTAGTAGTTGAAGCATTGATAGCTGTAACGTAAGCAGTAATGTTCTCGTCCTTAACGTTAGTTAATCCTGCTTTTTTAAGAGCAGCAAGAGTTGTTACTTCGTTATTAGTAGATGCAGCAGTTACAATTGCATTGTAGTTTGCAATAACATCAAGGTCATATTTCAAGCCGCCTACAGTCCAAACACCAGTTGGGTCTACACCGAAAGGAGTTTTGAAAGTTAAAGTAACATCAGTTTCGCCTTTTTCAAGGTTTACTGGGTTAACTTCAACTTTGTTTCCATTGTTATCTAATACTTCAACAGTATAACCTGTTGTATCAGCAGTTAAAGCTGGGATAGTAAATGTAACATTTGTTTTAGTAATCGCAGTTACACTAGTAACCGCAGGAGCAGCTACAACCACTTTCACAGTAGCAGGAAGTTTAGTACCAGCTACTACACCAGTAACTGTGTATTCGCCAACTTTGTTAAGGTCTAAACCAGTTTGGTTCCATTTAACTTCTTTTTGAGCTTTTTTGCCGTTTACAAGAGTTACTTCAACAGTTTTTGGAAGAACTACTGATGCATCTCCTTGAACAGCTTGAATATCTTTAATTGCACTTACAGCTTTAACTGAAGCACTTACTGCTGCTGCAGATTTTTTAGCAGGAGCAACATATTTAGCGATTACTGCTCTTTCAGAAGTACCACCATAAACTGCATCCTTAACTTTTTTGTCTGCTTTAGCTAATTCTGCAGAGAATGTAGCGAATGCTTTTGCGTCAACTTTTCCAGCTTGCGCAGCAGCTTCAAATTTAGCACCTTGATCTTTAAGAGCAGATGCATAATTAACGCCAGCTATGTAATTCTTTGCGTTATTGTAGTATGGAAGTGCAGCAGTTAATTTTTTAGTATAAGCAGCTTTGTTTTTGCCGCCTGATTTAGCAATAACTTTCTTTGCATCATCATAGTATTTTTTAGCAAGATCAACTTGCTTTTGTACAGTTGCAGCAGAAGCAACTTGACCCTTCGCAGCAGCAGAAGTGTAAGTATCTTGTGCCTTTTTCATTTGAGTTGTAGCTTTGGTTACAGATGCAGAAACATTTACTGCTGCCTCTGTAGTAAATGGTGCTATAGCCGCGAATGAAGATGCTGCCATAACGGAAGCAGTTGCAATTTTAATAGCTTTCTTTTTATTCATTTCTTTAGTATTCTCCCTTCTGATTATAAAAAATTAGTACATTAGCGTATAAAATTATACTACCAATGCCTAATTAACTAATAAGTTTGCACTTATCATACTATGGTAACATCCACCATAGGGACATTAGGATGGATAAATTTCCAATACTAACCTCTGAAACTATAATAATACAAAACACTAGTAAAATCCAGTTCTTTTTACACACATCACCTTATGATTCTCGTGGTAATACTAACCATTATATATATAATTTTACCAATATGTCCAACCTCTTCTAAAAATTTTACTAATATATGAAATGTTCTAGGAGATATTCCCTTATCCAATGGATAAAAAAACATATATCTGGCCTATTGACTTATATATAATAGGAAGAAATTCATATTACGAAAGTATTGATTGTGGATTTTTTGGATTTTTAATGACTTTTTTCAAAAACTAAAATTATTTGTACAGTGAAAATGAATATGATAGTCTTATTCTGTGGAGAATAAAAGAGAAAATGTTCCAATTTTCCAGCGTATTTTTCTTGGAGGTACATTGATGAATGAATAACTCTAACAGCAATAATGATATCCTCAACCAACTAGATGCCCACCCGCCTAAAATCATCGGAGGCTATAAGAAACCAGGTTGGGCAGTTAAGACATTAGAGAAAATTAGCAATGAGTCCATCGAAGTGGAAGAGGACGGTACGATTACTGCAAAGGCCATCTTGCTAGCTGCGGATCAAACCTATTATCCCGCTTTCTTGACTCTTGACATGGAAAACGGCGGTAAAGTAATCGGTGCCTATTTGATTGCTGAAGACCAAGAAACCTATCATTTAATTCCGTTTGAAATAGCTAGGGGATTTATTAAAAAAGAGGAAAATGAACTCACTCCATTTCGATACCATACGTTGGAGAAAATCGAGGGAGATGTCTATCAACAGAATTGGCCAGAATTTTCCTAGGAAGTCAGAATTACATACAATTAATACAACTTTCCTATAGAAATATATGTTCTTCCCTAATACTGCCCATGTTTCGCGTAATGTAAAAAGGCCGCTGATCTGAGATCAACGGCCTTTTTATTTTCCTCTTACTTATTTTCCTTAACAAAGATTCTCCAGCTGCTAAAATCGGCATCGTTTTTCAAAATGAGTTCTGCTGGATAGACAAATGCCCATGGCTTAGCACTATTTGGCTTTACCTTTAAAGGTGGCAGGTTAAATTGCCCCTGACAGACGATATCTCCTGCAGCATCCTCTACGGTTAAAGGCAATTGCCCGATTTGAACCTCTTGGGAAGTACCATTGCGGATAAGCACAACCGCTTCAAGTGATTGATTATCGAGAAATTTCAGCTCGACACCAACAATATTTACTTCCTTCGGGCCTACTTTAGGAAGTCTTTCTAACATACCTTCTAATTGCGTCTTCTTATCTTCAGTTAACCGATCTTCCCAGGCAGGGTCAAGATCTAAATTTTCCTCTGGCCTATTTTTTAATTCAAAAAGGATTTTCCACTTTTCTGAAACCGCTGCATCTGATAGACGATCTTCAGCTAAAAAGACAAATCTCCACGGGGTACAGGAAAAAGGCGGAATCTCTCCAAGCAAATCTAAGGAAAATCTATTCTTTGCTGTTGGCTGATTGTTTTCATCAAAAACAATCAGGTCTACCTCATGAAGGTTCAATGCCTGTGGAACGGTATTACGGATAAAAGCCTCCACAATCAATTCTCCATTTTCTTCAAGGAACTTAATCCCCGTAATGGAAAGCTGTCCTTCTTTTAATTGCGGAAGCCTTCTGTGATAGAATTGATAGACATATTTTTCTTTCGTTGTCAGATCCCATTCTTCCGAAAAATGCAGCTTCGTTCTCACCGTATCATCTGTTTGGACCATTTCCTCTTGCTGAACAGGAGCAGGGGGAAAACTGTCATCCATTTTCTTTTTACCGAAAAGCGCCATTTACTCCACCTCCATTTCAACGAGGTCTTCGTCCAAATCCGGATTTAACTCGTCAACGAATTCATCTGTTGTTTCTCTAACTATATCCGTAAACTGCGAGCTGATTTCCTTCTGAATCATAAATAATAAGTACTTAAACTCCTCATAGCCTTCTATTTCAAAATAACGGTAAGGATCTTCCTGGCCGTAGCCTCTTAACCCAATACCATCTTTGACTTGCGCCATATAATCTAAATATTTCACCCAGTTTGTATCCATTTGATGGAGCATGAGGTCTTTTAATTGCTGCCCTTTCCACTCATCTTCCTTTAATGGGGATGTTGTCGAAACGAATTGACCATACTCAAGCAGGACCCTTTTTTCAATATCCTCTTGATCGAGCTCCTCGAGCTCATTCAAATCCCAATCCAGATTAGGGAAGACAAGAGACAGATCTTCCAGGAACGCCTTTAAATTTCCATTATTCGAAAAGTAATTTTCCTGAACTTGTTGAAGATAGTTGTGAACATTGGTTAGGGCCTCTTCGATGATTTCATCCGTATTCATATCCATCATCCGATCTCTCATCGAATAAATGATTTTACTTTGACGATCCATTACGCTTTCTATTTTCAATAAATGGCTTCTGCTGGAATGATGCATGTTCTCTACCGTTTCCTGTACTTTCTTCGTAAAGCTCTTCGGATCAGGGAAGAGGACGAGACCGGTTTCATCGGTTTTCACCTTTTTTAAATAGCGTTTCATTTCTTCTTCATCGTAGTGAGCGAATAAATCATCTTCTAATGAAATAATGAATTGAGAGGAACCTGGGTCGCCTTGTCTGCCGGCCCTTCCTCTTAACTGCATGTCAATTCGGTTACTGTCATGCCTTTCCGTTCCAATAATATGTAGGCCGCCCAATTCCTTGACCTCTTCACTAAGCATGATATCCGTCCCGCGTCCCGCCATATTGGTCGCAATCATAATATGCCCTTTTTGTCCTGCTTGGGAGATCAATTTTGCTTCATCTTCTTCTGTTTTTGCATTTAAAATTTGGTGTTTAATCTTTTCCTTCTTTAAATATCCGGAAAGTTCCTCTGATTTTTCAATCGACGCTGTCCCAATCAGAATCGGACGTCCCAGTTGGTGAATCTTTTTAACTTCAGCGATAATCTTTTTGATTTTCGAGTCATTATTCACATAAACGAGGTCAGGGAAATCCTCTCTTTGTACTGGTTTATTCGTAGGAATTTCCACCACTTTTAAATTATAAGTATCAAAGAATTCCTGCCTTGACGGCATGGCGCTGCCTGTCATTCCAGATAATTTCTTGTACATGACAAAGTAATTTTGAACGGTAATCGTTGCAAAGGTTTTATTCTCGTCGGTTATTTCTACTCCTTCCTTCGCTTCGATTGCCTGGTGCAGCCCGTCACTAAAGGATCTTCCATCCATAATCCGACCCGTAAATTTATCAACCAGGATAATCTTACAGTCTTTGATAATATAATCATCATCGAGCTTCATCACCGCATGTGCCTTAAGTGCTTGGGTTACTGCATGGAGTAATTCTTGATGTTCGACATCGTATAGGTTATCAATCCCAAATGCATCCTCTATCTTGTCTGCTCCCAAATCGGTTAAATACACTTCTTTTGTTTCTAAATGAATTTTATACTCGCTGTCATCTTTAAATTCTGCCATAATGCTGGCAATAATCTTATAAAGTTCAGCACCATCGTCTGATTTATTGGCAATAATTAACGGGGTTCTGGCTTCATCAATTAAGATACTGTCAATTTCATCGACAATGGCATAATGCAAGCTTCTTTGTACCTTTTCTTCCTTTTCATGAACCATATTGTCGCGTAAATAATCAAAGCCGAACTCCGTACCGGTTCCATAGGAAATATCCGCTTGATAGGCAAGCTTTTTTTCCTGCGGTTCCATTTGGGAAATATTCAGGCCAACCTTTAAACCAAGAAATTCATGGACTTGTCCCATTAATTCCTTATCTCTTCGCGCCAGGTATTCATTGGCTGTCACGATATGTACTCCTTTTTCCTCCAAGGCGTAAAGATAACTGGAGAGGGTGGCAACTAATGTTTTTCCTTCCCCTGTGTTCATTTGCGCAATGGAGCCTTCAGCAAGAACCAACCCGCCAATTAATTGCACATCATAATGCCTAAGTCCTAATACTCGTTTTGAGGCCTCACGAACCACAGCAAATGCATCTATTTTCAAATCGTCCAGTTTCATACCATTTTGCAGCTTGTCTTTAAAAACAAGAGTCATATTCTTCAATTCTTCATCACTAAAACTCTCATACTTTTTTTCTAATAAATTAACTTGATTCACAAGCTTATTTAACTTTCGTAAGTCGGCCGCACTTTCATTAAAAAGCTGCTTCAAACTTGTAATCATAACTCCCACTCCTGATTAACCATAAAATACAAATCTAGTCGAATTATATCATATTATAGTAGTAATTAGTGTACTTAGGGAATTTTACCAATTGTAGTAGATAGGACCTATAAATAAAAATTGGGTGGTGCCCTTCCACAGGCACCACTCGATTTTTCTATTTAAAACTTAATGCATAAGTTGGATGTGACACCGCAACTGGGTAATTTTCGCTAGATCCGGCTAGGGAAGGAGCACCTGCTACCATAGGATAGGTTAAGAAACCATTAAAGACCACTATTTGGTATTAAAAAAGGAAAAAAGCCTTAGCTCCTATTTAGGAGCTAAGGCTTTAATTATTATATGATACGAGCTGTTACGATTCCTTCGATTTGGTTAATTTTTTCCTCTATTCCCGGGAGGATATCTCCGTTCACTTCGTTATCAATGTCAATCATCGTATACGCATAGTCGCCGCGGCTTCTGTTCACCATGTCAGCAATGTTCAATTGATAACTTGAGATCGCAGAAGTAATCTGACCGACCATATTCGGAACGTTTCGATGGAAAGCTGCTACACGTGTCTTACCCGTATATGGAAGGGAAGCATTTGGAAAGTTCACTGAGTTTTTGACATTACCAGTCTCTAAAAATTCTTTTACTTGACGTGACGCCATAATTGCACAGTTTTCTTCAGATTCTTGTGTTGATGCACCAAGATGCGGGATGGCAATCGTATTTTTCATTTGCAATACATTTTCATTCGGGAAGTCTGTGATATACTCGCCCACTACTCCATCTTCAAGTGCAACCGCCATATCCACTTCATTTACCAGCTCGCCACGGGAGAAATTCAAAATATGAACGCCCGGCTTCATGATGCTAAAGGTTTCTTTGTTAAACATTCCTTTTGTATCAGGAGTAAATGGCACATGTACTGTAATATAATCAGATTCCGCGAACAACTGTTCAATTGTCATAGCACGCTGTACATTGCGGGATAGGTTCCAAGCCGTATCTACAGAAATGAACGGATCAAAGCCGATGACATCCATATCTAAATCAAGTGCATCATTTGCTACAAGCGCACCGATTGCACCTAAGCCAATGATACCTAAAGTTTTCCCTTTAATTTCTTTTCCAACAAATTGCTTCTTTCCTGCTTCCACTAGCTTCGGAATTTGGTCACCTTCAACTTCTAATCCCTTTGTCCAAGCAATACCAGCAAAAAGATTACGGGATGAAGCAATTAAAGAGGTTAGGACCATTTCTTTTACTGCGTTTGCATTGGCACCAGGAGTATTAAAAACAACGATTCCTTGCTCTGTACATTTGTCAACCGGAATATTATTGACACCCGCGCCGGCACGAGCGATCGCCTTTAATTGATCGCCGAATTCCAATGCATGCATATTGAAGCTGCGAACCACAACGGCATCCGGATTTTCACTTTCATTGTCAATTGTAAAAGAATCTTTATTGAATACTTTTAGCCCGCTTTCGGCAATGGCATTTAAGGTTTTAATAGTTTTTATTTTTTCAACAGTTACTGTGCTCATTCAGATTCGCCTCTTTTGTTTTATTAGATTTCAAATCTTATAGACTATTATAAATAATCAAAAATATTCACGCTAGTCAACATTTATTTCCTTTTTTATCTCCTCCTAATAAACAGAAAGAGGCAAGGGTATATTTCCCTTACCTCTGCCCAGGCGAACGGCTGTCGATACTATGTGCTCCCTCACGGTTCTCCGCGCTTCGCCAGTTACACATAGCCTTTTTATTACCTCCATTTTATCAAGTTCTCCTAAAACCATCAACAAAAAAATTATTTTATTTTTAAAATTTTGATTTTACCATTTATAGTTCCTTTTCCCAGTTAGAATATAAAATGGGGTCTGACCCCCACTGCTTCACACTATTAACGCAGTGGGGGCCAGACCCTTTTTTTAAGGAGAAATTAATGATTCCCTTTAGAAGGTGATTTGGAATAATAAATAAAATTAAGATATAGGTGATGGATAAGGCCAAGGAATACCAATAACCATGCCGCAATCGCTATATACACTAAAAAACGGGGGATCGTCGTTAGAAACGGTACCCCTAATGCCTTTGACAACTGGAATGTACTCGTTGTATACATTGCAAGCGGGAAGGACATCCCCCAAAACTGAGGATCATATGAAAACGGATAGCGATGGTAAAAATGACGCCATATCATAAGAATAAATAACAATGGAATCCACCATGTGCCGGTAATCCAGAAAAATAAGGTAAACCCTTTTAAAAAAGGGGTAATTTCACCAAGTAAAGAAAGAAATTTTGAGTGTAGGATTAGCGTAGAACCCGCTAAGGTCGTAATCGCAACTGCCCCCATATTAATCCAATAAGGCGGTGTAAGAGCGGAAAATTTAAGTTTTACAAAAGTAAATCGATAAAAAATGAGCGTAATAATGTTGAGATAGAGCATACATCCTAGAAAGTACATACATAAAGTAAAAAACAACAGGATTTCCTGCCCGCCTTTTATATAGGAAGATAGAAGGGTTCCTAGAATAGAAATGGATTGCGTTGCAACGGCTGCAATTAACCAAGCGCCATTAATCCCTTCAGCAATCGAAGGCTTATTCTTCCTAACTGTAACAGCTGAAAAAAAGGTATACATAATGACTAGCCATAAAAAAATAGCAAGTGCCCATAAATATATTGCTATTGAGTATTGGTTAGCCACAATGATAAGTTGGCTGCCAAATACAGCGGTTCCCGCAACTAACGTAAAAAATCCAGGCCCCATTGTATGACTCGTTAAATCTGATAAAACTCTTGGAAAATAACAAATGAGACGAATTAGCGTAAATAACCATAAAGTAAGATAGGCAATGATATTAACAAACAACAATAGTTTAGCGATGAGATCCATTTTAAGCAGGAATGTTCCGATCGATAATGCACCTGTAGCCATAACGAGTGCAAAGTATCCCGGAAAAAGATTTACTGCTTTTTGTTTTAAAAAATAAAACACTGCCTCACCCCTATAATATATTTAATTTATTTTTCCAAAATGGGGTTGAAACATACAGACACATTGAGACTGGCAAGCTATTTTTAAATTAGCCAATTAAATTAAAAAATATTTATTTTGAATCGAACCGCTCTTGCCATTCCTTCGTTTCCTTTAATATAAAGAATCATTTTGAGGAGGAAGAATGAAGCATGAAAAAGTGGAGTTGGTTATTCTCATTTCTATTAGCAGGGGTCCTATTAGTTGGATGCAGCACCGAAAAAAATGACAAAGAGGCGAGTAGCAAGGTAAAGGAGGCCTCAAGTCAACCCTCCATCAATTTGAAGGTAATGGAGAATAACGAGGCGGGTAAATATCTTGCAGATTCTAAAGGCATGGCACTTTACTACTTTGCCAAGGATAAGCCCAATACAACAAACTGTAAAGGGGAATGTCTTCAAAACTGGCCTGCCTTTTATTCCGATCACTTCGAGGTTCCTAAAGGGTTTAATAAAGGAGATTTTGGCACGATTCATCGCGATGACACAGGTAAAGACCAAGTAACCTATAAAGGCTACCCGCTTTACTACTTTGTAAAAGACAAAGCTTCTGGTGATGTTAACGGGCAAGGGGTTAAAGGGGTTTGGTTCCTTGTCAATCGTACTACTACATTTGCGCCCTAATTCTATTACGAAAGAACTGTTCTTTTGCGGCAGTTCTTTTTTTCGCTCAACTTTACTTATTCTTACTTTATACTAAATAGATAGAATTTTTTAAAAAAAGGGGGAGCGTTTGGAATTGAAATCGAAAACAGATGAAGAACTAATTGAATTAATTATCCAGAATCATCGACCTGCACTAGAAGAATTGTACGACCGTTATATAAAGCTTGTTTATAGTTTTTCTTTAAAAATGACAAAAGGGGATGTGGAGGAAACAAAAGAAATTGTCCAGCAAGTCTTTCTTCGGCTATGGACGACAAAAAGTACATACAACTCGAAACATGGGAAATTTGCGAATTGGCTTCTCACGATTACCCGAAATATCGCAATTGACCTCATTCGAAAAAAACAAAAACAGGCAGGAATGGTTCGACTAGAGCCTCATGAATGGATGCAAATGCAGGACCAGCAAGCAGAGGACGTACCTCAGCAGGTCTCAAAAAATCTCTTGAAGCAAGAAATTCAAGAAGCAAAACGGCAGCTATCTGAACCACAGAAACGTCTGATTAACTTATTATATTGGGAAGGGTACTCCTTAAGTGAAATTGCCAAACTGGAGAAAAAACCCCTCGGCACCATCAAAAGCCGTCTTCATCAAACCTTAAAAAAACTGCGGAATGTATTTGAAGAAGAAACAGGAGGGGTCCGTCATGGAAAATAAATGCGACAACCTGTCTTTCTATATCATTGATGAGCTGTCTGAACATGAAAAGCATCAATTTGAACGTCATCTGAAAACATGTCTCCACTGTCAGAATGAAGTAGACTCCCTGCAAAACACGTGGCAGATGCTTTCGTACGATTTCGAAGAAGTGGATGTTCCAAAATCACTAAAATCAGAAGTCGTGGACTTTATTTTTCAGGAAAATGAACCACAATCGCAAGATCATAAAGATAAAAAACAACCCTTCCTTAACCTCTTAGCAAAGCAATTTTCACCATTATCCTTTGGTATCACCGCCATTTTGGTCATGGGTTTAATCGGTGTTTTGTGGAGTAATTTCCATTTGAGGAACACGGTTACTGCATTAGAAAACGAAGCGATTTCTCCTTCACAAATTGTTCGGACCTATCATTTAAAAGGGCAGGATTTGGCTTCTTCTGCAAATGGGACCGCCTATCTCCTTCAGGAAGGCCGTGATACAAGCATCATAATTGAGTTTAGCAATATGCCCATGGCGAAAAATGAGGAAGTGTATCAGGTTTGGCTGTTAAAGAATGGTACTCGTCAAAATGCTGGTACTTTAAAGCCTGATCAAAACGGAAATGGCCTGATTTCCTACCGCCTTCCCAAAAATTATCTGTTTGATGATATTGGCATTACGTTGGAACCGAATCCGCATAACACACAACCAAAGGGTCAGAAAGTGATGGGAACCTCCTAGGAGCCAGCTATTTCAAAAATCAGGACATGGGATACACACTCCATGTCCTAAAATTGACTCTATGAACCTCTTCACATGATTACTAATTTTTATCATTCATGGTGCTATCTGGCCTTTCGCGAGGAGTAAAATTAATGATGAAATACCCAATGATTAGAATTAAAATGATTAACGCATATAATAAGGAATTGACTGGATGATCATGATCGACAATAATAATTCGAACCATTGCCGTTATGCCAATATAGATGAAGTATCGAATCGGGAAATGGTATTCTTCTTTAAAGTATTTTACAATCATCGAAATAAACTCAAAATACAAAAAGAAAATGAGGATATTGGCAAGGAAAAGTTTATAGTCATTGTTGCCTCCCTCAACTAAAATCTGAATAAAAATAACTAACTCCTTAACTAGTAAAATAGACAAAATAATTCCTAGTAAGACGAGGGACATGTTCAAAAATAGTTGAAGAATCTTTGGAATCAAGTACAAAATCGTAGTCCTATCGTTTTTTATCTTAAACATACATACCTTCCTCTCAGCTTCACAGGGCCAGTCCCTCCACCTCTCTGGATAAGAATATTTTTGTATAAATCTAACAACTAACAAGACAATTGTCAACATAATTCCGTATCTTAGAAATTTTCCCTCAAATAAAATTATAAATTATCAAAATATTAATTTCTGTTATTTTATCGTGAAATTTATATAATAAATTTAACAAAATCATCCGTTTATTTATTTTGGAGGTAAACGCGAAGGCTAAATTTCTCCTCTTATGAAAAAAAAGACTCTTACGCGCTTGTAAGAGTCTTCGAAATCTATTTATTTATCCATGTGACCATTATGTTGATTGTCCATATCGTTTTTAGGCAGTTTTTTGGATACTTGTGATTCTGTACCTGGTTTTACAAGTAAAAATTGTCCCATCATCCCGGCATCTTCATGTTTTAAAAAGTGGCAATGATACATAAGCGGATGATTAGGATCGGCATAGTTCGCAAATTCCACAGCCAGCCGAACGGTTGCTCCATTCGGAATAAATACGGTATCTTTCCTGCCTCTTTCGTATATGGGAGGCTTCTCACCGTTTATGTCCAATACTCGGAATGCTGCATCATGAATATGGAAATTATGAGCAGAGCCAAAATTGTCAATTTCCCATATTTCTTTGGCTCCCGCCGGCACAACCTCATCAATTCGGTCCATGGCCATCTTCTTGTCATTTAATTTGAACTCCATTGTCATTTTAAATTGGCGCACCTTCGCATTCTTTGGAACCTCGATTGGCGGTATGCTAGAAAGCTGATCGGGTATTGGAGCAGACTCTGTTAATTGATCAGCGGCAACCATTTTCAACAAATCAAATTCACCATTTCCCACTTCTCCGCCACTGCTGTAACTGCGAAGAATGGTTTTCTCTCCCGGTTTAAATTCAACCACAATCTCTGCCCGTTCTCCCGGACTTAACATGAAACGTTTCAATGTGACCGGCTTCTGCAAAAGACCGGCATCATTGGCTACAAGTTTAAAAGACCGACCGTCGGTAAAGCCAAAATTATAGGCTCTTGCATTGGAAGCATTAAGCAATCGAAAACGGACTTGATTAGCTGTTACTTTAAGGTAGGGGTCATACGTTCCATTTATAAGTATTTTATCTCCAAGTGTTCCATAGGTGGTATTATCTTTCTCCGATAACTGTCCACTCTTCGTAAACACCTTATCTTGAACAATGAGCGGAATATCATCGACACCATAATCAGAAGGCAATTTTTTTGAATCCTTATCATCGATCATGAACATGCCGGCAAGTCCGCGATACACATGATTTGCGGTTTCACCATGCACATGCGGATGGTACCAGGCAGTTGCGGATGGTTGATCAATGGTCCAATGGGGAGACCACGTTTCTCCTGCTTCAATCATCTGATGGGGGCCGCCATCCATCATTGCCGGTAATTTCATCCCATGCCAGTGCAAAGTCGAGGGCACGTCCAAATGATTGGCAACATCAAAGGCTACTTTGTCACCGCGTGAAACCCTGATTGTTGGGCCAAGATAGGAACCATTGAGCCCCCATGTTTTTGTCTTTTTCCCTGGTAAAAATTCTGTCGTTCCTGATTGCATCGTTAATTGAAAATGTTTTGTGCCATCCGAACTAATGGTAGGTTTAAGAAGTTGTGGGATTTTTAATGGATGATCAAAGTGTAACTTACCTACATTTGTTGCTTTTTTATCACCACTACAACCAGCCAATCCGAAAACAAGTAACACCAATAGGGGGACAATTACTTTATTATAAGCCTTCAACTTTTACGTTTACTTCCTTTCCACTTCAAATCTCTTAATGCTTGAATATAGTAAATAACCGTGTAGTTCCTACGAATCAATGATAAACTTGATAAAATAAAAATTCAATACAACATACCTTCCATGTAAACGGGCCTTTAGGCGAAAAAAAAGGATAATTCTTAAACGAATTATCCCCAGCCATAATTTGAATAATTATACAAATGAAAAACAGTTGGGATAGTACCAAGAAAATTATTTTAATCCAATTATTACTGGTTTAACTTCCCTCCACGGAATTCACTTACCTCTCTTTTAGTTTCGTTCCCTTTATTTCACTTGAGTATCCAGCCGGTAAGGACGGCGCCACCATCGGGATGATTCGCGGCAGAAAGTTCTCCACCGTGGGCTTTGAAAATGCGTCTGGCAATGGTTAGTCCAAGTCCTGCTCCACCGGTTGCGCGATTTCTAGATACTTCGCCTCTGTACAATGGTTCGAACACATGTTTAAGGTCATCCTGCGAAAATCCTGGACCCAAATCTCTGACCGTAATAGTTACCTTCCCTGGCTCTTTATACCAATTTACAAAAATCTTGCTGCTATTGGGCGTGTGTCTTAGTGCATTATCTAACAAATTGTTGATAGCACGTTCCAATAAATGCGAATCCCCTGTCATTTCACAATCATTAGCAGGAAACTCCGTTTCAACGGAAACACCTTTATCATCAGCCAGAGGCTTCAAACTTTCAATTGAACTTTTCAAAATAGGTTCAATGTCGATCTTTTCCCGATGCAGAGTCTGCTCCATATATTCAAGTTTGGTAAAGGCAAAAAGATCGGCTACGAGTCGTTCAAGTTGATTGGATTTATCTTTACATACCGACACATATTTCGCAATTTTTTCCGGTGAAGCTGCAATTCCTTGCTCCAAGCCATCCAGATACCCTCTTAGGGCAAACAATGGTGTCCGCAGGTCATGGGCAATTGCTCCAATGAAAAACCGCCGTTCTTCCTCCAGCTTGGCCTGTTTTTCAAAGGCTTCCCGGAGACCTGCTACCATCACTTCAAACCCACTCCGTACTTGAGCTATTTCAGTAACACGGGAAACGGGCAAATTTAAATCAAGATCCCCTTCTGCAATCTGCCGTGCTGTTCCACTCATGGCCTCGAGCGGCTTTACAATATACCTTTGCATTTTATAGCCGACAAAGAAAATGGCAAGAATCATGGTTGTTACGGCTAAAATACGTGCAAAAATGTCACTTTTCGTTTGAGAATATAGCCTAACCGTTCCCACGACTTTTCCGTTCTCAATGACAGTAAATTGTTGATTTGAAATCCATGGATTACTGCGCCAAATTCTAGACTTGAAAATGGGACGATTGGATGGCGAAAGGATTTCAGCGTGAATATTTTCCTTTAATAGCTGACTCTGTAATTTTTTTTGCCATTGAGGACTTTCCCACTTGCTTGAATGGATGATAATCATATCTAGGGTTTCATTTAACTTTTCCTGAACTGGTTGAGACCCATTTTGAAACGGTGTTCCATTATAAAAGTGAGCAAAAAAATAAATGATCCATGGAAAAATAACAACGGAAACCATTCCAATGACCATGAACTTGCGAATTCTAAGGGTTCTCATTTCGGTACCCCTTCAAAGCGGTACCCTACTCCCCATACATTTACGATATATTGAGGAGTATTGGGATCGGCTTCCATTTTCTCTCTTATGCGGGAAATATGAACTCTGACCGTATGTTTGTCGCCCACACCGCCCCAAAAGGTTTCAAGTAAATGGTCATAAGTAAAGACTTGACGAGGATGTTCAGCAAACAAAAGCAGCAAATCATATTCTCTTGGTGTAACCGATATTTCCTGTCCGTCAATCCTTACTTCTCTTGCTGACAAATCCAGCTCTAATCTTCCATAATTCAAGACCGTTTTACGAGTACTTTGCTGAGCACCGTACCTGCGTAACACAGCTTTGACTCTTGCCACTAATTCGGCTGGAGAAGCGGTCTTTACTATATAATCATCGGCCCCCAATCCAAGACCTCGAATCTTGTTCACATCATCATCCCGGGCACTTAGAAAAAGAATAGGTACATCACTCGTGGTTCTGATCCTGCGGCACAAATCAAATCCAGTTTGCCCCGGCATCATAATATCGAGAACGATGCAATCAACTGATTTAGTTTGTAATACGGACAATGCCTGAACGGCATCATACGCCGTTTCCACATGAAACCCATCATTGTCTAAAAAGTCATACAGCAAATCAACAATACTTTTATCATCGTCTACTACCAAAACGGTTTGTGCCAGCTTCAACACAAATAACCTCCTATTCATCTGCATTCGCATCGCATCATGACAATCATCTATGTTTAAATTTAGTTTACCACTCAAGGGAATGAAGAAAAGATATTGTTCCTGAGTTGTAATCGGTTGTTGATGATTTTGAGACAATTATCAATCTGGTTTGAGACATTTTCTGGTTATTCTTATCCTGTACTGATGAACAGACGGTTTCAGTTACTAAATAATTCATTTACTAAAGGAGGTTTAAAATATGTGGTGGGGACATCATGGATTTTTTCCATTTGGACTGTTTTTTTTGATTCCCTTATTTGTATTCTTGGTTATTCGCCTTATTCTGTTTAGGCGTTACGGCTCATGGTGCTTAGGACCGGGGCATTTTCAAGGCAAGTACGATGCGGAAACCATTCTGATGCAGAGGCTTGCTCGCGGTGAAATCAGCGAAGAGGAATATTTACGGTTACGAGAAATCATGAAAAAGTAAAAATAAATTAACTTTGTAAATAGCATTTAAAGACCAAATCATTTGCGATTTGGTCTTTAAAAATATTTTTGTATCAGATAGTTAAAAACCACATCTGTTACACCTTCACCATCATATTGAGAGCCTTTTCTAAGAAAAATTCCTCTGAATTCAGCCTCGGGTACTCTGATATTTTATTGTTTTTCTAGATTGGGGCATAAAAAGCCTTAATTTAAACAAACTTATACCAAAATAAACAAGAGAAGCGATTAAAACACAACTCCATATTTGCTTGACAACAGGAGTATTCCAGACACCTAAAAAATACAATAAAGACGGGATCGTTAAGGTTACCCATGATTGAATAAAAGCAACTGCCCCAAGATAATAGTCAATATTCTTGTGGAGTGAATTGGATAAAAAGAATAAAAACCATAGAAAAGCCCACATACCCCATGTTAGGGCATTGACCGTATCATGGAAGTGTATGATGGATGTAAACGTATAGACGACAGCGATTATAGCTACCCATAAACAAAACCAGCCAAGACCTCTGCTATCAAGCCCCATTAATGCGGTGACCCCAACATATAAATAAGTTAAACCAAATAAAAAGATAGACGCATCATTATATAGTTCCCAATGATGTTGATCTGATACGATTATTAGATAAAACGGAATAATCAGCTGAAGGATTCCTACAAAAAGATTAAATATCCCGACACTTTTTGCTTCAGCTTTTCCTATTAACATCAAACTATTAAGAAATAAAACAGCACCTGAAAGAAATAAACCAACGAAACTCATATCCTTTGTTGTGAAAAGATTTTTTCACAACCTTTCCCCCCTTCAAAAGAAGAAAAAGCAGTTCCCCATCCTTAATAGATGAAAAATTGCCTTTTCAACAAATTATAAAACAATACTTACAATCACAGCTGATAATACACTTACTAAAGTGGCTCCATATAAAAGTTTTAAACCAAATTTGGCAACAACGTTTCCTTTTTTTTCATTAAGACTTTTAACTGCTCCCGCAATAATCCCGATAGAGGAGAAGTTGGCAAATGAAACAAGGAAAACGGAAATAATTCCTAATGTACGTGGGCTGAACGATTTAGAAACCTTTGATAAGTCTAACATGGCCACAAATTCATTCGTTACAAGCTTTTCGGCCATAATACCGCCTGCTTGTACAGCTTCTGAAAAAGGAATTCCCATGATAAACGCAATAGGCGAAAAGATATACCCTAAAATCTGCTGGAATGTAATGTGGAAAATTAAATCAAAAATATTATTAATGGCAGCCATTAAGGCAACAAATCCAATTAACATGGCACCGACAATCACAGCTACTTTAAAACCATCAAGAATGTATTCACCTAACATTTCAAAAAAGCTCTGCTTTTCTACATCTTGGATATCAAGAATATCCTCATTTGGCTCCACCCTATATGGGTTAACGATGGAGGAGATGATAAATCCGCCAAATAAATTAAGGACAAGTGCCGTGACCACATATTCGGGTTGAATCATGGTCATATATGCACCTACAATCGACATGGATACGGTTGACATGGCCGATGCACAAAGAGTATATAAACGATGTGCAGGCAGCAGGCCAAGTTGCTTTTTCACCGTAATAAATACTTCGGATTGACCAATCATGGCCGAAGCAACTGCGTTATAGGATTCCAATTTCCCCATACCGTTCACTTTGCTAAGCAATAACCCAATGGCTTTCATAATGAATGGTAGGATTTTAAGGTACTGAAAGATTCCAATTAACACGGAAATAAACACAATTGGCAGTAAGACGTTCAGGAAGAAAGATGATTCTCCCTTATTGGCGATTCCTCCAAACACAAAGGATACCCCGGCACCAGCATATTCCAATAATTTATTGAAGACGCCAGCAAATCCTTTGACTAAATCCAGGCCTAATGTGGTATTCAATAATAATGCTGCTAATATGATTTGAATAATAATCATAAGAATAATTGGTTTTATTTTAATCTCTTTCCGATTGTTGCTTGCCAGGTAAGCAAGTCCAAAAACAACAAGCAGTCCGATGATTGCAATGATATATTTCATCGTTAGTCCTCCAGTTGGTATAAACTTTCTAAGTTGCTGTATTCGCTTTCAGAATAAAGAAATTTAATTTGCTAAATCCTTTGAAGAAAAAAATCCAGGAAGTAATTCATTTATTGTTATCTCTTCAATTTCTCCTTTTAAATTGGTTAAGATAATTTTGGTGTTTTCATCACAAAACTCAGCCATAACTTGGCGGCAGGCACCACACGGTGAAATAGGGCCATCAGTATCCCCAATAACTACGATTGCCTCAATTTCTTTCTCTCCTTCGGAAACCGCTTTAAAAATGGCGGTCCTTTCTGCACAATTGGTTAATCCATAGGAGGCGTTTTCAATATTGCATCCAAGAAAAACTTGGTTGTTTTTTGTTAATATGGCCGCACCCACCTGAAAATTTGAATAGGGGGTATAAGCCTTTTTCCGGGCTTCTATTGCTTGGTCAATTAATGTTTGGATATCCATATCTTTATTCTTCCTTCCTGACTAATTATTAAACTGTAAAGCAGTCAGGCTGACCGGCAGGCCATCCTTTTGCTGATTGATAATAAGCAGATGTTGAAGATTTCCTTTGAAGGTTAGATGTCAGACATCCAACAAGCAGTTTCATTTTACTCCATTTATGATCATGCTGTAAACCCTTTCTTTTTTAAAAATAAACGGAAATTATAACCATAATATTCGCTAAAATGAATGGATTTTCCCTTTAAATTGATTTTAAATATATCTAAAGTATTCCTCTAAATTTTACCCATTGATTTTTGTGTGATTGTTATCACAAAATTTCCGACACTTTTGGCGTATTCTTTAAGAAGAGTAATAAGATTTGACCGAAGCTATCATGGGACGATAAGAATCACGGATGAATGGTGAGGAAGGATGGGAGTGATTTGACGATGGATGCCTCGAAAGTTATATTAAGTGCTCCACTGCAACAATTAAAGGACGAGCATATCTCGCTCCGGGCAGATATGGATCGAATCTATGAGATTACGGAAGAGATAGAATACGACTCGGGCCTTGTTGTGGTTCAACTGTTTTCGAAATTGTACGAGCAGATTTCGGCTTTCAATAATAAGCTGAAGGCACATTCCAAACGGGAGGAAGAAGGGTTGTTCCCTATGATGGCCCGCCGTCTCGGAGAGAATGACAGAACAATCGAAGTGATGGAATATGAACATGCGAAGGCGGAGCAGCATCTACAGGATTTTCTAACTGAAGCTGACCGGGCGGGAGCTGCCATTGATGAAAACGATGCACAATCGATTACCGTATACGCCGTCCAAGCACTTGCAACCTTAACACAACACTTCGCTAAGGAAGAAAAAATGCTGTTTCCGTTGGCAGAGAACATACTGTCAGTTGAAGAGAAGGAAGTAATTGAACGACTGATTTCGGGGCGATAAACAATCTCCTCTCATCCCCCTGCTCTAGCAACAAAAGTGTCCGAAACGTGAACTTAACGTGCCTATGTTCATTGGAATAAATCGAGGAAAAAACTTCCTCGAAAATGAAAGTAGTCGCGCTTTATAAAGCACGACAATCCATTTTCCAAACTGATTTTTTCCTCATGAATAGAAAAATTTATAAAAGGAAACCTCCTTTACTTATGGTACGGTTCACCGTGACCAATCTAAATGAGTCTCCCCTATTTGTTTGGCTCATTTGCGGCTCATTTTTTTAATTTATATTTACTGGATTTATTTTGACCTTCTAACTGCCGATTGGGTTGTAATTTGTGCTACCTCTGCAGCCTTACTTAAGGTGATAGTTTTATTAGATTTAATGAATTTTAAAATACAGATTTCTGAAACTGAAAACTCACCGCTATTTCCTTCTTTAGTAATGAACTTTAAAAATTCTATATCTACCAAACTGCTTCTTAATGTCAAACTTACTGCCTCGGAATATAAATTATATTCGGGAGCTGATTTCCCTAAAGAAAGCATATCCTTAAAAATTATATCTACACCTTGACCGGAGCGTTGAACTTCAAAACCTAATTGTATTTTGTGAACCTTTCGTTACTATTTTTAGAAAAAGTATCAATAGAAGCTTATTTAAACTGTATTATTCACAAAAACGCCTTTTAATTTAATTGAATCTTCAGATAATAAGGTATATAGTTATCTTTGGGAATATATTACTAAAAAGGGGATGATTTATTCATAAAATCGGACTAAATACCCATGGAAAAAGTAATTCAAAGGGTAACTTTTTGCTGCTCCTGCTGGCCATAGTTTAATAGGAATGCAACCTATGGTCTGTCCGTTAATTAATCTGAGAGGGTGATAGGAATGAAACGCATTGTTAACACTTTGCTTATTTTGGGATTGTTGCTTTCAACGCCAGTGTACTGGAACGCTAATTCCACGAAAGCAGATGCAGCAACCAATATAGGTACTGTGAAATACAAGAGTGGAGCCGTGTATGTTGGTCAGCTTGTGAAGGGAATTCCGAATGGAAAAGGAACACTAACCTTTCCAAAGGGGTCTGGGTATAAAAAATATATCGGATATTTCAAGAATGGAAAATTCAATGGCAACGGTAAATTGTATTATTCGAATGGAAAGAAGGTGACGGGGAAATTTTTGAAAGGAGCGCTCGTCAAATATACTATTAAGACCGCCTTGAAATCAGGCAAAAAGAATATGGGAATAAGTATTGACGACGGGAAAGCGCTTGGCTATACCTTTTTTATTACTTTTAATAAATATAATGAGAAAGCTGGTACATTCGAAGGAAGAATCACATGGGACACGTGGCCTATAGAAGGTGTTGTTGATACCATTAAAGGTCAATTGAAGGGTAATGCGCTTGTATTCCGACAAGTGAAGAGTACTGATAAGTGGGGCAGAATAACGAACCTCCCTTCCAATAAAACTACTGTAAGAATGACGGATGCGAATCACTTGAGCGGTACATGGACCCTACCTGGAGAAAAGCGGAAGGGCAAGGTCAAGTTCACCATTAATCCGGATGATGTTTCTCACCTGTTCAATACTTATCAAGTGTATATACAAGGGTCGACCTACACTCAGGATATAGGGGATTATTATGTTACAACATCAAGCATTGGCGCTTTGGCTGGTGGACTTATGGTTCAAAGTAATGGCACTTACGTGTGGAATACCCCAGGCAAATTGATCAAGGGCAAGTGGCGTAAAACGAAAGATAAGTATTACCCGATCGAACTATTAAAGGGGGATATGGGCAAGAATTGGAAAGTAGGGGAGTCGAAAAATCGATTTGGCGAGATATATTTGTGGGATGGTTCAACATGGCAGAATGCACGGCCACTCTAGAGTTTTATGTAGCCTTGTAAACAGCCATTTCTTCAAAAGATAAGGAATGATAAAATTAGGGTCTACCACAGCGATGAGACACTGTGGTATTTTTCTGCAACGGAACCATTCTGTCTCTAAGGCTTTTAACCAAGGTTTATACCAATTCAGCCTTATTATTTGGATAAAGAAAGATTGAATAATAAAAGGATGACCAAACGTCAATTTTATTACCTTTTGGTCATCCTTCTCTATATTTCTGAATTTAGATTTTTCAAAATTTTCTACATATACGCATTCTACACCGCCTACTCCTCTAATGATATCGACCGTATCATTTTCTTCTGGGATCACACAAATTTCGTCCACCACATCAGCATTTAAAATTGTTCCAGCTGATCCTGTATCTAATAATACTTTATTCAAAATTAAACTTTTACTTTAAACCCTTGTTAATAAGGGCATGATTGGGTGGGTATTAATTGGAATAGGGTGTTTAACGATATTTCAATACGCAGCTGACTATATCCAGCAATACTATGACATTTTCGTTGAAGTAAATTTTGTTAAAAATGCACTTTTCAGTCTTATATTTGTCATATTAGGTATTCGATTACTACGGGGCACATCGGGGGAAAGTTGAAATATTTAAGAACTATGAACCATGATTTATATGGTATAAAGAAATTGCTTTTGTTTAGTAATGACAATAATTATTCCAATAAAATCCCCCTTTGATAAACTGTTAATTAATTCAATTATACAATGAAAAAAGACTAACTAAACGAAGTTAGGCTTTCACTTTATAGCTAATTAACTCACTTTCAACATAAAATTTATCATTACATAGAAAACCTCAATTACTTATGATACGATTCTCCGTGATGTATCTAAATGAGGTTCTTTTGAACATTACTTATAAAATATTTTGATTAAATTGAGATTTATTGTGTATCTCTTACAAAACCAAAATACTTTTAACCAACTTTATTGTATTTCAAATTAAAAACATATAAGTATCCCCGTTAAATATTTATATTGATAAAATCAACTTTGTACTTTTTTTAAAAAAGTAAAGAGTTATTCTTATTGAAGAATTTTACAAATAAGAATAACCTTTTAAAATTATTTAGATACCTTCTTTTAAAACCGCCTTTATCATTTTTCAAGACGGGCATTTTCCAATGCTTCTATATCAATTTTTTTCATCTTAAAAAGTGCTTGAGTAATTCTTTGGTTTTCATCCCTTGAACCTTTATAGAGAACTTCATCCATATTATCCGGGACAATCTGCCATGAAAGTCCGAATTTATCCTTTATCCATCCGCATTGTTCTGCCTCAGGTACGGCAGAAAGCCTGTCCCAATAATAGTCAATCTCCTTCTGGTCTTTACAATTTATCATGAACGAAAATGCTTCATTAAAATGGTAATCAACGTCAAATCCATTGTCCATTGCTGAAAAGCTCATCCCGCAGAGTTTGAAACTAGCATAGTTCACCCTTGCCTTTGATGACGCTGCTTCTCCTGGTCCATATTTACTAATGATCCCTGTTTCTGAATCCTTAAATAGTTGCGTATAGAAATCTACTGCTTCTTCCGCCTTCCCACATGAATCACTGGAGAAAAGTAAGTTCGGTGTGATTTTCTGAACAGCTTGACCGTTATCTATAAGCATCAACTGCCAAGACAAACCATATCGGTCCTGGACCCAGCCATACCATTTGCTGAAGGGATATTCACCTAACGGCATTAATTCGCTTCCGCCTTCTGATAAAGCTTTCCATTTGACATTCACTTCTTCTACAGACTCACAGGCCACCATTAAAGAAATGGATGGATTAAATTTGAAGTAAGGACCGGCGCTTATAGCTTTGAATTCTTGGCCGGCCAATTCAAAACTTACCAACTCTGAATCACCGGAGGGAGTGTTTTCAATAACATTAACATTTAATAGTTTCGATTTTTCAAATAAACTAAGATAAAACAATGCAGCTTCTTTCGCTTCTTTGTCATACCATAAATGCGGAACTATTTTTTGCATAAAGACCTCCTCAACTTGGCTTTAGTATTATTTTTCCAAAATTCCCTTTTTGCAGCACTAAAACATGCCATACTCGTTGGGGGAAGTCTCAGGTATAGGTTGACCTACATCCCATAATTCAACAATTAGCCCATCATGGAAGCGAAAAATATGGATAACCGCTGCTCCAAGGTCCTCAGGTTTTTGTCTAATATGGGAATGAACCGCAACAATTTCTCCTTCTTCAATTGCATGCTTTACCTCAAGGATTTTGTTAGGGCTCTGAGCGGCATTCTCTTCCATTGCGAGCTTTAGAGAATCTACATCGCCGCGGAAATAGGGATTGTGGTGGCAGAAGCTTGGGCCTATGTATTTTCGGTATGCTTCGTCTACTTTCCCTGATGCTACGAATCGCAGGAAGGATACTGCTTTGTCTTTCATTGAGAGGTTTTCTTCCTTATTCATTACAATCAGCCTTTCGTTTTAGGAATGATACTTTTTTAGAATTAAAATCGTTTTACATCTCTTCAGGCTTTACTATTCATTTTATTAAATTCAATATAAATTAATTATTTCCTCTTAGAAATCGATTTATCAAATCGAAATAATTTTGAGGATGTCCCGTTTTAATAAAAACTTGGCAAAAACCGGGCATGAAATAAAATGGACGGAGAATTCAATGCTCCGCCATTGCTATGCTGTGGCTTTACTCTTCTTCTCAACCTTCGAAATGGTACACTTATATGCATGCCAGTATGCCATGGCAATGAAAACCGATCCACCCACCGCATTTCCTAAAAATACAGGGATAAAATTATGAAGGTATTCTATCCATGTGAAGTATCCTGCAAATATGCAGGCCGGGATGACAAACATGTTGGCAACAACGTGCTGAAATCCGATTGCTACAAACGCCATGGTTGGGAACCAAATACCGGCAATTTTCCCCATCATATCTTCTGCCCCATACGAAAGCCACACAGCTGAAGCAACCAGCCAGTTACAGCCAATCCCGGAGAAAAAAGCTTGAAGGAAGGTTGCGTCCAGTTTATGCTGCGCAATACTCACTGTCTTTGCCAAAAAAGGTGCAGTTTCCGTTAACCCAACAAGATGTCCAAAAAAGTACGCTACGAAAATGGCTCCGATAAAATTACTAATTGTAACAAGAATCCAGTTATAAAAAATCTGCTTTGTTTGGATCTTGTTTGCCATCCTCGCTAACGGCACGGCCATCATGTTCCCTGTTAATAATTCTCCGCCTGCAAGTAATGTTAGGATTAAGCCTATCGGGAATACCGATGCCCCAATCAAGCTGCTGAGTCCCTCCAAGTTGGTCGGAAGTGTTGCTGTAACACGGATAAAAAGCAAATATCCAAGTGCGATAAAAGCACCTGCTTCAAAACCTAAAATCATTGTTTGCATGAATGAATATTTTACCTTCTTCGTTCCGTTTGCTATGGTGATCTCCATCGCTTTTTCCGGTTTGCTATATGACATCATCATCTACTCCTATTAAAAGCTATAGTATGTGAAGTTATTCACATATTACTATGAGTTTATCTTAATTTATACTGTATTTTGTGAACCTTTCGTTACTATTTATAGAAAAAGGCTAAAAATAATAATATTAATCCAAAAAAAAATGGAATATCAATCAATGATATTCCGATGATCCTCTTTTTTCCATACATTATTATTTCGTAGACGGAACAACCTTTAATTCCTTTGAAATAAACAGTACCAATAAATGTATTTATACTTTTTTCACAAATTCGGATTTTAATTTCATTGCTCCAAAACCATCAATTTTACAGTCAATGTCATGATCTCCAGTTACCAACCGGATACTTTTGACCCTAGTGCCTTGTTTTAGGACTGATGAACTCCCTTTCACTTTAAGATCTTTAATGACGGTTACTGTATCCCCATCATTCAAGACATTTCCATTTGCATCTTTGATGATCTTTATATCCTCATTATTTTCTGCTTCTGATTCTAAAGTCCATTCGTTGCCACACATTGGGCAAATCAAAAGGGCTCCATCCTCATAAGTATATTCCGATTGACACTTTGGACAGCTAGGTAAGTTACTCATCTATTCATTTCCTCCACAAGTTCATTTTGCATGGGTTTCCTCTATACAATATTTCCTATCATACCTTATTTTCTGAAAGGGTTAAATACCTATTGAAACAACGCTCCTTATCGTTGGAAATCCGCTGCTGTGAACAAGGAGGTCTATCTTATGAGTGTGTGATTTATCTCATTTAATATTTTTATTTACATTCTTATAATAGTTTTTGGCTATCAAACTATATTCAAAGAAAGTTTGTGGAAGTATGAAAGACAAAAATAGATATGTTCCATCTAGATTTAATGCTATATCACATACTGATGACAATGGAGTTGTGATTTTTAATAGTTATACTGGTGCCATTACTTATTTTTCAGATGAAGAAAAAGAAGCTGTCTTATATTCTTTAAAAAGAGCTGGTATAGATATTTTAGAAAACGAAATACAAAAAGATTTATATAATAATGGTTTTTTAGTTTCTAGCGATGTTGATGAAAAGAGAAGGGCACAATTTCTTCATCAGTCATTACACCGAACAGATATAATGCACCTTGTACTTTTACCAACTGAAGCCTGCAATTTCCGTTGTACATATTGTTATGAAACGTTTGAACGTGGAAAAATGAATCGCAAAATTATAAATGGTCTTAAAGCATTCGTACAAGAAAAGAAAGGAAATTTATCGAGGCTACATATTAGTTGGTTTGGTGGTGAACCATTAGTTGCAATAGATGTCATTGAGGAACTTTCCAATTACTTTTTATCGATTGCAAAGGAAAACAATATACAATACTCTTGTGACCTTGTTACAAATGGTTATTTATTAACAAAAGATGTTTTTCAAAGATTGCTATCTTGGAATATTAATCAATTTATGATAACGATTGATGGAATTGGGGAAGTGCACGATAATCGAAGACCTTTATTAGGTGGTGGTAAATCATTTGGTAAAATTATCGATAATTTAATAGCAATTAAAGATGTCCCAGATTCATTTGATATCACCATTCGAACAAATTTCGATGAAAGTAATTTACAGGAAGCATCCAAGTTAACTGGGTTCTTAAAAGAACATTTTGCAGATGATAGGCGTTTTGGAATTATGTATCGACCTGTTGGAAGATGGGGTGGAAAAAACGATGATGACCTCCCTGTATGTAGCCGCACCATGTCTAACAAAAAGATTTGGGAGCTAACTGATGAAGCTATTACACAAGGATTAAGTATGAGCCCCATGGTAATAGAGTCATTAATGCCATCTGCATCGGTCTGCTATGCAGCAAAACCACACTCATTAGTAGTCGGCTCTGATGGACAATTGTACAAGTGTACCCTCTCTCTTGATGAAGAATTTAATAAAGTCGGAAAAATACATGAAGATGGTAGTCTAGAACTTGATTATGATAAAATTGCCAGTTGGGTAACTTCAGGAGAGGAAACAGATGCAGTTTGCCAATCCTGCTTCTACCGTCCTGCATGCCAAGGCAATCATTGTCCATTATATCGGATCCGTACTGGAGAGAGGCCTTGCCCTTATGAAAAACGAAACATTAAAAAAGCATTAAACTTAATATGGAAAAATAGTTTGTGATAGAGAAAACATATATTGCTAATGGATTTTACACCTACTTAACCATAGTGAAAGGGGG
Organism: Neobacillus niacini; assembly: GCF_031456445.1. Classification (GTDB taxonomy): domain Bacteria; phylum Bacillota; class Bacilli; order Bacillales; family Cytobacillaceae; genus Neobacillus; species Neobacillus niacini_I. Next base: position 65,588 of record NZ_JAVDUQ010000012.1, on the reverse strand, counting down.
TGAGTTACATGCGTATATTACGTCCAGCTACATCTCCGGTTAACAACAATAATACTGGAAAAATTATGAAATCTGTTCCAGGTAACTTAAAATAGGAACATATAACAACAGAAGGCAACTCCCCCCTTTGGGCGAGTTGTCTTCTTTTTCGTGTTCGATTCCACTGTCACTAACCTAAGTTTCTAGAATCTTATCGAAATTATAAAAACCATTTATTTAAATCATCAAGATATATAGCATTTAAACCATGCATTCTGCGATTAATTTCAAGTAGATTGGCAGTATTTTATTTTGCAATAGATCTTCTGAATTTCTACGATAATTACTGTGTTAATGAGTAAATTGTAATTTTTTGTAAAATAATATTGATTTGGTAAACTACTCTCTTTACAATAAAAATCAAACGAAAAAGGAGGGATGGAGATTGGATTATATTAAACCTGTTCAGTTGGTGGAGGATGTTGCAACTACAGGGGCCTATAAATCCAATTTGGCTGTGAAAGACATTTTAATCAAGGGGATCCTGTCAGGTGCCTTTTTGGGCTTCTCCACGACACTCGCTTATACCGCTTCAATCGAAACCAAGTTGGGGATTGTTGGTGCATTTATCTTTCCTGTTGGATTTGTCCTTATTTTGTTATTAGGATTAGAACTGGTAACCGGCAATTTTGCCATGCTACCACTTGCTAAAATGAGAGGGTTTACATCCGGTAAAAGCGTTTATGTTAACTTCTTTTGGGCTTTTGTTGGAAATCTTTTAGGCAGCCTGTTGTATGGGGGATTATTTTATATCTCTGCAACAAAACTGGGACATATTACCGAAGGACCAATGATTGAAAAGATCATTTCTGTGGCGGAAGGAAAAACCCTCGCGTATAAAAGCCTTGGCGTGGAAGGAATCATCATTTCTATAACAAAAGCAATTTTATGTAATTGGATGGTAACATTGGGTGCATTTATGGCATTCACCTCTAGTTCTACAATTGGAAAAATTGCAGCAATGTGGCTTCCTATTTTTTTGTTTTTTGCCCATGGTTTTGAGCACGCAGTGGTAAATATGTTTGTGATTCCAACAGCCATTTTTATGGGTGCCAATATCTCCCTAGGAGATTGGTGGATATGGAATCAAATACCTGTAACCATTGGAAACTTTATTGGTGGATTCGTTTTTACAGGTTTAGCTCTTCATTTGGTAAACAAGAAAGAAACAACTTCTGCACACGTCATGGTTAACTCTCCAGCACCAAAACAGGAAAAGAACTTATAGAGAATCACTGGAACAATCCACCCCTTCATCTACTAACTAACAGGGAAATTCGTCTCCTTATTTTTCAGATAATTGTGATTTTTCTAACAGTAATTCCTAAGGTTATTTTGTATGATTCTTTTAGGCTAGAATTTTTTGCTGCACACAAGCTTAGTCATCCTTGAAGAAAAGAATTGATTTCAAAAAAGGGGGATTAGTATGTATCAACAAGCAGCCTGGGTTATTACCTTACTTCTTAGCCTTTTTATTATTTTTGTCTTCCTGTTTGTCTTCGCACGGTCTGCTAAAAAGAGCGATTATGCCGGGATTCAAAAAAAGGGATACTTGATTCGCAATATTTGGTTTATATTGGTATGTTTTTTGTTGCTGACTACAAGCTATTTTACCTTAAAACAACTGCCTTATCATCGGGCGGCGGCGAAAAGCACTCCTATTGACGTGGATGTTACCGCAATGCAATTTGGGTTCGAAATATCTAAGGACTCTTTTAAAGTTGGGGATTACATTGCCTTTCATGTCACTAGCAAGGATGTCAATCATGGCTTTGGTTTATACGATGATACTATGAATATTGTTGCTCAAACTCAAGCCATGCCTCAATATACAAACACTGTGTATTATCAATTTACGAAACCTGGAACCTATTCAATTTTGTGCTTGGAGTATTGTGGTGCAGCCCACCACATTATGAAACGAGAGATTATCGTTAATGAATAATGGGGGGAGTTAGTAAATGAAAAACACGTTACGGATAGCAATCGACCCAAAAACAAAGAAAAGTGTTGTGTTTCCACTTATCGTTAGTGGTGCGGTTTTACTGTTAATGATGATTGCTGGTGTTCTAATGCTCCTATCCCAAGGAGAGCTTATCAGGCTGGACACCATCCTATTCTATAAAGTCTTGACATTGCATGGAACCGGTATGATTGGTGCTGCCCTACTCGCTGTCTCTTCCATCATGTGGTATTTCTTAAGCCAATACGTTCCATTAAAAAGATCTGTGTTTCATGTATATATCTTCCTTTTCCTTATCGGTGTTTTCATGGTTTTAGTCGGAATCTTTGGCTTTGATTTTGCAGGTGGCTGGACCTTTCTTTATCCCTTGCCTGCCATTTCAGGTGGAATGTGGGGGAAAACAGGTGCTACCCTTTATTTAAGCGGGATGTTAGTAATTGGAACTTCGTTTTTGATTTTTCTATTAGAAACCGCACGTGCCATCATCAAGGAATATGGAAGCTTCTCCACAACGCTGGGCTGGCCGCAACTTCTTGGGAAAAAAGAAGGTTTTGGTCCTCCTCCAACGGTTGTTGCCGCTACAATGGTATGTATAGTTGACATCACGGCACTGATTGCAGGTGCTTCCATCCTTTTAATGAGCCTCATTAACCTTTATGCACCAAGTTTTACGATTGATCCCCTTCTTGCAAAAAACTTAACCTTTGCCTTTGGCCATGTTCTTGCAAATTCTACCATTTATATAGGGGTTATTGCCGTCTATGAGCTACTCCCCCGGTATACGGGCAGGCCTTGGAAATCCAATAAAATCTTTTTAATTGCGTGGAACCTTTCAACAATTTTAACTCTTTCTGCCTATCCTCATCACCTTTTGATGGACTTTGCTATGCCAAAGTGGGTCCTGATTTTGGGGCAGGTTCTTTCCTATATCAATGGAATCCCTGTGCTGGTTGTTACTGCATTTGGGGCATTGTTGATTATCTATCGTTCTGGAATTAAGTGGGACGTGGCTTCAACCTTCCTCTACCTTTCAATGTTTGGCTGGGTGATTGGGGTGATTCCGGCCATTGTTGATGCCACCATCGTGATCAATCAAGTGATGCACAACACCAAATGGGTACCTGGTCATTTCCATATGTATATGGGGATGGGAGTTTGTGCAATGATTCTAGGATTCATGTACTACCTGACAAGGATGGAAGGCGGTCGGGAAGATAGCAAGTTTGACCGTTTCATCTTATGGATGTATTTCTTGGCGTTCCTTGGACTAACCTATTCATTCTTATATTCAGGAAAGACAAGTGTCCCAAGACGTTGGGCTGAGCATCTTCCTGAATGGGCTCCTGTAGATATTGTTGCTGCTTTCTTCGGATTTGCCATAACTTTCATTTTCTTATTATTTTTCTTCCGTTTTATTAACTACTCCAGCAGGATTGGGAAAAATATTTCTAATACTGAGGATATTGGGACTTCGACACATGGATAAAAAATATATTTTCATGACAATGGGGCTCACAATCTTAGGCACAGCAATTTTGTTTTTCTATACCGATCATTTTCGAGCCTTTACAGCTGAACAGGCAAGAAAAATCGATGTGTTGCAAGAAAGTCCCATCGTTCCTAATGTAACTTTTGAAGACAGTAAGGGAGAATCCTTTACCCTTTCTGAATATCAAGGGAAATACGTTTTAGCTACGTTCTTTTATGCTACCTGCGGAGATGTTTGCCCCATAGTGGAGATGAATTTTAATAAAATTTATTCAAGCCTTCCAAAAGGGACCCTGCGTGACAAATTAGATTTTTTAAGCATTAGCTTTGATCCTAAGCGGGATACACCTGAAATGCTTGAACACCATCGCGAATTGTATGAAGCAGACGGAGTTAAATGGAGAATAGCCACGGTTCCAGACCAAAAGGAACTGAAGTTATTATTAAAAAAGGCAGGGGTCATTGTCATCCCGCTTGAAAATGGATTTGAACATAATGCAGCATTTTATTTAATTGACCCTAAAGGCAGTTTAATCCAGATATATGATTATAGCTCTCCCGACAAAGTAGTCGAGGAATTAAATGTAAGGGTGAAATGAATGAAACCTATTGTATTCATTTGCTTTATACTTATTGCCGCCCTTAGTATCCCACAAGTAAGAACGGGTCTTGAAAGTACTATGGTTGGCCAAATGGTTATTCAAATTCCTTTATTAGCTTTTACTGGATATTTATTTGGAACTGGGATCAGGAAACATGTATGGAAGCCGGAAGGAGTTCAATACAACCAAAATGGAATTCCTGTTCTGCTCATTGCTATATTTACTAGCATCTTTTGGCTCCTGCCGCGATCCCTTGATGCAGCGCTTAACAATACTACATTTGAATTGGCAAAGTATTTGACTGCACCTTTATTGATTGGTCTCCCCCTGGCTTTTAGCTGGGGGCGGCTTACTCCTATAGTCAAGGGATTTATCTGGGCAAATGTAATTTCCATGCTTTTTGTCATGGGCTGGCTTTACGCCAATGCTCCCATTCGTCTCTGTAACAATTATCTAAAGGGACAACAAGTCAACTTGGGAATTACGTTAATTGGGCTCTCGCTTTTCTTCCTATTTTCGTTATTTTTTAAGGCATTTTTCATTGGAGAAAAAAGAATCAGTCCTCCGCTGCGTTAGTCAGTGGAGGACTGATCCAAAATTTAAAATCGATAACGCCACCAACGTGGCTTAGTTCTTTACCTATTATTTGGGTAAAATAACAATTCAAAACCTCATTTACTTATGGTAAGGTTCACCGTAACGCATCTAAATGAGGTTTTCTCTAAATTCATCTCTAAAAGGCAGGAAACATGGAGTACCATAATGATCATAAAGAGAATATTAATGGTACTTTTACTACCGCCACCTTTTAGAAAGTTCTTCAATGTGATGTGGTGTTGTTCTGCAGCATCCTCCAATCAACCTTGCTCCTGCTTGGTACCATTCTTCAAATTGCAGTTCAAACCTGTTACATAATTCTTGACCATGCCATGTTTTTGTTTCTGGATTATAGGTTTCCCCGGAATTCGGATATACAAGAATAGCCTTTTTCGTGTTCTTACGCAACTCCCGGATGGCATTAGTAACATATGTTACTGGTACACAATTTAAACCAATTGCAATAATTTGTTTATCTCCTTCAAAAAACTGTGCACACTCCGCAAGTTTTGTACCATCACTAATTTCTTTTTCATTTTTCAAAGAAAAAGATAGCCAAGCATATGCCTCCGGAAATTCTCGCAATAAGGAAGATAAAACTTTCGCTTCTTGTAAAGAAGGTATCGTTTCAAATGCTAATAAATCTACACCCGCTTCAATCAATGCTGCTATTCTGGAACGGTGGAATTCTACTAATCTTTCATCTGTCACACCGTAATTTCCTACATACTCTGAACCATCAGCCAGGTAAGCTCCATATGGTCCAACAGATGCAGCCACCAATGGCCTAGGACGATTAGGTTGCGTATTTCCCTTCCAAAAATCATCTCTCGCCCTTCTTGCCAGCAACACCGTTTGCTTAATTAATTCTAAAGCTTTCATCTTTTCTATTCCTCGCGCGGAAAAACCATCAATTGTTGCCTGATAGCTTGCCGTGATGGCACAGTCCGCTCCAGCACGAAAATAATCAAAATGAACCTGATAAATCAATTCCGGATTTTCAAGTAAAACACGTGCGGACCATAGAGGATCATCCAAATTACATCCATGTGACTCCAGTTCTGTAGCTAAAGCTCCATCAAGAAGCATAATGGAATGTTGGGATAAAATAGTATCAATTGGGTTGATTTTGTTGGACATTATTTGCGCCTCTTTTCTTTAGATTTTGTGTAAGATAGTAGCTGCCGTAGCAGAGCACTATAAATGGAATGCCACAATATAAGGCTATTCGTTGAGTAGGATCAAATGCAATTCCAATACATGATGCAAGACATAAGACAAATGATACAATTGGAACCAACGGATAGAGTGGCGTACGATAGACCAAGTTCTCTATTGAATTTCCTTCTTTCAAAAATTGTCTACGAAATAGGAACTGTGAGGCACTAATACTCATCCAAACGACAACCACAGCCAGACCGGAAATGGATACAAGCACAATGTACACAGTATCTGGTGCAACAATGCTTGAGAACAAAGCTAAAGCACCACCTAACATACTAAAAATAACTCCATTGATTGGAACACCCTGTTTTGTCATTTTTGCAAACATGGGTGAGATGGTTTTCTTATTTGCAAGTGACCAAAGCATTCTCGAGGAAGCATAAAGTCCTGAATTTGCAGCAGATAAAATGGCTGTTAGGATAACAAAATTCATTATATCTGCAGAGTAAGGCACCCCAATACGTTCAAGAACTGCAACAAACGGGCTCTCTAATACTCCTGCATCGTTCATTGGCAATATCGCAGTTAACACTACGATTGTTCCTACAAAAAAGATAATCAATCTCCATAAAGTGGTGCTAATTGCCTTCGGGATTGTTTTTTGCGGATTCGCCGTTTCTCCAGCTGCAATACCAATTAATTCCGTTCCCGAAAAAGCAAAATTAACCGCAAGCATTGTCATGATAATGGCGAAGGCACCATTAGGAAACAGTCCTGCTTTTACAAAATTAGAAAAGAAAGGCGCTGAGTTTGAATGTGACATTGGAAGAAAGCCTACCATTGCCGCTACACCTAAAATAATAAAGATCACAATTGCAATTACCTTTATAGATGAGAACCAGAATTCAGTTTCAGCAAAAAACTTAACAGTTAATATATTAAATATAAAAATTAAAATAGCAAAAAAAGCACTCCAGATCCAAACATTGATTGAGGGAAACCATCTTTGCATAAGCATTCCCGCAGCAGTAAATTCAGAACCTAAGGCAACAGTCCACGTTAACCAATACAACCAGGCAACAGTATATCCTGTTCCTGGTCCGATGTATTTAGCTGCAAAGCTATGAAATGCACCGGTTTCAGGCATATATACAGAAAGCTCACCCAAACATAGCATAACTAGATAAACCACTAATGCACCAATCAGATAGGACAGAATCGTACCAAACGGACCCGCCTGTTGAATCGTATAGCCCGAACTTAAAAATAATCCAGTTCCAATCACACCGCCAAGCGATAACATGACAATATGACGCGTTTGCATTTTCCTTTGAAATTCTTGCCCATTTTTGTTCTCCATTTTTACTCTCCTTTGCTGCTATCCAGAAAAAACAAAAAAGCACTCAAAAAATGAGTGCTCTACTGACAAATAAAAACGGACCGAACTTATCTATCAGGGTTATCACCCGCTGGAATTAGCACAGTATCTTAAGCAGACCTGTTGCTGAGGTTTCATAGGGCCAGTCCCTCTACCTCTCTGGATAAGAAATATTTTTTTATAAACTTATCAATCAATTTTCGAATTGTCAATACCCTCAGCATTTTCAGAAAAATAATTTATCATAGAAATGCCAGAATTTTGATAGAAACGCAAAAGAATAAAAAAACCTCATTTATTTATGGTACGGTTCAGCGAATCTCATCTAAACACAAAGTTATCTTGAGCATAGGTTCAATATATGTCCTGTGTGATGAATATCATATTTATTATGAGATTCTTCTGATAAACTTGATATATAAAAACAAATAACATTTGATAGAAAGCTAGGGGTGCCCTTATTGGGCTGAGAGGAGCAATCCAACCCTTTGAACCTGATTTGGATTAGTACCAACGTAGGGAAGCTAAACACTCTAGTGCAGCTTACCTATTTTTTTTGGGTAAGCTTTTTTATATTTCAAGGAGGATAGAACAATGAGCTATTACAAAAAATATTGTGCGGAAAAGGACTTACCTTTTGAGGACTATTTTTCATCACAAACTTATGAAGATGTAAAGCACGTCATAAATAAAACAACGTTAAACGAGTTGGATTTTTTAACGTTATTGTCGCCTGCAGCAGAGCCATTTTTAGAAGAAATAGGGCAAAAGGCTCAACAAGTAACTGTCCAACATTTTGGGAAAGTAATGCAGTTGTTTGCCCCTCTCTACATATCCGATTTCTGCGTCAATCAGTGCTTGTATTGCAGTTACAGCATAAACAATGATTTTTCTCGAAAAAAACTTACCTTGTCTGAAATTGAAGCAGAGGCACAGGCACTAGCTAAAACAGGAATTGAACACTTGCTTATTTTAACTGGGGAATCAAGGTTACATGCCTCTATTGAATATCTTAAAGAAAGTATCACGATTTTAAAGAAATATTTTTCCTCCCTTTCAATTGAGATACACCCTCTGGAAACAGAAGAATACCGGGAATTGATTCAATGTGGCATAACCGGACTCACTGTTCATCAGGAGGTATACAACGAAGATATATATAAGCAAATTCATGTGAAAGGTCCAAAACGAAACTATTTATATCGGTTGGATACGCCGGAACGGGGTTGCGAAGCAGGAATGAGCAAGGTTACTATCGGTGCGCTCTTAGGAATGGATGACTGGCGGAAAGAAGTGTTCTTTACCGGTATTCATGCTGCTTACTTGAAAAATAACTATTCAGAAACGGAAATCGGAATTGGATTTCCAAGAATGCGCCCTCATTTGGGGGATTTTCAGCCAAAAACAAATGTTACAGACAAAAATTTACTTCAAGCCATGCTGGCAATGCGTTTGTTTTTGCCAGAAGCAGATATTATCCTTTCTACAAGAGAGCAGTCGGAACTTCGTGACCATCTTATTAGTATGGGCGTTACTAAAATGTCTGCAGCTTCCTCAACTGCTGTTGGTGGTTATGTTAACAAAGAGACCAGCCACAGTCAGTTTGAAATTTCCGATACACGAAGTGTTGATGAAATAAAAGATATGTTGCATTGTAACGACTATCAAACCCGATGAAGGCAATTAAGAATTTTATCTTACTATCCAGTGTAACTCATACTTTTAAAAGGCCGTCAGCTTTTAATCTGGCAGCCTTTTTATCATTAATTCTTTGGTAACGCCTGAGTTACTTCCATAAAATACATTTGTAATTTTAAGAACCTATACCCCTGTTGCCCCTTTTATCTCAAGCCTTCCATTATATTTATTTGAGATACTAAATTAATTTGTAACGGATTACTTATATTAGGGTTGCCATAGTAAATATTGTATATTATAATCAAAACATACAATATGTAGTGTTTTACATGAACCCAATATACTATATATCGATAAAAATCAATAATAATGGTGTCTGATAAGACTTAATAGGGAATCTGGTTAAAATCCAGAACTGTACCCGCAACTGTATATGCTGACGAAATATGAATATCCACTGTCATAAGACGGGAAGGAATTAAAGTAGGAAGAAGCATAAGTCAGGAGACCTGCCATTTTTATTTCGTATTATCTTCTTCGGGAGTTGGGAAGGTATAACAAGGAATTCTCACGATACAGAGAACTAGTACCGTTCTTATAGATTATTCCATGTTATTAAACCCATCTACTTCTTTGGGTTTTTTTGTGTTTGAAATATACTTCATTAAAATTTAACACACTCTCGAAGATTTGAATTCGAAGCGTATCACAGCTAGTGGCTGTTAGCCGCATATTATTTAAAGAGGAGACGCACTATGAATATGAAACTAATGAATAGTTTTAAAGAAATCGTAGGAAGCAGTAATCAGGATTTAATTCAAGAAAATGCGAACGTTGATGGAAAAAGTCCATTAGGAATGATGGGTTTATTTGCTTCAACAAGTGCAAAGTTTTTTTGTGTAGAAAACTTACTTTCAGATGATGTGAGACAGGCTTATTTAGACGGCTATATTCATATCCATGATTTAGATTTTTATGCCAGCGGAACAACAACTTGCTGCCAAATACCCCTAGGCAAATTATTAAAAGATGGTTTTGATACAGGTCATGGCCATATGAGAGAACCAAACAGTATCATGAGTGCTATGGCGTTAGCCTCTATCATCTTGCAATCTAATCAAAATCAACAACATGGCGGACAAGCATTTGCTAATTTTGATTTTGATTTAGCTATCTATGTAAAGAAAACTTATCAAAAAATGGTAGCTTTACTCGAAAACGTAAATGCTCATTGTGACATTGAAGCAAAGGCATGGGAGATGACAGAAAGAGAAGTTTATCAAGCCTGTGAAGCATTTATACATAATGCAAATTCCATGCATAGTAGAGGCGGTGGACAAGTTCCTTTTATCTCATTGAATTTTGGTTTAGACACTTCAAGAGAGGGAAGAATGGTTGTTAAAAACATGCTATTAGCCACTCAAAAAGGGTTAGGAAATGGAGAAACACCGATTTTCCCTATTCAAATCTTCAAAGTGAAAGATGGAATTAACATGAAGAGAGGTGACGTAAACTACGACTTGTTCAGATTGTCATTAGAGACAACCGCCAAAAGATTGTTCCCTAACTATGTTTTTGTGGATGCCCCATTTAATCTTCAATACTATAAAAAAGACGATATTGAAACACATATCGCTACAATGGGCTGTCGTACAAGAGTTTTCGGAAATGTGAATGGAAAAGAAACTCCTGTTGGGAGAGGAAATCTTTCTTTTACATCGATCAATCTGCCTTTACTGGCGATTGAATCATCAAGTGTCGAAGATTTCTTTGAGAAGTTAGATACATATATGGATCTAGCAAGCAAGCAATTATATGAAAGATATGTCTATCAATCTGAAAAAAATGCTACAAATTTTAAATTTTTATACAGTCAAGGTACTTGGTGGAGTGGTGAACAACTTGGAAGAAATGACAAGTTGGGAGAGATCCTTAAACAAGGCACATTATCTGTGGGTTATGTTGGATTAGCCGAAACCTTAATTGCTCTAGTCGGCAAGCATCATGGTGAAACCGATGAAGCACAAGAGCTTGGTCTAAAGATTGTTACATTCATGAGAAATAAAATGGACGCTTTAACTGAAAAGGCAGGCTTAAACTATACTTTGTTAGCGACTCCTGCTGAATCCTATGCAGGAAAAGCTCTTCAAATTGCTCGTAAAAAACATGGTGTCATTAAAGGGGTAACCGATAAAGACTGGTTCACAAACAGTAATCATATTCCTGTTGAATTCAATATTAATGCTATTAATAAGATTAAGAAGGAATCTCCGTATCATGCTTTAACTAATGCTGGCCACATTACCTATATAGAGTTAGCAGAGGATGCTTCGAAAAATATTGATGCATTAGAGACTTATGTTACTGCCATGAAAGAGAGTGGCATTGGTTACGGTAGCTTTAATGTTCCTGTGGACAGATGTACTGCATGTGGGTACTCAGGTGTCATTTACAACGAATGTCCAAAGTGTAGAAATGACGTCGAACATACGATTGAACGAATCAGAAGGATCACGGGATACTTAGTAGGGAGCCTTGATAAATGGAATAGCTCGAAGGCTTCTGAAGAACAAAATCGCGTTAAACATGGGAAACAATCATGAAGGTCATGAACATTGATACCGACTGTACAGATAATGGTGCTGGCATACGGACAACTATTTATGTATCAGGTTGCACTCACTATTGCACCGGATGTCAAAATCCATCCTCTTGGAATGCTAGTAACGGGCAGGATTATGATATCGAAAAGCTGATAGAAATCATAGAAGAGAATTCTCTTGCGGATGTGACGATTAGCGGGGGAGACAGCCTTACATGTCAGTATGAAGATACATTAAAACTCGTTAAAGCGATTAAGCAACGGACAAATAAAAACATATGGGTTTATACCGGCTATCGGTTTGAAGAGGTGCTTGAAGAAAAGAAAGGTATACTATCGTATATTGATGTGATCATTGATGGCCGATTTGATCTTTCAAAAAAAGATTTAAACCTCTTGTTTCGCGGATCAGCAAATCAACGAATTATCGATGTACAGCGTAGTATAAAAGAAGACAACATCATTATTTGGAAAGATGGCCATTATTTTTAAAGGTCATTAAAATATCTTCTGGCAAGGGAACCTTGATTTAAACTAGGAAGTAATGGAATCCTTCATGATGTTACTCTTCTAAGATAGAATTCACCGCGTTTACTATACTATAGTTTTCGAAGGAAATTCTGATTGAACAAAAAAATTAAATTCATCGCAAGAGCAAAAACAACTATTCATGCAACAAGTGTTCATCTAAGCATTAAAATAACCAAACAGCACCTCTCCATTAAGTTAGAGGGTGCTGTTACTTTTTCGCAAAAACCTCATTTACTTATGATACGGTTCACCTCGATTAATCCGATAAGCCCGGTAAATCTGCTCCACCAAAATCAACCTCATCAACTGATGCGGAAAAGTCATCCTCGAAAAGGACAATTGTTCATTCGACCTCCGTAATACCTCGTCGCTTAGCCCTAACGAACCACCGATCACAAAAGCAATTTTGCTTTTTCCGTATGTAGCTAACTTATCTAAAGTATCCGCCAGTTCCTCCGATGATTGCATTTTTCCGTTGATTGCCAAGGCAATCATATGGGCATCCTGACTGATTTTGGCCAAAATCCGTTCGCCTTCTTTTTGCTTGACCTGAAGCATTTCCGATTCACTTAATTCCTCCGGTGCCTTTTCATCAGCAACCTCAATCACTTCCACCTTCGCATAAGCGGACAATCGCTTTAAATACTCATCAATTCCTTGTTTTAAATATTTCTCTTTTAATTTGCCAACCGTCACAATCGAGATATTCACAATCCACAGCCCTTTTCAAATTGATTACAAACAGCTTACAAACAAGATATCCACAGGAGTTATCCACATATACACATTTTTTATCCACATCTTGTATGGAATCACTTGTTCGCCACAATATATACAGCGCTGTTTTGACAATATTCACAGCTTGTTGATAAATTATCCACATCTATTTTTGTTAATAACGGAAATGTCTCATGCTCATATACAACCGTATCCAATGCAATATCCACATGTTCCTCGCAGCAATAAATCATCCTTACCTTCACCCTTCAAAAATATTTTCTCTTCCCTTATTTTTTACTTTAAACTAATCAGTCATACTGAACCTCATACATGTTACCACAAAACAAAGCAGGAGGGTGGTCATTCACCTCCTGCCTCATTAATTTAATGTATTTTATCACTCGTCAATTTTAACGTTGTTTCTTTTAATTTCCCGTTACGGTAAAACTTAATCTTCATTTGCTCGCCGATTTTCTTATTTTGATACAGGTGCTTCCTTAAGTCAAGGACATCATTTATTTTTTTACCGTCCATTTCTACAATAACATCCAGTTCCTTTAAGCCTGCTTGATCCGCTGGTGAATTTGGTACGATCTCACGTAATGCCACACCATAGTTTACATCGCGCGGCAATTTAAGAGCTTCTTCTTGATAGTAAGCAGGAATTTCAGCAACCGATTTTAAATCAACCCCCATATATGGCCGCTTTACACTTCCGTATTGCTCCAAGTCATTAATAATGGGTATTGCGGAGTTAATCGGAATCGATAACCCAATTCCTTCAACCGCCTCTTGGGAGATTTTCATCGAATTGATTCCAACCACCTGGCCGCCAATATTCACTAAGGCACCGCCGCTATTCCCAGGGTTGATGGCGGCATCTGTTTGTAAAACCTCCGCCTGCCAATCAATCACCCCATCCTGATTGATATCGACTGGGATTGTCCGTTTTAATCCTGAAACAATTCCCTGTGTCACAGAACCGGAGAAGGTAGGCCCAAGCGGATTCCCAATGGCAATGACCGGTTCGCCCATTTTTAATTCATCTGAATTCCCGAATTGTGCAATTTTTTTAATATGGCTGGCATCAATTTCAAGAACGGCTAAATCTGTCCAAATATCACTGCCCAGAAGGTCTGCAGGGATTTTTGTCCCATCGGTGAGACTCACCTCGAGTTTTGTAGCCCCTTCCACCACGTGGTGATTCGTGACGACAAAAGCCCTATCGCCAACTTTTTTATAAATGACACCGGAACCCGTTCCAGCTGCTTCTTCTGATCTTTTCCCGTTGTCAGACCAAAATTGGGTCGATTGGATATTGGTAATTCCCACAACTGCCGGGCCAGCTATATCAACAGCTTTGGTCGTATTGGTCGTCACATTATAGGACACATTTTGCTGTACAAAACCTTGTTGGTTGTTCGTGCCAGTTTCTGTTGAAACCCGATTTTTAGGTTGAATATCATAGGGGAGAACGCCTGAGTTTGCTAAACTAGGAATGAACATAACCACCAATACAGCCCCAATAATAGCTCCAACCAAACTGGAAAAGAAAAAACCGCCTCTCCTTCTTTTTTCTCGATAACGTCCATTTGAATCATCATCATAATAACCCATTTACCGATTCCCTCTCTTTCGAAAAGCTGCTATCGTTTATTTTGGCTTATATGTACAATTATACTCACCTAAAGGATAATTTATAAAAAAATGCAATTTTTTACAGGATTCTTCCCTAGTTAGACACCATTCAGACTTTATTTTTACACAAAAAGAGCGAGATGCTTGATTCTCGCTCTTTTTATAAAAAATATATTATACAGCTGTCAAAACGGTGGGGGTTTTCGGGTCGGTATCATAGAGATCAAATTGCTCCCCGACAACCAAACCGCAGCTTTGCAATGTTTGCGACACGGACATCCGCGCTAAATCTTTCATATTATTATCGAGGCTTAAATGGGCGAGATAGACCCTGCGCGTTTTATCACCAATCACTTCGCTCATTGCCACCGCCGCATCCTCATTGGAAACATGGCCGACATCACTTAATATTCTCCGCTTAATATTCCAAGGATATCGCCCCATCCGCAGCATTTGCACATCATGGTTTGATTCAAAAATATAAGCATCAGCATTCGTGATAATTCCCTTCATCCGATCACTGACATAGCCGGTATCGGTGATCAAAACAAGCTTTTTATCGGAATGGTGAAAAACATAAAACATCGGTTCTGCCGCATCATGGGAAACGCCAAAGGATTCGATTTCAACGCCCCCAAAACTTTTTACCATTTCCATGTTAAAAATAAATTTTTGCTCAGTCGGAATCTCTCCCACTAAACCGTCCATTGCCCGCCAGGTTTTTTCATTTGCGTAAACAGGGAGCTTATATTTACGTGCGAGTACACCGACACCCTTGATATGGTCGCTGTGCTCATGGGTAACAAAAATCCCCGATAGCTTACTTATGTCCCGGTCAATTTGCCCAAATAGGCTTTCCATCTGTTTTCCGCTAAACCCGGCATCTACCAAAAAGGAATGTTCATCGGACTCAACATAAAGTGCATTCCCCGTACTTCCGCTCGCTAATATGCTATAACGCAATGACATTCTATTTCACTCCACTACACTTTTTTCGTCGCTGTTAAATTGAATAATCTGTCCTTCAAATGCATTTACAAACAGGCTCTCTTTATCATCGACAACAAAACGCCATGTCGGTGCCAGCACTTGAGAGGCTGCAAGCTGTATTAAGGTGGAATATCCCAGTTCAACCTTTGTAATCGTACTCTTTGGTTTAAGGACCCCTTTTTGATGCAGGGTTTCAATTGCCTTTAAAGGAGGGAGGATTTCCTCTTTTGCCGTAAGTTTTTCAATTCCCTCCAAATAGGTCTGCTCGTAGGAGACAATTTGATTGGCTTTATTGAAATGAAACGTAATCATTCCATTAATATTATGATATAAAAGGTAACTATCATATTGTTGGAAATACGTGATTGTTTTTTGTTTATCATTCTCTTCCCAAAATTGATACTGGTCCCCGTAAAGAACATCGCTTTTTAAAAAATCAGCCAGTTGAGCTGGTTCAAATTTTGTGCTTAACTGTAATGGATTTTCCAGTTTCGCCTGTATGGTTGTCTCATCCTTTAGGACTGCGGCTTCCCCTTCTAAGCGGTTTAAGTCACTCTTCTTGAATTTCTTTGGCTTCGCACTGTAATATTGTGCCTTAATGGGTGCTTTCGGGAGATCTCCATATTTGATTTCATCCGCTTTCAGTTTTTCCTCAAAGGATGCTTCTGAAATTAATTCATACTTGTTTGCATCGCGGATTTTCAAGAATTGAAAGAGCAGATACACATCCAAGATTAGGAACGTTACAATAAAAATGGTTTTAATTTTACTCCAATCCATGCTTAAATCCTCCCTGGTCCATCGTTATCTGCACCCAAGTATCATCATATTGATAAAACCAGGCAGGTTCTAAGAGGATTATTTTGTTTTCCTGTGAATCTCGTTCCATCCGGTATCCTAGTTCAATCTTTTTCAATAAATCCGGATTAAAATTCTTTCGGTCTTCTAAAAATTTTATTGCTTTCCGTCCTGAGGGAAGAATCATTTTTTTAGTTTCAGAACGAAGCGGCAAATCCAGGGAGATATTGGGTCTAATGTATTTCATAAGTTCATTTTTTCCCCAAACTTCCTTTATTTCTGAAGCCCCTTGGTCATTATGAACAGGATAGCCGTCCATGCTGTATAACCGAAAAACAACCGCTTGGTTATAATCATCCTTCGAAACATAACGATAGGGGTCGGTCCAGCCGCCATGTTCATTCACAAAATCAATACTCTTTTTTACTAAATCATAGGAATTGGACGTATACTCACTTTCTACCGTCGGATTTACATAAACAAGCATATTGCTGTCATAATAGACATTCATTTTACTTGAATCATTCGTGTATTCTTCACCGTGTGGAAGCATGCTTTTTTGCACAAAGCTTGGGTCGGTAAATAATGCCTCTTTAAATTCATTGGAATCAAGAGTTTTCGGTAAATATCGATACTCCATCATTTCTGTTTCACCTTCAGGCAGAAAAATCGTCCGTTTGGATGTAGGCTTATAGGCAAAATACCTGGGTAAATTCACCGCTTTTTTATAAAAGTCCTTCTCAAACCCCTTTAATAGCGCAGCTGAAATATGGCTGATAAACACTTGTTGATGTTCCGAAGAAACAAAGTAAACCGTTCCGAAATCCTTGCTGGAATTTTCTACATTCATTACGATTCTGTCAAAGTTAAAGGAGGGGATTTTACGCTCTTCAAAATTAAGAACACTTCGGTACATCGCAATCGGAATCTCCCCAGGAAAAATAATTTCCGCCTTACCATTTCCATGGACTAGATTATTTAAATTTCCTGCTTTTTCGGTGTAATTTTCAACATCTAAAAAGGTCCACTGACTTAACTGCTTCATGATTTTCTCAAGTTCATCTGTATTAGAAGTTCCATAATGATGACTGCTGATATGATATAAAATTTGATCAGGTCTTAGGATTTTTTGAACTTCCTGCTTCTCACTTAACGATACTTCAGCAACGGTATTACCGTTTTTCATCGTTTCATAATCCGGCTGATAGGTCCATAAATTCCAAGTTAACACAATACTAACTATGACTAAGATTGTTAAAATAACAGACTTTATATTTTCGTATCTCATGACCATTCATCCTCTTCAGACCCCTCGTATGGCAGGGAAAAAGAAATAACCGTCCCTTTACCCTCCTGACTGGTTGCCCAAATCGCACCGCCATGTGCACCAATAATTTCCTTCGCAATGGCAAGGCCCAGTCCTGTACCGCCCAACTTTCGGGTTCTTGCTTTATCAACACGATAAAAACGGTCAAAAATCCTCCCGATATTTTCTTTCGGAATTCCCATCCCTTGGTCAGATATACTGATAATAATTCTATCTTCCGCTTCCTGGATGGAAAACGTGACTTGTCCGCCTTCAGGCGAATATTTTAAAGCATTGGAAATAATGTTATAGAGTACTTGTGTTAATTTATCCTCATCAATTTCAACGAAGATTGGATTGGACGGCAGCTTTCTTTTAAAGGTGACATTTTGTTCCTTCGCCATTTCAAAACGATCAATGATACCGTGGAAGAAATTCACAAAATTCACCCACTCAGGGGAAATCTTATAATCCGTACTATCCATTTTCGATAACGTGAGAAGATCATTGACGAGCCGAATCATTCTTTCTGTTTCTGTTCGTGTAACCTCTAAGAAATTTGGGGCAATTTCCTCATCTCTCCATGCCCCATCTGCCAAAGCCTCCAGATAGCTTCGCATCGTTGTGAGCGGAGTTCTTAATTCATGAGACACGTTCGCCACAAATTCTCTTCGTTCAGTATCAATTTTTTCTTGTTCCGTGATATCATGCAGCACCGCAATTAAACCATTTACAAAGCCTGTCTCTTTTTGAATCACCGAAAAGTTTGCCCGAAGAATATAAGGTTTTGTTTTCGTACTGTAATCCAGGATTAATGAATCCTTTTCCTCAAGCAGGTCTTCAAATGTATTCGTGTCGCTTAAGCCTAAAAGAGATACAATCGGCTGAGAAAGGACTGTTTCACGTGAAACATCCAGCATTTCAGCTGCAGGATCATTGATTAAAATCACCCGACCTTTTCGGTCTGTCGCGATTACTCCATCCGTCATATACGATAAAACGGTGGAAAGCTTCCGCCGTTCACCTTCCGTCATTGCCTGTGCTTCCTGGAGTTTTTTTGTTAAATTATTAAAGGTCATAGCTAATGTACCGATTTCATCATTTCCGTACACTTTAACCTTTCGTGAGAAATTCCCTTTTGTCATGGCTATTGCCTGCTTTTTCAAATCTGTAATTGGCCGTGTGATGGTCTGAGCGAGTAAAATGCCTAAAACAGCGGTAATCGCTAAGGCAATACCAGTCCCCGTTGCAAAAATGCCATTGATTGTCTTCATTTGCTTAAAGACATTCTCAATTTTTGCTACAAGATAAATAGCTCCAATAACTTTTTTCCCCGATTTAATCGGCTTTGAAAGAACCCAAATCCTGTGTCCTGATTTTCGATCAATAAAAATACTGCTTTGGTCCTCTTCTAAAGTAAGCGCCCGTTTTACTTGCAAGTCTGTCGAACGCTGGCCAACAATCCCTTGATTATTGGAATTAGAGGTCCCTAGGATTTTCATCGACCGTCCATCAATGACACGCACCTCTGATATATCCCCCGCTGAGAAGTCCCCAAGGATTTTTTTTATATCTTCTTCAAGTGTTAGATCTTCAGGTGTCCGTTCCTTTTCCATTTCTTCAACAATATTATAAGCAAGTAAATTGACACGCTCTGTTAAAGAAGTTTGGAAGTTGGTCCTAAGTGTTTCTTCTAATTGTTTTACAAAATAAACCCCGATAATTTGCATCGCAACTAAAATCAACAGGACATAGATGATAACAAACTTAACATTTATCGATCGAAAGAAACTAACCTTTCTCATGAAGGCGATTACTCCTGTTCAGGATTGCGCAAATAATATCCAACTCCTCTTCGCGTCACAATCCAAGTTGGATGGCTTGGGCTATCCTCAATTTTTTCCCGCAGGCGCCGGACGGTTACATCTACAGTACGGACATCACCATAATAATCGTAGCCCCAAACGGTTTGTAATAAATGTTCTCTTGTCATTACCTGACCAATATGTTGGGCCAAATAATAGAGCAGTTCAAATTCACGATGCGTCAGTTCAATGGTTTCCCCGCGCTTCGAAACAACATAGGCATCAGGGTGAATCACTAGCGAACCAATTTCAATTTCATTTGTTTCCGATTCTTCTTCCGTCGGTGCGTTAAACTGCTGATGACGGCGTAAATTGGCCTTTACGCGGGCAATTAGTTCTCTTGTGCTAAAAGGTTTTGTCACATAGTCATCAGCACCAAGCTCTAGCCCGAGTACCTTATCAATCTCTGAGTCCTTAGCTGTCAGCATGATAATTGGCATTTCATATTTTTTGCGGACCTCCCGGCAGACTTCCATTCCGTCCATTAAAGGGATCATAATATCAAGAAGAATTAAATCCGGCTGGATTTCCTCGACCATTTTAATTGCTTCATTACCATCATAGGCACAATAAACATTGTAGCCTTCCTTTTTTAAGTTGAATTGTAGAATATCCGCAATCGGCTTTTCATCATCCACGACTAGAATTTTTTTCTCCATACCCATTGCTCCTTTATATTAAATCTAAATTAAAGTCATATATACTCTATTTTACTTTATCATTAAATCCGTTTTAAATCATCTATTAGTAGTATTTGCTACATGCTACTGAATATTGCCAAAAAGGAAAAAGCCTCTAGTGTCCTAGAGGCTTTTTACATTTATCTCTTAAATAAGAAAGAAGCTAACCGATGTAAGCTTCTTCTTAGGATGGCTCAGGACGGAATCGAACCGCCGACACAAGGATTTTCAGTCCTTTGCTCTACCGACTGAGCTACTGAGCCATAATTTGAAATTGTGTCCTAACTTATGTATAGTGGCGGTCCGGACGGGACTCGAACCCGCGACCTCCTGCGTGACAGGCAGGCATTCTAACCAACTGAACTACCGGACCAAATATTAAATATAGCAGTCAGCAAGGAAACCGTCCTTGCCAGTTACTTACTGACCGCTAAACGCCATGACCCCTACGGGATTCGAACCCGTGTTACCGCCGTGAAAGGGCGGTGTCTTAACCGCTTGACCAAGGGGCCAACATATGGAAAGTTATTTTACTACGTAAAAAACTTTGGTGAGCCATGAAGGACTCGAACCTTCGACCCTCTGATTAAAAGTCAGATGCTCTACCAACTGAGCTAATGGCTCGTATTAGGGCTTGTCCCCTAAACAAATACTAGTTTAAGTCAGATGCTCAAAAGAACTTTCGTTCTTTCTCGCAGATTGCCGCAGAAGCCTATTCAATGATGTAAGCAACCTGCTCTACCAACTGAGCTAATGGCTCAAAACTTAGATCGTCATAGTTATCTTTCGTGACGACGCTTTTTATAATATCATGGATAGTATAAAAGATGCAATACTTTTTTTCAAAAAAACTTTTCTTAAATCTTGCTCTGATAAATAACCTTTTAAGCACACAGTTCTGAACTAGAAAATTCCCTTTAAAGTTTGATTGGCGACAATTTCATTCCAAAATCAAAGAATAGTGTCTCCTATAAGCACCATTGGCGACAATTTCAACCCTTAACCAGAGAAAAGTGTCTCCTATAAGCACCATTGGCGACAATTTCAACCCTAAACCAGAGAAAAGTGTCTCCTATAAGCACCATTGACGACAATTTCAACCCTAAACCAGAGAAAAGTGTCTCCTATAAGCACCATTGGCGACAATTTCAACCCTAAACCAGAGAAAAGTGTCTCCTATAAGCACCATTAGCGACAATTTCAACCCTAAACCAGAGAAAAGTGTCTCCTATAAGCCTCATTGGCGACAATTTCAACCCTAAACCAGAGAAAATTGTCTCCTATAAGCACCATTGGCGACAATTTCAACCCTAACCAGAGAAAATTGTCTCCTATAAGCACCATTGGCGACAATTTCACTCCAAACTCAAAGAAAATTGTCTCCTATTAACCCCATTGGCGACAATTTCAACCCCACAAAATTGAAAAGCCCCCCAAAAAGGAGGACTTTTCACAATCAATTTAAATTTGTCTCCAAGGGCTGCGGACAATATTTGTTTGATTACGATCCGGACCCACAGAGAAAGTAGATAAAGGAATTCCAGTCAGCTGTGTTACACGTTCAACATAGTGGCGGGCATTGGCAGGCAGCTCATCTAATGATTTGCAGCCTGTGATATCCTCTGTCCAGCCTGGTAATTCTTCATATACAGGTTCACATTGTGCTAACACCTTTAAGCTTGCAGGATATTCTGTAATTAATTCATCTTTATAACGATAAGCCGTACAAATTTTTAATGTTTCAATGCCGGTTAACACGTCGATAGAGTTAAGAGACAAGTCAGTTAAACCGCTGACACGGCGAGCGTGGCGGACAACAACACTATCAAACCAGCCCACGCGGCGTGGACGGCCTGTTGTCGTACCATATTCACGACCGACTTCACGGATTTGGTTACCAATTTCATCAAATAATTCAGTTGGGAATGGACCATCCCCAACACGAGAAGTATATGCCTTACATACTCCAACAACATGAGTAATTTTAGACGGACCCACGCCGGAACCAATCGTTACTCCTCCTGCAACAGGGTTCGAAGAGGTAACAAATGGATATGTTCCTTGGTCGATATCAAGCATAACACCTTGTGCCCCTTCAAAAAGAACACGGCGGCCTTCATCCAATGCATCATTTAACACAACAGACGTATCGCAAACATATTGTTTAAACTGTTGACCATATTCATAATATTCATCAAGAATTTCTTCTTTTGTGAATCCTTCTGTTTCATAAATTTTTTCAAATAAGCGGTTCTTTTCCGCAAGGTTTCTTTCAAGCTTTTCTTCAAAAACTTCACGGTCGAGCAAATCGGCAATCCGAATTCCCACACGTGCTGCTTTATCCATATAAGCAGGGCCAATTCCTTTTTTTGTTGTCCCAATTTTATTAGCGCCTTTGCTGGCCTCTTCCACTTCATCCAATTTAATATGGTAAGGAAGAATCACATGCGCACGGTTACTGATGCGAAGATTATCGGTTGCAATCCCTCTTTCATGCAGGTAAGCAAGTTCAGTCACAAGGGCTTTCGGATCGACAACCATCCCGTTACCAATTACGCTGACTTTTTCCTTGGAAAAAATCCCGGATGGAATTAAGTGTAATTTATAAGTTTCCCCATTAAACTGGATTGTGTGCCCGGCATTGTTGCCTCCTTGATAACGAGCAATTACTTCTGCATTTTCAGAAAGGAAATCGGTAATTTTCCCTTTTCCTTCGTCTCCCCATTGTGTACCAACAACTACTACTGATGACATGTAAGGCACCTCCGAATATTTACTACTAGTTATTATTTTATTTATCCCATCACACAGTTTATCAATTTACCGAGGAAAAATCAAACAAAACACGAACATTTTATATAAACTTAATAAAATATGTTCGTAATAATAGTAAACTAGCAAAAACAACTGTAAACTACTCAAAAAACTACGAATCAATTAATAAATCTTAGTTTTCAAGCTTATTATTCCCTTTTTTAGAGCATGAGTATCCGTTAATGTCCATAATCATCTATTTCAATTAAAAATAACGATAAATCGTCATATTTTTGCCGTATTTACGGTTTAATTGGGCCGATTCTTCGGCACTAAGAGAGATTTTAGAAACAGAACACTTGAAATGTAAGCGCTTTATATGTTGGCACGGTTATTGCATTTAAATAATAGTGAATATCAAAAATTGAAGGGAATAGGAGAGATTTTACATGTGTACACAAAATAATAAAAAGAGAATGATGAAAGCAGCAGTGGTGAATGAGTTTAAACAACAACTAGAAATTAAGGACGTCCCAGTTCCTGAGTTGGAGTATGGTGAAATACTTGTCAAAATAAAAGCTTGCGGTGTTTGTCATACTGACTTGCATGCCGCTCATGGGGACTGGCCGGTAAAGCCTAAACTTCCACTTATTCCAGGTCATGAAGGGGTTGGAATTGTTGAAGAAATCGGAGAAGGGGTTACTTCCATAAAAGTAGGAGACCGCGTTGGGGTCCCATGGCTTTATTCAGCTTGCGGCGAATGCGAATACTGTTTAACAGGCCGCGAAACGTTGTGTCCAGACCAATTGAATGCAGGCTACTCAGTGGATGGGGGATATGCAGAATATTGTAAAGCTCCTGCTAATTACGTGGTAAAAATTCCGGAAAATCTCGATTTTGCTGAAGTATCTCCCATTTTTTGTGCAGGAGTGACTACCTATAAAGCATTAAAAGTATCAGATGCCAAGCCTGGAGATTGGGTAGCCATTTATGGAATCGGTGGTCTAGGACATGTTGCGCTTCAGTATGCCAAAGCAATGGGATTCAATGTTATTGCTGTAGATATTCAAGATGACAAACTTGAATTAGCAAAAGAATTAGGAGCGGACCTCACGATAAACGGTTTAGAAGTAGATCCTGTACAGGAAATTAAAGAAAAAGTAGGCGGTGTGCAATCCGCTGTAAGTGTTGCCGTAACGAAAAAAGCGTTTGAACAGGCATATGGTTCAGTAAAAAGAGGCGGTACATTAGTAGTTGTGGGTCTTCCGAATGCTGAATTGCCTATTCCTATTTTTGATACGGTGTTAAATGGGGTAACGGTAAAGGGCTCTATTGTTGGGACAAGAAAAGATTTACAGGAATCCATTGAATTTGCAGCACAAGGAAAGGTACGTACAAATATAGAAGTTCAATCGCTTGATCGAATTAACGATGTATTTGACCGAATGGAAAGCGGAAAAATTAATGGACGTGTTGTTTTGACAATGTCATAAAGGCAGATAAAGTACTGCAACTGATCTAAACATTCATTTGTCCTTTATTTCAAGACATAGGGGGGAAAGGCTTAGATACCTCCTATGTTTGCGAGTAATTTTTATAATAGAATTGGAGTGAATGATATGGAAAGCGTAAGTACAAAAGGAATTGAAGTAAGCCCGCGATTAGAAAAGTTTTTAAATGGTATAAAAAAACTTTATATAAATGGAGAATGGGTCGACTCCCTTTCTGGTAAAACATTTGAATCGGTTAACCCGGCTACTGGTGAAAAGCTTGCAGAAGTGGCGGAGGCCGGTCCGGAAGATATTGATTTAGCTGTAAAAGCTGCAAGAGAAGCATTTGATCATGGACCATGGTCAAAAATGGGTACAGCTGAAAAAAGTCGTCTTATCTATAAGTTGGCGGATTTAATGGAGGAGCATAAACGAGAGTTGGCACAGCTTGAGACATTGGATAATGGAAAACCCCTCCGTGAAACGATGAATGCTGATGTTCCATTAGCGATTGAACATTTTCGTTATTTTGCGGGCTGGGCAACAAAAATCGTGGGGCAAACCATTCCTGTCCAAGGCAATTATTTTAACTATACACGTCATGAAGCATTAGGAGTCGTCGGGCAAATTATCCCTTGGAACTTCCCATTATTAATGGCTGCATGGAAACTGGGTGCCGCACTTGCTTCTGGTTGTACCATTGTATTAAAACCAGCGGAACAAACTCCACTTTCCGCTTTATATTTAGCCAAGTTATTGGATGAAGCGGGATTCCCAAAAGGAGTTGTCAACGTTGTACCTGGCTATGGACAAACAGCGGGCTCACCACTTGTTCATCATCCATTAGTTGATAAGATTGCCTTTACAGGTTCAACACCTGTCGGAAAAGCGATTATGAGACAAGCAAGTGAATCTTTAAAACGTGTAACACTGGAACTTGGCGGAAAATCGCCGAACATCATTTTACCTGATGCCGATCTTTCAAAAGCTGTACCTGGTGCATTAATGGGCATTATGTTTAATCAGGGACAAGTGTGCTGTGCGGGAAGCCGTCTATATGTTCAAAAGAAACTTTACGATAATGTGGTTAGTGATTTAGTGTCACTAACAAAAGGTATTAACCAGGGCAATGGTTTATTAGAAGAGACAACAATGGGACCACTTATCTCAGCTGAACAACAAAAACGTGTAAAAGGATATATTGATAAAGGAATTGAAGAAGGTGCGGAAGTGCTAGCAGGAGGTAATATTCCATACGACCAAGGTTATTTCGTTTCCCCAACGATTTTTGCTGATGTAAATCATTCGATGACAATTGCCAAAGAAGAAATTTTTGGTCCAGTGGTTGCAGCAATGCCATTTGATGATTTAAATGATCTTGTTGAAAAAGCAAACGACTCTGATTACGGTTTAGCAGCTGGTGTTTGGACTCAGGATATTAAGAAAGCCCATTATATCGCACACCGTATTAAAGCAGGTACCGTTTGGGTGAATTGCTACAATGCATTTGATGCAGCAAGTCCATTCGGAGGATATAAGCAATCAGGTATCGGTCGTGAAATGGGAAGCTATGCATTAGAAAACTATACAGAAGTGAAGAGTGTCTGGGTGAATATGGATTAAGTTATTTATTTTTCCAATATTCCGAAATATTGTATCAAAAGAATAAGGTGGAATTATTATGATTCAAAAGATAAGTGACGAATTTTTACTTGAGACTTATGCTAAATCATTAATATCGGAGGTAGACTCAAACTTTATTGATTTATTACAAGAAGAGATATCGAGAAGATTGATAACAAGTTCTAGAAAATAAGTGCTTCTTCCTTTTAGTAAAATGATTCTAGGTCTTTTATAAACCTCCGTACCTATGAGGCTGGCTCCAAGATTTAATAATCACGGAGCCAGCCTTCTACATTTAACTAGTTCAAGAAAAATTGCGGTTTTCGGAACAGTCACCTGTTGCTTTGAAATAAAGTTTGATCAAAAACACCTCACAAACCCTTATTTTATGGTAAATAAGAAGAATCCATTTTGAAAAAAGATTGATCAAAATGGATTCTTATCTAGCAGATTTAAGTTTCGGTTTTATAAAAAAGTTTGATCATTTTCTACCTGTGTTGCTCCACAATCGCGCCCGATTGCGGAATAAGAAAAGCATATTTCTTTTTCTACATATTTGCATAAGTATGGTAGGGGTCTGTGTGGTAATAGAACCAAATGTCGCAATAAGAATTAGCGGACATGAAAAACATCCTAAAATGTGTTTTTTGACCCTAAAAATCTGCTTTTTACAGCAATTAGAAACAAACTGATAAGTTAAATCGTGCAGATTTTTAATTCTCGATGTCCACTAAGTGTTATTAGCGGACATAAATTCAATGAAAATACACCTTTAATGTCCACTAATATTCATGATAACCCTCAAAAATGATGTCCGCTAATGCTTATTGCGTAATATTTCTCCGTTGCTACACACACCCCGTATTCTATTGAGTGAAGAGTTCAGCAACCGCTTGATAAAAAGGAGGAAAAGTTCCTAGCAATCCTAATAGTATAAAGAAAAAACTGAGTTTATATATCTTCTGATGATTCAATTGTTTGTTTTTCATGTTGATATGTAATATGACCCAAACAACAATCCAAAGTGAAAATGAAAAAACGACTTTTCCACTAAGTGGACCTACAGAGTTCATGATGGTTAAAGCTTGTTTCACACTGGCATTTGACTCAGACAAGGTAACAAATAATCCAAAAATGGCACATCCAATCCCGCTTGCTAATATGGTAGAAAGAACAACGCCATCTTGTAATAGCGAATCAGTCGAAGTTTCTGTTTTATGTTTCATTATCCATTCTCCCGCTTTCCTCTTTTTACAAATCTAAAAATGTATTTGGAGCAACCTTGTTGATTAATGCTCCCAATGCCCCAGCAATTAATGCCGTCGAAAAGGCAATGATATAAATGACTGATAGAATTTTTTTCAATTTTCTTTCCTGAATAAGTCTTGAACCGTATTTAATTACGATAAAGGCTACAGCTGTGGCGAGAATAGGGGATAACCAACCGATATGCTCTTTCCACTCCATTCCGAATTCATGCCAATATTCCAATCCTTTTGTTTCTAATAAATAAGTTCTTGGGTAAGCTTCTAAATTGGATACTCCTTCGGGTGGCTGTGCACGGTACCAGATGTACACAACAAAAGTACCGATAATACATGTTAACCAAGAAGTAATAGCCATTAACCAAGTACCTGATAAGAAGTTAAACCATGTTTTTTTTTCTTTTTTAGAAATCAGTCCGTTAATGCCTCCTACAAATGAGTGAATAAAGACTGCACCCAACACAAGATGAACAATCATCCAAAATTCTCTGCTATTAATGTCCATAATTTCCTCCATTAACCGATAATGATTATCATTATCTATATGCTGATAATCATTATCAATTAAACAACCTATTCTGTCAATCTTTTTTTCTATGAAAACAAAGTTAAAGTACTTCATACACAACCTTAATTAATTATCTATTTCTGTATGATGTCCTCCACAATCTGGCCCGATTACGGAACAAAAAAATCCTGCATTGATACAGGACTTTTGATCAAACTTTATTTTAAATTATCAATCTTTTTTATAAATTATCGAGCTTTTTTACAAATTATCAAACTTTATTTTAAATCTACATCACCTTTCTCATTTAAGAGATAACGAAGTTTTCTCATCGTAATTTGTAATCTTTTTGCAGCTTCTTTTCGATTTCCATATGTTTCTTCTAATGCTCGTAAAATAAAAGCTTTCCCCGCTTGTAGCTCAAGTTGTTTAACCAGTGAGAGAACCTCTTCTAAACCAATCCCCTCTGTTTGTTCGAAGACGGTAAGAATTTCATTTGTCCATTTTTGCAAATTGCTTTCAAGATTCCGCTCCTGCCTTTCTGTATTTAGGTGTTTCGTTATTTTTACAGGAATAGACGATTCAGAAATATTTTTGGGTAATGGTAAATCATCGGCATTAATGACAGCACGACTTGAATCAGTTAAAGTAATGATTCTTGTAATAAAGTTGGATAACTCTCGGATATTACCTGCCCAGTCATAATTTTTTAACGCTTCAATTGCACTCTCTGAAAAGGTAATTTCCATGTTTGGATACCGTTGTAAGAAGGAATCAATCAATAAAGGAATATCTTCTTTTCGATCCCGAAGTGGCGGAATTTTTAAATGAACGACATTTAAGCGATAAAATAAATCTTCCCTAAACTTCCTTTGTTGAACTGCTTCTTGAAGGTTTTCGTTTGTTGCGGCAACTAAACGGGCATGAGTACGAATTATGCTTTCGCTCCCGACACGCATGAATTCGCGTGTTTCTAGCACGCGAAGTAACTTCACTTGGATGGAAGGAGAGGCTTCGGCAATTTCATCAAGGAATAGAGTCCCTTT
Source organism: Neobacillus niacini (assembly GCF_031456445.1). Lineage (GTDB taxonomy): Bacteria > Bacillota > Bacilli > Bacillales > Cytobacillaceae > Neobacillus > Neobacillus niacini_I. The sequence goes on along the minus strand of NZ_JAVDUQ010000012.1, from coordinate 36,903 downwards.
ACTGGCGATTTCAAATAGACCTTTTCGCTTCTGTGTTGCTCCTGTAAATGCCCCTTTTTCATGGCCAAACAGTTCACTTTCTAAAATAGATTCAGAGATTGCTCCGCAATTTACTCCGATAAACGCTTCATGACTTCGTTGGCTTGCTTGATGAATAAAGCGGGATAGTACTTCCTTTCCTGTTCCGGTTTCACCTTCAATTAAGACATTTACATTTTTACTAGCTACCTTATAGGCGGTTTGGATTAACTGATTCATTGTTTCATTTTTTCCTAGAATAAGCCCCACTTCACCAGCTATTTCTTTAATATGTTCATCAGTGGAGGTAATATTAGAAACTAACAGATTATCAATTTGTTTTTCCAATAAATCAATATCATCAAACGGTTTTTCAATATAGTCACTTGCTCCCAGCTTGATAGCGTCGACGGCTGTTTTAATTGTACTGTACCCCGTCATAATGATGATCTTGCATCCTGGCTGTAATTGCTTTAACTGCTGCAATAAAGATAGACCATTGGCATCAGGCAGCTTTAAATCAATCATCGCAACATGAAAAATTTGCCCAGAAAAGTCTATGGCTGAAAAATCCTTACCACTGTTAACCACCTTGACATGGTATCCTTTCGATGTAAAAAGGCGGGATAGAAAGTTTCCGACCTCTTTTTCATCATCTATGATTAATAACTTTGTCATGATATCACCTTACTAATTTTGATGGTTGAAGAGGCAATTTCAATGTGAATGTACTCCCTTTGTTGAGTTTGCTTGTAACCTCGATAATCCCCCCATGTGCTTTTGCAATACCAATACTCACGGATAATCCTAATCCGGTTCCTTTTTCTGACTCTTTTGTGGTATGAAAAGGGTGGAAAATTTCAGATAATCTGTTTTCTTCAATACCAATTCCATTATCTATAACGGATAAGGTAACTTCGTTCAAATGAAGGGACGTTTTTATGATGATTTCCTTATTTTTAATAGAGGAATACTCAAGTGCATCCTTTGCATTTAGGAGTAAGTTAATAATAATTTGTTCAATCTGTGGCTGACTTCCTTCAATCAAGGGCAAATCCTCTTGAAGAAAGAGCTTTATTATGACTTGTTTTTTTTCTAATTGATATTTTAAAAGATTAAGCACTTGTTCTACTGCTGTGTTTAATGAACAAGAGTCAAATATGTACTCATCCTGTCGGGAAAAGGTGAGTAGACTTTTAATAATCCGTTTACAGCGATCCCCACAATTCTTTATATCATTTAACAGGGGAAATGATGAGTCATTCTTTGTTGCATTCCGTAGTAAAAGTTGAGAATTTCCTAAAATAGCGGTTAAGGGACTATTTAATTCATGGGCTACACCGGCTGCCATTTCTCCTATAGCGGCTAATTTCCCCGAATGAAGCAACTGCACTTCCATTTTTCGCTTTTCTGTTACATCCTTGATATAGGCAATGACCCCATAAATCTGCCCGTCATTATTGTGTACCGGATAGGTGTATAGTTCACATGTCGAATGATTATTGAGATAAATTTCTTTATAACCTGCTTTTTGGGAATCAAAAGTTTCTCCAACAAGTGTCTTACAATGCTCCTCTAACAAGGAAATATCAGCTTTTTTGCTTACATTAAAAAATTTTTTTACGGAATCATTACACTGAAGTACATTTAACTCTTTGTTAAAAACCATAATCATATCATCGACGGCTTTAAACGTATCCTCCCACTCCTGTTTTGCACGCGATACTTCGTTGTACAATTCGGTATTTTCAATACTAACTGCAAGGTGATCTGTAAGTTGCTCTAAAAAAGCAAGATCATCCATACTCCAGTCAGATTCATGATGGCGGCCGATACTTAAAACCCCAATTTTTTTATTTTTACTATAAATAGGCAATGCTAAAGTGGTTTTTAGGCAAAGAGCAGTAAGAAATTCCTTTTCATAAAAACTGGCACAAGGGTCATTTAATCGTTGAAAGATAATTTGTCTATTTATTAATGTAGACCAATAGAGGGATTCCTTATTTGGAATAACAGATCCTATCTCCAAACAGTGGCTGCCTTCTGGATAAACATTTGTTAGCGTAAGGTTATCATTACGTAACAACAACAAACTCCAACGATCAAAACGGACCAGCAAGCTTAATTTATTCATCATATTTTTCAAAATATCTTCCAATGACATATCAACTTTAATGCTCTTCATCACTTCATTCATGATTTCCAGCTGCATATTTTTCCTTTTCAATTGTTCGACTGTCTGCTTTAATTCTATGTAATAATTTTTTTTAGAAGATTTCACGCCGGTTAACAATGCAATCATTTCATGTTTATCCTCGAGCACAATTATTCACCACCTTATAATACGTTTTTTAGTATGCTTTTAACTTGTTCAAGATTCATATCACGGGGGTTGGTAATCATACAAGCATCCTCTAGCGCTGTTTGGCTTATTACATCCATCATGTCTTCCGTAATGCCTACTTCCCTAAACCGTTTAGGTATCCCGATATCAAGCGATAACTCTTTCACAAATTGAATGGCTGCATTCCCAGCTTCCCGTTGTGTCAAGCCTCTTGTATCAATTCCCATCAATTCCGCCATTTCTGTAAACCGCCTAGGAGCCGCAATAAAGTTAAAGTCCATTACATAAGGAAGTAGAATGGCATTGATTTCACCGTGTGATATGGAGAATTTCCCCCCTATTGAATGTGAAATTGCATGAGCAGCACCTAAGATGGCATTTGAAAAGGCAAGTCCGGCCTGTAAACTGGCCATTGCCATTGCTTCTTTTGCTTCTTCATTTGTTTTAGATGCTACAGATGGACGCAAATAAGTTGAAACTAGGGTAATTGCATTTTTAGCTTGGACATCTGTAAGTGGTGTTGCGGCTATGCTCACATAAGCTTCAATTGCATGTGTGAGAACGTCCATACCAGTTGCTGCAGTTAAACTACTATCTTTTGTCACAAGTGTGTACGGATCGATAATCGCGATATCAGGGACTAGTGTCTTTGAGACAATCGTCATTTTCTTTTTTCGATTCGAGTCAACAATAACGGAAAATTGAGATACTTCAGAGCCAGATCCGGCAGTGGTCATAATCATAATCATTGGAGGAAGGGGCTTTTCAATTTTATCTATGCCCTCATAATCACTGATTTTTCCGCCGTTAGAAGCAAGTATAGCAATGGCCTTAGCCACATCTAATGCGCTTCCTCCTCCAACGCCAATAATAGCATCGCACTCATGATCGATAAAAGTGCGGCAACCCTTAACAACTTCTGTATCTTTTGGATCCGTTGTGACATCAATGAATGTGGCAAAAGGTAATTGAGATTCTTTACAAATATCCATTACTTTTTCCAGCCATCCAGCCCTGGCAACACCAGAATCACTAACGATCAATACTCTCTTCGCTCCAAGCCTCAAACAGGCGTCACCTGCTTGTCTTATTGCATTTTTGCCAAAAATAATTTCTGGAGTTACAAATTTATTAATGTGCATGGTTAACCACCTATTATCATTTACTTTCAATCTTTTATATAAACTACGTAAATGCCTGTTTTACCATTGAGATTCTACAACTATATTATAGAAATAATATTATCAATTTTCCAAATCTTTTTAAATAACATTTGCTGGATAATCGTTTTATAATTTCTTGGAAAAGAAAAAAAGTCAGCCATAAATCATGGCTGACCTAAATTACGCACCTGGAGGATCATTATACCGTGTCTCCAGGTTTACGAACTTATTGTATTCTTTTACAAAGGCTAACTGAACGGTTCCAGTCGGACCGTTACGCTGCTTGGCAATAATGATTTCGATGATATTCTTATTCTCTGATTCTTTATCATAGTAATCATCACGATACAAGAAGGCAACAATATCCGCGTCCTGCTCAATACTACCGGATTCACGAATATCGGACATCATTGGGCGTTTATCCTGACGCTGTTCGACACCACGGGAAAGCTGGGAAAGAGCGATAACAGGCACTTGAAGCTCACGCGCCAATTGCTTGAGGGAACGGGAAATTTCCGAAACCTCTTGCTGACGGTTTTCGCCGGACCGGCCGCTTCCTAAGATTAACTGTAAATAATCAATCAAAATCATTCCTAAGCCGTGCTCCTGCTTTAAGCGGCGGCATTTGGAACGAATATCACTAATGCGGACACCAGGGGTATCGTCGATAAAAATCCCTGAAGCTGCAAGACTTCCCATCGCCATTGTCAGCTTGCCCCAGTCCTCATCCGTAAGTGAGCCGGTACGAAGGCGTTGGGCATCGATATTTCCTTCGGCACAAAGCATACGCATGACGAGCTGTTCTGCACCCATCTCAAGGCTGAAAATCGCGACATTTTCTCCCGTCTTGGTGGCAACGTTTTGGGAAATATTTAAGGCAAAGGCTGTTTTACCAACTGAAGGACGTGCTCCGACAATAATTAAGTCATTACGCTGGAATCCAGCAGTCATTTTATCTAGCTCGGTAAACCCTGTTGCAATCCCGGTAATATCACCAACACGGTTATGCATCGTTTCAATATTGTCATACGTCCGAACAAGAACATCCTTAATATTATGAAAAGCACCGGCATTTTTCCTTTGTGCTACCTCAAGGATGCTTTTTTCCGCTTCACTTAATAGGGTTTCCACTTCATCCTCACGTGAATACCCGTCAGATGCAATGGTCGTAGCTGTGCGAATTAACCGGCGCAGCAACGATTTTTCTTCTACTATTCTCGCATAATATTCGATATTAGCTGCGGTTGGAACCGAACCAGCTAATTCACTTAAATAACTAACCCCGCCAATATCCTCTAAAAGCTTCGAAGCCGCCAAGTCCTCTGAAACGGTGACTAAGTCAACAGCTTTTCCAAGGTCGTTAAGTTTTAACATGACATTAAAGATTTTTTGGTGGGAGGCACGGTAGAAGTCTTCTGGAATTAAGATTTCTGAAGCTAAGGTTAATGAACTAGGCTCTAAAAAGATCGCTCCAAGAACAGCCTGTTCAGCTTCCATATTTTGTGGTGGGAGACGATCTGCAAATAAATCACTCATCTATTAAAACCTCCTATTTAGAGAAGGATGTTTTTACAATATTTTATCTTCCAAAGAAAAAAGTGACCAGTAAAAAACCGATCACATCATTTCTTCACGTTTTCTATTCTATCATGTTTAGTGATGACTTCACACTGTAAAAAATTAGTGTACTTCTTTTACATGAACATCCAATGTTGCTAAAACTTCATGATAAAGCTTCACAGGTACTTTTGTATGGCCAAGTGTGCGAATCGCGTCGCCCAATTCCATTTTGCGTTTATCAATTTTAATTCCATGCTTTTTCTGTAATTCTTCGGCAATTTGCTTTGAGGTAATGGAGCCGAACAGTCGGCCGCCCTCGCCGGCTTTTGCGGTTAATTCAACGGTTACTTTCTCCAGTTGTTCTTTTAATCTTTTCGCTTCAGCAAGCTCTTCGGCGGCCTCTTTCTCTTCTTTTTTCTTTTGGCCCTCTAATGTACTCATATTGCCCTGTGTTGCTTCAATCGCCAGCCCCTGCTTGATTAGAAAGTTATGTGCGTAGCCGTCTGCTACATTTTTAATTTCCCCTTTTTTCCCTTTTCCTTTTACGTCTTTCAAAAAGATTACTTTCATTCTTTTTTACTCCCTTCAAAGTATTCATCAATTGCCAGTTTCAATTGTTTTTCAGCTTCCTCTATTGTAACACCATTCAGCTGTGTTGCTGCATTTGTTAAATGGCCGCCGCCCTGCATGATTTCCATGATTATCTGAACATTGACGTTGCCTAACGATCTGGCACTAATCCCAATTGTTCCTTCGCCCCGTTTAGAAATCACAAAGGAAGCAATGACGCCTTCCATCGTTAATAACGTGTCGGCCGCTTGGGCGATAAGAACCTGATCATTGATTTCATCTTCATCCCCAGCGGCAATGGCGATTCCCTCCCTGTAAAAGGAAACTGACTCAATCAGCTTGGATCTTCTAACATACGTATCGACGCTTTCCTTTAAAAACTTTTGGACGAGCACAGTGTCTGCTCCATGTGCCCGCAGGTAGGAGGCAGCATCAAAGGTTCGGGATCCTGTTCTCAAAGTAAAACTCTTCGTGTCGACAATGATTCCCGCCAACAATGCGGTAGCTTCGAGCATCTCAATTTTAACCTGCTTCGGCTGGTATTCAAGAAACTCTGTCACAAGCTCGGAAGTAGAAGAGGCATAAGGCTCCATATAGACAAGAATTGGATTATGGACAAAATCTTCTCCGCGGCGATGGTGATCAATGACCACCACATTATCGATTCTATTTAACAGCCGTTCTTCCATCACAAGAGAAGGCTTATGGGTATCAACCACCACAAGAAGCGTTTTATCCGTCGCAATTTCCAACGACTCCTCAGGTCCGATAAAACGGGAATAAAGTTGTTCGTGGTTGCGAATTTCCTCCATCAGGCGCCCTACACCTGTTTCTAACGAATTCGAGTTAATGACAATATAAGCATCTTTCTGATTCATTTGTGCCACTTTATAAATTCCAATCGAAGCACCAATTGAGTCCATATCAGGATTTTTATGCCCCATAATAATGACTTTATCACTGGCTAAAATCAAATCCTTCAGCGCATGAGAAATCACCCGAGCCCTAACCCTCGTTCGTTTTTCAATCGGATTCGTCTTTCCTCCAAAGAATTTTACCTTTCCATTTGGCTGCTTGATCGCCGTTTGGTCACCGCCTCTTCCAAGTGCCAGGTCAAGGCTGGATTGCGCCAATGTCCCCAGTTCTGGAAGGGAGGAGACTCCGGCGCCAACGCCAATACTTAAAGTAAAGGATACATTATGCTTCGAGGTCATTTCTCTTACTTCATCGAGAATGGAAAACTTTCCTTTTTCAAGGATATGTAAAATACTTTCATTAAAAACAGCCATAAACCGTTCGGAAGAAATCCTTTTCAGGAAAATGCCATTATCTTGGGCCCATTTATTTAGGATGGAAGTAACCAGATTATTGATACTTCCACGTGTCTGATCATCCATTCCTTGGGTAAGATCATCATAATTATCTAAAAAGATAACAGCAATCACGGTTCGCTCATCATGGTATTTTTTTTCAATTTCTGTTTGCTCTGTCACATCAAAGAAATAGAGAAGACGTTCTTCATGCCGATGGATGACTCTGAATTTCCGGTCATGAAGGGTTATAATTTCTGTTTCTACTTCCTGCTTCACCAATGGAACCAGTGCATCGGCAATATCGTACAGGGAGCGTCCATTTAGTGTATCTTCATCAAAACAAGATGATAGGAAGGGATTGGCCCACTCAATATAATAGTCTTCATTAATGAGCATAATTCCAATCGGCATTTCCATTAAAGCCTCTTCGCCGACTTTTTTCACTCGATAGGATAGTGTAGAAATATACTCTTCCATTTCCTTTCTTTGACGATGATCAATGACAAACATATAGTACAACGGAAAAAGCATTAATAACAGCCCGGCCAAACTTAGAATCCAATTATATAAAAACAGGATTATGAGCAGCACCACTGTAACGGCTATTAACCCGTAAAAGGGATAACGGATGGAACGTTTTTCCAAAAATGCAGGCATTTTTTCAGCTCCTAACAGTAGTCATCACTCTTTTTTCTCAAATCGCTTTCTTAAATCCAAACCTAAGTCAATTATACCTAAAATTCTTATAATAGAAAGAAAAATTGGTATAAACGCCAGTAGGGTAATAACCACCCGGATCCCCTTTGAAATGTTCCTTTGATGAAAAAGAAAATAAAGAAAGGCAAATCCCTGCAACACCATAAATAATTCTAATATATAGGTTAAATTTATTAAGGCTGCATAATAATAAGTACCCTTCTGAGGATGAGACAGTAAATTTGCCGCCAGCACAATTAAATAGTACCAGAGGAGACTTCTTGGCATGGAAAGCTCTCTGAATTTCCCCCATGTCGGCGTCGATATCCCAAACCTTTTCGCGATCGGAAAGCAAATCAATTGAATGGCAAACACAGAAAAAATTGAACCCATAACTAACACACTGGGAGCTGAAACTTGGAGCATGTCCATCATGTTCGCATTTTGGGTTACGATTTTTTCATATTGCTCCCCGGTCATCCTCGATTTCAACAATTCCTGCGATTGCAGGGTATACTGCTCATATGCTTTCAAAAGCTCATGAAACAGATCAAACTGGAAAAAGGCAACGCTGATTACATAAAGGATGACAGAACCAATCATAAAGGTAAGGGTACCTGAAATTAAGATACTTGTCCGTCCTTTATTTTTTTGAATCAAATAGCCCATAACAGCGCCTGTTGTCCCATAAATCATCATAATCGAGAGGCCCATTAAAGAACCAGCAATTAAGGAAATAAAAAGGGCCGCAACAAAGAATGCTACCGTATACTTAATATGATTCTTTGAAGTAAACATGATAAAAGGCAGCGGTAAAACAAAATTGATGATGACCGCCAAGAGTGGAACATAAATCGTTAATAACAAAAGAACAGTAAAGGCTGCTAAAAGGATTGCACCCTCTGTTAAAATTCGAGCATTTTTCACTTCTTCACCCCTAATATTTCTCAAACCTGTACTTTTTATTGTAGCTAGTTCATCGGTTCAATTCAATAAAACAGCTAAATAAAAGAAAAGCCGGATCTCTCGGCTTTTCGGCATCGAACATTATTTGATGGTTAGCAGCTCATTGTACTTTAGCTCCTTAAGTAAGTAATTCAGAAACTCTTCCCTAAGGTCTTCTCTTCGTAAGGCGAACTCAACCGTAGCCTGAAGGAATCCCTGCTTGTCACCCACATCATACCTTTTTCCTTCAAAAATATAGGCATACATCGCTTCTTTTTGCGCAAGTTCCTTTAGGGCATCGGTTAACTGGATTTCTCCACCTTTTCCCGGTTTTGTCTTTTCTAAAAGATCAAATATTGCCGGATTAATTATATATCTACCTAAAATAGCAATATTGGAGGGAGCAGAACCTGAAGCAGGTTTTTCTACTAAACCCTTAACCTTGTAAATTCGGTCTTCAATTTCTTTTCCTTCAATGATTCCATATTTATCAGTATCTTCATTGGCTACTTCTTGGACACCAAGAATGGTCGTTTTATATTCCTCGTATTTTTCAATCATTTGCTTTAAACACGGTTTTTCAGAGTAGACAATATCATCCCCGAGGAGGACAGCAAAAGGCTCGTTGCCAATAAAACTTTTTGCGCAATGAATCGCATGTCCAAGCCCTTTAGGTTCTTTTTGACGAATATAATGAATATTAACCATTTCAGAGATTTGGCGAACCTCTGCTAGCAACTCACGTTTACCTCTTGCTTCGAGTTCTAGCTCGAGTTCGACAGATTTATCGAAATGATCCTCAATCGATTTTTTATTTCTTCCGGTAATAATTAAAATCTCTTCAATTCCGGATTCTACAGCTTCCTCAATAATATATTGAAGCGTCGGCTTATCGACAATGGGCAGCATTTCCTTTGGCTGCGCTTTTGTTGCCGGCAGAAATCTTGTCCCTAAACCGGCCGCTGGAATAATCGCTTTACGTACTTTCAACCTTTTCTCCTCCTTAGCTGTTCTTTACCTGATTATATTCTACCATAGCATTGTTTCATTAATATTTTCTTAACAAAAATTAAACATAAAAAAGCAGCAGGAACAAATCCTGCTGCCTTCAACTATTGTCCAGCTTCAGTGCCAAGGCACTTCCGCTTTTCTCTTTATTCTCCAGCCACGAATGGTAGTAATGCCATTTGACGTGCACGTTTGATTGCAACTGTTAGTTTACGTTGATATTTAGCGCTAGTACCAGTTACACGACGTGGTAAAATTTTTCCACGCTCAGAGATAAATTTTTTAAGTAAATCTACATCTTTATAATCAATCTTTGTGATAGCATTAGAAGTGAAATAACACACTTTACGGCGTTTTGCACGACCGCCTTTGCGTCCTCCTGCCATGAAAATTCCCTCCTTCATGTTTTTTTATAGTAACGTTTATTAAGGCTTACCTAGAATGGAAGATCGTCATCAGAAATGTCAATCTGCCCATTACCTGCGAATGGATCATCGTCCACACGTGTAAAGCCTTGGTTATTGTTCTGACGTTGATTCTGATTGCCGCCGCCATAAGGGTTGCCTTGCGGTTCCCGTGGAGGAGCTCCATATAAATCGTTGTCGTTTCTGCTGCCGCCGCCTGATGCATTTCTAGGCTCAAGGAATTGAACACTTTCAGCTACAACTTCAGTAACGTAAACACGTTTTCCGTCTTGTCCTTCATAGTTGCGAGTTTGAACTCGACCATCCACACCTGCGAGGCTGCCCTTTTTCAAAAAGTTCGCCACATTTTCAGCAGGTTTACGCCAAACCACACAATTAATAAAGTCCGCTTCACGTTCACCTTGCTGATTTGAAAATTGACGATTTACAGCTAAGGTAAATGTAGCAACAGCAACTCCACTTGGCGTATAACGCAATTCAGGATCCTTTGTTAAACGGCCCACAAGAACGACACGATTCATCATCAGAATCAACTCCTTTTCTCCCGGTAATGTTTCATGTGAAACATTTTTTACCAGAAATATATATATAAATCTTAAGCTTCTTCTTTAATTACGATATGGCGAATGATATCTTCGCTGATTTTTGCAAGACGAGAAAATTCTTGAACTGCAGCAGCTGAAGATGTTGTTTTAACGATTTCGTAGTATCCATCGCGGAAATCATTAACTTCGTAGGCAAGACGACGCTTACCCCAATCTTTTGTTTCAGCAGTTTCCGCGCCATTTTCAAGAAGAATTGTGTTAAAACGCTCAACAAGAGCTTTTTTAGCCTCATCTTCGATATTTGGGCGGATGATGTACATAACTTCGTACTTATTCATCACAGTCACCTCCTTTTGGTCTAAACGGCCCATACTGGGCAAGGAGCAATTATTCATTACTCACAAGTTAAGATTATAGCATAGGTGTCCATTAAAAGCAACGACCTTCACAGTTTGTACAATTTTAGGAATAATAAAACCCCGCAGCCACTGCGGGGTTTTATTTTAAACATTAAAACGGAAGTGAATAACATCTCCATCTTTTACTACATAATCTTTTCCCTCTAAACGGACTTTTCCTGCTTCTTTCGCTGCGGTATGGCTGCCAGCTGCTAAAAGATCCTCGTAAGCAACTATTTCAGCACGGATAAAGCCGCGTTCAAAATCGGAGTGGATAATTCCAGCACATTGCGGCGCCTTCATACCGTTTCTAAATGTCCAGGCGCGAACCTCTTGCACACCTGCAGTGAAATAAGTGGCTAAACCAAGTAAGCTATAGGCTGCACGAATTAACTGATCTAATCCAGATTCTTCAATCCCAAGCTCTTCAAGGAACATTTGCTTTTCTTCCCCTTCAAGTTCAGCAATTTCTTCTTCAATTTTCGCGCAAATTACAATGACTTCTGCGTTATCCGCAGAAGCAAATTCGCGGACCTTTTGAACATATTCATTACCAGATGGATCAGCAACATCCTCTTCACCAACGTTTGCCACATATAAAACAGGCTTAATCGTTAAAAGGTGCAATTGCTTAACATATTTCATTTGTTCTTCAGTAAATTCCACCGTACGTGCAGGCTTCTCCGCTTCGAAAGCCTCTCGCAGTAAAGAAAGAGCTTCAAATTCAGCTGCCGCATCCTTGTCCTTTTGCTTAGCCAATTTTTCTACCCGGCTAATTCGTTTTTCAACAGATTCCATATCAGCTAAAATTAACTCTAAATTAATGGTTTCAATATCGGAAATTGGGTCAACTTTTCCAGATACGTGGGTAATATTCTCATCAGCAAAGCAGCGTACAACCTGGCAGATGGCATCCACTTCACGGATGTGAGATAGGAATTTGTTACCTAAGCCTTCACCTTTGCTCGCGCCTTTTACAATTCCAGCAATATCAGTAAATTCAAATGCCGTTGGAACGGTCTTTTTGGGCAGAACGAGTTCTGTTAATTTTGTTAAACGATCGTCCGGAACCTCTACAATTCCTACATTGGGGTCAATCGTACAAAACGGGTAGTTTGCGGATTCCGCTCCTGCCTGTGTTATTGCATTAAATAAAGTGGATTTACCAACGTTCGGCAACCCAACAATACCAGCTGTTAAAGCCATTCATGTCACTCCTCAAATAGATAGTTATCTATGATAAAAAATTAGTTGAAAATTAATTAAAAAGCCTCTAACAATTATAGGCAACAACCGTTAAAAATACAAGGACAGAAAAACTGCCGCAACTCATCGCGGCAGCTCCTTTATTTTTTCAATAGTAACAAGGCAATCATAAAGCGTACTTCCAAGTCCATTATCTGATGGTCTGCTGGAAGTCAGATTATTAACCGAACCGCCAAATTCTTTCCAAATTCCTTCATCAATATTAATCAGATTATGATGGGATATTTGTAATATCGATACATATCCTTTCACTTCACCACGGTCATTCCAAACCCGGACATAATCGCCGTCCTCAAGCTGCAAGCTCTCCGCAATATTTTTAGCCACTTCTACTTTCACTTTTGGTGTTTGCTTCCACACCTGATAGTTTTGCGAATGATTTGATCGCAGTGGGTGAATAGTCAATAATTGATAGGGGTACCGCTCAGCTAAATCTGGATTGTTCCATTTAGACTCATCCGGTAAAGACAATTTTAATATCCCTTCCTTGTCCTTTAACCTCTCTAAGGTTGAGGTAAATTCAAATTTACCCGATGGCGTTTTAAATTTTCGATCCTGCCAAGGAATCCTCTTTACCGGCAGTTCTACTGCATGTTGCTCCTTAAGTTTTTCTAGAGAAATTCCATTTTCCTTTAAAAGGTTTAGCGCCATGGAAAAAAATTGATCCCTTGTATAGTTGAACGCCTCACCGAAGCCAAGTCTTTGAGCTAATTGGGTCCAAATCCACAAATCTGATTTTGCTTCCCCAGGGGCATCGACAAGCTTGGGACCATAGTTCACATAATGATGGTACATAGAGGAGTAGTAAAAATCCTCCTCCTCAAAAACGGTCGTTGTCGGTAACACATAATCCGCCAGTTTAGCCGTATCTGTCATAAACTGTTCAATCACGACAAGCGTTGGGACAGAAGTGAAGGCTTGGGCAACGATATTGGAATCCGGAACCTGTGTCAGTGGATTTCCGCAGGTAACTACAATCATTTGAACTTCGGGGTCTTTTGCCGTTAGAATTTCCTCCGCCTGTTTCATAATTGGAAACTGTCGGTGCTGTTGTTTTCGCTCAATAAGGGTCAATTCATTGAATGCAAAGCTTTGACCCACTTGACGATTAGCATAGTTGGCACCGCCTCCGGGAATCCCAATATTCCCGCTAATCGCGACAAGTGCATCAATTAAGCGAATCGTATTACCGCCATTTTCATACCTTTGCATTCCAAGCCCCATAAACACGGCTGTTGGTTTTTCCGCAAATACTTTTGCTAACCTGGTCATCACCCGGACGGGTACCTCGGTCATTTCGCTTAGTTTTTCTAAAGTGATGCTATTAAGAAGCACGAGCAAATCTTGAAATCCATGTGTGAAGTTTTCAATAAAATGACGATCCTCTAACCCTAACCGAAGCATTTCCTTCATAATACCAGCAGCGAGGAGACCATCCATTCCAGGCTTTATCGTAATATACTCATCCGCAATTTTGGCAGTTGCATTAAAAATCGGATCAATCACAAAGAGATTTGCACCGTGTTTTTTTACTTCCTGCAATTTTTCAAAAAAATGCATGTTCGTCCGTGTAACGTTTCTTCCCCAAATAAAAATATTTTTACTGTTTAATACATCATTTGGTCCATGGCTCCAGGCTTCTCCAAAATCCCAGCTCTGGGCTTCAATTCCTGCCCCCCAGCAGAGAGAACCTACGACTTCCGTAACTCCGCCATAGCAATTAAAAAAGCGTTGATCCAGGTTCTTGAGAATCCCGTTATTGGCGTAATCATGGCTGTGTAATACAGCCGTAGAGCCGTGTGTATCTTTAATATCCTTTAACCTATTTGAGATTTCATCAAGAGCCTGCTCCCATGAAATCTGTTGGAACTCACCATTTACTTTTTTCAACGGATATAATAAACGCTGCGGGGAGTTTGTCCTTGTTTCCAGCATTCTTCCGCGCCCGCAAATTTTCCCCTTTGTAATCGGATGAGCCGGATCCCCATCCACCTTGATTACTTTATTTTCTTCGATTGTCACATGGAAGCCGCAGCTATCCCAGCAATTTAACGGACAAGCCGATTGATAAACCTTTGCCAAACCATCCACCCCCGAGTCTATCTCTATCTTCTTATAGTTTAATATAACAAAAAAAGAAGCACGAACTATTCTTCATGCTTCACCAATATTTTCTTCATTTTCCGGGAAAACTCTTTTCTTGGGATTAAAACGCTGTGGCCGCAGCCCTCACATTTAATTCTTACATCCATGCCCATTCGGATAATTTTCCAGCGATTGGTTCCGCATGGATGCTGCTTTTTCATCTCCACCACATCATTGAGGGTAAATTCCTTTTGTTCCATGGTCCATTACTCCTTTCCTTATTTTTTAGGATCAGTACTATTTGAATACGCAACAAGCTTCGGAAGAGGAATTTCGATTCCATGCTGATCCAAGAGAAGTTTGATTTCTTTACGAATCATTCTGGATATATAGACTTGCTTCATTGGCAGGGTTTCCGCCACAATCCTTAAAATCACCTCAGTTGAACTCATATTTTGAATTCCGAGCAACTCTGGTGATTTAATTAAATCTTCATAATGGTCCGGTAATGTCTCCAATAGGTCACCAATAACCTTCTCCGCTTTTTCAACATCTTCTCCATAAGCAATCGCCACATCGACAACAGCCACACTATTATTAATGGAAAAATTCGTTACCTGGGTAATACTGCCGTTTGGAAGTATATGGATTTCACCTGTCCAGCTTTTAATTTTCGTCGTTCTTAATCCTATCGTTTCGACATTCCCTTCGAATTCTCCTACCCGGATATGGTCACCAACGGCAAATTGGTCTTCAAAAATGATAAAAAAGCCCGAAAGTATATCTTTAACAAGACTTTGTGCTCCAAAACCAACCGCTAAGCCAACAATCCCCGCTCCAGCAAGCAGCGCTTTTACATCAATATTAAATACAGAAAGAATCATTAAAAAGGAAATAAAATAAACAACATAAGTCAGAACACTATCCAGCAATTTTGAGAGCGTTTCTTCTCTTCGTTCAACAGTACGGAATGGAGAGCGGTTACGAATTTTAAAGATATTATGAATCATCACTTTACCAATTCGGATTAAAACATTTGATATGATGATAATCAAAATAATTTTTAGTACCCCTTCACCAAGCGTAAGCCACGTATCTTCATTTTGAAATTTATCTACAATTTTTTGCATACCCTTTTCGGTAAAACTCATATACACACCTTCCTTTATCCAAAACCTATTTTAACAAGTTTTCATTTTTTATTATAGTACTGAGTTTTTTCCTGCTTTAAAAGAGATTTGTATTCTTCCATGTATAGAATTTCCAAAAAATCCGTATACTAATAAAAATATTGTGTTTTTAATTTTGGAGGGGAACGAATGAATCTCAAAGCAGGCTTTTTTGATCGAAAAGCTAAAACACGTATAAGCTATGATGATTTCCAAGCAGTGGAAAACCTTGCTGAGGAATTACGTTCAAAAATCCCCGAGCCATCTGATCGTCCGATTGTATTTGTTTGCATTGGGACGGACCGTTCCACTGGAGATTCATTAGGACCGCTTGTTGGAAGTCTGTTAGAGGAGAAGAACCTTCAATCCTTTTACGTTTACGGAACATTAGATGAACCGATTCATGCGGTCAATCTTAAAGAAAAATTAACTGAAATTCAAAATAAGCATGAAAATCCCTTTATTATTGGAATTGATGCCTGCCTTGGCCGCGTTAAAAATGTGGGTGTTATCCAACTCGGAGATGGACCTGTGAAACCGGGGGCAGGTGTGAACAAAGAGCTTCCGGAAGTAGGAGATTTGCATATTACTGGCATTGTCAATGTCAGTGGATTTATGGAGTTTTTTGTATTGCAAAATACACGCTTAAATCTTGTTATGAAAATGGCAAAGACGATTGCGGGAGGAATCTATCAAGCCAGTTTGCCTAATCCAAAGGAAAGCTGGACAGAGATCAATTGGAATTGGGAAGAAGAACAAACAAAAGCAATCGGAGACTAGCCGCCGATTGCTTTTTTAATATTAATAAAAATGGTGGTAATTGTATAGTACCGTGACGATAATCCCTGTTACGACAATACCAGGGAGGAGGTTTGCAACTTTGATTTTTATCATACCTGTAAGATTTAAGCCAATGGCAAAAATCATTACCCCTCCGGTTGCGGTCATTTCAACAATAAATTGATTCATTAAGGCATGTGGCACAAAGCGGTCAATTTGAGTGGCAAATAAGGCAATAAGCCCTTCATAAAGCAGGACCGGAACCGCCGAAAATAAAACACCAATTCCAAGTGTAGTTGTTAAAATCAAAGCCGTAAAACCATCGATAATCGATTTGGTGTACAGCACATCGTGATCGCAGCGGATTCCGCTGTCAAGTGCACCGATAATCGCCATTGCCCCAATCACAAAGATTAATGTCGCCGTTACAAACCCTTCAGAAATACTTCCTTTTCCATTAGGGCCCACCTTACTTTCTAACCAGTGCCCCAAATCATTCAGCTTCTCTTCTAATTTTAAAAGCTCTCCAATTACGGCACCGATCACCAGACTTAATATCACAATTAAGAAGTTATCACTTTTTAATCCCATCTGCAGCCCCAGCACCATGACAGACAATCCAATCGCATACATAACGGTAGTCTTCATACTCTCCGGAATCCGGTTCAATAATTTTCCAAGAAGACTTCCGACAATAATTAATGCTCCATTTACAAGTGTTCCTAATAAAAACATACTGACTCCCCTATTATTATTCGTTTCTCGAAGTATTTAATAGTATTAACCTATCATATTTAATTTTGAAATGAAAGATTTTTAAAATAATTGCTGAATACAATATATTGAATCTAATAACGAATGGCACACGATATATTGTGTGGATAAAAAAATAAACCATCCATTGATGGTTTAGATAGAAGATTCTTCGTCAAGAATTTCAAGGATTCGTTCCAAATCCTCTTGAGAGAAGAATTCAATTTCAATTTTTCCTTTATTTTTCGAATGCTTAATATTAACCGTGGTACCAAACCGCTCACGGAGAACATGCTCGCGTTCCTGTAAAAAAACATCCTTTTTATTTTCAGTTTTCTTTGTTTCACGTGAAACATTTTCATTCAACTGCTGAATAAGCTTTTCAAGCTGACGAACGTTTAAGCCTTCGTTGATGACCTTTTCAACTAAAATCGGAAGCTTCTCCTTTTGACGTAGACCAAGTAAGGCACGGCCATGCCCCATGGAGATTTTCCCATTTGAAATTAACTCTTGAATTTTAGCCGGGAGGGAGAGGAGGCGGACATGGTTCGCCACATGCGGACGGCTTTTTCCTAATCGTTTGGCTACTTCTTCCTGTGTCAGCTTTAATTTTCCCATTAAGGTTTGATAGGCGATTGCCTCTTCAATGGGACTTAAATCCTCCCTTTGAAGGTTTTCAATTACAGCCAGTTCCATCATTTGCTGTTCCGAAAATTCGCGGACAACGGCAGGAACCACTTGAAGCTTTGCTTCCTTTGCAGCCCGGAACCGTCTTTCGCCCACAACAATTTCATAGCCTTTAATGCTTTTCCTGACGACAAGAGGCTGGAGGATGCCATGCTCTAAAATGGATGCCTTTAATTCATCTATGGCCTCTTGTTGGAAGATTTTCCTTGGTTGATACGGATTGGGACGCAATTCCTTCAATTTTATCTCTTGAACCGTTTCGCCTTTATTAACCTCCATATTAGGAAAAAATGCATCAAGTCCTTTTCCTAATCCTTTAGCCATGTGAGACCACTTCCTTTGCCAAATCTAAATATACTTCGGCACCACGGGATTTAGCATCATAAGTGATGATGGGTTCTCCGTGGCTTGGAGCTTCACTTAGACGTACATTTCTTGGAATAATCGTTTTATATACCTTGTCCTGAAAATACTTTTTGACTTCTTCTATCACTTGAATTCCCAGATTCGTGCGGGCATCCAACATCGTTAACAAAACACCTTCAATTTTTAAATCCTGATTTAAGTGCTTTTGAACCAGCCTAACTGTATTCAAAAGTTGGCTTAGCCCTTCCAATGCATAATACTCACACTGCACAGGAATTAACACCGCGTCAGATGCTGTCAATGCATTTATAGTCAATAATCCAAGGGATGGCGGGCAGTCAATAATAATATAATCAAATTGATCCTTTACTTCACCAAGCGCACGATTTAGCCGTACTTCCCGTGAAATGGTCGGCACCAGCTCAATTTCCGCCCCTGCAAGCTGAATGGTCGCTGGTACAGCATATAAATTTTCAACAGATGATGCTTTTATGACGTTTTTTACTTCCACGTCATCGACTAAAACATCATATATACACTGCTCTACTTCTGCCTTTTCAATTCCGATACCGCTTGTTGCATTTCCTTGCGGGTCAATATCTACTAACAATACCCTTTTCCCTATGTATGCTAAGCAGGCTCCTAGGTTGACAGAGGTAGTCGTTTTGCCGACTCCGCCTTTTTGATTCGCGATTGCAATAACTTTGCCCACAATGTCACCTACCCTTTTTCCTAAATTCTTACTTATATTCTATCAAAATATTAATTACGAAACTGCAAATTTGTCATTTACAAAAACAAAATGACCATTTGTCATTTTAAAAGCAAAATGACCTTGGTAACTATTTTATCACGAAATAGATTCGTTTTTGTTTTTTTTCAAAAAATATTCAAGCAAGGGATTATTTCAATAATAACCAATATAATCCAAAAGGATGAGGTCATTCTTGTTTGAACAATAAAGGGAAGCCATAAAAAAGAACCAAACAGTTTGTTGTTTGGTTCGCAATGATTGTTATTTCTTTTTCGGAATTCGAATCGTGAATTGGTAAAATTCATCAAACTCTTCTTCTTCCGCATTAAGGTCAATTCCACTATCTGAAACCATCGATAAGGACTGCCTGATTGTATTCACAGCAATTCGCATATCCTTACTGAAAGCTTTCCTTTTTGGCTTAGGTTTTGGATTTTTTTCTTCAAGCAGTTTGACAACCCGGTCCTCGGTCTGCTTTACATTTAAATTCTTCTCCATTATTTCCTGTAAAAGCATTATCTGTTTCTCAGGATCCTTCAAAGGAATCAGTGCACGGGCATGGCGCTCCGTTATAACCTTATTTAATAAGGCCTCCTGAATCTCCTGCGGCAATTTAAGCAGACGAAGCTTGTTCGCTACTGTCGATTGTCCTTTTCCAAGACGCTGGGCTAGTGCCTCCTGGGTTAAATTATGAAGCTCAAGCAGCTTTCCATATGCAATTGCTTCTTCAATTGGTGACAATTCTTCCCGCTGCAGATTCTCGATTAAGGCAACAGAAGCGGTTTCAGTATCCGACATATTCTTTACAATCGCCGGTGCCTCATCCCATCCCAGCTTTTTCATGGCTCGCCATCGCCGCTCACCGGCGATGATTTCGTACCGATCTGTGTCAAATTGTCTTACAACAATCGGCTGGATAATTCCATGAATATGAATGGTTCGTGACAATTCCTCAATTTTTTCATCATCAAAAACCGTCCGGGGCTGGAAACGATTTGGAAAGATATTGTCAATTGGAATCTTCTTAATTTCTTCATTTCTTTCAATTTCGAGTTCTTTCTCAAGTTCTTTCTCAAGTTCTAGGTCTTGTTCTCCCTTTTCGCCAAGACCAAAAAAGCGTGTAAACGAATGCCTCATCCCCAACACCACCTTTACGAAACTCCCTATTACTTATTCTCTATTCAAATAATTTCTTCCTGCCAGTCAAGGGTATTTTTCAAAAATTGATCTGTTTCCATTCCAAATTACTCAATCGGCATTTTCCCAGGCGTGCCTGGCTTTCGCGGATATTTCTTTGGTGTTTGTTTCTCTTTCTTAATGACCAAAATATTTCGTTCACTTTCTTCAATTGGTAATGTAAAAGTGAACACATTTTCCAATTTCCCGCCAAGAGTCGAAATCGCCTTTTGGCCTGAATCTAACTCATCCTTGGCATGAGCAGCCTTCATGGCGATAAAATGCCCGCCCACTTTTACAAGTGGCAAACATAGCTCACTTAAAACGGACATTCTGGCCACTGCTCTTGCTGTTACAACATCAAACGATTCCCGGTAATTTGGATTTACTCCAAATGTTTCGGCACGGTCATGGATAAATTGGACATTTTCGAGCTTTAGTACACTTGCCAAATGGTTTAAAAATGAGATTCGTTTGTTGAGCGAGTCAACAATGGTCACCTCTATTTGTGGAAAAGCAATTTTTAAAGGAATGCTCGGAAATCCGGCACCTGCCCCGACATCACAAAGATGAAAGGGTTTTGTAAAGTCGTAATAAAAGCCCGCGGTTATGGAGTCATAAAAATGCTTTAAATATACATCGGCTTTATCTGTGATTGCCGTCAGATTCATTTTTTCGTTCCATTCCACAAGGGTTTCGTAATATATTTCAAATTGCTCCAACTGCCTTGAGGAAAGGGTAATTCCCTTTTCCCGCAGCATGGCTTCAAATTGTTCAAAATTCATGTAGATATTCCTCACTGTCTAGCTCCAGTGCCTAGGGGCTCGAGGTCACAAGCCAATCCGCCAAGAAGGTTAAAGAGCAACCTTCTCAGCGGCTCGTCTTGTACTTGTCACCCCTGACCAAGGCACTTCCGCCTTTCTAATTTGAAACCCTGGCAATTCTGCCCTGTTCTAAATAAACAAGCAGAATGGAAATATCGGCTGGGTTTACCCCGGAAATTCTGGATGCCTGGGCAATCGATAACGGTTTAATTTTTTTCAACTTCTGTCTTGCCTCTGTTGCTAATCCGTTTATGGCATCATAATCAATGTTTTCAGGGATTTTCTTATTCTCCATTTTCTTTAAGCGGTCAACCTGCTGAAGTGATTTTTCAATATATCCTTCATACTTAATTTGGATTTCAACTTGTTCTTTAATTTCAGTATCCAAAGAAACATCACTTGGGACAAGTTGCTCAATATGTTCATAGGACATTTCCGGTCTCTTTAACAGGTCGGATGCGCGTATTCCGTCTTTTAATTCACTGCCGCCAAGACTTTTAATTAAATCCTGAACCTCTTTTGATGGTTTGATGATCGTCGACCATAACCGTTTCTTTTCAACCTCAATCGCTTCTTTTTTGGCTAAAAATTGCGTATAGCGTTCCTCACGGATCAACCCAATTTCTTGACCTATTTCCGTTAGCCTTAAGTCAGCATTATCATGACGTAAAAGAAGACGATATTCTGCCCGCGATGTTAGCAGGCGATAAGGTTCATTTGTCCCCTTAGTAATGAGGTCATCAATCAAAACACCAATATACGCATCTGAACGGCTTAACACTAATTGCTCCCGGCCTAAGGCATTGAGGCCGGCATTAATTCCCGCCATTAGACCTTGACCAGCTGCTTCCTCATATCCGGAAGTTCCATTAATTTGGCCGGCAGTGTAGAGATTTTTGACAATCTTTGTTTCAAGTGTCGGCCAAAGCTGTGTTGGCACGATGGCATCGTATTCGATGGCATAACCAGAGCGCATCATTTGAACATTTTCAAGACCCGGTATGCTTTTTAGGATTTGCTGCTGGACATCTTCCGGCAGGCTGGTTGATAAGCCTTGGACATATACTTCCTGTGTATTTCTTCCTTCAGGCTCAAGAAAAATCTGATGGCGCGGTTTGTCATTAAAGCGCACGACCTTATCCTCAATGGATGGGCAATAACGTGGTCCCGTTCCTTTAATCATCCCTGAATACATCGGTGAACGATGGAGGTTCTGATCGATTAACAGATGGGTTTGTTCATTCGTATAGGTTAGCCAGCATGGAAGCTGATCGGTAATGTATTTCGTTGTTTCATATGAAAAAGCCCGCGGCTGTTCGTCACCCGGCTGAATTTCTGTTTTGCTGTAATCGATGGTATGGCTGTTAACCCTTGGTGGTGTCCCTGTTTTAAAACGAACGAGGTCGAAGCCTAGCTCTTCAAGATGCTCCGATAACTTAACAGCCGGCTGCTGGTTATTTGGACCGCTTGAATATTTTAATTCACCAAGAATGATTTCGCCACGCAGGTAGGTACCAGTCGTAATAACCACTGTTTTGGCACGATACGTTGCACCTGTTTTGGTAACAGCCCCAACAACTACACCGTCTTCGACAACTAACTGCTCAACCATTCCCTGCAATAGGGTCAAATTCGGTTCATTTTCCAGTGTGTTTTTCATCTCATGCTGATAGGCAAATTTATCGGCCTGTGCCCGCAGTGCCCTTACGGCAGGACCTTTCCCTGTATTCAACATCCTCATTTGAATATAGGTTTTATCAATATTTTTGCCCATTTCCCCGCCAAGTGCATCGATTTCACGCACAACGATTCCTTTTGCCGGCCCGCCAACAGAAGGATTACACGGCATGAATGCCACCATATCAAGGTTAATGGTAATCATTAATGTTTTTGCGCCAAGCCGTGCGGCTGCAAGGCCGGCTTCACAGCCCGCATGACCCGCACCTACGACAATGACGTCGTAATTTCCTGCTTCGTATTGCATGGTTGTTCCTCCAATTTCCGAATATCTCGGAATGTAAAAAATTAATTTCTAATACTTATTTCCCTAAACAGAACTGGGAAAACAGCTGGTCGATTAAGCTTTCATGGACACTGTCGCCAATGACTTCCCCCAACAGTTCCCAGACCCGCGTTAAATCAATCTGAACGATATCGATCGGAGTCCCCATTTCGACTCCGGTAATGGCTTCTTCAATTGAATTTACCGCTTGATTCAATAATGCAATATGGCGGCTGTTTGAAACATAGGTCATATCCCCGGCCTCTATCGTTCCGGCAAAAAATAACGAAGAAATGGCCTCCTCCAATTCATCAACCCCACGGTCCTCAAGAAGCGACGTCGTCACCAGCTTATGTCCGGCAGCCAGATCCTTCACCCGATTTAAATCAATTTTCTGCGGAAGGTCGGTTTTGTTGACAATCACAATGACATCCATTCCTTCAACAGCCTTAAAAAGATTTTCATCTTCCATTGTTAACTCATCGGAATAATTTAAAACGAGCAGAATTAAATCTGCCTCACGTAAAACCTGGCGGGAACGTTCAACGCCAATCCGTTCCACAATATCTTCTGTTTCCCGTATTCCCGCTGTATCCAAAAGTCTTAGCGGCACACCACGAACATTAACATATTCTTCAATGACATCACGGGTTGTCCCGGGAATGTCGGTGACAATTGCCTTATTTTCATGAACTAAACTATTTAATAACGAAGATTTTCCTACATTCGGGCGACCAACAATAACTGTCGACAATCCTTCACGTAAAATTTTCCCCTGCTGCGAGGTTTGCAAAAGCTTCTTAATTTCTTCTCGTACATAAGCCGCTTTTTCCTTCAGCATTTTATGAGTCATTTCCTCGACATCATCGTATTCAGGATAATCAATATTCACTTCCACATGGGCAAGGATTTCTAAAATTTCCTGACGCAAACCGCGAATCAATCGCGATAATCGTCCTTCCATTTGCCCCAATGCAACATTCATCGCCCGGTCCGTTTTTGCCCGGATTAAATCCATAACTGCCTCTGCCTGCGATAAATCGATCCGCCCATTTAAAAAAGCCCGTTTCGTAAATTCACCCGGTTCAGCAAGCCGTGCCCCATTATTTAATATTAACTGCAACACACGGTTAACGGAAACAATTCCACCGTGGCAATTAATTTCAACTACATCCTCTTTTGTAAAGGTTTTTGGTCCCTTCATCAGCGAAACCATTACTTCCTCCACCACTTGTCCGTTTTTTGGATCCATTAGATGGCCGTAATGAATCGTATGGGATGCCATATCAATCAGCCTTTTTCCGCTGATACTTTTAAAAACTTTATCAGCAATTTTAAAGGCATCATCACCACTTAATCTTACAATCGCTATTGCACCTTCGCCCATCGGCGTCGAAATCGCCGCAATCGTGTCAAACTCCATGATCTTCACCACTCTTACCTGTAAAAATAATCTATAGTAGAAATGATATTTTGCTCCAAATTACTAGAATATCACATCAGTTTCAGTTAAAAAAGCAATCGAAATTATCCACAACAAAAAGTATTTATCTTTTATTTTAACTTATCCACATGTGAATAACAATAAAACATACATTTTCACCTCCACAAAAAGTTATTCACATGCTTTTTAAAAAAAATGCCCTATTTGATTTCCACTCACTTTCCGCAAGAAAAAGACAAAAAAACACCCTATCAATTGATAGAGTGTCTGTTAATTTTTATTTCGCTGGTGTGATTACAATATAGCGATGTGGTTCTGAACCATCAGAAAATGTTTTAACCCGTTTATTTTCAGATAATGCAGTATGAATGACTTTGCGCTCATAGGATGGCATCGGCTCCAAGGTCACTTCTTTCCCTGTCTTAACTGCCTTTTGAGCAAGACGATGAGCTAATTGAATCAAGGTCTCATTCCTGCGATTCCGGTAATCTTCAGCATCCAAAATGACGGTTAAATATTGATTGGACGAGCGATTAATGACAAGCTGGGCCAAATATTGCAAGGAATTTAAGGTTTGTCCTCTTTTTCCAATCAATAGAGCAATTTTCTCCCCTGTTAAAACAAAATTAACTTGTTTTCCTTCGCGTTTTACTTCAATATCAACCGGTGCTCCCATTTGTTCGCTGACATTCTTTAGGAAATTTTTAGCTTCCTCAATTGGATCAATGACTAAGGTTACCTTTACCACAGCCGGGCGTGAACCGAAAATTCCAAAAATTCCTCTTTTTCCTTCATCAAGGATGTCAATTTCTGCGCGGTTCTTCGTTGTTTGTAATTGAGCTAAAGCTGATTCTACTGCTTCTTCGACAGTTTGTCCTGTAGCAGTTACCTGTTTCACTTCTTTGCTCCCCCCGCATTGCCGGTAGCTTGTGCCTTCAGTTCCGGCCCTTTAATAAAATAGGTTTGAACAATCATAAAAATATTTCCGACTACCCAATACAAAGAAAGTGCAGCTGGGAAATTAAATGCAAAAATGACAATCATAATCGGCATCATCCAAACCATCATCGCCATTTGCGGATTTTGGCTTTCCGTGCCGGCCATCATCATTTTTTGCTGAATAAACGTCGTAACCCCTGCAATGATCGGTAAAATATAATAAGGATCCTTATCTCCTAAGTCAAACCATAAGAAATTATCCTGAGCGATTTCCCTTGTTCTAGAGATTGCATGGTAAAAACCAATTAAAATCGGCATTTGAATGATTAACGGAAAACATCCTGCCATTGGATTCACACCATTTTTTTGGAAAAGAGCCATTGTTTCCTGCTGCAATTTTTGCTGAGTTTTCTGGTCCTTAGAGCTGTATTTCTTTTTAAGTTCCGCTAACTGTGGTTGAAGTGACTGCATCGCCTTTGAGCTTCTAGTTTGCTTAATCATAAGCGGCAAAATAACCAGGCGAACGAGGATGGTAACGACAATAATCGATAATCCAAAGCTTCCGCCAAGCAAATGAGCTACTTCTTTAATCAGCCAAGATAAAGGATATACAATATATTGATTCCAAACTCCTGTACTTTCTGATGTAATTGGCTGCTTAATTTGACTGCATCCCGTTAAGAACAGGAATAAAGAAAGCATCCCCGACAAAAGTAATATTCTTTTTTTCAACCAAATTTTCCTCCTTGTCCAAAATATAAATATTTAAGTTTAAAAATTTTTATATGTATGTTTTTACTTATAAAGTATTTTACCATTTTCTTGTATAAAATGTCTTTATTCCAAAGTAAACAAGGGAAATACTCACCTTTATGTCCTTTTAACGTTTCTTTAAAACCTTTCCTACCTTTAAAACATGCGTTAAGCTCTTTTTCACTTCGAAAAAGTCCATTTCCGCCGCAGGCTTTCTCGCAATAATGATGTAATCATTTCCTGCTTGCAGCTGATCCTTTAGTTCAAAAAGTGCTTGTCGAATATTGCGTTTTATTTGGTTTCTGGTAACGGCATTCCCTATTTTTTTGCTAACTGACAATCCAATTCGAAAATTTTCCTGCCCCTCTTTTTTTAATGAGTAGACAACAAATTGCCGATTTGCAAAGGAATATCCCTTTTGAAAGGCTTCTTGAAACTCTTTATTCTTTTTAACCCTTAATTCTTTCTTCATCAAAACACCTTCAGTCTGAATAGTCTCAGTAATATTTTTCCCTCTTAATTGAAAAAAAGACCACTGAGACGTTTCAGTGGTCTAAGCTGATAAAACTTTTCTTCCTTTTAGACGACGGCGAGCAAGAACTTTACGTCCGTTTGCTGAGCTCATTCGACTGCGGAAACCGTGAACTTTACTGTGCTTACGTTTATTTGGTTGATATGTTCTTTTCATTATATGACACCTCCCTGAGGAATAGCTATCAAGTTTAATGCTTTTGACAGTCTTAATTATTATAAAGAGGTCTATATAAGATTGTCAACTACTCTTCTGCTATTGTTCCCTATTTCCAAAATTTTTTAGCGTACATGATTTTTTCGCTTTTTTGAAATCCTAATTTGGGAAGATCCTGTTCCCTTTCTCACCTGTGGATAAATAATCGACATTTTTTTTGCACATTTCACAAGTTATCGACAGTTTTTTCACAAAGCCAATCCTTGTGGACAATTTTTACCCACAACATGACCTTGTTGTGGATAAACTGCGAAAAAGCATTGCACCTCTTGCTATTATTTGATATTATATTTGTGTTTTCACTCTGAATAACTTTGCGCTAATTTATTGTTATCCACAAATTGTGGATAACGTGTGGATAGGTTATTCAAGTGTACTGCAGAAACTTGTCCACAAGAAGTGGATATTGTCGAAACTCCACTTTATTTCCTTATTATATATTTTTCCACAACCACTGTTTCGTATATTTATAAATTAATAGATTGTACAGCTTGTATAACTTGTTTTTTCACGGAACTTTCGGGGCTTTACAGCTTTTATTTAAAGTGAAGTTACACTATTTATCATTTTGAAAAGGAGGGGAAACTCGTTGGAAAATATTGCGGATCTTTGGAATGCAGCGCTGGCCAATATAGAGAAAAAGATAAGCAAGCCAAGCTTTGATACCTGGCTTAAGTCGACAAAGGCTCATTCCCTTCAAGGAAATCTCCTTGTGATCACAGCACCGAATGAATTTGCGCGTGATTGGCTGGAGGAACGTTATTCCCAGTTAATCTCAGGTATTCTCTATGAAATTACGGGAGAAGAGCTATCTGTGAAATTTATTATTCCGCATAACCAAAATGAGGAAGAAATGGATGTACCTGCGCCTCCAAAAAAGGCAAAAAAGGAAGAAGATCAAAATGATTTTCCGCAAAACATCTTAAATCCTAAGTACCTTTTTGATTCGTTCGTAATTGGTTCAGGAAACCGTTTTGCCCATGCTGCATCGCTCGCCGTAGCTGAGGCACCGGCAAAGGCTTATAATCCTTTATTTATATATGGAGGAGTAGGTTTAGGGAAAACCCACTTAATGCATGCGATTGGCCATTATGTGCTAGATCATAATCCTTCAGCAAAAGTCGTTTATTTATCATCAGAAAAATTTACAAATGAATTTATTAACTCGATTCGTGACAATAAAGCTGAAAGCTTTCGCAATAAATATCGAAATGTAGATGTCCTGCTAATTGATGATATTCAATTTTTAGCGGGAAAAGAATCAACCCAGGAGGAATTTTTCCATACTTTCAATGCTCTTCACGAAGAAAGCAAACAAATTATTATTTCAAGTGACCGCCCGCCAAGGGAAATTCCTACTTTGGAGGACCGGCTCCGTTCGCGATTTGAGTGGGGGTTAATCACGGATATTACACCACCCGATTTAGAAACAAGGATTGCCATTCTCCGCAAGAAAGCAAAAGCGGAAGGACTGGATATTCCGAATGAAGTCATGCTGTATATTGCAAATCAAATTGATTCAAACATACGTGAACTTGAGGGCGCGCTTATTCGCGTTGTCGCTTATTCATCCTTAATTAATAAGGATATCAATGCGGATTTAGCAGCTGAAGCATTGAAAGACATCATTCCAAGCTCTAAGCCAAAGGTGGTTACGATTCTTGATATTCAAAGGATTGTTGGGGAACAGTTTGGTGTAAAACTGGAAGATTTTAAAGCAAAAAAACGGACAAAGTCGGTTGCTTTTCCAAGGCAAATTGCGATGTATTTATCTCGGGAATTAACGGATCACTCTCTCCCAAAAATCGGAGAAGAGTTTGGCGGCAGAGATCATACTACCGTCATCCATGCCCATGAAAAAATATCTAAAATGCTGCAAAGCGATTCACAGCTTCAAAAGCAAATAAAAGAATTAAATGAACTTTTAAAGGTTTAATTGACTAGGTTGATAATGTGAATAACTTTTACTCATTCATGCACAGTCTGTCCACATGTGGATAGGCTGTATTTCCTTTGATAAAATAGAGTTATCCACATACTAACAGGCCCTACTAGTACTTCTACTATTTTTTTAAAAAAATATTATATGTAATTGCCATTAAAAATATGCTTAATCGGAGGAATTTCTAAAATGAGATTTATCATTCAACGGGACCGCCTCGTTCAAAGTGTTCAAGATGTGATGAAAGCTGTCACTTCCAGGACAACCATTCCAATTTTAACGGGAATTAAAATTACTGCCGAAGAGGTAGGAGTTACCCTAACAGGAAGTGACTCTGATATATCAATTGAATCCTTTATTCCAAAAGAGGAATCAGGAGATGAAATCGTTGAAATCAAACAAACCGGAGCTATTGTCCTGCAAGCAAAATTCTTTAGTGAGATAGTAAAAAAGCTCCCAACCGATACAGTTGAAATAGAAGTTCTGGGATCCCTGCAAACGGTTATTCGCTCTGGCAAATCAGAATTTAACCTAAATGGACTGGATGCAGAGGAATATCCACATCTCCCGCAAATTGAGGAAAATAATAAATTCCATATTGCTACAGACCTTTTAAAAGCAATGATTCGGCAAACCGTTTTCGCAGTGTCCACCTCAGAAACACGCCCCATCTTGACAGGTGTAAACTGGAAGATCGAAAACGGGGAGTTAACCTGTATTGCAACAGATAGCCATCGCTTGGCATTAAGGAAAGCAAGAATAGAAAATGAAACGACTGAAAATTATAATGTGGTGATTCCAGGGAAAAGCTTGAATGAGTTAAGTAAAATAATTGATGATTCCAATGAATTAATTGATATTGTCATTACGGAAAATCAAATTTTATTTAAAGCAAAACATTTATTGTTTTTCTCAAGACTGCTAGAAGGAAATTATCCTGATACATCTCGCTTGATTCCGAATGAAAGCAAAACAGATGTGACCGTCAATACGAAAGCATTCCTGCAAGCGATTGATCGTGCGTCTCTTCTTGCACGTGAAGGAAGAAATAATGTCGTTAAATTTGCAACGAATGAGGGAGGAATCATCGAGGTTTCTTCTAATACACCGGAAGTCGGTAAAGTTGTCGAAGAAATTCAAAGCCAATCGATTGAAGGGGAAGATTTAAAAATTTCTTTTAGTGCAAAATATATGATGGATGCATTAAAGGCATTGGAGGGTACGGAGATTCGTATCAGCTTTACCGGAGCGATGCGCCCATTCCTTATTCGTCCGCTTCATGACGAAACAACCTTGCAATTAATTTTACCGGTGAGAACTTATTAACAAAAAATAGAGCTGCCAAAACAAATGGCAGCTTTTTTTTAGATTTCTTTGTATCCAATCCATTTTTTTAGTAAAATAAAGTATTGAGACCATTTTTTGAAATGAGTGATTGATTATGTCTGCCAAAATAGAAATAAACACAGAATTTATTACATTAGGGCAATTTCTTAAACTTGCTGATGTGATTCAGACAGGTGGAATGGCAAAATGGTTTTTAAGTGAACATCAAATTATTATCAATGGTGAACAAGATCAAAGAAGAGGAAGAAAGCTTCGTGCAGGCGACAAGGTGAAGATACCTGGTTACGGAGATTTCTTTATTATGGAAAAATAGAGGATGTTACGTTCATGTATATTGAACAATTAGCCTTAAAAGATTATCGGAATTACGAAACATTATCTGTCCAATTTGAAAATAAAGTAAATGTGATCCTAGGGGAAAATGCCCAGGGAAAAACCAATGTGATGGAGTCCATCTATGTTTTAGCCATGGCTAAATCCCACCGGACGTCGAATGACAAAGATCTTATTCGTTGGGACCAAGAGTATGCTAAAATAGAAGGTAGAATCCAAAAACAATATAGTTCTTTGCCTTTGCAGCTAGTTATCTCTAAAAAGGGAAAAAAAGCAAAGTGCAATCACATTGAACAACAAAAGTTAAGCCAATATGTTGGGAACCTTAATGTCGTTATGTTTGCGCCGGAGGATCTAAACTTGGTAAAGGGCAGCCCACAGGTTAGAAGGCGCTTTATTGATATGGAAATTGGCCAGGTATCGCCGGTTTATTTACATGATATGAGCCAATATCAAAAAATACTTCAACAACGAAATCATTTTTTAAAAATGATGCAAATAAAAAAGCAGTCTGACCAAACGATGCTGGAAATATTAACGGAGCAGTTTATCGAAACAGCGGTAAAGATTATTAATAAGCGATTTGAGTTCCTTCAACTGCTTCAAAAATGGGCAGAACCCATCCATAGTGGCATCTCTAGAGGCTTAGAATCACTTAAAATTGAGTACAAACCATCTGTGGATGTATTAGAAGGCCAAGATTTGTCGAAAATGGTAGCATCCTTTGAGGAAAAGTTCAACAAGGTTAAATCAAGAGAGATCGAACGAGGGACAACTCTGTTTGGCCCCCATCGCGACGATCTAGTGTTTTTCGTCAATAATCGGGATGTGCAAACATTCGGATCACAGGGGCAGCAGCGGACAACCGCCCTTTCTGTTAAGCTTGCCGAAATTGAATTAATTCATTCACAGATTGGTGAGTTTCCCATCTTACTCCTGGATGATGTGTTATCAGAATTAGATGACTATCGCCAGTCACATCTGCTCAATACCATTCAAGGAAGGGTTCAGACATTTGTAACAACGACTAGTGTTGATGGAATTCACCATCAAACATTAAAAGATGCTTCAACATATGAAGTAGAATCCGGTGTAATGAGAAAAGCGTAAGCGTCCGTAGAAAGAAAGTGGATTGAGGTGGGAGTGTGTATATTCATATCGGGGAGGATTTAAATATCAGGGTAAAGGATATTATTTCCATATTAGACAAAGAGAGTGCAAAATCTTCTGTGATGGTGGAGGAATTTTTACACCAACATGAAGATAAAGTCATTAACCTTTCAAAAAACCCCTTTAAGTCGGTCGTGATTACCTCCGACAAAGTTTATTTATCCCCTATTGCTTCCGGGACCTTAAAGAAACGTTCAAGTAAAAAGAATCTATCGGATTTATAAATACGAGTAAATAATTTTCTACTTTGAAATATAGATTGACTTTGTAAGAAAGTGCAGGTGAAAAGCTTTGACAATGGAACAAAAAATAGTTCAAGAACCAGCATATGGTGCCGACCAGATACAAGTATTAGAAGGGCTTGAGGCCGTTCGAAAAAGACCGGGGATGTATATTGGATCGACAAGCGGAAAAGGTCTTCATCATCTCGTTTGGGAAATAGTTGATAATAGTATTGATGAGGCTTTGGCAGGATATTGCACTGAAATTAATGTCATCATTGAAAAAGATAACAGTATTACCGTAAAGGATAATGGCCGGGGAATCCCTGTAGGAATCCAGGAAAAAATGGGAAGACCTGCTGTTGAGGTTATTATGACGGTCCTTCACGCTGGGGGGAAATTCGGCGGCGGTGGGTACAAGGTATCAGGAGGACTTCATGGTGTAGGTGCCTCCGTTGTAAATGCTCTGTCGACAGAGCTTGAGGTTTTTGTTCATCGGGATGGTCAAATACACTATCAAAAATACGAACGCGGAGTTCCGGTTGCCGATTTAAAAATCATCGGGGAAACTGATAAAACCGGTACAATTACACGTTTTAAACCAGATGGAGAAATTTTCACCGAAACATTGGAATACGATTACGATACCCTTGCAACACGGATTCGTGAGCTTGCTTTCCTTAACAGGGGTTTAAGAATAACCATTGAAGATAAACGTGTTGAAAATAAAAAGAGTGAATACCATTATGAAGGTGGTATTAAATCGTATGTTGAACATTTAAACCGCACAAAGGAAGTCGTTTTTGAAGATCCAATTTATATTGAGGGTGAACGCGACGGGATTAGTATAGAAGTAGCTCTTCAATATAACGAGGGATATACAGAGAGTATTTACTCCTTTGCAAACAACATCCATACTTACGAAGGCGGAACGCATGAGTCTGGCTTTAAAACAGCTTTAACGAGAGTTATCAATGATTACGCACGGAAAAATGGATTAATTAAAGAAGCGGATGCCAATCTTTCAGGTGAAGATGTTCGTGAAGGTCTAACAGCTATCGTTTCGATTAAGCACCCTGATCCGCAATTTGAAGGACAAACCAAAACCAAACTTGGAAACTCTGAAGTGAGAACCATTACAGATGCGTTATTTGCAAATACTTTTGATAAGTTTCTTTTGGAAAATCCAATAGTAGCAAAGAAAATTGTTGAAAAAGGTTTAATGGCAGCCAGAGCAAGACTTGCAGCAAAGAAAGCCCGGGAATTAACAAGACGAAAAAGTGCATTAGAAGTATCAAGTTTACCTGGGAAATTAGCTGACTGCTCTTCAAAAGACCCGTCTGAAAGTGAATTGTATATCGTTGAGGGTGACTCAGCGGGTGGTTCAGCGAAGCAAGGCCGTGATCGCCATTTCCAAGCGATTTTACCGTTAAAAGGGAAAATCCTTAATGTTGAGAAGGCGCGCCTTGATAAGATTCTTTCCAACAATGAGGTGCGAGCCATGATTACCGCCATTGGGACAGGAATTGGTGAAGACTTTGACATTTCAAAAGCACGTTACCATAAGGTAGTCATTATGACTGATGCAGATGTCGATGGTGCGCATATTCGAACACTGATCTTAACGTTCTTTTACCGGTATATGAGACAAATTTTAGAAGCAGGTTATGTCTTTATTGCCCAGCCGCCGTTATATAAGGTGCAACAAGGTAAACGGGTTGAGTATGCTTATAATGATAAGGAATTGGAAAAGGTTTTTGCGGAGCTTCCAAGTGCACCGAAGCCGAATGTCCAACGTTACAAAGGTTTAGGAGAAATGAATCCGGAACAATTATGGGAAACCACAATGGATCCTACTAATCGAAGCATGCTTCAAGTAAATCTTGAGGATGCGATAGAAGCAGATGAAACCTTTGAAATGTTAATGGGTGAAAAAGTTGAACCACGCCGTAACTTTATCGAAGAAAATGCAAAATACGTAAAGAATTTAGATATCTAAAGAAAAGAAAGCGAAAGCAACATGCTAGTTCGATTACAAGGGTAGAGGGGTGACCACTATCCTCCTTTTTTCGTTTACCTGATTATCAGCGTGAACGCTTCAAGGCAAAACTCACCCCGAATAGGAGGTACAAAAAATGTCTGAAACATCAAATCCTCAAATTAAAGAAATTAATATCAGTCAGGAGATGAGGTCATCCTTCCTAGACTATGCGATGAGTGTTATCGTTTCCCGTGCCCTTCCAGATGTTCGTGATGGGCTGAAACCAGTACATCGCCGTATTCTTTATGCGATGCATGACCTTGGGATCCATGCGGACAAACCATATAAGAAATCCGCTCGTATCGTTGGGGATGTAATTGGTAAATATCACCCCCACGGTGACTCGGCTGTTTATGAAACAATGGTTCGGATGGCGCAGAATTTTAACTATCGCTATATGCTTGTTGACGGCCACGGAAACTTTGGTTCAGTAGACGGCGATGCGGCCGCAGCGATGCGTTATACAGAATCGAGAATGTCTAAAATCTCAATGGAATTGTTACGAGATATCAACAAAGATACTATTGATTTCCAGCCTAACTATGATGGAGAAGAAAAAGAACCAGTCGTTTTGCCGGCCAGATTTCCTAATTTATTAGTGAATGGAACAACGGGGATTGCTGTTGGGATGGCTACCAATATCCCCCCTCACCAGCTTGGTGAAGTTATTGATGGGGTATTAGCTGTTAGTCATGATCCAGAAATAACGACCCAAGAATTAATGGAAATTATTCCTGGTCCGGATTTTCCAACCGGAGGTATTATTCTTGGACGAAGCGGAATCCGCAAAGCATACGAAACCGGCAGAGGTTCTATCACTCTTCGTGCAAAAGTAGAAATTGAACAAAAATCAAATGGTAAAGAAGTAATCATTGTAAATGAGTTACCATACCAAGTAAATAAGGCAAGGCTGATTGAAAAAATTGCTGAATTAGCCCGTGATAAAAAAATTGAAGGGATAACAGACCTAAGGGATGAATCCGACCGCAGAGGGATGCGTATTGTTATTGAGGTTCGTAAGGATGCGAATGCTAACGTCCTCTTAAATAACTTATATAAACAAACGGCGCTGCAAACTAGCTTTGGTATCAATACATTAGCACTAGTTGATGGCCATCCGAAGGTATTGAATCTTAAACAATGTTTAGTTTATTACCTGGATCACCAAAAGGTAGTTATTCGCCGCAGAACTGAATTCGAATTACGCAAGGCAGAAGCGCGTGCCCATATTTTAGAGGGATTGCGTATTGCCTTAGATAATTTAGATGCAGTAATTAACTTAATCCGCAGCTCACAAACAACGGATATTGCCCGAGAAGGCTTAATGACCCAATTTAACCTTTCCGAAAAGCAGGCTCAAGCCATTCTCGATATGCGTCTGCAACGTTTAACAGGTTTGGAAAGAGAAAAGATTGAGGAAGAATATCAAGGCCTAGTTAAACTCATTGCGGAGTTAAAAGCAATTTTGGCAGATGAAGAAAAGGTTCTAGAAATTATCCGTGAGGAACTATTAGAAATTAAAGAACGTTTCAACGATACACGCCGTACGGAGATTGCCGCTGGCGGCATTGAAAATATTGAGGATGAGGATTTAATCCCGCGTGAAAATATTGTCATTACCTTAACACATAATGGTTATGTCAAACGCCTCCCTGTCTCCACTTATCGTGCTCAAAAACGTGGCGGCCGTGGAATTCAGGGAATGGGAACAAATGAAGATGATTTTGTTGAACATCTCATTACTACATCCACACATGATACCATTCTCTTCTTCACAAATAAGGGGAAGGTATATCGATCAAAGGGATATGAAATTCCAGAATATAGCCGTACGGCTAAAGGAATCCCGATTATTAATCTGCTTGGTGTAGAAAAAGGTGAATGGGTAAATGCGATCATCCCAGTTGAGGAATTTGTGGATGATTGGTTCTTGTTCTTTACAACAAAAGAAGGAATCTCAAAACGATCACCATTAACCTCTTTTGCTCATATCCGGAACAATGGCCTAATTGCCTTAAATTTACGAGAGGGCGATGAGCTGATTTCAGCTCGTTTAACGGATGGTAATAAGCACATTATTATCGGAACCCAAAAAGGAATGCTGATCCGTTTCCCAGAAACAGATGTTAGGTCAATGGGCCGAACAGCCACAGGTGTAAAAGGGATAAACTTAGACAGCGATGATGAAGTTGTAGGCATGGAAGTATTAGAAGAAAATAACGATATCCTTATTGTAACTAAAAATGGTTATGGAAAACGTACGCCAGCAGCTGAATATCGTATTCAAGGCAGAGGCGGAAAAGGAATAAAGACATGCCATATTACCGATAAAAATGGAGACCTTGTCTCGATGAGAGCAGTAACGGGTGAGGAAGATTTAATGCTCATTACGACTGGCGGTGTCTTAATCCGTATTGACGTTGGCGGCATTTCTACGATGGGGCGAAATACAATTGGTGTAAAACTAATCAGCATAAAAGAAAATGAAAATGAATTCGTTGCAACCGTGGCGAAGGTAGAAAAAGAAGAGGAATCTCAGGAAGACGAAAATGAATTTGCAACTGAAGAAAACAATGAAATGAATGAGAATGCATCTAAAGAGGTTCAACCTATGACAGATGATGAAGAATAATAAAAGAGGTGAAGAGGGACACTTAAGTTGTTCCTCTTCATTTTTTTAAAAATTAACCTTGATTCTTTGGGCAACTCCTGATATAATCATTTAGGTCGACATAAATACTTTATCTTTCTAAAAAAGAAAAAGAAAAAAAGATGTTGACGGTATATCTATAAAGTGGTATATTAATAAAGTCGCTTTTGGGCGATTAAGAGAACTTGATCTTTGAAAACTAAACAAACAAGAACGTCAACAAACAATAATATTCATTTCTTTCGAAATGAAGCCAACGTAACATTCGAGCTACATCAACTTTCTTGGAGAGTTTGATCCTGGCTCAGGACGAACGCTGGCGGCGTGCCTAATACATGCAAGTCGAGCGAATCAATAGGAGCTTGCTCCTGTTGGTTAGCGGCGGACGGGTGAGTAACACGTGGGCAACCTGCCTGTAAGACTGGGATAACTTCGGGAAACCGGAGCTAATACCGGATAATCCTTTTC
>NZ_JAVDUQ010000011.1:0-120880 GCF_031456445.1 Neobacillus niacini | reverse complement strand
TCGTTTTGTCGCCTATCAAGCCTATTGGAGACACTTTCCACCATTTTGCTGCTCGTTTTGTCGCCTATCAAGCCTATTGGAGACACTTTCCACCATTTTGCTGCTCGTTTTGTCGCCTATCAAGCCTATTGGAGACACTTTCCACCAATTTCAAGCTGGTTTTGTCGCCTATTAAGCCTATTGGAGACACTTTCCACCAATTTCAAGCTGGTTTTGTCGCCTATCAAGCCTATTGGAGACACTTTCCACCATTTTGCTGCTCGTTTTGTCGCCTATCAAGCTTATTGGGGACACTTTTCTCGATTTTGCTGCTCGTTTTGTCGCCTATCAAGCCTATTGGAGACATTTTCCACCATTTTGTTGCTCGTTTTGTCGCCTA
Organism: Neobacillus niacini; assembly: GCF_031456445.1. GTDB lineage: Bacteria > Bacillota > Bacilli > Bacillales > Cytobacillaceae > Neobacillus > Neobacillus niacini_I. Next base: position 120,501 of record NZ_JAVDUQ010000011.1, on the reverse strand, counting down.
TCGAGCTTATTGGAGACACTTTCCACCATTTTGCTGCTCGTTTTGTCGCCTATCAAGCTTATTGGAGACACTTTCTCCCCATTTGCTGCTCGTTTTGTCGCCTATCAAGCTTATTGGAGACATTTTCTCCCCATTTGCTGCTGGTTTTGTCCCCTATCGAGCTTATTGGAAACATTTTCTTCGAATTCACGCCTGGTTTTGTCGCCTATAGTCCTTGTCTAGCAAGCTATTCACTTTCCAAGAAAAATAAGCGCCATATAGATGGATCATCTATGGCGCTTACCTTCTTTTTCAACCGTTATTCCATCCACTAGCTTTTCAGCGACTCGACGATAAAGATTACTCATATGCACTAAGGAAGAAATCATCAAAACTTCCTCTAAATACGGAGACTTTTCCTCCTGCAGCCCCTTCACTTCTTCTTTTACCGCTTTAATCCGTTCCACAATATCCTGATCAAAATCTTCAACATTCTGAGCAGTAAGATTCAAATAGCTCGAATAAAAAGAGTCTAAATCAATGTCATCCATAATAATTTTTTTATTCATCCCATCCAGAGTGGCCTTGATATCGTTGATGGAAAGACCCCCTTTTAGCTGATAAATCAAACTGATTAAAATGAGATGCTCTTTGGAATATTTTTTATTTTGGATTGGAAAAATAAGTTTTCCTTTTGCATAGTTATTAATCATGGTTTTCGTCAAAACCTTGTCGTCTTCATTCCGTTTCGACTCGCCAAATTTATTTTCAAATAATTGAATCACTTGGTCCATATACAAATCAATCTTTGGAATTTCCTCTAAAGTCAGGCTCGTACCTAATCCAAGCTTCTCAATAATTTGTTTGATATTTTCCATCATAAAAAACCCCGTTCTCAACAATTTCTATTTTAATTATACAGAATCAATTCAGTGTTGACTAGCTCATGTTTTATTAGTATGATTATATGTAGTTATCAAAACTACATGTTGCGTTAGGAGGAGTTAAAAATGATTCAGTATGTTCGCGAACCAATCAATGGATTTACCCATTTAGCAGGGGCCATTTTATCCTTTATTGGCCTATTGGCAATGGTCATCAAAGCATCCATGACCACTCCATCGCCACTTTCGATTGCGGCTGTCATTATTTTTGGAGTCAGTATGATTCTGCTTTATTCTGCATCTGCTACCTATCACATGGTCATTGCCCGTGATAAAGTGATTGCCTTTTTAAGACGACTTGATCATTCGATGATTTTTGTGTTAATTGCTGGAACGTACACACCTTTTTGCTTTATTAGTTTAAATGGAAAAATCGGCTGGATTCTCTTTTCAATTATTGGTGCCGTAGCGATTTGCGGAGTTGTTTTTAAAATGGTTTGGTTTCAATGCCCGCGGTGGATTTCAACCGCCCTCTATATCGCAATGGGCTGGATGATTATCTTTGTTTTCTCTCCCCTTGCAGGTAGTTTGAACCCGTTCGGTTTATTTTTATTAATTCTTGGCGGCATTTTTTATACCATCGGCGGTGTAATTTACGGAGCAAAACCTAAATTTTTGGAACTAAAGTATATGGGCTTTCATGAAATTTTTCATATTTTCATCCTCCTCGGAAGCTTAGCCCACTTCTTATGTGTTTACTTATATGTCATTTAAAAAATCGGCTTGGGCTGCTCCCCAGGCCGATTTTTTATCATCTTCGTTGTAATTCTTCTTGAAAAACGATGGCGTGATTATAGACGGGATCCTTGGCACCGTATAAAAGTGTTACCCGGCCTTTAGCAGCTAATTCGAGTATGTGGTCAACCGCTTTTACCTTTTCTGCATCGTTCCGGAGCTCTTCCACATATTTCATCGTGAACTCTTCAAAAAGCTCGGGTTTATGGCAAAACCATTTTCGCAGCTCGCTGCTCGGTGCCGCATCCTTCAGCCACTCATCAAGTTTCGCCGCTTCTTTTGAGATCCCCCTTGGCCAAAGCCGGTCAATTAAAATACGGTAACCATCTATTTCGTCATACGGGTCATAAATTCGTTTTAAAAAAATTTCAGCCATTAATCCTCATCCTTCACATCAAGATCTTCCGGAATCGGCTCGTTTAAGATTTCCTCGACTAATTGTTTGTATTTTTCCATTTGTCTCAAATGTGTATTGAATTGGTCTTTATAAATTAAATATTCATTCCCATCATAGAGGGCACGAATTTTCCGCTGCTGCACGAGCTTTTCTACAGTTGAAACTGGGACTGATAAATATTCTGATGTTTCTTTTACAGTTAAATACACTTTTCATTCATTCCCTTATAAAATTAAGTTGGTTGACAACGCGGCTAAGCCGCCCCGTTGTTGTTGCAGCTTGAGATAAGGAGTTTAGAATCGCTTCCTCGGCCGCTTCGGCGGCTCCCATAAAAAACTGATTCATTATCGGATGGTCGTCACGAAGCTGTGTGCGCGTTTCTATATGTTCCTCAGCTAAATGCAGAATTTTATGTGCCGTCGAAAAGGCAATCACAATATCCCCGCTTCCATGGCTGAAATGACTACCTGTCCGCCCCAGACCAATCCCGCAGCGCTTGGCCACGCGCTTAAGCTGTCTGTCGCTTAACGGCGCATCTGTCGCTAGAACAAGGATAATCGAGCCGTCAGCCATTTCCGAAAGCGCTTCTCCTTCTAGTAAATAACGCGCCCATTGAAACTCTTCTTTTTTTCCAAAATTACTAAGAACCAGGCAGCCAATGGTATACTCTTCGATTTTTCGTGAAGAAGACCCGATTCCGCCTTTATAGCCGAAGCACACCATTCCCTTTCCAGCACCAACAGCCCCTTCGGTGGCAGGCTCAGCAGTTGCTGTTCGAATGGCTTCCATCGCATGCTCCGGTTTTACCGGGAAGAGCCGAATCGAATTAAGATAGCTGTCATTGCATTCACCAACGACCACATTAATCGTTCCGGTTGTCTCTCCAATTTCAGGATTGTCCTCCAGCATATATTGCAGTACCCCCTGCGCAGCCGCCGGAACTGCAAAGGTATTCGTTAACAGAATGGGGGATTCAAGCACACCTAATTCATTCACTTGGATTAGACCTGTGGTTTTCCCAAATCCATTTAGGACATGGCTGGCTGCCGTTACTTTTTCCCGAAACAAATTTCCGTTATGCGGCAAAATCGCAGTAACTCCTGTACAAGCATACTCATTGCCGGTTGCATCCAAAGGGTAATCCAATGTTACATGTCCAACCATAACGCCATCCACATCGGTAATACAGTTTTTTTCACCTGTTGGAAGCTTCCCGATCGTTAAACCCTTTTCCCTTATTTTCATCGGCCAATTCCCGGTCTCTTGTCAAGAAAGTTTTGACCGGCAAAGCCTTTAACCTCTTCCTCAGAATAATGCTTTAATAATTCATTGATCAGATTTTGACTTTTTGAAGCATTTTCTAAATCGGTGATAAATTCGGCAATGCCATCAAAATCGGAGCCTAGTCCGATTTGTTTTACCCCTCCTAATGAACAAAAATGGTCGATGTGCTTAATAAGATCTGGGATGGTTGCTTCTCCCTCTTCTTTTACAAATGGCGGATTATAAACAACATGAATTAAGCCGCCTTTTTTAAACATTTCCTCCGCCATTTCATCGGTTAAATTGCGGCGGTGGTTACAAACCGTTCTTGAGTTGGAATGGCTGGCAATAGGATATTTTGCAATCTCCATGACATCCCAAAACGCCTGGTCGCAAAGATGGGAAACATCTGTTAGGATTTTATGATCATTATGAAATTTAACAATCTTTTTTCCAAAATGGGTAAGCCCTGCACCGCGTGGTTCCCCTGCTCCATCTGCTGCAAGGTTTGCATTGTTCCAAGTGAGGCCGACGGAGCGTACTCCGAGCTGATAAAGAATATTCAGCTTCGCTAAATCATTGCCAATGGCGTCCACACCTTCAAGGGTTAACATCGCGCCAATCTGACCAAGCTTGAGATTGTCAAAGTCTGACCAATTGCGAATCTGAACCATATCCGGATTCTTCTCGAGAACCTCCTTGTAAAAATAATCAATTTGCTGAATGGCTTCCTGGAATTTTTGATCGGAAGGAATGTCCGGCTCGATAAAAATAGCAAAGCATTGGACTTTCACCTTCCCTGTATGTAAGCGTGTTTTATTCGTCTCCAATTCAGGGGCATCGGCAAAGCGCGGTCTTCCCTTCCCTTCCGAAAGCTTAAGTAATGCATCACAATGCAAGTCGATGATATTCATATTGAAGGCTCCTTTTAAAAAGAAATAAAAGATACACTCATTATACTTCTCTTCCACGCAAAATACAGGTACCCGGATTAAGAGTAAAAATATTTGCTTTTATCCATACTAACTGTCAAGCTAAGAAGAAAAGAACTTGAAATAGGAGATTAATATGATTGAGATTAAGACTTCAACCATCAGTGCCGGAGAATTTAATCGAGGAGTATTTGCCACTCGTGATATTGCTAAAGGGGAACTCATCCATGAAGCCCCGGTCATTTCTTATCCGAATGAAGAACATGAACACATCGAAAAGACGCTTCTCGCGGATTATGCCTTTGAGTATGGAAAAAACCACACAGCCATTCTATTAGGATACGGGATGTTATTTAACCATTCCTACACACCAAATGCCAGGTATGAAATTAACTTTGATAATCACACCTTTGACTTCTATGCCTACAAAGATATTAAAGCAGGAGAAGAAATCTTCATTAATTATAATGGCGACGTCGATATTGACGACCCATTGTGGTTTGATCAAGAATAACAAAGAAATCCTCTCAGCACTATTGCGAGAGGATTTCTTTGTTCTAGTTCATATTCGCAGCAGCATCCTTTTTCTCCCGAAATACCGCATGTTCTAAAAGTAAACATAAAATTAGTCCTACGAGTAAGCCGTTAGCGATGATATTTCGCAGCCATGGCGCAGCCGTTTCAAATGCTTCTGTCGGGACAAACATCATGCCAATCCCAACCATTAATGAAAGCCCCATTACTAATAAATTTCTCTGTGATGGAACTTGTCCCATTAGATCGCGGATACCAAAGCCCATCATTTGAGAAAAAGGAATAAATAAGGAAGCATAGGCTACTTCCATTGGCAATTTTGAAAAAAACTCGCCGAAATACGGAAAAAAGCTGGAAATCACAATCAACATCGCCCCAACCATAAGCGGGCTTTTCGCTTTAATCCCCGTTGTGCTGATAAATCCGGCTGAAACGGATAAGGGGACAACTCCTACAACCGAAAAGATTCCCGAAAGAAATAAGTTAACCCCGTTTCCGAAAATCCCCTTTGAATATTCATGTGCCTGGATTTCTCTTTCGATGGCGATTCCCACAACGAGGATACTTGCAATAACATTCGAAATTAAAATAATAGCGGTAATCACAGACGTTAAGACAATCCCAAAATCAAATTGCGGTGTACCCCAGGCAAATAAATTCGGAACAGCAAACCAGTCTGAAGGCTCGTACGATTTTCCGGGATGAATAAGTCCTAAAAAATAAAATAATCCCCAGCCAATTACAATCCCAACTAAAGGACCCATGCTTTTCAAAATCCCTTTTGCCTTCAAGGAAAAAAGCAGAATTACGATGACCTCTATAAAACAAACGCCAATAATTTCCCCATTTAAATGACTGGTTTCAGTAATTCCGAGCATGCTTTTAAAAAAAGAACCGCTCATTTGACTGACAAGTAAAATTAAATAGACACCGGTAACAATTGGAGTAAACAGATTTTTTATTTTCCCGACGATTGGTAAAAATCCTAAAATGGCTAAAATAACACCGGCAATGATCAGGCCCATTTCTAATTGCTGCAATAAATGCCCTTTTTCGGATGGGGCACTCATGGCACCAAGAACAATAAATAAAGCCCACCACATTCCCGCGGCCCCTTCAACGACCTGCAGGCGATGTCCAATGAACAGCTGAACTAAGGTAGCTGCTCCGGATACAAACAGCATGCGCTGCATAAAGGTTGAAATTTCAGCGGGAGACATACGAAAAGCTTCCCCGACGACTACAGGGACGGCAATAATATTGGTAAGCATGAAGACCGCCCACTGAATGCTTTGAATACCAGTCAAAAACCCGCTTCTTTTTTTTGTTAAATCATTCATTTATTTTTTTTCCAGTGATTTTTGATATTCCTTCCATGCCGTTAGACCACCATCTAAAACTTTTACTTTATAATCAAGGCTGCTAAGGATATTCGCACATTTTGCTGCTGAATTTCCGGTAGTACAGGTTACAATAATCTCATCTTCTTTTGAAAGGGATAATTTCGCATCCTCTTTTGTTTCCTCCGCTTCAAAAATGATCGTTTTAGGAATGTTTAAACTCTCCATTTGAGGGGCAGATATGTGTTCAGCCTGAAATTTTTCTTCCGCTCTGACATCGAGGAGAAAAACCTTTTCATTTCGTTTTAATCGTTCATGTAATTCTTTTGGCGTAATTTTTTCCGTTAACAACTTAAACACCTCCATTACAAAGAATATCACAAATTCTAATAAATTGAAGTATTTCGACGTCCAAAATATTACCATTTACAATTCATTTTAAAAGTCCTTAGTTCTATACGTCTTAAGTCTTAAAAATAATTAAATCTCCAGTGCATTGTGGAAATCCCCTTTCCCCTATATGATGTCACTAGAGATAAAAATTGGAAATAAGAAAGGGGAAAAGTATGAAAAGAATTGTAATTTTATTATTGATCATTACCGGTTTATATATTATTTTTCAACAATCGTTGCGGTTCGATTGGTTTTTAGCGGGGAATCGGGAAGGAAAGGCAGCTATTTCGAGTGATATTCATGTCATTAAAGTAGATGTTTCGGCTGTAAATGCTGATATTATCCCAGAGGATCGGATGAATTTAAAAGCCGTTCTTGATGGAAATGGCAAACTGACCGTGAAGGAAGACGGGGATACAGTCGTGGTAACCGTGAAAAAGAAATGGTTTGACTGGTTTGATTGGGCTCCATTTACAAAGAAATCGTTAAAAATCTATGCCCCTGAAAGTTATCATGAGAATATGGAAATCGATTTGGGATCCGGAAATCTTAACTATTCGGGGAAATCCATGAAATTAGATGAATTATCAGTCGGTATTGGATCAGGAAATATGAATCTTAACAACCTTACCGTCCATCATTTTATCCATGACGGTTCATCAGGTAATGTTCATATCAATTCATTAACCACCAAAACCGGTTCATTTGATCTTAGTTCAGGAAATCTCGATATTCAACATTATATAGGTAAAATAAACGGAGATGTTTCATCCGGAAGAGCGAAAATCCAGGTAGACAAATTAACAGATTCAATTGATCTTGATTTAAGTTCCGGTATTGTCGATCTTGACCTGCCAAATAATGCTGACTTTAATTTAGACGGGGAAGTGAGCAGCGGGACTATTTCCTGTGATTTTCCTTTGAAATCCAAAGAATTTAATCGAAAAAGCATTAAAGGAACACATGGCAACGGAGAACATAAAATCAATTTGTCCGTTTCAAGCGGAAAAATTGATATTCATTAGGAAAAAAGCGTTTGGATTTTTGATATCCAAACGCTTTTGAATTTATCAGCGTATTTTTCACTTTTATCAGCGAATCTGAGCAATTTATCAGCGAATCAAGACAATTTATCAGCGAATTTAAGTGTTTTATCAGCGATTCAAAGAAAGCAACAATCATTTAGAACCGGAAGCTTTTCAAAAACTCCCTCGTTGCCCATGCTCTTCCACTTTGGGCTTAAACGCAGGTCCTGTTTTAATAGACAAATTCCCCGCATAAACCCTTGCTTCCATAACAAAAGCGAACAAAGCAGTAGCAATGGCCAGATGGAAAACAGCCCATGGAAGATCAAGCTTTGTGATAATGACCATTGCGCCAATCACGAGCTGTAAAAGCACTGTAAAGGCACACAGCAGCATGCGTCTCCTTAAAGCTCGGCCCCATTTTTTTGAAAAAGCATAATAGGTTACAAAAAGAAGGTAAAGTGCCGTGACAACAGCTAACCCTCTATGAATCGATTGGAACAGCTCTGGTGTTGTCCCCGGGAAGATCGATTGCCTGCAGCCAAGCCAGCCACAGGCCAGCCCATATGTTTCATGCTTGATAAAAGCTCCAAATCCAAGTGTTAAAAGGGTAAGACCCAGCACGATGTTTAAATGAAACATAATCGATTTCTGAACACGGAGATGAATCTGATTGACCTGTTGCGCACCATCTAAATAAGGATACCTCCATATCCATATTAAACATCCCATAAAAAGCATAGCAATTAATAAATGAATGGTAATGATAATCGAAGGCAGGTCGCGTACCACAACCACTGCACCAAGAAGAACCTGAACCGTGAGCAGCCCGAGCATTGTAAAGGATACAATACGAGCCATAAAACCCAGCTTGGAACGGAGAATTTGGAAAAATAACAGTAATGAAAGACCGCCAAGTAAGGCTCCTATCACCCGATGCAGGTACTCAATCAATGTAGCTCCTTTTAAGGATGGAACAATTTCACCATTACACATCGGCCATTCCGGGCCGCACCCCATACCGGAATTCGAAGAAGCCACATACCCGCCAAAAACAATTAAAAAATAGGTAAGTAAAATAGTCAGCAATGCTAAATTTCGTTTGTTCAACCTTCATCCCCCTGTATTGAATATTTTGAATCTAGGAACAATTTACCAAAATAAGACAACCATTTCGGTGATATGTATCACGTTACCCGAGGAATTCTCCAATAAACCTTCCGACACCGTTTTACATTACTCACCCGCTATGAAAGGTATTGTTATAAAGTAACTAAAATATTCCACCCCACATAAGGTATAATGCCTTGTGTTTTTCTACTATGGAAGGAGAGTTACGAATGTACTATAACCCTTTTCATTACCCAATTTATCCTCCCGTATCTGCCTACCCTGGTTATTATGTAAACCACCCCATACCGAGAACGTATCCTCCCGTTGACATAAAAATATTTTCAAATTCAGTGAAGTCCTTTCGCCTCTTAATGGAACAGGGAAGTATTTTATTAGACCGTTTAGGGGATGCCGGATTTGCTCAGAAAATGATGACAGTCGCCCAACAGGGGAAAAAAGCGGAGGTCGACCAGTTAATAAAATCCATTGGCTTGAAAGTCCCTGTGATTACTAAGTTTACTCCCTCCGGTATAATCTTTGAGCTCATCACCCAAGCCACCCAGCAAGCACCGATGAGTTGCTGCACTTTAACCGTTTCCATGAAATGGGGAACATAGCTTATTAAATATGAATTACCTATTCTAAAAAACCCACATAAGAGTACAATGATTTTTATAGTTTAAAAGAGTGAAGGTGATTCAACTTTGGAGGAGAATTCCTACAAATATAAATAAGAAAAGCGCAAGCGCCAGCTGGTGTGGGTCATAACCTAATTATGTAAAAAAGCAGTGTTTCTCTTATCCGAGAGAGACACCGCTTTTTTTCCTAATATATTCAGCCATTTCTTTTGCAGGAACTGGCTTGCTATAAAAATAGCCTTGACCAACCTCACAATGATTATCCCGTAGAAACTGTACTTGTTCCTCTGTTTCAATCCCTTCAGCAATAACGGTAAACTGCAGATTATTCCCCATATCGATAATCGTTTTTACCATCATTCCTTGGTTGGAGTGATACAGAATATCGTCTACAAATGATTTATCAATCTTGATTTTATCAATAGGAAGATGCTTTAGATAACTTAATGAAGAATACCCTGTTCCAAAATCGTCTACCGACAGCAGCACGCCAATTTCCTTCAATTGATTAAGGATAATTGTAGACTGTTCGATATTTTGCATGATGCTTTCTGTAATCTCCAACTCTAGAAATCTGCCTTCCAATCCAACCTGATCCAATATCTCAGAAATATAGTCGATTAAATGATCATCCTGAAACTGCCGAACAGATATATTTACTGCAATCAGAACAGCTTGTAACCCCGCCTTCTGCCAGGCACTCATTTGCTCACAAGCTTTTCTGATAATCCATTTTCCTAATGGAACGATTAAACCTGTTTCTTCAGCAAGCGGGATAAACTCGGATGGTGAGACAAATCCAAACTTAGAATCGTGCCAGCGGATTAATGCCTCAATCCCCACTACTTTTCCAGTTTTCAATTCAATTTGCGGTTGATAATACAGCTCTAATTTTTCCTGTTCAAATGCTTTTCGGAGACGGTTTTCTATTTCCATTTTCCGATCCGAATTTCCATTAAAAGCAGTGGAATAGAATTGATAATTGTTCCCTAGCTCTTTTGCTTTGTACATGGCTGTGTCAGCATGTTTAATTAACATTTCCTCATCTTGTCCATCCGAAGGGTATAGACTGATCCCAATGCTCGGTGTGACAAAAAATTCTTGGCCATTGATATGAAATGGAATGGAAAAGTCCTCAAGTATTCTTTTCGCTATCTCTATCACACGTTCTTTTTTCAGTTCTTCTAAAACAATAATAAACTCGTCGCCACCTTGTCTTGAAACCAAACCCTCTTGTTGGACTGAGTTTTCCAGCCTGTTGGCTACTTTTTGGAGGATTAAATCTCCAACGGTATGTCCTTTTGTATCATTAATAATTTTAAATCGATCTAAATCCAGGAACATAACGGCCAGACATTTGGTTCCATTTCGATTTAATACTTTGTTTAAATGTTTTTTAAATTTATTTCGATTTGGCAGCCCCGTCAATGTATCATAGAAGGCCATCGTTTGAATTGTCTTTTCCGCCTTCTTTCGTTCTGATATATCCCTGCCTACGATCTGCTTAGCCAGCCTTCCTTCAATTAAAATCGTTGTTGCCGTCATTTCTACATCAATTGTTTGTCCATCTATCCGCTTCACTTGGAACTCATGTCTAATTTTTTTATCATTGCGGTCCAAGACATTTTCTTTCACTTTAAACATGTTAAAAATCTCTGGAGGGACAAAGTCCAAAACAGCCCTTCCAATAATCTCATCAGGATTTTTTGCACCAACAAGCTTGGAGCCCGTTTCATTTATATAATCGATTACTCCTCCGCTTGTAACTGCAATAATGTCCGGTGACATTTCTACTAAACTTCGGTAACGTTCTTCACTTTCTTTGCGGTCTGTAATATCAAATAGAACACTATTAAAATCTACAAATTTCCCTTTTTGATCAAAGGTTGGAAAACCTCTGTCAAGAATCCAGCGTACCTCCCCGTCCGGTCGAATAATCCGATATTCGCTCGTAACCGTTTCTCCCAACGCAATTTTCCGTTTTCTTTCCGCTATTACCGGCAAATCCTCAGGAAAAATCACCTTTTCCCAAAGAGATTGGTCATGGTAAAAATCGTCTAATGAATACCCATATAATTTTTCAATCCCTGGAGTGATTAATAATGTGTCGGTGATTAAGTCATGAGACCAGATGGCAGTATCAAATGTATCGAATATATTTTTTAGCTTTTGCTTATTTTCCATTAATTCTTTGGTCGTCTTCTTCATCACCTTTAACGTGGAAAAAAAAACGGTTAAAGGACATAGCAAAACGAAAATAGAGGTATAGCTAAAAAGGTGAACAGACGAAAAAATGGCCTCTCCAATTTCGTTTAGGAGCTCTATGACAATCAGGACACAAATAAAAATCCAATTATACTGATATTTTTTCTGATTTTTGTTCATTTATTAGCCTACTTTCACTTGTAATCCTTATTTTAAAATAACAAATATTTAAAAAAATCTCAATCTACCTTTTTTTTCATCTAAGAATCGTAGTATTGGATGCAATTAAGAATGAAATCTGTCTCGCTAACAAACCCATTCAACAGTTTGTCAAAACATTTCGAACAAACGGTGAACTTAATCATATCAATAGGTTAAAAAGATGGCAGGCGAATAAATTGTAGTATAAAGAATCAATAAAAAAATGAAAGGTGGAATGAGTTATGTTTAATCAATTTTTACGGGAAAATAAAAGCGCTACCGTCATTTTAACGATCTTACGTTTATACTTGGGCTACTCTTGGTTCACTGCAGGTTTACACAAAGTAATGGGAGGATTCGACGCAACTGGCTATTTAAAAGGAGCGATTGCTAACCCTGTAAAAGGTCCTGAAGGAGAGGTGGTATTCGGCTGGTTTGTAGGTTTCTTAAAAGGATTTGCCCTTCCAAATGTTGATTTATTCAATATTCTCGTACCATGGGGAGAACTATTCATTGGACTTGGATTAATTTTAGGCTGCTTTACCACTGCTGCTATTTTCTTCGGATTAATGATGAACTTCACTTTCTTCCTAGCAGGTACAGTATCTCACAATCCAAGGGACATATTCCTAGGCTTCATCATCCTAGCCGCTGGATATAACGCCGGTAAAATTGGCTTAGACCACTGGGTTATTCCTTTCATCCGAAAAACTACTAAAAACCGAATCGAAAAAGAAAAGCCTAAAGCAGTATCTTAATAGAGATTTAAAAAGCGGAGGTACGTATAACCCTCCGCTTTTTTCTATAATCGATAGACTCTTGTTTCGTATGGTCTTAACATGATTTTCTTAAGTGGTTCATGCTTCTCTAATTTATAGTTGTTTAAAAGTAAGTTTTTATGATCAAATACAATGCCGAGTGCCTCCGGTATGTCGGCGGACCGGTCAGAAAGATTGGCCATCACAACCACCCGGTCTTGCGATAATGTTCTTGTGTAGGCATAAATCTGCGGATCTTCCGCCAATAACAAATCATACGCCCCATAAGTAAACACTTCGTTCGCTTTTTTTAACTGAATCATTTTTTTATAAAAATTCAAGACAGAATCTGGAATCTTCTCTTGGCCGGCAACATTGATAGCTTGATAATTGGGATTGACCTTCATCCAAGGTGTACCAGTAGAAAAACCTGCATTTTGTTCAGCAGACCATTGCATCGGTGTACGGGAGTTATCACGGCTTGACGCCCAAATGATCCTCATAATTTCTTCATGTGGAACACCGGCTGCCGTTTTCAAGTAATAAAGATTTTTCGTTGCAACATCGTCGTAATCATCGATGGAATCAAACTTTACATTGGTCATCCCAATTTCCTGCCCCTGGTAAATAAAAGGAGTTCCCTGCATCAAAAAGTACATCGCCGCAAATGCCTTTGCACTTTCCTGCCAATATTCCTGGTCATTTCCCCACGTGGAAACAACCCGGGCCTTATCATGATTCTCGATAAATAGGGCATTCCATCCCTTACCTTCAAGTCCTTTTTGCCAGCGCGATAAAACGCCTTTTAGTTCAACCATATCCAGTTCTTTTTTCAACTCCGCATCCCAAAGGTTGAGGTGCTCGAATTGAAAGACCATATTGAATTTCCCCTGCTTCTCATCGACCCAAAGCTCAATATCGTCAACTGACACGCCATTCGCTTCGCCAACAGTCATAATGTCATATTTCGCAAAGGTTTCCTTTTTTAACTCTTTTAAAAAGGTGTGAATCCCTTTTACATTCATATGTTTATCAAAGGAAGAGACATATTTTACGCCTTCTGGATTTGGCATATTCTCTAGACCCGGTTCCTTTTTAATATGGCTGATGGCATCCACACGGAAGCCGTCGATTCCTTTTTCAAGCCACCAATTGATCATTTCATAAAGGGAATTCCGCACCTCGGGATTTTCCCAATTCAGATCAGGCTGCTTTCGAGAGAATATATGTAGAAAATATTGATCCGTTTTCTCATCATATTCCCATGCTGATCCGCCAAAAATGCTTTCCCAATTATTCGGCTCTTCCCCATTTTTTCCATCACGCCAAATATACCAATCCCGTTTTGAACTTTCCTTAGAAGAACGGGATTCAATAAACCATGGATGTTCATCACTCGTATGATTGATCACTAAATCAAGGATTAATTTCATACCACGGCGGTGAACTTCTTGTAAAAGTTGGTCAAAATCAGCCATCGTCCCGAATTCATCCATGATTTGTTGATAATCGCTAATATCATAGCCATTGTCATCGTTCGGAGATTTGAACATGGGGCAAACCCAAATGACATCAATCCCCAACCCTTTTAAATAGTCCAATTTTGCGATAATCCCCTGGATATCTCCAATCCCATCCCCATTTGAGTCCATAAAACTCCGGGGATATATCTGATAGGCAACCGCTTCTTTCCACCATAATTTATTCATATTCTTTCCTTCCCCAATCGTACTTTTACCCTTGTTACTTGATCGGATCTGAACAAGAAAGACGTTCGACCAATTTGTGAGCGATAATAATCCGTTTTGTCGGTTCTTTACTATTTTCAATCAATTGGATCAAGCTCTTTGATGCCTGATAGCCAAGGTCAAAGATATTTATATCAACAGATGTTAACGGCGGTTTTGACATCTCCGCCAAAAGAACATTATTAAAGCTGACAATGGAGATATCTTCGGGAACCCTTATCCCTAATTCATCAAGCATATTTAAAACACCCAGCGCCATAAAATCATCTGCGACGACCAGTGCTGTTGGGCGTTCTTCAAGTGACATTAACTCCCTTACTGCCTCTTGTCCGCCTTCTCGTAAAAATTCCTCGTGAATAATATATTCATTTTTCAAAGGAATATTGGCATTCCTTAGCGCCCTCTCGTAACCTAAAAGCCGCTCAACCGTTACCGTCAGTTCAAGACTCCCGCCGATAAAGGCAATTTGGCTGTGCCCGTGCTGAATTAAATATTCAGTTGCTTCTTTCATTGCCCGGAAATTATCATTATCAACATGGGTAATTTCTTCTACATCCTTATAGGGCTTTCCAATCAGTACAAATGGAAATTCTCTCTCCTTTAAAAAAGAAATCACCTTATCCTCTACCTTGGAATTTAGAAGAATGACACCATCCACACTTTTTCCCTGGACCATGCGAATGACTGCATCGAGGATTTCTTTTTCTGTCTTTCCCGTTGTCAAGGCAATCGCATATTGTTTTTCATGGGCACCTTCACTGATACCTTGTAAAACCGTAGGGAAAAACGGGTTTTGGAAAACTACATCGCCTGAACTTGGCATCACAAGCCCGATTGTTTGCGTGGATTGGCTAGCCAAATTCCGTGCATTTAAGTTCGGGTGATACCCTAATTGCTCCATCGCCTTTTTCACTTTTTGTGAGGTTGCTTTACTAATCCGGGGATTATTGGCAATAACCCTCGATACGGTAGACGGGGCCACATTCGCAAGCTTTGCTACATCTTTAATCGTTACAGTCATCTATTTCACCCCACTTTATTTAGAAATGCGTAAGCGCCTTGGTCAGCCCCGATATAGGGAGATTTATCGACTGGCAATCGTAGAGAAGCCAGAGATTAGTCTCCCTTAATGCGTACAGAAAGCGTTAGCTTTCTGTAGCCAAGCACAAGACAAGCCGGCCGAAAGGTTGTTCTTTAACCTTTTGGACGGATTGGCTTGTGACCTCGAGGGGCTAGGCGCTGAAGCTGGACAATTCTCAAAGATTAAAATGATTTTAACCTTTTGTACCTCCAGCGGTTAAACCTGAAACAAAGTAGCGCTGGAAGGATAAGAAAAGAATCGCTATTGGTACGGCAATCAATACAGCTCCAGCTGCAAAGGTCGTAAATTCAGCACCAAACTGTTTTGCAACGAGATCATATAATCCTACTGCTAATGTATAATTTTTTTCCGTTCTTAGCAAAATGCTCGCGATGATAAAATCAGCAAAAGGTGCAATAAAAGCGAATAATGCAACAACTGCAATCATCGGTCTTGCAAGCGGTATCACAATTTGGAAAAAGATTCGTAAATGACCGGCCCCATCAATTTTCGCCGATTCATCCAACTCTTTTGGAATCGTATCTAAGTATCCTTTCATCAGCCAAGTATTCATCGGAATTTGACCGCCGACATACACACAAATAAGTCCAATATGTGTATCAATCAAGCCAGTCAATGTTGCTAAAATATAAATAGCGATAAGCGCTGCAAAGTTTGGAATCATCTGCAGGATTAGAAACGTCATTAAACCGTTCTTTCTCCCTACAAACCGGTACCTGGAAAAAGAATAAGCAGTCAGACTGACGATGATAACGGTAAAGACCATCGTTAAAATACTAACCTTTAATGAATTGATATACCAGAATACATAGTTGCTTTTATCGAGATCAAACAGATGTTTGTAATGACTTAGGGTAGCATGTTTGGGAATGATGCTCGACCCTGATAAACTTTGACCGGGATTAAATGAGGATCCGATAATCCATGCGAGTGGATACAAAATTAGGACGAACATAATTAAGATGATCAGATAAGTTAACGTCAGCCGAACGAAATTTTGTCTTTTCGTATTCATATTACATCATATCCTCTTCTTGGAATGACTTTGTTCTCTTAAACTGCCAAAGCGCAACGGTAATAACAATCACGGATAATAGTAAGGTTAACGTGGCAGCCTTCGAGTATTGTGCTGAAGTCATGGTCAAACGATAAATCCATGAAATGAGAATGTCTGTGCCGCCAGCGTTTTGACCGGTAACTGCCGGGCCGCCGCCATTAAATAAATAGATGATATTAAAGTTATTAAAGTTAAAGGTATACTGTGTAATGATGACAGGAGCAGTGGCGAACAGCACCAATGGCAAGGTAATATTTTTAAACTTTTGAAAGTTATTTGCTCCGTCAACTGTTGCCGCTTCATAAAGATCGGCAGGGATAGATTGCAGCACCCCAGTTGTCATCGCAAAGATGAACGGAAAACCAAGCCAGGTTTGAATGAAAATCAAGGCAATCCTTGTATATACTTTTTCCGTCATCCATGGGAGACCATCGATTCCGAAAAATCCAAGAATATCTCGGTTAATGGCACCGAAGGATTCGTTAAACATCCCGGCAAAAACAAGAATGGATACAAATGCCGGTACAGCCCATGGCAAGATAAATACGGTACGGATGAGTGCTTTTCCTTTGACATCCTTTTGGTTCACAATCACGGCAAGGAAAATTCCTAAAGCAACCTGAAGTGTAGTGGCAACAAATGTCCACACCAATGTCCAGGCCAATACGGAGAAGAAGGTTTGCCGCCAAATATCGATTTCAAAGATTTCCGCAAAGTTCTTGAATCCGACCCAGTCCACCAGTTTCGCAGGAGGTGTATGGTAAAGGTCATAGTTAGTGAAGGCTAGCAACACAACGAAAATAATCGGAAAAATAACAACGAAGACTAATAGTAAAAAACCAGGTGACATAATTAAGTATGGAAATCCCTGATCAACAAGATTACGATATTGTTCCTTGATGGTACTGATTGGTTCTTGGCTATCGTGTTTTTTCCCTACCTTATAGGCATCACGCAAATTAAATAGATAGAATCCAAGACCAAAAATAATGACGATGACCGATAAAATGCCATAAACGAGTAAGAAAATCGAATGATCTTCCGGAACAATTTCACCTAATGTAATTAAACCCCATAGTCCAATGTTAATTAAATCTTTAAAGACATATGCAAATGCCGCACTCAGAATAAGAAATGAAAATCCTTTTAAAAATTGTTTGTTGTACAATTGCCCGATTCCAGGAATAATGGATAGAATTAGTGCTAATTTACGGTGGCTGGTTGGATAGGATTCAGAAACAGTTTTCGGCATCCCCTCGCACCCCTTTCAGTATGTACTTTATTTTCAGATGCTTTGTCAGAAAAAAATATGTTCCTTTCTCACAGAGCATCTGATGAGTTTCTTCTATTATTTAAGACAGCAGCACCTCAGGGGGAAGAGGTACTGCTGAGAAACCATTACTTAGAAGTTTTGATATTTGCTTGAATTTGTTTTACAGCATCATCAAGTGCATTTTTAGGAGTTGCTTTACCCGTTACAACCGTTTGAAGAGAATCAGCCATTGGCTTCCAAACTTGACCCATTTCAGGAATGTTTGGCATTGGCACAGCGTATTGAGATTGCTCAGCAACCGCTTTGGCACCTTCGTTATCTTTAATGGCTGGATCATCCAGTAATGCCTTGTTCGTTGGAACTTCAGCCGTTTGTTCGAAACGGTATTTCGCGTTTTCATCATTTGTAATAAATTCTAAAAATTTCGTTGCCCATTCTTGCTTTTTAGAATAAGCAGAAACATGCCATCCTTTTACACCCATGAACGTTTTAATATGTTCCCCATTTGGCATGGTAGGAAGTACACTCATCCCAATTTTGATGCCGGCATCCTGGTATGGTTTATATGCCCATGGTCCGTTCATAACGGAAGCTACTTTTCCTTCCGTGAATAGTCCGTCTAAAGCCGAACCGCCATTTTCACCAATGATACCTTTCGGGAATAATCCTTCTTTATACCATTTTTGGATATATTCAGTTCCTTTAACAGCACCCTCGTTGTTTAAACCAATGTCATTTGGATCAAGTGTTCCATTATTGTTTTTGAACACATATCCACCCATTCCGCCAATGATTCCATGTGCGAAATAGAAGTTATCCCAAAGCGCTAAGAAACCGTATTTTCCGCCTTTAGTAAAATCCTTTGAAAATTTGTACACTTCATCCATCGTTTTTGGTGGTTCTGACATTAAGTCCTTATTGTAAATGAAAACAGGTGTTTCAGAAGACTTCGGAAGTCCGTAAAGCTTACCTTTGTAAGTTTCTGCATCAATAGAAGATTGAGAGAATGTATCGGTTACACTTTTATCCACTTTTAACTCAGCGATTAAACCTTCCGTTGCTACCTGACCAATTTGATCATGTGGTAATGTAACAATATCCGGGCCTGTATCAGCCGGTCCGTCAAGACGTAATTGATCACGCATTTTTGTTGCCATTTCAACTTCTTTGTATTCAATTTTGATTCCATATTTCTTTTCAAAATCAGCTGCAACCTTTTTCAACCAGCCTGATTTATCTTTATCTTCCCAAACGACTAATTTTTCCGGTTTAGCTGTGGTTTCTTCTTTTTTGCCATTATCTTTGGTGCTTGAAGCGTCTCTTTTTGGGCCGCATGCCGCGAGAACACCTAGCATTAAGACAAGCATCATAAAAATCGAAAGTCCTTTTTTCATTTCTACCCCTCCTGTTTTATGTAAGATATAAATTTGTGGTGTGCTTTTATTTTCACCAAAATACTATAGCGCTTCCATTTTAGGAAAACGGTTGCACAACCTACTTTCATTATAAGTGGATTACTAAATTTTACAACTACTTTTTTGAAAATATTTTTAATATTTTTTGATAAATGGTAAAACTAAATTCTACTAAAAATAGTTATTTTCTAGTAAAATAAACCGTATATAATACTAAAACGAAAGAGTTGATTCGTATTGTTAAAAGAAGCGATTTTCCACCGGCCAAAAGATAATTATGCATACGCTTGCACAAATGGGGATTTACACATTCAACTTCGGACGAAAAAAAACGATGTAAAAGAAGTATTACTCCTTCATGGTGACCCATACTATTGGGCTGACAGTAAGTGGCAGCCGACAACTGCACCGATGAAAAAAACCGGTTCTGACCAATTGTTTGATTACTGGTTTATTGCGGTCACTCCCCCATACAAGAGACTGCGTTACGGTTTTATCTTAACGGATGGATCCGAGTCAACTTGCTTTACTGAAAAAGGATTTTATTCGGAACCACCATTGGATGATACCGCCTATTATTTTAGCTTTCCTTTTTTGAATAACATTGATATTTTCCGAGCCCCTGCTTGGGTAAAAAATACGGTTTGGTATCAGATTTTCCCGGAGCGGTTTGCGAACGGGAACCCTGCCAATAATCCAAAGGGAACCCTGCCTTGGGGAAGCGTTGAACCCTCACCTATCAATTTTTTCGGCGGGGATTTAGAAGGAGTAATTCAACATATTGATTATTTAAAGGATTTAGGGATTAGCGGTATTTACTTTACCCCTATCTTTAAAGCCTATTCCAACCACAAATACGATACCATTGACTATATGGAGATTGACCCGCAATTTGGCACGAAGAAAACCTTTAAAAAATTAATCGAGGTTTGTCATTTAAAAGGTATAAAGGTCATGCTTGATGCCGTGTTCAATCATAGTGGATTTTACTTCCCACAGTTTCAGGATGTTTTAAAAAATGGAGAAAAATCCCGTTATAAAGATTGGTTTTATATCCGGGAGTTTCCACTGATGACGGAACCGGAGCCGAATTATGATACGTTTGCCTTTACTCCGTTTATGCCAAAGTTAAATACAGAAAACCCGGAAGTAAAGGAATATTTGCTGGAGGTTGGCCGTTACTGGGTAAGAGAGTTTGATATTGACGGCTGGCGTTTAGATGTAGCGAATGAAGTGGATCATGCATTTTGGCGTGATTTTCGCCGGGAAGTAAAAGCCATTAAGCCCGATTTGTATATTCTCGGTGAAATTTGGCATGATGCTATTGCCTGGCTGCGCGGTGAGCAGTTTGATGCAGTGATGAACTATCCTTTTACCACCAATATCCTGAACCTATTTGCCAAGCAAAAGATTTCAGCAAAAGAGTTTGTGGAAAATATGACGGGTGTCATTCATATGTATCCTCGTATCGTCAATGAGGTGGCTTTTAATTTAGTTGGAAGTCATGATACACCAAGAATTTTAACGGAATGCGGAGAAGATATTGAACGAGTTAAACAGGTCTTTACTCTTTTATTGACCTTTATCGGTACACCATGTATCTACTACGGCGATGAAATAGGCATGACGGGAGTGATGGATCCTGGCTGCCGTAAATGTATGGAGTGGGATACAGCTGGGCAAAATCATGAGCTTTTTGCTCATATACAAAAATTGATTAGGGTGCGCCGTGAAAATCCATTACTAGCAAATGAGGGGCAATTATCTTTCATTCCTCCCACTGATAACAATCAATGTTTGGCCTATACAAAATCCAATGGAGATCGAACCATTTTGGTGATTTTAAATACGAGTACGGAAGAGACGGAATATGTAGTTCCTTTTGAGTTGTACGGAAAAACGGTTAGAAATCTTTGGGAAAACGAAAATGTGGTTGTATCTGGGGACGAATTTAGTGTTGTTCTGCCTGGAAACGGTAATATGATATTGGAATTTTAAAGCTTGAAAGTTTTTTAGGACATTTCTCGGGTTGGTGTGACCAGAAATGTCCTTTATTTTGACCACTAACCTTAAATCCTGCTATCTTTTTAATACAATCGCCTCGTATGGTCTCAGCTCTTTCGGATCCCCATTTTTATAGTTAGAAAGAACGGTTTCATACTCTGGAAAACGGCTAAGCAGCCCTTCATCCTCAATCGCTATCGTTTTATCACCAAAATTACAAAACACAAGCAGGCTTTCATCCTTCCAGCTGCGCTCATAAGCAAATATCACCGGATGATCCTTTAAAAGCAACTGAAAATCTCCCTCAACCATAATTTCCATTTCTTTACGCATAGCAATTAATTTTTGATAAAAATAAAAAATTGAATTCGGGTCCTCCAGAGCGGCCTTTACATTAATCTCTTTGTATCTTGGATTCACTTTAATCCACGGAGTACCGCTCGTAAAACCGCCATGTTCGGAATCATCCCATTGCACTGGAGTTCTGGCATTATCCCTTCCTTTGGCATAAATCGATTGCATGATCCCATTATGTGTATACCCTAATGCTTTTCGTTCCTGATACATATTAAGGGTCTCAATATCACGATAATCATCCAGCGACTCAAATTTAACATTGGTCATACCAATCTCTTCACCCTGGTAAATATAAGGAGTCCCCTGCATGAAATGGAGGCAGGCTGCCAGCATTTTGGCCGATTCTACTCGGTGTTTCTGATCATTACCAAAGCGGGAAACAATGCGCGGCTGGTCATGGTTATTCCAATATAGGCTGTTCCAGCCTTTATTGTGTAAGGCCGTCTGCCATTTTGCCAAGTTTTCCTTCAAATCCACAAGATTAACCGGCTTTAAATTCCACTTCCCTCCTGGAGCACTATCCAAATCCATGTGTTCAAACGTAAAAATCATGTTTAGCTCATTTCGGTTCGGGTCCGTATATAGAGCAGCATTCTCCGGTGAGGCACCTGGCATTTCGCCCACTGTCATGACCGAATAATCTGTTAACACCTTTTCATTCATTTCCTGTAAAAATTCATGGATTCTAGAACCATTCATGAAATAACGGCTGCCATCCCCATATGTTTGACCATCGTGAACTTCGCCGTCCGGCATTCCGGGCTGCTTTGAAATGAAATTAATGACATCCATACGGAAACCATCAATCCCCTTATCCAGCCAAAACTTCATTATTTGATATACTTCTTGTCGTAGCTTTGGATTTTCCCAGTTGAGGTCGGGCTGTTTTTTTGAAAAAATATGTAAATAATATTCATCAGTAGTTTCATCATATTGCCACGCGGACCCGCCAAAAACAGATCCCCAATTATTCGGTTCTCTTCCTTCTTTCCCTTCACGCCAAAAATAATAATCCCGATAGGGGCTTTCCTTCGATTTTTTTGACTCCACAAACCATTGATGTTCATCAGAGGTATGATTCACGACCAAGTCCATCACAAGCTTCATCCCGCGTTGATGAACCTGTTCCAGTAATTGATTGAAATCTTCCATCGTTCCGAACTCCTGCATGATTTCCTGGTAGTTGCGGATATCGTACCCGTTATCATCATTAGGTGAGTCATAAACAGGACTTAACCAAAGAACGTCCACACCTAAAAGCTTCAAATAATCCAATTTTTCAATAATCCCTTGAAGATCACCAATCCCATCCTGATTGGCATCATGAAAACTTCGCGGATAAATTTGATAAACCACATTCTTTTTCCACCATTGATTATTTTCCAATTTGAATCCCTCCTATATTCGTCAATATAGCATACCTATTTTTTGAAAATTAGTCATCGACTTTTGCAGCTCTTTAATTTGGTGAAGTATCCATTCAAGGGAAAAAACTAGCATTGTGACCATTTTAATAAATTAATATAGTTATATTACAAATATGTTACACTATCGTAATAGATTATAAATATACATCAGGGGGAAAATATGAAGAAGATTTGTTCTGCCTTTCTAGTCCTGCTGCTATTGCTCTCTTCACTTAATTTTATAAATGTAGCAAGGGCTCAGGAAGTTAAATTGTTGACGGTTAAGCTGAAAAATTACATTGGAAATCAGAAGAAACTGACGATTACTGTTAAAGATGAATACGATATTCCCGACACGGATGTTTCACTAGTAGAAGGAAAAACGTATACAGTGCAAGTAGAAAACCGTTCACTTTCTTTATATGAAAATAGTACATTGATTTCAAAGTTTACTAGTTTTACTGCCGTTCCGAAAGAGTATGGACCACCCAATGTAATCTCCATCAATAATCGCCCGTACCTCGGGACAATGAATTTTACTTTAGAAAACAATACTTATGTCCGCCCCCTTAACACCCTTCCATTAGAAGACTACTTAAAAGGGGTTGTTCCTTTTGAAATGATGGCGTCTTGGAACAAGGAAGCATTAAAGGCCCAGGCCGTTGCTGCTAGAACCTATGCAGACCGTTACAAATCATTATCCGGTTTTGATGATACCGTCAGCTTTCAAGCATACGGCGGATATTCTTGGAATCCAAATAGTACAGCTGCTGTAGAAGAAACAATCTCGCAAACTTTAACGGATAATGGCAGGTTGATTGACGCTTTTTATTCCGCAAGCAATGGGGGAATGACAGAGTCTAATGCAAGTGTTTGGGGAGGTACTCCGCTCGGGTTTTACCCTATAAAGCAAGATCCATACGATAAAAAAGTACCTTGGAGTTTTACTTTAAATAAAACACAAATTGACACCACCTCGTTAGATTTAACCAATCCGCAAACCTGGTGGACTTCTGTAAAAGAAATTGATTCCTCGCTCGTTACGAGTATGAAAAATTGGATGGCGCAAAATGGCTATGCAGACAAAGAAATTAAAATTACCTCCATCCCGGCACTTTCTTTCTCTGACAAATTGACTTCCGGGGGGCGGGTAAGGTATGGAACGATTATACTCAAGTTCTATTTAAAAGATAAAACCACCGGTGCATTTGTGCTTGATGAACAGAAACAAATTAAAACAAACACGCTTGAATTTACTGATGTAAAAGCAGCAAGAATTCGTGTCATGATTGGCATTAATGTGATGAAAAGTTATTTAGTCACAAGCTACAAGGAAAATAGTATAGCATATGCCGTTTCAGGGCTTGGGAATGGTCATGGCGTTGGAATGAGCCAGTGGGGCGCGAAAGCGATGGCTGACCAAGGACTGAGTTATCGAGATATTTTAAGTTTTTATTATCCCGGAACAACTTTAACAAATGCTGATTTTGTACCAGTAGTGAATACAGGTACTTCTAACAATACTGGTGCAATCGCTGCAGTGAATGAGAATCCTGCTCCTACGGGTTCAAGCGATGGCAATGTTCCTGAGCAACCGCCACAAACAGTTGGTATTCCAGAGAATACTGCGAAACCACCGAGTATTGCAAATGTAATCTCTAGTTACAATCCAAAAACAAAGCAAATAACGGTTAACTATACCGTTTTTGAAAATGTTACTACAACTGTTTATGTAAAAAATGCTGCAGGAAAAGTCCTTTCCTATCCAGTAAAAACGGTTAAGCAAAAAGCGGGTAATCAGCATGCGGCATTTGACGTTTCAAAGGTTCCAAATGGTGTTTATACATTCGGGATTATTGTTTCAAACGCACAAAAGGCTTCTGCTATTAGTAAAGTTACCGTTAGCAAGATTGTCTTAACTCCAAAGGTTGGGGTTGTTTCCAACAAGGATTCATCCGTTTCCGGAACAGCTGAAGCAAAAGCGACCATTTATGTAAAAGCCGGGTCTAAAGTGATTAGGAAAGGTGCCGCTGACACAAAGGGTAAATTTAAAGTAACAATTCCAAAACAAAAAGCGGGAACAAAACTTTCTATTTCTGCTAAAGATACAGCAGGCAATACAAGCAAATCCTTTAATTTAATAGTAAAAGATAAAATTGCCCCTTCTAAACCAAAGGTCAATCCTGTTACGCATCGAGATACAGTGGTAACAGGGACAACCGAGGCCAAAGCCACGATTACGATTAAAACACGTACAAAAGTACTGAAGTATGCAAAGGCAGACTCAAAAGGAAAGTTCAGAGCAGCAATTTCTAGACAAAAAGCCGGCACAACCCTCTATGTGACCTCCAAGGATACTTCGGGAAATGTAAGCAGTGCCACCGTAGTGAAGGTGAAAACGAGAAGATAATGAGAACCAGGTTTCTGGTTCTTTTTTATTTTAACTAGTGGGATGCTTTTTATGTTTATTGTGGATTTGTTGATATATTGGAAATTTGTGTTGATATCTCGCTTTTTTGTGTCGATATCCTTTAATTTTGTGTTGATATCTCACTTTTTTGTGTTGATATCCCTTAAAAACGGGTTGATATCTGAAATCGGAGCTCCCTTTTTGTCTAAATCTAGTCCTTTATTTGCGGAAAACCCAAGTTTATTTGCAAATCGGCACGTTTTATTTGCGAATCTAAGAAGCTTATTTGCATATCCAGCAGCTTTATTTGCGAATCACCCTTCCATTCGCTTAAACATATAGATTTCAGCTCCTCCCTTTAGACAGAAAGGCACCCGACAGCAAAACGGGCGCCCGGGCAATTCTACTTTTACATTAATCCATGTACGCAATATTTCCTTCTGAAAATACCTCTAGTGAACTTCTTGTACACCGATGATAAGATCATGTATACATTACTCATCCTCAGAGATCTTCGATTTTTTGCCTTTACCAATTTGCTTCCACGCTAAAACAACCGCTAATGTTACAATCGTCCCGACAATCGCTTCCGGAATTCCGTTGGTTAACCCGACCGTCCAGGCTACTCCGGCCGTTAAATAATGGCGAATGACAGCCATTGTTAAGACAAGAACCGTATTGGTTAGGGTTCCGATAAATGCAGCAGCGCCAACAGCAAAGTATTCACTTTTGCGGCGGAGACCCACATACACGAGCCAAGCCACTACCCCGATAAAGAGACGAGGCAATATCGCCACTAACGGATCTTTAAAAAGCGGCACAGTTGCATTTAGGAAAGATGAAATCCCAAAAATGGCACCCACAATCAGACCGACAACCGGTCCCTGCATAATTCCGCCAATAATTGCCGGAATATGCATGATGGTCGCATTCCCCGCCGCAGTTGGGACAGGAATATAGCCCAGACGTGTTACCCCTAAAAGAATGGCCACCGCACCAAGCACACCCGCAATGACAATATCACGAACCGTCAAAGACCTTTTCATTCAAACTTCCCCCTTTTTGTTTTTTTAAAAAGCAGAAAAATTTCCGACCTTTGAGAATTGTCTAGCTCCAGCGACCAAAAAACGGTCGCTTCCTCTTTTCTAATTTAAAATGGAAACGGGTAAAAAAGTAATAAAAATGCGAATAAAAGTCCAATAAATAAAACAAGGTAATCCTTTGCTAATGCTTTATACACAGAGAAGGTACTTCTTTCGCCCCCCGGCGTATAACAGCGGGACTCCATTGCAAGAATTAAGTCCTCCGCTCTAGACAAGGCAATATTAAATAACGGAATAATAATTGGAAACATTTCTTTCGTCCTTTGAATGATCCTCCACCAGCCGCCAGTACCGAAGTCTTTGGTTTTAATGCAAGGATTCCGGCTAAACCACCTTCCGTTTCTGTCCACCGCTTAAGGCAAAGGTCTGTCTGTCCTTCATTTCATCGAAATCCAAACCAACAACGGACATCGCCCATTTAACGCGTTCCCTTACCTCCTTTAAAGGAAGACCTAATTTGAACGGTCCATAAGCAATATCATCTCCAATGATTTTTTCAAAAATTTGATCCTCCGGGTTTTGAAAAACAAGTCCTACTTTCCGTCTCAATGTTTTCAAATCGACCTTTTTCTTCGAGAGATCTTCCCCATCAATGATGACTTTTCCGGATTCCGGTCGCATCAGTCCATTAAAGTGCTGGATTAATGTCGACTTTCCAGACCCAGTATGACCAATAATGGCAATACATTCCCCTTCCTCGACATACAGGTTGGCTCCTTTTAAGGCAACATGCTCCATCGGGGTTCCTTTTAGATAGGTATGTGACAAATTTTCTATTTCAATAATTGGTTTGCCAGGCATTATATCACCTCCTCTCCGGTGAACTTTTTCACTTCCTCAATCAGTTCATCATCATGAATTAACTCCTTTGAAAAATCAGGATATTGACCATGAATGATTTCAGCCATTTGGCTGACGGAAGGCACGTCTAATTGCAGCTCCGCTAATTCCTGCTTATGCTTAAAAATATCACGCGGAGCTCCGTCCATGACGATTTTTCCATCTTCGACGACAATGATCCGGCTGGCTTCTGCCGCTTCTGACATGCGGTGGGTAACGGTAATAATCGTCATTCCCACCTCATTCATTTTCCTCATTACTTGAAGGACTTCTTTCCTTCCAAAACTGTCCAGCATACTTGTCGATTCATCAAAAACAATACAATCCGGCTGCATTGCAAGGACACCGGCAATTGCCACTCTTTGCTTCTGCCCGCCTGATAAATGATGGGGCGGGCGGTGGCGAAACTCTGACATTTTAACAATGTTTAAGGCCTCATCTATCCTTCTCTTCATTTCATCCCTAGGCACTCCGATATTTTCGAGCCCAAATGCTACATCTTCCTCGACAATGGTCGCAACAATTTGGTTATCCGGATGCTGAAAGACCATACCAACTGCTTTACGTATATCCCGTTTCTTTTTGCTATCCTTCGTGTTATGACCGTGAACCCAGACCTCCCCGTTTTCAGGAGTTAGAATCCCGTTAAGATGCTTCGATAATGTAGATTTACCCGAACCATTGTGGCCAATAATCGCCACATATTCTCCAGGGAAGATGGAAAAGGAGACATCTTTGAGTACAGATACGGATGTTTTTTCATTAATTTTATAGGAAAATGAAACTGAATCTAAACGAATAATAGGTTCCATGTGTCCTCCTCTCCTTATAGTTTTATAATATTCAGAAAATTTATGTTGCATGTCTATGATTTTAGCAGGGAACATCGTCATTGGAAAGTCATTCACCGTTCATTGTCCATAAAATCTCACGATGCAAAAGGAAAAAAGAGCTACACCTTTCTATTAAAGGTTTCAGCTCTTTCTTTATGCTACGCATTTAACTCGCTGTTTTTTTGATATTGTTTAGAATAGTTTCGATTCACTTGGAGGAAGTGATTGGCACAAAGGCATACTTCCAAAATGAGCAGGCATGGAACTGCCCAAATTCCAATCGTTATAATTATTTTTTGAATGGCGGATAATGCGGATATGCCGGGTGCAAGCATGTATGTAAAAGTAAAAAACATACCAAACGTAAAAACCCTGCTCCACTGACTTAAATCGTAAATTAAGATTGCCTTTTTTAAGCCGTAAGATTTCATTCGCTTATACATTCGATAGACTTCTATCGATTCAACCAATACAAAAATAGTAGCCGCACATACCCATAATACGATGATTACCTGTTCATTTACTGCTTGGGAACGAATACAAGCCAGCCCTGTGATGGACAAGGCACCATGAAGAATACAGTTGGTGTTATTCCAATCCTTTTCAACGGACCACGAGGATGAATTACTAAGATAGCGCTTCATGATGATAAACGCACTGATTAAATAGAAGCACACCCCGAGCGTGAGTAAGAAATGATCCACGGCGTTGGGTACCTTTTTGTATACAGCACTTATGACAAGCACTAAGGATTGTGTACTGACAGTGGTTAAAAGTAGGATACCGTGAACATTTTTGTTGAGCTGTTTGGTGTTTAATTCGAAAAATGCTTGAATGCAAATGAGAACATAAATAAACCACAAGCCAAAATTTAAATAGGAAATCATTTTTGCAATCAGCGCCCAGTCGCTAAACTGTTTCGCAATTAAAATTGCACAAATCGAAGTTCCTGCCACCCATGTCCCGATTCCGAATCGATTGATTGGATTGGAATAATGGATTTCTCTAAATTTTTTGCTTAAAAAAGCCATGAGGATCGAAAAGGAAAAAGAGCCCCATAAGGCGAAATTGATGACACTGAGAATTTTTTCAAGGGAATGGATTCCGAAAAAATTAGAAAGGACCCCCTGTGTGATAATTCCCAACGACATAACAGCAGCCATTGTCGAAGTAGCAACATATATTTTTTTCAAAAGAAAAAACGCAATGAGACCCGCGCACAGAAGGATAAAAATAAAAACATATAACACTATTATCACCTTAGAAATATTAATAAATTCACCTAATTGTAACATTTATAGATTGATTTTTTAATTGGTTAATGGATTTTATTTAAATATGGTAGAGTACAGGGTTTGCAATTTAGTCAGCATGAAAAATGTGGTAGGATAGTGTTAGGATTGATTTATTAAACGAATGGGAAGGGAGAGTTTGAAAATGTTGCAGCGACCAAATGAAAATGAATTTCCAGCTTATTATCAACCTTATATTCAATTAGTTCCTGAGGGTGACCTCCTACAGGTGCTAAAAGAGGATCTCCAAGAAACGATTACGCTTTTCGAAGGAATTTCCGAGGAAGATAGTTATTTTCGGTATGACGAGAATAAATGGAGCATAAAAGAAGTGCTTTGCCATGTAACAGATACGGAGAGAATTATGAGCTACCGCTTGCTGCGGGTGGGCCGTGGTGACGAGACCACTTTAGCCGGATTTAATGAAAATGATTATATTAAAGGCGCACAAATTGAACGGCTGCCATTGAAAAATATTCTTGATGATTTCATTGCAACAAGGAATGCCACCATCAGTTTGATTCAAAACATGCAGGAAACCGTGTGGGAAAATAAAGGATTTGCCAACAAAATGCCCATCACCACCCGTGCCATTGCCTACATCATCGCCGGTCACGCCATCCACCACAAAAAAATCGTAACAGAAAGATACCTCACAGCTCTAAAATAAATATGCCTGTCACCGTCCGTGGACAAATGACCAAATTTGTCCACCTTGGCGGATACACCCATTCCCACCTAAATTTGTTATTTTTTAATTTTCACATTGCAAACATACGTTCTTGGTTATATAATTTATTTATGGGTAATAATAGGATTTGTGTTTCTTCATTGGTTTTTGTAAAAATTGATGAACTAGGGTTTAATCTTTACCCATAGCAAAATAAAAAATATGAATGAACCGGGAGATGATTGATTTATGACAGTACGTTTAATTCCTTATTTAGTGATGGATGGAAATGCAAAAGAAGCAATCCAATTTTACCAAAAAGCATTGGATGCCCAAGTCCTTTTTTCTCAATCTTTTGGTGAAATGCCGGAAAATCCGGACTTTCCTCTTCCAGCTGATGCAAAGGATCGTATTTCACATGCCACGATAAAAGTGGGTGAAACGGAACTGATGTTTTCTGATACGTTTCCTGGTCAGCCGCATCAAAGTGGATCACAGGTTACAATCTGTATCTCAACCGATGACGCAGAACAAGCAAGAAAATTCTTTGATGCTTTATCGGACAACGGCCAAGTGACCATGCCGCTGCAAGAAACCTTTTTCAGCCCTGCATATGGCAATGTAATTGACAAATTCGGTGTACACTTCCAAATTTTCACCGAAGGCAAACAACATTAAAAAAATCGCATCTAGTGATACATAAAAAACAAGAAAGTCCCCTTCCAAAAAGGGGACTTTCTTGTTTTTCAAAATATCTAACTCGCTTACCCCATTTTCCTCTTGACAGCTGCCGGCTGATATTTCCGCATCGGTCCGTATTCAAGAACTTCCTGTAAATAGAGATTCCCATTTGGACTTATTTTCTTGAGCAACTCCATTAAGTATGTAATATCATCCATTGCTCTATGCGTTTGGTAATTGGTGATATTATGTGATTGTAAAAGGGTTAAAAGCTTTCCATTTGCGAACCCATAGTTTTTCCAAGGAATATTTCGCATCGTGCAATACCATTTCGAGTCGTTCACCTCTGGGTACATATGAACCAAAAAGCTGCGGTCAAATGAGGCATTATGGGCAAATATGGAATCCGCGCGGTGAAAATAGGTTTTAATTTTTACATCATAAAAGCTTTTCCCCCTTACGGTTTCGTAGGGAATGCCATGTACCCTAAACGCTCTTTCATAGTTATTCCTGGCAGTACTGGATAATGGCTCTCTCAGAAAAGAATCTTCCTCAAGAACATCCAAAATCTCTCCAGTATCATCCCGATAAGAAAATAATTTTAAGGCAAGTTCAATTACTTCATCAGTAGCAGGTCCTAATCCAGTTGTTTCAACATCGACTAACAAACCCAATTTTTCAATACTTCGCAAACTAATCACCTTTTATCTGTAATGTTATCCCTATTATAACAAAGCTTATCTTTCCTTCCTATTTCCAAAATAAGCAAAGAATGAGACAGTGGGAACAATGTGATTGCAAACAACATATCTTAATAGTAAATAAATGGTGAAAGTCCGTGGCACCCATATGCCACGGACGGATTTTAAAAACGGAATTCATTTATCCATCTTGCCTGTCCAACAGAAGATGGATTATTTTTTGCCTTTTTCCGCCTTAATAAGCACAGGTTCTTAGTCTCCTTTCCATTTCTTTACGGTAATTGAATGGTTTTGATATGCTCTAAGTTCCGATACACCGTTTCTCTTTCTGCTGTAATAATCATCAATTTGTTATTTCGAACTCTTTGCAACAGCCCGATTTTTTCCGGATGGTCACCGCCGTCTAAAATGACCATTTGGTTTTCTAATTTTTTCAACTGTTCTTCAAAGGTCCTCGCTAATGGAGCCGATGCAGGTATTAGGGGAATATTTTCTTTACTTAAATTATAAGGTGTTGCATTTTCTGGATACGGGATTAGCCACTTTACATGATGCATCGAAATAAACATCGTCTTATAAGCGGGCGAATGGAAAACAAAATAGTCATTTAAAATGCTGGTTAAATATCCATGGATGGATTTGTTTCCTGTCACATAAACCTGGACAAACCGGCCTTTCGCATTGTTTAATATTTTCCGAAAAGAGATAGATTGGATGTCCATTTCAATTGGTTTTTCTGAAGGAGGGCTTTCAAAATAATATTCCTCGATCACGATTTCCTTTAATCTCTGAATGTGAACAATAGGAATGTAGAGAAAGGATTGAGTTCTGCCATCATAGATCACAATGATATCCAGCCCGGAATCGACAAGAACCCCCAAATGGAAACTGCCTCCGGAAATTTCGACCTCGATATTTTTTCCTAATAATTCATTAAAATCATTCATTATGATTCTCCTTTTTCCTTTCGACGATTATGATTGAAGTGCTCCTCCAAAAATCCACGAAACCCAATAATATAAGACTACTAATGTGAATATTACAGCAGGAGGAATAACGACACCTGTGATTTTTACATACTCCCACCATGTGATGCAGACTTTTCCTTTTCTAACAATATGCATCCACATCAAGGTTGCCAAGGTTCCCATTGGGAGCAGCAAGGACCCCATATCACTACCAATGACATTCGCAAGATAGGAAACTTTCAAAGTAAGCGTGTCCAACCCCATATTGGTTAAAGTTAGGGTTCCAACCATTAATGCCGGGTGGTTATTAAAGATATTGGAGAGGACCGATAAAAGAACCCCCATCACAACACTTGCATGAAGCAGACTTCCAGACACAATTGGACGCATAAATCCAATCAGCCATTCGGTCAAGCCAATATTGTGAAGTCCGTAAATGATCACATACATACTAAAAGCGAAAATGAGAATGTACCACGGTGTTTTTTTCAGCATATCGATTGGTGAAACTTTTAAATACATCCACCTCCAGCCTAAAAGAACAAGCGAGCCAAATACCGCCATCACGGAGACAGGAATGGAAAGGAACGATGCGACAAACAGGCTGACTCGGACAGCAAATACGAATAAAAGAACGTTTCGCATAAAACGGGAGCGCTGTTTTTCCGTTTTATATAGTGGTCCTGGTTTGAGCGGGTGGTAGGATGGGAATGACAGCCCGGTAACTTTTGTCGGGACAGTCTTTGGCAAGATTTTATAAAATCGTAGAAACAGCAGCCCTACGAGAAAAAGCAATCCAAGTGTGGCCGGGACAAACATCATCGCGGTATGCATATACAAAGACATATCGACGATTTTTAACGCAATAAGATTCACAATATTACTTACTCCAATCGGTGCGCTCGATGCAGTCGCAATCAGGCCCCCGGAAAGTAGGTAAGGAATCTTTTGGTGATTTTTCAACCCCATATTATTGAGTAACATAACAAGAATGGGGGTGGTAATTAAAATACTTCCATCATTGTTGAAAAAAAGAGTCATGAGAAAACATAAAAGGTTGACGTACCAGAATAACCGAATTCCCGACCCTTTTGCTTTGGAAGCGAGCTTCTCAGCAACCCAGTGGAAAAATCCAAAACTCTCGAGAACAATCGCCATAACAATGGTGGCCATAATGGTAATGGCGGCACCGCTGATTGTTTCAGTGATAATTCCCAGGTCAGAGAGTGAAACACTGCCGCTTAATAATACAAGAATAGCGCCAATGCTAGCCGGAATGGCTTCGTTCATTCCTTTCGGTCTCCAAAGAATGAAAAGCAGTGTAACAACAAAAGTGAGTATGGTCATCCATACCATCGGTTGAAGAAACATGTCTTTCCCCTTTCAATCTAGTTGATATTTCATAATGTTTCATAAGACCACCTCCCTCCTCATTGGCTAATAATCCGCTGTTGTCCCCCCCTTCCATCTATCCCTATAGTCAGATTGTATTTTATTTATATGTATCACGAGAGAGACAAGCTTGGGTTTATACCCGTTTTTCCTACAAATCCGCAAGACTCTATAAACGTTTGTCAGATTAGAAAAGCGGAAGCGCCTTGGTCAGCCCCGAAGCAACCTCGAGGGACTAGGACGCTTGCGCTGGACAATGGAAAAGTGACAGGCACTATGTAAAAAATTCACATAGTGCCTGTCACCGTTCGTGGACTTTTTGCTGAATTTGTCCGTGTGTAATGGACACTTAAACGAAGGGTTACTCCCCCATCCCTGCAAGGAAGGCCCTTATTATGATGATTAGACTTTCATCTGCAGCCAGTTCCATTTTAAATCCGCCCCTTTGCTCTAATGAGGAAAAGCCGTGGAGGATGCTGCGCAGGCCTCTTACTGCATGAATTGCCTGGTTTCCATGCAGCTCATAAGCCTGAAGGACACGAATGGTGAGCTCGACGATTTTTGCTCCTGCCTGCTGCACCTCCTCATCCTCTGGATCCGGCGCCAGCAATGTTGCCTCGTAAAGCCCCCGGTGTCTCCTCGCAAACTGAACATATGCTTTACTTAATGCAATGACCGCTTTATCGCCTGAAACCCCAATCGCTGCCTGTGCCAATTCTCCATAAAGCTGATTTAACCCATAGATGGCAAGTTCCTTCCTTAGACCTGACAGCCCATCAAAATGGTTATATAGCGATGGCGGCCGGATGTTTAATTTTTTTGCCAGATTGGCCAAGGTGACTTCAACTGTTCCATGTTGGTCAGCGATTTCCCCTGCCGCTTCAAGGATAGTTACTAAATCGAGTCCTACTTTCGGTCTGGGTGACATTTCCTTAAGCTCCTTTTCTTACTTTTCTCTCAAAATTTCCAATCGCCTGTTCCATTGCATTTACAGGATTCCCTATCATTTCACCATGTCCGACTGCAAGCAGTGCAGGTCGAATCCCCGCTAATTTCTTTGCACTAGCTAACGCTGTTGCTTTGCTCCAAGTACCAAAAGCAGGAAAGGGAAACCAAGGTTTTATGTCCCCAGCGACCGCGATGCCACCTCTTGTTTGAAAAGCATCACCGGCGATTAACGCATTGGTTCGGTTGTCTATAAAAGACATCGAACCTGGTGTGTGCCCCGGTGTTTCTATTGCCGTCAAAGAGCCAACTTGATTCCCATCCTTTAATAATACATTAGCCCTCGTTTGTAAAGTTTTCGGAACTCCCCCTTTGATCGGGGTTTGGTCTTCGTGTGAATCTAGCGAGCGATCGCCGTTCATTAATCTGTGGTCCCGTTCGGAAATATAAACCGGCACCTCCGGAAATTCTGCTTTGATCAAATCAAGTGCGCCAACATGGTCTTCATGCGCATGGGTTAAAACAATTTTTGTAATCGGCTTTCCAATTCTATTCACAGCTTGAAGAATCCCCTTTGCATTAAAAGCAAGTGCAGCATCAACAAGGATTAAGCCCTCTTCTTCTTCCACCAAATAACAATTTACAGGAAAAACATTCGCCATAAACGTCACTTGATATAAAAATCCATTTTTGATCATTCTCATTATGATCATTCCCCTTTAACTAATATCGTTAGTTATATTTTAACTAATCAAATTAGTTAAATCAAGTACATTTTGGAAAATATTATAAGAAAAGCGCAAGCGCCTTGGTCAGCCCCGACAAGTGCTGGAGGGCCTGACAGTGAAGTCGTTCTTTGACTTCATTGGCAGGACCGAAGCAACCTAGGAAAAAAGCAGTTCATTTTTTCCCTCGAGGGGCTAGGCGCTGGAGCTGGACAATTCTCAAAGTCATAAAAATTTTATACTTTCCTATAAAAAAACCTCACTTTCGGAGTAACTTCCAAAGTGAGGAACTAAAATTTAGAAACTATTATCTTCATTACCTTCTCCAATAGCGTTTCTATTTTGATACCAATTTGTCACCTGTGTCAGAATGGCAAAAACCAAGAAGAAATTCATCGCCCATACATTGATAAATGGAGTCATTCCTCCGAATTCAATCGTTTGGTACCCTTTTAAATACATGACAATCAGTGATTCTAGAAACATAAAGATAAAACCAAGAACCCCCGCAACTGCAGCACGAATCAATACGTTCCCCTCCATTAGCTTCCAAAGCTTAAGTTTCTGACAAATTTGTGAACATCTTTAATACAATTATATTCCAACTGTATTTAAAAAAATAGTCTTAACGCTTTCGATTTGGACTCAAATAAGCTCTGATAAATAAATTTTCATCTTCACAACTTCCACACAACTTCTCCCTAAGTTCTACACATCTGTATTTTATGATTAGAGTAACTTAATTTAAGGTTTTGGAACCTAAAAATCCAAAAACTTCCCATAATTTGATTGGTGCATCCCACCAATCTCTTTTTTTGCACAAAAAAACCTTGCCAGCATTAGCAAGGTTTTCATTTATTGCATCTACAACATTTCATCCCCTTGTGTGTAAATGACTTTTGGTAGGATATCATGGGCTGAATCATGACTCGAAGACACCTTTAATGCTCCTGCAAGAAATGCCCCGATCATCACGGTTACCAAAATGAATTTTTTTAACAAAGAAATTCCCCCTCAGTTTATTTTTTTACGAGCGTTATTCGCTAAACGATAATATTCGCTTGCTTTTTTATACTTTGTATCTTTAAAATAATAATTTGCCAGTTTTTCCGAGCATTCCGTAACATAATGATATAATTGCACCCGTTCAAAATATCGGATCGCTTCCAAAAGCCATTCTACATAATGGCTGTTTTCAACTTGCTCAATCTCTAAATCTTGCAAGTGAATATGGTAATAGTATTCATCGATGGATGTCGTTTTTAGCATCATTAGTGCTTTATCACACCAAGCCCTTGCCTCTTGTTTATTTCCTATACTCGAATATTCCTTTGCCATTAAGTAATAGGTTCCTAAAAGTTCATGATCAACAATGCCATTGGAATCCAGTGCTGCATGGAAATTTTGAAGCGCCTCCTCAGAACGATTCATACTGGAGTATAAATAACCTAAGTTGTGGTATAGGATTGAAGTGGAGTGCTGATTCTTTAATTTTTGTGATAACTGCAAAGCTTTTTTTAAAAATCGTTCCGATTCACTGTAATTATGAACGCGGCGATGGTTGACCCCTAATAAAATAAGCGATTTAAGACTGCTTTCATTATCAAATTCCCGGCGAAAATAATCCAATGCCCTCTGGGTAAAATGAATCGATTGAAAATATTGATAGATACTCGTACAGGCTAGTGCCTGATTATAATAAATTTTGCCTTTTTCCTCTTCGGTCACTTCGGGGAGATTGAATAATGGAATCATATTTTCATTGCAAACCATTGCCTGTTGAAACTGTTCCTGAAGATAATAATAGATGCTTAAAAAATAATAGTAGTCAAAACGAAGATGCGTCCTGTCCTGCAAAAGTTCCGGGTATTTTTTAATTTTTTCAAGTAAAGATTTGGACTGTGCGGGTTTCCCTGAAAAAACATATAGGCCAAAAAGATAGATATCATACTTCATATGGACCTGCTGTGATTGACTCTTTTGTATCGCTTCCTTTAAAGACTCCTGCATTTTTTCAGCTTCTGGAAATTGTTTGTTCTTTACTGCCAATTTAAATTGATCGATTTTTTCAAGTAGATCCCCATCAAATCCTTCATCTAACGTTCCATTACTCAGTTCCAGTCTTTCACAGAGCAAACGAATAACTTCTTCACTCGCAGCTGCTGTTCCACTCTCAATTTTTGAAAGATAGGAAATCGCACATATCCCCGCGGCCAGCTGTTTTTGCGTGATATTTTTCATTTTTCGAAAATAGCGAATCCGTTCTCCGATCAATTTGCCTCGCTCCCTGCACCTCCAATTGTATTAAGAATATTCTAATTTTTACAAACTAATAAGTCAATAGGACTGGTAACGTATTACCAGTCCTACCATCGCTATTTTTAGTAGACTCCAACCTGTGACCATGCAGACGCAACTGCATTATACTGGGTGCTGCTTGTTCCATAAAGGTCTGCTGCAGCAGCAAGAAGGGAGGCCCGCGCATCACTAAAGTTACTCTTTGGTGATAGATAAACGGTTAGGGCACGATAATAAATTTTTTGAGCTGTATCGAATCCGACCGTTTGAATTGTTAAATAGGCAGCTTTATTTGGAATACCGCTGTTCGTGTGCACCCCTCCGTTGTCAGAGGTGGTGTTCACATAGCCGCTCATATTATCCGGCTGTCCGTAGAGTGTTGGGTCGGATAAACTTCTTAAGGCATCTCCTGACTTTTGCGGTGTATAAACATCCTCGCCAATCAAATAATCGCCCCGATCCATAAACACTCCGAACGTATCGGAAATTGATTCATTGAGGGCTCCTGATTGATTTTGGTACTCTAATCCGGCTGTTCTTTCAGTGACTGCATGGGTTAGCTCATGACCGACGACATCCAGTGAACCGGATAAAGAGGTAAAGGTTGTCCCATCGCCGTCCCCATAAACCATTTGCGAGCCATTCCAGAAAGCATTGTTGTAATTTCTACTATAGTGGACCGTTGAACGAATTGTCGCACCATTGTTATCAAAGCTGTTGCGGTTAAAATTATTTTTGTAATAATCATAAACAACGCCAGCATAATAGTGGGCATCTACATCTGCACGTTGCGAGGTTGCATTAAAATTATTATCAGCGTCTACGGAAGAGCTACCCGGTAAGCGCGTCCTATTTGCAGCTGTTCTTGTTTCAATAACACCACTCATCGGTTTCGTGGTATCGTACAAATAATAGGTTCCACCTGAATAATAGGTGTTAATCGTTTTTGTATCCCCTAAAACTCCAACGCCTGTACCTTCTGCCACAGCATTATAGGAATCTAGGATATTCCCATTGTTTGCATCCACATAGACGACCCAGTTGGCCGGATAGGGCTGAATAAATTGAAGATTGATTTTGTAGGCGTGGTAGAAATCATTCCCTTTTTTGTAAATCACCTGCTGGCTCTTTTCAACTAAGCCTCGTTCTTTTTCCCCTCTAGGACCGACTTCAGCATCAGTGAGGGTTTCTTCTTTTGTCAGGTTGATTGATATCCAGGCATTGGCAAGGGCTGTATCCTTTGAAAGTTGTGCTTTCAAATTCCCTTTAAAATAGTTAGCAGCCTCTGGGAATACATCCCCATTGACAGCGGTTACAATTCCATTTTTATCGGTATGAACCTTAAAGGCTGCCCCGTCGACTGGAATTCCCTGAACGGATTGAACAAAATCATAGTGTGTGCTGCCAATTTCATCGGTTTGGACATTCAATAATGTAAGATCTTTATCACTATCCAATTGATAGATTTGTTTATTTTCTTTTATAAATTGTTTAATAGCTTCCTTGTCTTTATGGCTTTTAGTAGATAATTTTCCATGGACAAAGGTTGGAACGGCTTGTCCCTTTTTCCAGGTCACCTTTGTATCTTTATTGAACTGGACTTCCTTTGCAGCCATCACATTATAAGGAGTTTTTGCTTGTGCTGCAGCCGTGAATGGCATGACTGCTCCTACTGTTAGACCAAGGGCAAGAACAATTGAAGTACGCTTTTTCATCTACTTTAGACCTCCTGAAAGATAATTTACAATTTTCAAAATAATTATATCACGGGAAAAAGCTAGGGAATATTGGGAAACAAACCTCAAAATCTATGAAAATTTCACAAATAATAGAATCATTTTCCCAATATTTTATTTCTATATGTTAACTGCAAATAAAATTAAGTTGACATATAACTCTGCCGCTTTTAAAATAAAAATTGAAATTATTACGAATCTATTGTTAAATATGAGGAGATGGAATATGAAACTTTTAGACATTACATATGTAGCTTTATTAGCTGCCTTTATGGGAGCTTTAGGGTTTGTCCCGCCAATCATGCTTTCATTTACGCCGGTTCCGATTACACTGCAAACATTAGGTGTTTTGCTTGCCGGAGGTTTATTAGGTGCAAAACGCGGCGCTTGGAGTATGATCATTTTCCTTTTGCTTGTTGCCGCAGGTGCACCATTGTTATCCGGTGGACGAGGAGGATTTGCTGTATTTGTAGGACCAAGCGCCGGCTATTTAATTTCATGGCCAATAACCGCTTGCTGTCTTGGCTACCTCATCTCGCGTTTCAGTAAATTACGCTTTGGGAGAATTCTATTCATCAACCTAACCGTTGGAATACTCATGATGTACCTAATCGGCATCCCGGTTCAAGCCTACATCATGCACATCAAACTTACCGACGCCATCATCACAAGCCTAATCTATATCCCTGGAGACATCCTAAAAGCAACCCTGGCATCCTACCTCGTATACAGACTAGCTAAATCACCAGCTATAAAACGAAACCTGCAAAAAGAAAACTCGCCGACTGGCGAGCTCCTAAGGGCGAAGAAAGAGGCGTAGTTCGTCGAAAAGCACAGCTTTTCGACTGCGATGCCTATGCTTCGAAGCTTTCCTTAGTGCACTTATGCCTGATAGGAAAGTTATACTTTCCTATCGGCCAAAAATGCGGAGACACTATAACGGTGTCTCTTTTTACTATCAATCGACAAATTTCGGGTGGTGCCTGTCACCGCCCGAAATTTGTCGTTTCCACCTAGAGAGGAGAATATTGATGACTTCGATTACTGACTCTTACGCCAGTCATGCACAGAAATTTCCGGAGAAGATGGCGGTTCTGACGGCTGCAGAGGGGATTACGTATCAGGAGTGGGATGAACGGGTTTGTCAGACGGCGAATTGGTTTGGGTCTTTCCACTTTCCCAATCGAACGGTTGCAATTTTGCTGCCTAATGGGGTCCCTTTTCTACAGCTTTTTACGGGGGCGGCGGCAGCAGGTTGGACGGCAGTCCCCTTTGATCTAAAATGGACTGAGTCCGAGGTAGAAAAACGACTCAAACTTTCCAAGGCTTCACTTATTATCACTACACAAAAAAGGAGTGCTTCCTTAAAAAAACTCCGCCTCCCTGCTCAAGTTTTCATTTGGGAGGAATGCCTGGAAAAAATCAAGCTGGAACCCGCCCAAAGAACCATTCAATCAAACGGGGAGCTTCCCTTTTATATGGGCTTTACCTCTGGAACAACAGGTAATCCAAAAGCCTTTATTCGTTCTCACAAATCATGGCTGGCAAGCTTTGAATGCAACCGCGTTGATTTTCAGATGAATGAGAATGACCATATTCTCATTCACGGTGCGTTGATTCATTCCCACTTTCTCTACGGTGCAATCAGTACACTGTACCTGGGTGGAACCGTTTATTTGCTTGAAAAATACATCCCCTCCCAGGCCATGATGTGGATAGAGACAAAGCCAATTACCGTTATCTATGTTGTCCCGACGATGATATCCTCCCTATTAAAAGCGGAACGTACCATCGAAAAGCCATTGAAAATCCTTTCCTCCGGAGCCAAATGGGAGGAGCATTCCAAGAACCAGGTCCGCAGCCTATTTCCGAACCTCACTTTGTATGAGTTTTACGGGGCAAGCGAGCTTAGCTTTGTGACTGTATTATCTGATCAGGAAATGGAGCAGAAACCCGATTCAGTTGGCAGGCCCTGCCATAATGTGAAAATTGAAATTCGCCTGGAAGATTCTACCTTGGCGAGGCCGAATGAAATAGGGAAGATTTATGTAAAAAGTAACATGATTTTCAGTGGATACTTGGAGCCTGATCCAAACACGGTTCAAACAGAAAATGATTGGATTACAGTTCATGACATGGGCTATTTGGATGAAGAAAGCTACCTGCATATTGTCGGCCGAGAGAAGAACATGATTCTCTACGGCGGCATCAATATTTTCCCGGAAGAGATTGAAAAAGTACTATCCTTACATCATGATGTAGAGGAAGTTGCGGTGGTTGGATTAAATGACCCCTACTGGGGGCAAATCGTGACGGCAGTCATTAAAGGTTCTGCCACAAAATTAGTGCTACAAAGATTGTGCAAGGAAAAGCTTGCCCCGTTTAAAATCCCGCGCAAATGGGTATTCGTCGATGAAATGCCTTATACAAGCGGTGGAAAAATTGCCCGCAGGCAGGTACAAGAATTAGTCGAAAGCAAGGTGACCAGCCATTAAAAAAGCAGTTATTGTCCAAGCAAAGCGAACTCCCATTGGAAAACAAAATGGAATATTCCAATCCTTACAGCCAAATGAATTGGCAGCTCCCCTGCTTCAGCACTTGGCAAGCGGAATCGAGGATCAAATTGACGACGTTCTTTTAGGAAATGTGACGGGGCCGGGAGGAAATGTTGCCCGGCTTTCTACCTTAACCGCTGGGTTACCATTAAAGGTCCCCGGTGTAACCCTTGACCGCCAATGCAGTGCCGGTCTCGAAGCGGTCCGCATGGCTTGCTATTTTATCCAAGGAGGTGCAGGTCATTGCTATATCGCCGGTGGTGTCGAAAGTCCGAGCACCTCGCCTTTTCCAAAAAGAGCCCGTTTCTCACCCGACCAAATCGGCGATCCTGATATGGGGGCTGCAGCTGAATTTGTTGCACAAAAATTTGAAATCACCAAAGAAACACAGGATGAATACGCATTGCTAAGCTATCATCGCAGCTGGGAGGCATTTAAAAACGGGCTTTTTGCTGAGGAAATTATCGCTGTTGAACAGCAGAGTGAGGACGAGGAATTCAGTAAGGAACGAAACATGCAGGGATTGCTAAAGCGGGCAAAACCGATTTTTGTAAAAGGCGGGACCGTGACAGCAGCAAATAGCTGCGGGATTCATGACGGTGCTGCTGGCGTAGTCGTAATGGAGGAATCAACCGCACATCAGCATGGATACAAGCCGGTTCTCCGCTTCGTTGACAGCCAGGTGGCAGGAGTACACCCCCACTATCCCGGAGCAGCACCCATTCCAGCCATCCAAACCCTGCTAAAAAGAAATGGTCTGACAACTAAGGACATTGACCTTTTTGAAATCAACGAGGCCTTCGCTTCAAAAATTGCCGCTTGCTCCCGTGAACTCTCAATCCCATACGAAAAACTTAATGTGTCTGGCGGCGCCCTAACCATCGGTCACCCCTACGGAGCATCAGGGGCCATCTTGGTTACCAGGCTGTTTTATGAAGTGCAGCGAAGAGAGAAGACCCGATTCGTTATTGCCGCTATTGGCAGCGGCGGAGGTGTCGGAGTTACCGTGTTATTTGAAGTTGTATAATGAGTCAGGCGGTCTGTCTGGCTTATTTTGCGTTTAACCGTATAAAATAACGAACACTTTGGGTAAATTAAACTAAAAAAAGGAAAATTTTATGATTGGACTTATTTTAGCCATTGTAGTATTTAACCTTACTGCCTTTAAAATAAATAAAATCCTAACCGTCAATCAAATTGTCCATATTTGGGTTTTTACAGTTGCTTTTCAAAGCCTGTTCGACATCATGGTTGAATTCAAATTCCATGCTTATTGGTATTTTGGCAAGGAAGTAGAATGGTCTGGACTTATTCCTCATCTCATTTTAGTCCCACCAGTTAATATCACTTTTCTTAACTGGTTTCCCTATTCGGCCAAAATTCTAAAAAAGGCTATGTACATTTTCTTTTTTGTCATCGCCATTTTATTATATGAACTGGTAACTCTTCTACCGGAACCTTGGGGATATTTTCATTACGGGTGGTGGACAATCTGGCATGCTGCCATTCTTGACCCCGTTTTGCTGCTCATTTTACTAGGATATTATAAGTGGATTTGTCGTTTAGAGAGGAAAGTTTTAGGAAAAAACTGATTATAAAAAGAGCTTGGAATCCAAGCTCTTTTTGATGCGACCAATTACATTTCTTCCGTTCCTTTTAACACCGAGGAAGAGCGCTTAAATAAAGGCACTAAGGCCAGTACCCCTACAATAAATAACAGGGCTGAAGCTTCATACATGGTTAGAAG
Organism: Neobacillus niacini; assembly: GCF_031456445.1. Taxonomy (GTDB): domain Bacteria; phylum Bacillota; class Bacilli; order Bacillales; family Cytobacillaceae; genus Neobacillus; species Neobacillus niacini_I. The sequence continues at coordinate 76,786 of NZ_JAVDUQ010000011.1, read as the reverse complement.
TGAAAATGTTTTTTTCAACCATCCACTTGCACTCATCGAAATCACCATCGTTCCCATAAACAATGGGGTTAAGATCCCATTAACCCTTCCGATAAAAGCAGCCTCAGAATTTTGCAAAATCATCGTATTAATTCCAATATGGATGCACGGCATGAACAGTCCGCTGATAAATTGGGCTGTCAGTGTCAGCCATAATTGATCCGAGATCCCCATTACGAAGAATCCGATCGCACTTACAGACATGCCTAGCGCAAGAAGGATTTGCGGCGGGGTTTTTTTCGCAAGACCTATCGTCAGGCCTCCTCCTAAAATCATCCCGATTCCAAAAGCAGCCATCAGCCATTGCAACTGTTCTTTTGGTAACCCAAGCCGTTCTGTCACAAGGAAAACGGCTAATGGCTGGGTAAGCCCTAACCCTAGGCCTGCAGCAGCAAAACATCCGCCAAGCAATGTTAAAGCCCGACTGTTCCACACATAACGGAATCCCGCTTTCATTTCATTTAAAAGCGTAGTCTTCTCTTGATTTTCCTCGCTCTCTTTATCAGGCGGCAGCATGAATAGAATCGCCGCGGAAAGCAGGAATGCGATCCCCATGATAGCAATTGCAGCCTTTATACCGTAATGCTGATATACAAAAGTTCCAATAATTGGTCCAAGAATCATAAACAAAGCGAATACCGTCTGGTACATCGACATCCCCATTTGGATCAATTCTTCTTTGACATGAATCTTGAATAGCTTCATTCCCGATGGCTGTGAAAACTGTGAAAGAATCGATGAAACAAGGGTCGCAAAGAAAATGACCTTCCAGCTCCCAAAAAGAAGTGTCAATAAGACAACAAAAATGGACATGGCACTGAGAAAATCACACCAAATCATGGTCCGCTTTGGACGCCAGCGGTCGGCAAAGGTTCCGCCAATAAAGGAAAACAGAAAGATTGGGGCAAATTCAGCCACAGAAATAAGCGAAACGGCTACCGGATTCTCATGCGTTCGCTCGATTACATAGAGTAAGATTGAATAGTTACGTACCCAGATACCAATTTGCAGGAAAAATACCGATAATAAAATGGTACGTATTACGCGATTTCGAAATAATGCTCCGACGGTGATGTCTGATTTTGTTTTTTCCATAAAAAAACCTCCTTATTCCTAACCTGGACAGGAGGCAAAACATACACAAATGGGCATAGTACACTAAATTTTCCTGTACTCCCCATAACTTATGTAAAAAAGTCCGCACTAATCCTATCCAGAAATATTTTCGTTTTATACGAATTTTTTCTTACAATAGGATTAGTAAATCATCGGCTTAATGGTCACCCTTTTCATAAATAGTAAGTTAATACTACTTTAATTTGAGTGAATAATCAAGATAAATTTGTAATTAAATGGCAAGTTTAGGATTCTTGCCCTGTTAAATTTTTTCGATTTTCGCTCCAATCAACTCTGAATGGCAATTCTTCTCTTTTCGCAAATATAAGAAGTTGAAGAAGGACGTATGAGGAAGGAACCCTGATTTAAAACGAGAGTTCGACTATATTTAAGATTAAGCTAGAAGCATTAACCAAAATATTTTCTTCGCTGTAAAAGCAAACTAAAAACTGCTGCTCATTCATAAAAGGGAGTTGGTCTAGTTGAAATGGCATATGAGACTTTTATCGATGATTCAAAAAAGAGGGGATAAAAAAATCGCTTTGGCGGTTGATACCTCATCAGCTGAAGTACGTGCAATTCTGATTAATAACATTGTGAAATTATTTGAAACTGTTAAACCCGATACGATTCTCGTTCAAGCCGATTTCAAAATACGCAGCATTACCCCAGTTAAATCCGATACCATCAAATATCAAACACATGGGAAATCCTCTTACACAGATGTTTTAGAATGGGCCGAAAAGGAAGAGATTGATACCTTATTCTACATAACCGACGTAACTGGTTATATTTATGAAGAAATCACAAATGTCGATTACGAGCTTTACTGGTTAGTTCCAGATGAATTTTTACCAAAGGTCCCTTTTGGGAAAGCCATAAAGATTGCTTGAAACAACAAAAAAGGTGCCGGCAAAATTGCTTAGGCACCTTCTTTTTATTCTACGCTACTTGCTCTTCGTTATGTTCATCTAGCTTATGGCCTTCCCATTTTGTAATGACAATGGCTGCCAAGGAGTTCCCGACAACGTTGACGGCTGTGCGTGCCATGTCTAGAATCCGGTCAATACCGGCAATAAAGGCAAGACCTTCAACGGGGATACCGACAGTTCCTAATGTTGCGAGTAAAACAACAAACGATACACCAGGAACCCCGGCAATCCCTTTTGATGTGATCATTAACACTAATACTAATGTAATTTGATGACCAATGCTCATGTGAATGCCATACATTTGTGCAAGGAATAAAGCTGCAATCGCTTGGTAAAGTGTTGAACCATCAAGGTTAAAGGAATATCCCGTTGGTATAACAAACGATGTAATCGCTTTTGGACATCCGAGCTTCTCCATTTTCTCCATGATTTTCGGCAATACAGTTTCAGAGCTTGCCGTTGAATATCCTAATAGAAGCTCATCCTTCAAATACTTTAAGAATTTAAAGATATTAATTCCAACAAGTTTTGCTACAAGTCCCAGCACGACCAAAATAAAGAAGAACATCGCACCATATACGACAATAACAAGTTTTCCAAGTGGAATTAAAGAGCTTAAGCCAAATTTAGATACAGTGACTCCAATTAAGGCAAAAACACCCAGCGGCGCAACCTTCATCACTTGATTCGTCACGTAAAACATGGCCTCTGCCGTTCCTTTAAAGAAATTCACGATCGGGGTTCCTTTTTCTCCAATTGCTGCCACTCCAAGTCCAAACATAACGGAGAAGAAAATGATCGCAAGCATGTCACCATTTGCAAGGGATTGCATAATATTGGTCGGAACAATATTGACGAAAGTATCAACCATGGAATGCGTCTCGGTTGTTTTCGCAGTTTCAACATACGTATTAATATCGGTCTTCGTTAAGCGGGACATATCCACACCTGTACCTGGATGAAATATATTTGCCGCTAAAAGACCGACTACAATCGCAACCGTGGTAATAAGCTCAAAATAAAGAAGTGTTTTTCCACCGAGCTTACCTAATGATTTCATGTCGCCAGTTCCGGCTACACCAACAATCAAGCTCGAGACAACAATCGGAACAACAATCATTTTAATTAAACGAATAAAGATATTCCCAATTGGCTGCAAATAAGTTTCAACATGAGGGTTTCCATAAAAAATAGCACCGACAATGATCCCTAATGCTAACCCAATAAAAATTTGCCATGCTAAGCTAATTTTCCTCATCTGTATCTCCCCTTTTTGTAAAATAATCAAGCTGTTTTTTGAAATACAACTTGAGGATGATGAAACCCGGAGTATAAGAAAGATATTATTTTAAAATAACGCTTTCAATATATAGTTTAAAGGAATGACAGCTTTATAGCAATGAAAAATTACTGGAAGTTGAATAAGAGTTCAGGTTTTATTCGTTATTTTACTATAAAATTCTACAATATATAACCGTTCCGTTTGCTGAATATTGTTTTCTTAATTTGAAATAATATCCGTGAATTATTCATTAAGAATAATTACCCTCAACAAACAACAGAAGCTCAAATTTCGAGCTTCTTTTTTCATAAAAATAAAAAGAATCACCTATGAGAAATGGAGGATAATTTTTCGAATGACCATTCCAATGAATAATCCGGGAATCATAAACAACATCGGAAGCCATACAGGGCCAAATAGAACCCCAAACAATTTAAAGGTATTGGAATACATACAGCCAACTGTAACAAAGTATGCAGCAAACACAAAAGGCATAAAGGAATATCGGTCCTTTCCACCTCCAGCATCCTTCCATGCATCCCACATCGCGAAAAAATACAAACACGGATAAAACAAAATCCACTGATAGTTCGTCTCTTGGATTGCTTTTGCAATTTCCCCTTGAAAACTTAACATGATAATCGTATTAAAATGGGCTTTAACATTTATCAGAAATTCTAATGCGACAAATAATAGCCCTTTTAGGTATTTACCATTTAGGAGTTGCCCAAATCCAGGGAGGGCAATACTCCAAAAAAGCATCTCAACTTTGCGGTCGCATTTTCCCATTAACTTCCCAACTTTACCATGAACTTTTTTATAACACTTCAGCTAAATCCTCATTCTGTATTTTGAACCATTCACCTCATTTTTATGAGTCCAAGGACCTAATCGAAGGTATATTTATAATGTTTAAAAAAATACTAAGACAAATACCAAAAGGAACTGAGGGCATGGAATCAGACCAAAAAAATGGGGGCGATTGTGATTGCGAGCCAGGCAGTGCGAAAGGGTGGAACGATTCGGCTGACGGGAGTTTATGGAGGCAGGTATAATGCCTTCCCGTTTAGGGATATTTTCCAACGTAATGTTGATATTAAAACGGGGCAGACACCGGTCATTCCATACATGCCGTTCCTATATGATCTGTTTAATGAAGGTCAAGTTGATCCAAGTGATATCATCCCTCACGTCCTTCCATTGAATCAGGCCAAGCATGGGTATGAGGTGTTTGATACAAAAACGGAAAATTGCATGCATTAAGGTGATTTTGCAACCGTGATTCGACGGCAGATTGGGGACAGATTTTAAGTAATTTGTTTTGTCCCCAATCTGGTTTATTGAAGACAGTTCCCTCGGTTAGCTTTGTCTCCAATGGGGCTTATTGGAGACACTTTCACTGATTTGATCTCCGTTTTTGTCGCCTATACCCCTTATTGGCGACACTTTCACTGATTTGAACTCCGTTTTTGTCGCCTATACCCCTTATTGGCGACACTTTCGCTGATTTGATCTCTGATTTTGTCGCCTATACCCTTTATTGGCGACACTTGCAGCGATTTGACTATCAATTTTGTCTCCAACCGTATCCCCTTCCACTGGCACTTTCTTCATTTAGCGTAATAAATCTCTTCTGCATCCTTTGATAAACTTTTTATATGTCTTAAATGGTCGCTCATATTTAGATCATCCATATACGGATATTCATAATCAAAATGTTGGGTCACTTCTAATGCTTTTTTTCTAAACAAATCACACATTTTAAAAAGAGCTTTCCAAATGTTTTTGTAATCAACATCTGAATAGAGGAAACGAATTCATCCCATTCGTTCTTCTCTAGGAAATCTATAAGATATTTGCCAAAGCTGCCCGCGCTTTTTGAAAAATTTGTTTGGATACCGATTGACCATTCCAGCATACGGATTAACAAATTTCGATTAATTTGTAGCAAAAATAATACTTCTTTTTTCCTTAGATTTCTCCTCATCTTCTTGAAATAGGTATATGCCCTTCCATTCTCTCCATCTATTACATATTTTGTTATTACCTAAAACGGGGGGTGTAATAAGATGTCTGATGGATATGCTGGAGGCTTTGCATTGATTGTTGTATTGTTTATCCTCCTTATTATTGTAGGAGCTGCCTACATTGGCTGTGGCTTCTATTAAGAAGTGAATATATTTTATTCTTGAAAGGGGGATTTTTATGTTTGGCTATGGAGGATTTGGCTATGGTTGTGGCGGATTCGGTTACGGTGGATTCGGCTGTGGTGCTGGCGGTTTTGCCTTAATCGTAGTATTATTTATTCTTTTAATCATCGTTGGAGCAGCTTGCTTCTATTAATAAAGAGAGTTAGTTTGATAGCACAAAAAGCAATGCAAATGAACCTGCATTGCTTTTTACTTTTGGGAAAACGAGCGGAGCCATTGTTGCAAATACAAGCTACTTGCAGGGAATAATTAAAAAATTAGTGATGAATAAAAATGTTCCAAAAACACCTTGGACCATTTTTTTGCAGTCTCACTAGTGAATAGTTCTATTCATCAAAGAAACCATATTAAGTGGAGGTGGATTCTTATGACCAGTAAAAACAATGACCCAAATACAGTAAAATACAGTATTTGGGAAACACGGACCGATGAAGATCAAACTAAGAATAAACAGAAAATCACAGAAGCTTTTCAGGGAACAAATCTCGAGTCAAACATTGTGGAAAAACACGAATAACAAGCTAAAAGCAACCAATAGGAGGTTGCTTTTTTTCTACAGAGTCTGTCTAACAATACTCTTTCAAAATTCTATGCTGCGGCAAACAGTTCCCACATTTAGTTAATCTTCTTGTTATCCTTGCTCTTGACAATAATTTCATATGGCTCATTCTTCAAAATTGACGATATTTCCTTTGAATTCAAAAATTCAACAATCATCTGGTCGAGTTTCTTCCCAAGTTCTTTTACCTTAGGATCCGAACTTTGGACGGAGGTTCTAATAATAAAGGTTAACGGTTTGCTTTTATACGCAACCCCTATAACCTTAAATTCCTTTTTAGACATAAGCCCTTCTGCAAGCGGACCTGTGATTTGAGAGCCTTTATCTGCTGGTACAACCCTTGCATTTACCCTCGTTACATTAATTTTATAACCCTTATAATGATTTGCACTAACCGTTTCTAGTGCCGCTTTTTCCACATCTTCCTTAACAGCATTGTAGTAATTCTTGCTTCCGGTGATGTTAATAAAAATGGTAGGTTCCGTTGGATCCGTTTGGACATGATCAAATTGATAATTCAACTGCTTCAATTTTTTGGTAACTTCTCGATTTAGGAGATTCATTTCTTTCTTTTCCTCTTCACTTGGAACATAATCCTGACGTGGTACATATTTACTAATCTCAATCGAAAACGCATCATAGCCCCTAGTTTTTAATATGTCTTTTACAATCTTTTCAACATCCGGTTTTGCTTTTTTAAACTCCTGGTCCTTCATATCTAACACGACTGAAACGGTTTTCTTCGGATTGTAACCGATTCCCGAAGAACTTAATTTATACCCTTTCCTCTCTAATTGCTCGTAAATTTCCTCGCCCACCGATTTTGAGTGAAAAATTAAATTTAAATAGGGAATCTTTGAAGCAAGTGCTTCCATTTTCGGTGAAACAAAAGCCGACCCGATAAACAATCCGCATAACAGCACAGCAATACCACTAAAGTATGTTACTTTCTTTCCAAAACTCCGGCTTTTTTTATTCGTGAGTGGTGTCATTTCAGCCTTCGCTTGTTCCACTCCTAATAGAATCCTCTCTCGAAGCTCTTGCGGAATTTCAATCTGATTGAGTTCCTTCCTAATCTTATTGTCCATACAAGTCTTCCCTCCTGGTCCGTTTCCGAAGTTTCTCCAATGAACGATACAAAACTGACTTTACCGTACTGGCGGGTTTATTGATAAACTCTGAAATCTCTTGAAAGGTATAGCCTTGATAAAATTTTAATAACACAATGGTCTTTTCATCCTCGTCTAATAATTCAAGTAAATCTTGTAATGATAAAGATAAAGATAAAGGAATATCTCCCATACTAGTGGAAAGGAATTCGGTATCTGTCGTTTGCAGATGAACAACTTTCTTTTTTTTCCTTAATAAATCAACCGCACAATTGATGGTAATTTTGATGAGCCATGTTTTAAAATACTGGACTTCCTTCAATCTTTCAAATTTCAAAAAAGCTCGAAATGCCGATTCCTGTACGACATCCAGCGCATCGTCTTTGTTTTTCACATATACATAGGCCATTCGGTAAATATCCTGTTCGAATTGTTGAAACAGTTCCAAAAAAGCTTGCTCATTACTTTTTTGATTTTTACGTTTAAAGCCAATGATGATCATCACCTTCTTTTTTCTTTATATCTATTAGACAAATAACCACTCATTTTAGACGAAGAAATTTTCATTTTTTTCGTTTGCTTGTCCCAAATAATAATGACCGCCCTTTTGGCGGTCAAAATTGTTGATATCCTTTAAAAATATGTTGATATATCCTAAATTTGTGTTGATATCGCTTCAAAATGTGTCGATATATCTTAAAAATGTGTCGATATCCTGCCAAAATGTGTTGATATATCTTAAAAATGTGTTGATATCCAATCCATGATTTAAAAAATTTCCATTCTTATTGGTTCAACACCACATATCCAAGCCAGCCAATCAAATAAAAGTTCGGAATAACCAGCAAAATAGCGAGCCACATGATTTTTTTCTTAAGAGATACCGCCGCGCCCCAATAAAAGAATGGAAAAATCAATCCCCACCACTCAAAACGCGGTGTTGCCGCAAGATAAAGAGATATAGGTACGAGTAAAATAGCGGATAGAACGAGTAATTTTGATTTCTTCAGACCAATGGCGCATATTGCAAGGATTATCGATGCAATCATACATGGCCAAAAAAGTAATTGCACTTTTAAAACCCCCTTATTCATCTAGAAGATCCACTATTTTTATTGATATTCGATTGTCATCCTGGAATTCCCTTCCCAAAACAGAAAAGGACATGATCTTGGCATTAAAAACTGCCGTAACCAGTGTCCCTTTCACCGAACTATTCAGAAAACCATAACGAAATACTCACCTTAAACAAATCGCCATCCGTCTCAATATCAAGGCTGCCTTCGTGGAGGTCGACGATCGATTTGGCAATGGCAAGGCCTAGACCGGAGCCATTTGTATGGCGCGAAGTGTCTCCACGCTTAAACCGTTCAAACAGCTCATCACTATTATCATTCAATTCGTATTTGGAAACATTTTTAAAAGTAATCATCGCTTGACCATTCAATTTTGAAATCGTTATAAAAACGCGGGAATTCTCCAATGAATATTTCAGGATATTACCTATTAAATTATCAAACACACGCCAAAGTTTCTGACCATCCACGATAGCGTAAATGGGCTTTTCCGTGTTTGTTACCCGAAACTGCAGGCTGGAATCATTGATCATATCATCATATTCTCCCAGTGCCTGCTGTAAAAGCTGGACGAGGTCCACCTTTTCCTTTTTCAAATCCATATTGCCGCTTGCCATTTTAGATACTTCAAACAAATCATCAATTAACACCTTTAACCGCTTCGACTTCCGGTCAATGATTTCAAGATAGGCGGAACGGTCCTCACTTGATACCTCTTCTGTTTTTAACAGCTGAGTATAGGTAATAATGGAGGTCAGCGGTGTTCTCAGATCATGGCTGACATTCGTAATTAACTCCGTTTTCAGGCGTTCGCTCTTGGCCTGTGCATTCTGCGATGTTTTTACCCCTTGCTTTAACACATTGATATTGCCAGCCAGTGTTGCCAGAACTGATTTACCGGAAACCTGCAGGTCCTTTCCCATCTTTCCGGAAGCAAGCTCATTCGTTTTTTCAACAATTTGGTTCAAATACGCCATTCGATTGACCAGCATCACGACGATTGGAATGGCCGAAACCCCCACTAGGATTAGATAAAAAGGAAGAAATATTGGTTGTACAACAACCAATACAGCAGCTAATCCTAACCCGAACGCTGCGGCTAAAAGGATAAATACCTGTGTAGCTGCAGTTTGATTTAAAAAGGCCTCTCTTAATTTTGCTGCAGTTTTTTTAAAAATTACTTTTATCCAATTCCCCATTTTAATGAGTAGGGCTTTTTCCAATTGTGCTTTAACCGTTTTCCAATCCTTTACAACAGAAATAAGATAGTTCCATTGTAAAAGGATAAGTGCACTAAAAACCGCTCCCGCAATCAGAAAAATGACGACGTCTCTTCCCGAGCTAATCGGATTTTCACCAACATATTGGATTTCATCGTTTGTTGCGAACAAACTAAGGATGAAACCTATACATGAAAAGACGAAAAAGGCGGCTCTAACATCGATGGGGAGCTTGTCATAATAAGGGTGATATCTTTCAATCTCCGCTTGAATCCCCTTCGATTTTTTTCGAATGAAGTATCCCAGAATAAGGGCGGCAATGCTTGATATAACATAAACCAATAGGATGATTCGCTGTTTTTTGTATTTTTCGGCCTCCATCATCAGCCAATTGCCTGCCGAAAGCGTTTTTGGCAGAGCAATTTTCCCCACAAATATTTCCGTTTTCTTATCGGCAATGGAGTTCATTAATTCAAATCCCGGTACATCGGAATACATAACATGATCAGCGGAGGTTGTATAGTTTGTTAAAAATTTCATCTCTTTTCTGTTCATCCGATTCTCTTGTGTTGGATCCAAATTTGTGTAAACTTTGCCTGTTTGACTGCTTTTAAAATAATAAAGAAAGGAATCCAGGTATCTTTGATAATCCGCTCGATGATTTTCTTCTACTTTAAGATATTCTTCAATCTTCTTTTCCTTTTCTTTAACAATCTTCTCTTTGAAATACTCATCACTTTTAAAATTGTTTGTAATGTCTTGGACTTTTTTATCTCTTTCCTCCGTTAGAGAATCCACTGTTACTTGGTCATCTGCAGCTTTCGCTTCCTCAATTCGTGGTTCATACTGCGCTACTATGTTGTCTTTCTGTTCAAAAAGGCTTCCATACCGATAACGATACTCGTCTATTTCGTTCTTCGTCACCTTAATCGATTCTTTTGCTTCCTTTAAAGTAATGGGATTTAACTCGAACATGGTTAAATACTCGGTGAATTGGTCCAGTTCACTTTGAAACTCCGAGGTGTTAAAATAGTCACGGCTTATGTAACGGTCCCCCGTAGTGCAACCGATAAAGAGTCCACTTATACCAAAAGTGATTAGAATGGCCCAAAGTCCAATCAGAACTTTATTTTTCCATTTTGTACCCAATCCCCCACACCACCTTCAAATATCTTGGATTTTTTGAATCGATTTCAATTTTTTCTCTAATTTTCCGGATATGAACCGCTACCGTATTTTCCGCGTTATAGCCAGGTTCCTTCCATACCCGTTCATAGATTTCATCAATGGAAAACACCCGACCTGAGTTTGTCATCAGGAGTTCCACGATTTTATATTCAATTGGCGTGAGCTTCACCGGTTCTCCGTGGACTGTCACTTCTTTTGCGGATTGATCTAAAATAAGTCCATTTAAATCAATCACCTTTTTGATTCCTTCATATGTACCCAATGTAACATACCTTCTAAGCTGAGATTTGACGCGAGCTACGAGCTCCATTGGATTAAATGGCTTTGTAACATAGTCATCCGCACCAACCTGAAGGCCTAAAATTTTATCGGTATCCTCACTTTTTGCACTTAAAATAATGATGGGGATATTTTTCAATTCGCGTATTTTATAGGTGGCCGCAATCCCATCCAGCTTCGGCATCATGACATCAAGAATAATCAGATGGACCGTTTGTTCATTTAAAATTTCTAATGCTTCCAGACCGTCCTTCGCTTTTAACACCGTAACCCCTTCGTTTTTCAAATAGATCTCGATGACATCGCGAATTTCCTTTTCGTCATCCACCACGAGAACATAATAAGGATACATCCTTCCCCCCACTTTCTATCTATCATTTTTCATTATTTATAGAATAAACGGAAAATCTTAACATTCATTCAGGATAATTCTTAAGAATTTCTTAAGATTATTTTATACTAGAAAGCTGTTCAAATGGACACATTTGGAAAAAGTTGCATGATGAATGGAAAAAGCGCATTGGCAAGTGTACCAATGCGCTTTAGTTTTATTTTAATATTCCACAGGCCTGATTATTTACCTCTTTGAAAAAAACGTACAAGCCCATATCCTAAAAATCCAATTAAGAGATACACAATGACATATCCAAAGGCACTGCTATTTGCCCAAAGCAATACTGTCACTAAAAACCCAAAAACAGAAACAGCTAATGTTAGTAAAATACTACTATTTAACATTGCAGTAACTACACCTTGGAGTAGAAATAATAATGGATAAATAATAATGAGCGAAAGGAAGAAATACTTATGGTCTGTTTGTTGAATAATTTGTTTTGCCATATTTATTTTGCTTACTTTTTTTAAAATAATCCATTTGCCGTCTGGAATATTTCCGTTATTTTAAAGGGATTCTAATAATAGGTGATGAATATGAAAAAAGCATTCATTGTATTTTTTCTGGTAATTGGATGTATGATGGCACCTTTTTCGATAAAGGCAAAGTCCCCTGATTCCACGCAGGCTGTCCTTCATGATTTTGTGAACGCTATAATGAAGAAGGATGACCGTTTGGCAAAAAAGTTGATTAAGCCTTCTGTTAAAATCCCAGAAATCCGTGAGAATACACCGATTCAAGGAGTTCAAACACTGCCCTCCCCCCATAGGAATGCAAGAATCCTCTTGGCACATTTTGAACGAGAATATTTTGATAACAACTCATTCGCCGAAAGGATTGCTTTTATTTGGGAAGTTTACGTCGAGAACAATAAAATTTCTAGGATCAAAGTGCTTTCTGATCTATCCAACCCACTTATGAATGAACCAATCAAGGAGTACCAGGAAAAATTTAATAAGCAGCTGCTCGTTCCGGCTTATTTTCCCTTTAAAATTACCCATGTTCAAGGGAATGTGGTTTACAATGAGGCGATCTGGTTTTATCGAAATAAAAACGGTAAATTATCCCTACAAGCAACGCCTCATTCAGGAAAGTTGGGGCCTTTAAAGGATTATCGTTCCCTGATTCTGAAGAATGGTCTAGAGGCTTTTATTATAGAGATTCAAGCTGGCTATCAAGTTATTTTTCATTATGATGATATTCAATACACAGTGAAACTTGAGGGTGAAAAGAAGCTGTATCAACCTTTGGAAAAAGAACTGATTGATGTTGTGGAATCGATGTTTCCGAATGATTAGCAGCTTGGGATAAATGAAGGACACTTTCACGGGGGGCTTACCGATTTTTGGCCTTCATCGACCTTATGAAGGACATTTTCACGGGGGACCTTCCGATTTTTGGCCTTCATCGACCTTATGAAGGAACTTTCACGGAGGCTTACCGATTTTTGGCCCTCATCGACCTTATGAAGGACACTTTCACGGGAGGCTTACCGATTTTTGGCCTTCATTGACCTTATGAAGGGCATTTCACGGGGGGCCTTCCGATTTTTGGCCTTCATCAACCTTATGAAGGACACTTTCACGGGGGACCTTCCGATTTTTGGCCTTCATCAACCTTATGAAGGGCACTTTCACGGGGGGCCTTCCGATTTTTGTCCTTCATCAACCTTATGAAGGACACTTTCACGGGGGGCCTTCCGATTTTTGTCCTTCATCAACCTTATGAAGGACACTTTCACGGGGGACCTTCCGATTTTTGGCCTTCATCGACCTTATGAAGGACACTTTCACGGGGGGCTTACCGATTTTTGGCCCTCATCGACCTTATGAAGGACACTTTCACGGGGGGGCTTACCGATTTTTGGCCTTCATCGACCTTATGAAGGGCATTTCACGGGGGGCCTTCCGATTTTTAGCCTTCATCAACCTTATGAAGGACACTTTCACGGGGGACCTTCCGATTTTTGGCCTTCATCGACCTTATGAAGGACCTTCCCATAGTCTTCAAACTTGGATTTGTCCTTCAACACATAAAATAAAATTTTATTTAGATTTTGCTGAGGTAAATTCATTTACAGCATGAATATATTTTTCATACCAGATCTTCCATTCCTCAGTTCTTGATTCGATGGTTCTTCCATCTAACAGTGCAAGGATTACTTCCAGACACATATGCCAGCCGGCGAGATCTTTTGGCGTGTGGTCTGTGATTTCCTTTATTTCCTCCGTTAACACCAACAGGCATCCATGCGTTTCCGGGTCCAATTCAAAGCGCATCGTGTTATCCCACCAGGTAAGTTCCAATACAGAATTCATTTTCAGTTCGGTAATCGTCAGCTTGTCAAAAGTACCATTGGGCATTTTAAATCTAATCGTCCCGCCTTCATGGAGCTCTTCAACATGTAGCTCAGGAAACCATTGAGAAAGTTTATTATTTTCCGTCAACCATGCCCAAACCTCTTGGACGGAATGTTCCCAATGCCGTTCATACCGGGCAATTGCCCCATCTCCTGTTATTATCATTTCCGCTATCATTTCTTAATCCCCCTAACCGATTGAGAAGTTTTTTACTATTTTAAAAATACCATTTTCTATATAGGAAAAAAACTTTTCAATTAAAATTGCTTTCTTATCTGTCATATTCTCCATTTTTCTGGGGAATTTTATTTTCAATTCCTGCATTTAAAACTCTTTTATGAAAAGAGGTTACATCTGGACGAGTGGCCAACCCTAAAACTCCACCGCTCGCTTGCATTGCAAGAATGGACATATTTCGTAAATACATTAACACGAAAGTATCAGAAAAAAGTTTTGGAGTTTGTGGATTTACACCTTAATCATGGTACCCTTCGTTTTCTTCAAAAAATCCAATCATGTGATTAGAAGTAAAGACATGCTCTTTTTTGAGATTAAAGCGTAATATGTAAAAAAAATTCAAGGTGATCGAATGCACACTATTATTACGGGAACGGATACGGGTCCCATTTATTTAGGCTATTCTTCCCCAATGTTTGGACCTTGGAATCAGTTCATACACCATCATAGTATTGAACTTGGCCATCACGTTATTCACATCATCCCCGCTCTTCATGGGTATCCTCCTATGTTTCCATATTTCGGACCGTTCGTGCCTTTCCGAAAAAATATTAATATTTAACTTGGGTAGAATAATGACCGAAATAACCCACTTTCACAGCGATTAGTCCACATGCATAACAATTTCACCCCCGGTTGGCTTGTCCTTATATGGAGTTTTAAACTCTTTAATAATCAGTAACAGAAAATAGTATTTTTACTAAAAAAAGATACCCGTGGTTTCAGGTATCGTCATGAAAGATGTAATTTATAAGCTTCTAACAATTAAAATAATAATAGCCAAAATTAGTACCGCCATTATGATAAAAGGAGTTAGTCCTGAACTAAAAACTACATAAACCGTAATATGGCGGAAAGCATTTACGACCATATAAATGAATAAAACGAAACCCAAAAATACGATTAGAGCCGCATTATTTTCTCTCTTCACATTAACGAGCCCCTTTCAAAAGCAAAACCAATCCCGACAGACAGTTAGTCCTTTATATAACACTTTATTAGCTACAATTTGTATTATTCTTGAAGTCCCAAATTTCCCATAAAAAAAGCGATCCTCCATAATCGAAGAATCACATACTAACAATTTTAGGGCCTTAGCCCGTTAATTTCATTTACAAGGGTTTGCAATGCATCCCCCATTTTTGACTGTTCCATTTTCCTGCGAATATCTCCACTTCTCTTCTGCAAAGTCTCCAATTGTTCAACCAATGTTTCATTCGTCAGGTTTTCTTCCTTTAACGTTAGCGAGTACCCTTTATCTTCGAAGGCTTTGGCATTTAAAATTTGGTCCCCGCGGCTTTGTTCCAAACCTAAAGGAATAATCAGCATTGGGATTTTTAAAGCTAAAAATTCAAAAATCGAATTGGAGCCGCCTCTGGTAATAACCAAATCCGTAGCCGCTAAAATATCAGGCAGTTCATCATGAATATATTCAAATTGCTTATATCCAGGCACATTAGAAAAACTCGGATCGATATTATTTTTGCCACATAAATGCACAATCTGGTACTCAGCAGTCAGCTCTTTTAAAGCCCCTCTCACGGCCTCATTAATTTTTTTCGCGCCCAAACTTCCACCCATTATCGTCAAAATCGGCTGGTCATGATGAAAATCGAGAAACCTTTTGCCTTTTTCATCCGATCCTTTAAAAATCTCTCTTCGAATCGGCGACCCAATCACGAAAGTCTTTTGAGCTGGGAAATACTTCTTCGTTTCATCAAAGGAAGTAAATATTTTGGTCGCAAATCTTTGAGAAATTTTATTGGCCAAGCCAGGGGTAATATCACTTTCATGAATAAAAATCGGGATTTTTAAAGACCTGGCTGCAATAATTACCGGTACGGACACAAACCCGCCTTTTGAGAAAACAAGTTTTGGTTTTACCTTTTTCAAAATTCTCCTCGCATCGAGGCACCCTTTTAATACCCGAAAAACATCGATAACATTCTCTACATCTATGTATCTTCTTAGCTTTCCGCTGCTGATTCCATGATAGGAAATATTAATTTTTGTAATTAACTCTTTTTCAATCCCCTTTTTAGAACCGATATATTGAACGTTCCAGTCATTGCCGATTTCCTTAATAATCGCAATATTAGGTGTTACATGTCCGGCCGAGCCTCCGCCAGTTAATACAATCGTCTTTTTCGACATAAATCCTCCTAATCAACAAAGCATTTTGGTATTCATTATATGGGAAAATAGACCCTGACGCTCACCCATCCATAAATGGAGGGGGTTCCACCTTTAAATAACTCGGGCTCTTCCAATCTCTAGATGGATTCTAGAAAATGAACTTCACTTCTGTCTAAAAGGCTTCGACAGCCGAAATCGTTCTAATGCAAATAATCGAAACAGGACTATTTACACGGGCTCGGATTCCCTTGCCACTAACAATTTATTGACTGTTTCGGGGTACGTCTGCACCGAGAGATTTAACCTCCTATCTCAAAAGGTTTATATTCCAAATGTTGAAATGTATTTTCTTTCCGGCTTCATGATTTTCAATTTTGAAACACACTCATCCAATACAATGGAAAATTTAATCCAATCCTCGCATGCCTTTTGGATATTTATACGATTCGTTTTGGTTACATATCTAGCTAAATACGCACTAAATAAATCGCGTTGAGCGATTACTCCACACTCACAATTATGCCATCTCTGTTTAAGCGGCTTCTTCTTGACCCTTCCACAATGACAGGATTGTGATAATTTAGTGGAGTTGGTAGGAAATTCTCGAAATTCGCCGCCCTGAGAAATCACTTTTCGTTTTAAGATAGTTAAAAACTTGCTGGGGGCCTTTCTGCCAATACTTTTCCCGAATATTTTTTGAAAGGCCTTGTAGGAGAGTTTTTCTGTTTGTATAGAAAAAGCTCGTTGTAAGATTTGGTTCGTGTCCCGTCCATGCAGCTGCTTTCTTACTTCTTTGATCTTTCGCTCCAATTCTCGGTGCTCTGAACGAGTATGTTGATATCGATTGGAGAATACCCACTTCTTTTTCCCTTTTTTTACGACTCCATTGTTTTGATAGTTACTCGGATTGTTGGCTCTTCGTTGCCTGTCCATTTTACGGTTTATTCGTCTTTTTTCTTTTTCCATTAAAACGACTTCTTCACAAAACTCTTTTAATTCTGCTTTCGACTCTCCTACTATCGCAATGGTAGAAGGACCAATGTCTAGTCCAATATTCTCCTTTCCAAGTTCATATTTGCGATAAGGATATCCTTCCAAGATTAACTGGATATAAAAATGATTTTTCCCTTTTACTTCTTTTTTAATAATCCTGCAGTATTTTATTTTCTGCTTTAAGGCATACTGCATCCATTTATCTTTCGGATCAAATAAGCATTTCAAGGTAAGCCTTTTCCCGATCAAAACATATCCATTCGAATAAGTGAGAAATGTTTGATTATTTTTCCCTTCTAATGAGACAAACTCACCCTTGCGTTTAAACCTTACTTTTTTGGCTTGTTTAAAGGCATATTTCTGAACAGCTTTAAAAGCGCGGGTAGCGATTTTTTGGCATACATGGGTTCCCAAATGTTCTGCAATAAAGATGGAATCATTTTTCGTTTTAGTCCCAAATGATTGGATCGAAAAATCCGTAAACCCAAATTTCTCATTGAGAGTTCTAAAATTATCTTTGCGTTTTTCTTTATCTTCTTTTAAACATTTTGAAAGCTGAATCGTTTCCTTGTAGAGGTCCGTTCTTTGAATTACCTTAAGCCTTTTCATAGATTCACCAAGACAGGCGTTGTACAGCTGCCTTCCACAATCAGACAACACCAAAAGCTGTTTCTCTTCCTTCCAATTCGTTTTCAATCGAATCGTCGCTACAAAAGAGGGAGTTCTTTCTTTCGATGTTGCCATGGGATTTACACTCCTTTTTGGTTTTCTATATACTGTTTTACCACTTCAAGTGTTGTGCCGCCGACAGTGGAAACAAAATAGCTACTCGTCCATAAAGAAGGGATTCTACTCTTTAACCACGGAAATTCACCGCGTAAATATCGGGAACTTCTTCCTTTCATCATTCTAATAAGTTTATTAATTCCAAATTGGGGATCGCACTCAACAAGGAGGTGTACAAGATCAGGCATAATCTCCATTTCAATCACTTCTGAACGAGTTTCTTCGGCTACCTCGTGAATAATAGATTTAAGCCTCTCATCTACTCCGTCGACTAAGACACTTCTTCTATATTTCGGGCACCAAACTACATGGTATTTACAAGAATATACTACATTGTTATTACTTTTATACTCTATTAGACTTTTCATATATTTATTATATCAAAAACCTCAAACTACTTCAATATTTTCAGGAACATTTGTTCCCTGAAATTCAAAAACAACCTCACCCCTTACATGAATGCAGGGGCTTGCAGTTGTTTCCTTGGTCAATTCCACTAAGATTAGCGAAAATCAATTTTGTTTTCATACTTCATTCCATTTTGGGAAAAATAATCACGACTAAAATGTTGGGGGAAATTTGAAAGATGAAAACAAAACTAACCACCTTTGCGTTAATTCTTTTATTTCTTATCTCCATAGCTTTAGAGACTGAAGCACTGAGCTTTAATAAATTACCAATCAAACATACATCGAAGCAGTGGTCCGTAGAAGTAGCAGAGCCTGGGCATGGCAAAGGGCTAGTTAAATCTGAGAAAGGAAAATTTAATACCTACTCTTTAGAGATTCACAAGATTGGGAAGGATGTAAAATCAGTAGAAGTGTTTATGTATCGCAATGAACCAAATTCTACTACAAAGTTTGCTCTTTTTGGATGTCCTGACGGCAAGGATTGCACGGAAGACCGTGTTGAACATGCACGCTTTTTAGCCAAGCAATTGAATAAGGGTAAACCCTATCGTTTTGAAAATTTCCCTTTGGCGAATAAAGCTACAGAATTGGAAGTTGAAATTATCTGGACGCAAAAGGGCCAGGAAGGCAGACCATTAAAAGAAACCTTTACTTTTGCAGTAGAGTGAAGACGGGCATCGCGCATTGCACGATGCCCTTTATTTGCATTATTTTGTCTCTCTAACTTCCGAAAAAGGAAAGAAAACAAATTCACCTTTCCCACTAATGCAATAACAATTGATTTTACCCAACTCTTTACTTCTTTTTTCGTATATAGATTCATTCTCCGTCCAACTCCTTTATTTTTCTATTTGTAAAAATTGTCCATTTTCACTTCAATTCCTTCATCCAGTTTTTAAGGGACGTAATAAATTCTCCTGTTTCCTGTATTTCTAGTTTCGTGACGACATAGGTAAAAGAAACAGGAGGAACGATTTTATCAGGTTTGATTTCGACCATTCTCCGATGCCTTAATTCTTCCTGAACAACTGATAATGGTAGATAAGAAACACCTAGTCCAGTTTCAATAAATCGCTTAGTAATTTCCATTTGAGTTACAGGGATGGTCCGAATTTTTGGATAGTATTTTTTAATCTCTGATAGTAAAGTATCCCAATAGGCTGGATGGTTATCGGTTAATAGCCTGAATTGCTGAAGCACATTCTCCTCATTTAAATTGGTTTTATGTTGTTTTTTTTCCTCAAGATTAGGCGCCACCAGGATAACAGGATCTCGATGAATCCTCTCACATGAAAGATCTGTTTGAATGGGCTTCATCCTGGATAAACCAATGTCGGCTTTTCCTAAGCTTATTTCCTTACCTATCTCAAAGGAACGAACCACATTGATCATCACCTCAATATTTGGGTGTTGTTCCATAAAGATTCGCAAAAATAAAGGTAAAATAGAAACAGCAATTTGGGGAGCCACAGCAATCGTCAGCTTACGGTTGTAGCCTTGCTTCCATCCTTCGAATTCCTCCATCTCATCCTCATATT
This sequence comes from Neobacillus niacini, assembly GCF_031456445.1. Lineage (GTDB taxonomy): Bacteria > Bacillota > Bacilli > Bacillales > Cytobacillaceae > Neobacillus > Neobacillus niacini_I. The sequence continues at coordinate 56,922 of NZ_JAVDUQ010000011.1, read as the reverse complement.
TTTTCAAAATCTTAATGGCGGATGACAGAAACCTGGAACCTGCAGGGGTAAGCGAAACATTTTTCCCACTCCGTTCAAATAAGGAAATATGAAGATATTCCTCTAACCTCTTAACGTGCTTGGTTACCGCCGGTTGTGTTAAAAAAAGTTCCTCAGATGCTTTGCGGAAATTTTCATATCTAGCCGCAACAATAAATGTTTTTAACCATTTTATATCCATTTCAATGACAGCCCTTTTCATTAATAACAAATTGTTATTAATTTTATTGAAATTCGTTAATTTTCATTATATACAATCCCTTTTATAATTCATATTAAGTTAAATCACAAAGGGGCTGATTCATTTGAATACGACTAGACAAAGTGTAAAAAGCAAATTTGATGAAAACGCGGCATCCTATGATCATCAAAGAAGAAAGTTAATTCCTTGTTTTGATGATTTCTATTCGATTCCCGTTTCTATCATTAACTCAAAAACCAAGACTCCATCCGTTCTTGATATTGGTGCAGGAACAGGACTATTTTCATTTTTCCTAAAAGAAAAATACCCGGATGCCCACCTAACTTTGATCGATTTATCTGAAAAGATGATAGATGTTTCAAAGGAGCGATTTAGCCATTACCAAGATATCCGCTATATTGTTGCAGATTATACAGACTATAGGTTCGAAGAAAAGTTTGATATCATCATCTCCTCTCTTTCCATCCATCATCTGTCAGATGAAGAGAAACGAGAACTTTATGATAAAATTTTCTTTTTACTAAATGAAGATGGGATGTTCATAAATGCTGATCAGGTGCTTGGGAATACGCCATTTATCGAATCGCTTTACAAAAATGACTGGAAGAATAAAATTGAAAAAAGCGGTTTATCGAAGCAGGAAATTGAGGCTGCTAATGACCGAACAACACTTGATAAAATGGCAACACTTAAAGACCAACTTGGTTGGTTGAAGGAAAGTGGTTTTCAGGATGTCGATTGTATCTATAAATACTTTAATTTTGTTATTTTATTTGGAAGAAAGAATTAAATATTTTACAAAAAACCTGAGATTCGTCTCGGGTTTTCTATTTTAGTGACCATGAATACGTAAAATGATTTTTGTTTAATCCCCATAAAATTGGATACCATATTACGTAAACAATGACGAAGGATGGCCTGTAATGCAAAATATTTTTGAAACAATGTTCGATTACCTAAAAACAACCTATGATACTGAGCCAAAACCGCGTCCGCATATTGGCGAGGCGATGGGATGCTGGCTTTATTTTACTGCCCTTGCAGAGGAGGTTCCCATTATCGAAGCTTCTTTAAATACCACTACCGACGATGAACTGATGAATTTGCTAAATAAATCAAAAAAGCTTGGGGAGCATCAAAAGAACCTCCTTCAAGCATTCATGGTTAATGAAGGGATTCCATTATCACAAGCCTCGGAATCTAAACCGAACTCCGATCCAAATAGCATCCCTTTAGGGGCAAAAATGACGGATGAGGAAATTGCCAATTTTATTTCTGCAAAAATTGCCACCAATATTGTAATGTGTGCAACCAACATGAGTCAAAGTATCCGCAATGATATGGGGCTAATGTGGGCAAGATTTCAGGCGGAGAAAATGATACTTGGTATGGAAGTGAAAATTGCAATGCGTAAAAGAGGATGGATTAAAGTTCCGCCCTATTACTATGCACCAGGTGCACCAAGCCATTAACTTCTTGGTGCTCTATCCTTTTTCATTTAATCATCATATGGCCAAATATAAAAAATGGAAGAAACACCTTCACTAACCGCTTCATCGTAACATTCAAGTGGATCCTCATCTTCAGGATCATCCTCATACATTTCTCGTGTAGCGATAAACTGCTCTTCCACCGTGATTACTTCCCAGCCCTCATTGTTTATGTAGTTCTTGGCTTTCGCTAATGCGAAGTTAACATCGATTGAATCCACCCAGCAACAAACAAATGCACCTGCACAATCCTTTTTTTCGGGATTATCTGCTAATGGTATGGCGTCAAAAGTAAAATAATAAATCGGCATTGTATGCTCCCTTTGATAATCTCAATCTTATTTATTTTCAGTAGTAGACCAGTGAGTTGGACGAGTAAGCGCTGGCGGCAATTTTGTATTAGCATCGCCCTTTGCTGCGTTAATTTGAGCCTGCGTTAGAAAAATACTTCCAGTTAAGTTTGCTCCGCGAAGATCTGCCTCTCGGAAATCCGCCCCAATTAGGTCCGCTCCTCTTAAGTCGGCATCCTTAAGATTAGCTGCAATAAGGCAGGCTCCTCTTAAATTCGCACCTTGGAGATTAGCCCTTCGAAGGTTAGCCCCAATCAGATTAGCTCCCCGGCTGTAGGTTTTCCGTGGGCTTTTTGAACCCTTTTGCTGGCGCCCGGACTCAGTACGTACTAGTTCACTAGTCTTTAGAAGCAATACATTTACGTCTGCCCGGTGCGCCGGCAGGTTTAATTCCATAAGAGATTTAGGACTAAGATAGGTAAGCTGTTCTGTCTTCTGAAGCATGATGCTGAGATCCTTTTGGATGGAGTGAGTTTCCTTTAGCATTAACGCTTCGTTCAAATACAAGAGCATCTCATGAAGCTGTTGCATCACCGGAAATACATCAAACATTTGCTTTGCTGATTGTGGATTTTCACGCCAGTCATTTCCTTCAAAAGTAATTTGGGATACTTTTTGACCCGCACCAAAGCATTCATATACTGTGCAGCCTTTAAAACCCTTTTTCCTCAGGTCTTTGTGGATACCGCACCGAAAATCTGCTTGAAGATTACAGCAGGGACTCCCACCTTCTTTTCCAATAGCGAAGTCTGCGGAAACGGCAAACGGCAAGGCAACGCAGCACAAACTGAAACAATTCTCGCAATCCGAACGGAGTTGATCGTGATGTATACCATGACTAGTAGTTTGATCGTAATTCTTAGACAAAATCGGCACTTCCTTATTCATTGGTTCTTACACCTTATCATACTATCTATTTCAATAAGATAAGAATTGATTTCTTTTATTTTGACATTTTTCCCTGCATTTGTGAATTTGTATATATCGCAAAAAGCAACACGTTTCTTATCTGTTAATATTAATGTACCATTTATAGCCCCTTCCCTGCCGTGCGTGATGATATTTTGGATATGTAATTCCGTTACTGTATGGGATCTGTCATTCAAGGTTTCAATAAATTGAGCTTTTCCTTGGACCCATTTCTCACCAATAATATTCCAGCAAATATGCTCAGACAACATTTCCGTAATAATATCGATATCATTTTTTGTAAATGCAATGCTGAGTTCCTTCAGCAGCTTCTTTTTCGGCGCGTTACCGCAATCTTCAGGAGATATGATTTTTAAATCATCTTCAAAAATTTTTTCCATCATCCCACTCCCCTTACTTTTTAACGCCTTGACCTCTTTGAAAAATAAGAAAACAATATAACTAGTATACCGGTAAATTGAACACTAAAACCTATTAAGGTGATGACAATGGAACGCGACATATAATCATAATAATAAAAAGTTCCATCCCCTGGATATTTAATATAGTCAGTCCATTCCTCTGCGATGCTTGGACTATACAACATAAAAACTAGCCCGATAATTATTAAACAGGCTCCTAATGAGTATTTACTACCCATTTGATCTAACTCCTTTCCTGATAAAACACTAACTTAAAAATTATTCTAGTAAACTTAAATTCGACATGATTCCATTTTTATCCTCTATTTTAACAAAAAATGGGTTTATAAAAGGACCACTCCTGAGATTGGTCCTTTTTAATCCATTATTTATTCATCCTTTTATAATCTTTACTCGTGATGATGATTTCATATTTGTCATCTTCCTTTTCCAGTAAAAACCACCTGACAACTGAAACCGCTTCCATTAAAATAGAAAGTAAGAAATAGGAGAGGGGATAGAGACAATGGAACTTTTATTTGAACTTCGTGTATATAATCAGTCTGAAGAACCATGTGAAGAAAGCACCCCAAATAAAGAAATAGAAGAAAATTTCGATATCTCCGATTATGATTATAATAAAAGATTGTGGTTTTAATCTAATAAAGTGATGTAATAAAGAGCTTGGAGTAATTGAATCTCCAAGCTCTTTTTTATTTCTCATGCACTCTATTCAAAAATATAATAAATCCAGGCCCCTTTTAAAATATGGTCTAAATCAAATCTTTCTCAAATATTTTATATGTAGAATACCAAAAATCATATGAAATGGGAGAGAGTAAAATGTTTGTTGTTTATTTTTTCGAAAACAAAAATCTTTTATTAACTCAGCTTCTTCAGCGTGTCCCGTCTGTAGGTGAAAATTTAAAAATTAAAGGCCGTAAAGGGAAAGTTTCGAGTGTTACTAATGTGGATGAACAAAAATTCCAAGTGCAAATCGTCTTAGAAACTGTTAATAAAAATAAGCTTGCGGCAGTTGTAGATAACTCAAAAAAGAAAAAAAGATAAAACTAAAAGAGCACACATACCTGATATGTGTGCTTTTTCGTTTGACAGTAGTGAATTTAATCTTTTCAGCATGAGACAATTTTTCTTTGTAACATAATTTTTTGCTACTTATGAAACCATAAGAACAAAAACAAAAGAGGGAATAGACGTGAAAAAGCTACTTATAGGTTTGGCCTTGTCATTTGTTTTTTGTTCGGAAATCATAACTCCACGAAATTTATTGAATACTGTACATGCGCAAAGGAAACCCATTCCGCCCTATGCCAAATGGGGAGTATTAGCAATGAAGAAAACAAAAGAAAAGTATCCTAATGCGCAAATCATTGATTATCTTCATATTGGCAGAATCAGCGGTCCTACTAATTCAACGGAAAAATTCAAGCTTTGGTTAAAACATAATAGAAAGGAATTTGGGGTTTTTATCGATATTGAATTTAACAACAAAACGGAGCAAGTGATAAAGGTTACTTTTAAAGAGACACCTAAATGATAGCGGATTTTTAAAAACTCGACTATTGCAGTCGAGTCAGGCTAATTGAGCTTTTGCGATTTTTGTTCCACTATTTTATCCACTTTATTTTCAATCCGTTTTAATTGCTCATTTCTCTTTTTCAAAGAACGTACAAAAAGCACGATGAAAATAATGAAAATAATAGGAACAAGAATTACAAATAGCTGAAAGATAATGTCTCCTATATTCATACTCAAGATGGTTCACCTCTGTCATTTTACTAGATTATACTATTTGCAATAGGATTCTTCACTATGAGTTACTTACAAAATGTCTCCTATTGCCTCTATTGGAGACAATTTTGGGTGCTTTTTTCTTGATAATTGTCTCCAATTAACCCCACTTAGCCAAAGTAAGCTGCTTACCCCTTCGGCACCTTACTAAAATCCATATACAACACATTCCAACGATGACCATCCAAATCAGCAAAACCACAGCCATACATCCAGCCCTGGTTCTCCCCGGGAACAGCGAAAACATCTCCACCTGCCATTTCCACTCTCCTAGCCATTTCATCTACCTCTTCCCTGCACTCCGCGTCAATCGAAAACAATACCTCACCAGCTTGCATCGCATCGGAAACTTTATGTTTGATAAAACTTTGAAAAGTTGACTCTGGAAAAAGCATCACAACGATCCCATGCTCTCCTACTGTTAATTTAACATAATCCCCATTCCCCTGCTGTCCATCAACAGAAAACCCTAACTTCGTATAAAATTCTTGTGCCTGATTCAAATCTTTCACAGGCAAATTAATCCAGAATTGTTTTGGCATCATTATTCTCCTTTTTAATCTTCTCGATTACATATTCTCAATTATTTCTAAAACTCCTTTAAAACTTTCACGAAACTGCTCCAAATTTTCCCTTCACCGCTTTCCCGTGCACTAACTCCGGATGCACCTTTCGGATTACGGACGGCCTCGCAAGAAAAAGGACCACTCCGATTAATAGTGACGCAGACACGAGCAAAATCCATTGGGCAGGAAATTGATCATACAAAAAGCCGTATAGAACCATACCTAATGGAATTAGACAGGTCGCCATGGTTTCAAGGATGGAAAAAACTCGCCCTTTATAATCATCCTCTACCTGCTTTTGCAGCATTACATTTATAGGGGTATTAACGCAGATTAGAAAGGCACCAAAACCAAACATAATCACTAGGTAAAAACTGAAAACCATGCTAGCAGACACTTGGAGCATTAACGGCAAACCCATCGCCCCCATCATCGTTGCCATCCCAATCATGGCTCGCTTTGAAAACAGCAAGGGAAATTTCACTTCTTTTCTTATTGAAAAATAAATCGAAAACAGCAGCATTCCCATCGCAAAAGCCCCCTGGGTGAAACCAAATGAACGGGAAGCCATTTTTAATTTTTCGATGAGAATGTAAGAATAGCCCACTTCAAATGCTCCAAAAAGGAAGTTAATGAAAAAAGCAATCCAAATGATGACCAAAATCACCCTCTGCATTTTTAAATCTTGAATCCCTGCCTTAATACTTTGCCACATTGATTCTTTCTTTTCTTCACTATGCTCTTTTCGGTTTGCAAACAAGTTGAAATTCATCGTTGACTCAAGAAATACAGCAATAATGGATGCGGACATGTAAAGGATAAGGAATACGGGCATTGAAATGGTTCCGTATAATAGCCCCCCAACTGAAGGGCTGGCAATCGACGCGAATGAAATAGACATCTGATTGAGGGACATGGCTCTTTGAACTCTCTTCTGGTCAACAAGACCCGTAATCGAAGAAGAAAATGTTACGCCGGAGAACATAGATGTAAGGGATAAAACACATGAGGTGGTGTAAATGGCTGTTAAAGATAAACCCTTGGTGACATTGACGAGTAATAATCCTCCAATCGTTAACGTTGCAGCAACTTGGGCAAGAATAATTATCTTTTTCCGGGAATAACGATCCGCAAGATACCCGGCAAACGGAGCAGCCAAAGTTCGCGGTAAGATATTACACAATAAATTCATCGCAAAACTTGTTGCGGAACCCGTTAAATGCAAGATATAAAAGCTAATGGCAAAGGAATAGACCTGTGCACCGAAAGAAGAAATCATTTTGCTGATAGTAAATGTCCACAAGTGATACGTGGCTTTTTTCAGTTTCTGACAATCTTCCATGTGAATCCCCCAATTTTTATGAAAGTTTAATTTAATTAAACAAATTATACCATCTGCTCCTCTTCCTTTACAAGTTAAAGTTTAATATAATTAAACAAACAACCAATCTAGGAGTGAACCTTGCATGTTAGGTGAACGTATTCGAAAACTTAGAAAGCAAAAAAAGATCACGCTTGAGGCACTTGCAGGGGAAGAGCTTACGAAAGGGATGCTCAGCCTGATTGAAAATAATAAAGCGAAACCTTCGATTGAAAGCTTAACCTATATCGCCGAACGCCTTGGGGTGGAGGTTTCAGAGCTACTTGAGGAGATTAGTACGCAAGAACTTAGAGATATTCTTGAAAAAGCAGAGAAGTTACACAACACCAAGGATGTAGAGGATAAATATAAACAGCTTATTGACCTCATTGAACCCGTTGTCCCAAAACTGTCTCAAGGCTATGAATCGGCAAGATTACTTGATCTATTCAGCAGAGGCCTTTATGAAGAAAAAAAGCCCGGTTGGCCGGAATTTGCTAATCGCTCTGCCAAAATGTACGACGATATGAACCTTACTTCCAAGCGCGCAAAAATCTGTCTTTTTCGTTACAAAGTGAAGTTTCTCGAACATGACTATAATCAAGCCTTAAATCTTTTCTTAAAAGAACGATCTGAAATCGAGGCAAACCACGTGAATATCGATCCAATGACACGAGTGGACTTTGATTATAATGAAGCCATCGGCTATTTTGCTGTTGGGAATATGGAAGCCGCTACACAAGTAATGGAAAACGCAATCAAGTTTTCAAAAGAGCATCGAATTTTTTACCGTATTGATGATTTATATCGGGTGGCGACTGCACAAGCGATGATGGTCCATGATGAGGAAAGAAAAAGACATTATTTAATGAAGTTAAAGCAATATGGAGATTTTGCGGATGATGTCATGTCGTTCCTTTTTTGTGATCTTTTAGATGTCATGTCTCTTATTTCGGAGAAGCAGGATTATGTGAAGGCATTAGAGCAGATTGAACAATATTTTTCTGATCCAAAAATGGTAGATATGTTCGAAAGTTTGTTCCTGCTCGAAAAAAGTAAAGCTTTGTATGGGCTTAGACGCTTCGTTGAATCCATTGATTGTTTAAATAAAGTGAAAATATCTGTTCATACCCACCACCCATTCGATTTGGCGTTATTTTATGTTAAAGATTCGTATAAGGCTCTTTGTTATCATGAACTTGGAAATCTTGTTCAAGCAGTTGAATCAGCGAAAATAGCGGTGGAAAACTTTGCAGCATTGCCGGAGTCGCCATTTAAAGAGTTTGCTTTTGGAACCCTAACGAATATTGAAAGCGCACAGTGAGGGCACTGTGCGCTATTTATCGTTGTCTTTAACCAAATAGACGGAACGATAGTGTAATAGTACACCCAATTCTCGAATTTTCATATTATATTTGCTGATCTGTAAGTTTTATTTGCCAATGGAAGTACTTTATTTGTGGATCGAAGCCTTTTATTTGCGAATGGAAGTACTTTATTTGCGGATCGAAGCCTTTTATTTGCGAATTAAAGAAAATATCTAGGACTATATAAGATCTCCAAAAGGAGGAATGCAGCTGTACAGTTTTTGCCGGATTAGCGTCTTGATTCCTGTTTTTAAGCGTAATTGTCTTATTTTCAACTTTAATAAATAAACTGTTCCCGATAATATAACCTATACCAGTAAAAAGAATAATAAGCGTACTGATTATGGCAAAGAGATGCTTTTTTATCCTCCTTATCAATTGCTTTTCGCTTTTTTCAGAAGGTTCCCAAAGTCCTTCAACATCCATCCCCCCTTATAAAATTAGTACCTGTTTTATTAAATTCGTTACAAAAAAATTAGCCACTAACAAAATCGACTAATTTAATAGAATTCTTTTTTTAAACGTCTCTATATCACCTTAAGTATAAGGTCCCGTTATCATAATTTTAAAGGAGTTCTCTCTTTACCTAGCGAAAATTAATTGTAACCTTTTACGAACCTCAAACGATTAATAATTGAATAACTTCATCGGGGGAGGGATTTAGTTGAATGATTTTGAGAACTTGGAAGACAGTATTAGTGAAATCTACCGCCTGCATTATTTAGATGTTTACAGGTTTCTGATTTGTTTTTCAGGAAATCAAAATGAGGCAGAGGATTTGACGCAGGAAGTTTTTATTCGTGTGCTAAACAATCTATCTAATTTTAACAATGGAAATCTAAAAACATGGATTTTTGCCATTGCCAAGCATGTTGCAATTGATTATTACCGCAAAAAGCGGTTTACATCCATTTTCAAAGAGAATTATTTCAAGCAGCTGAAATCGCCGGAGAGCAGTCCAAATGAACAAATGGAAAAAGATGAGTTGAAAAAATTCATTCATGAAGCTATTTCCAAACTAAAACCAAACCATCGTGCTGTTGTCATCCTAAGGGGAATTAATGAATTTTCAATTAAGGAAACCTCGGAAATTCTTCAATGCAGTGAGTCCAAGGTGAAAGTGGACTACCATCGTGCCTTAAAAGACCTCAGAAAGAAACTGAAGTTAAATGTAGGGGAGGTTTTAGGGAATGCAAACTGAAAATGAACTGTTCGAACTGATTAAGGAAACCTATCCACTGAATCCTAGACCGGATTTTGTTTCAGCCACGGACGAAAAACTCAGACAATCTGCAAGAAAATTAACAAGAAAAAGGAAAATAAAACGTGCATCCATTGCTTCATTTAGTATCGTCCTTAGTGCATTAGTCATCTCTTGGTTCTTCTTTTTAAATGGAAGTGAGATGCTTAAATCCACCTTTTCTTCTATTGAAAATAAAAATTCGGCACCGGTTTTGATAAACGAACAAAAGCCAGTCATCTTCATCTATCAAACACATAATTGGGAGTCATTTATTCCCGAAATCAACGAAACGGATCCTGCAGAGGCTACGGATCAAACCACCAATATAACTTTAGTTGGTGAAAGACTCAGTGATGCTTTAAATCGAAAAGGTGTGAGAAGCATTCAAGATCAAAGTGATATATTGGGGATTTTAAAAGTAAAAGGATTATCTGCTGATAAGGCCTATGCCGTTTCAAGAGAGCCTTTAAAAAATGCTTTAAAATATCAGAAAAGCATTAAGATGGCTTTTGATGTACACCGTGATTCACTAAGAAGAAAGGCCACTACAATTAAAATAAACGGAAAAGATTATGCAAGAATTTGTTTTGTAATCTCTAGTTCCAATAAGCACTATCAGGAAAATTTGCGATTTGTTAAACTGATTCACAAAAAATTAGAAATGACATATCCCGGTCTTTCGCGTGGAGTTGTTTCAAAACCAAATGTAGATACAATGCAAAACACTTACAATCAAGATCTTTTAGGAAAATCGGCATTAGTTGAAATTGGCGGTGTAGACAATACTTTGAAAGAAGAATATCGATCTGCAGATGCTTTAGCGGAAGTTATGAAAGAAATTCTTAACCAATGACCCAGATCTTTAATTTTTTACTCCTTCTATGATCCCTCAGCCCATATGGCAGAGGGATTTTTCTTTTCAAAAAAAATAAAGGTGCCAGTTCGACACCCTGTCTTTTAAAACGGTTTCAAAATCATCAATGTAATGATGATGATAAAAATGGTATTTTCAATATATTCGATAAGAAACAGACTTTTGGCTAAACGTTTATATTCTTCAGGGATTTCCTCGCCTTTATGTGATTCCAACAGAGCTTTTATCGGCTTCGATCTTGGAGATAGCGCTAGCGGACCCATCGCCAATGAAATTAAAAAGAGAATAAGGCTTGTTACATACCAGCCCATCTGAAAGAGCGCCGGATTAAGAAATCCCATGGTCAATCCGGTAATTAACAATAACGTGCCGCCCACCATCACAAAAATATGTATTTTATTTCTGATTTTATAGGAATGCCTTAATTCGGTCATGGTATTCCCCATTTTGACTACAGTCGTTAAAATAAAACCCGGTCCCATTCCGAGTATGGCTGAAAATATATGTATGAAAACGATGATTTTGTAGAAAGTAATCACAGTATGCCCCCTCCATTCTCTGCCCCAATTTTACCATATTCTTAGGAAAAAACATGTGATAGAAATGGCAGACAGATTCAGGATTTTCTCACTCGTCATTTGGGTTAATTCCCAAGTAAGGTACCATCATCTTTAAAAATTCCAAAGTTATAGGTAAGATCATTCTTTTCGTCCTTTTCAAATTTCCGGATTCTTTCAAGCTGTGATTCAATAGAATAGAAATCTTCCCTTCTTTCCATCGAAAACCTTTCGAAAAAGGTACGGTTTTCTACCTGTAATGCAAGCATTGCCACAGCATCTTCTGCTACGAATGGTCTTATGTATATATGGCTCCCCTTAATCATACAATCTTCCTTTCCAATTAAGCTTATCTTGATTATGATGATGAGAAATTGGATTTAATTAAAATCGTATATGCGGTGAAAGGCCAACCGGGTTCCCATTCATTATACTATTTTAGCATATATATCCATTGTATTTTAATTATTGTTTGAAGAGGTATCATTAGTGATTTTAAGCAATCGATTAAAACTCTATTTTTGCTTTTCAGGAGCAATGAAATAGAAAGAAAACTCGCCGATTGGCAAGCCCCCAAGGGCGAAGACAGAGGCGAAGTTGCACTTATACTTTCCTATTAGCCAACAAAAAGAAAAAACATCGGAGAACCGACGCCTTTTCCTTTCAACCTCCTACCTCATTCCTTTTCCGAAGAACATAACAGGTCCCATCCTCCGCAAAATACAAATATTCTCCCTGGTCGATATTAAAATGAACATTCTCTTTGTCGTACAGGAGTTTTGTGACCTTTACAAATTGCTCCACTAAATCATTTGCTGGATTAAAGATGATTTCCCCACTTTTCTGCGTTGTTACGAATCCTTTCGGGTTACTTTTTCGTTCCGGTTTTAATTCAGTAGTCCAGGCTCCAATTAGCAGAACAGTATTCGCTGTAACCCTCGATTTTCTATTTTGGATAGACCAGGTTTTCCGGCAATTACATCGATGGATTTTGCTCTTCATCACCAAATACCTTCTTTCAATAAGAAAATGAAAAAACGTATCATGGTAATTGTATTCACCGCAGGCTTGGCCTATTTTAAAGAAACCATCAAAAATGAAAAAGCCTGGATCCCTCCAAGCCTGTTTAATCACAATTTACGTTTCTTTATTATTTCTTACAATCGTTAATAATTCATCGAGCTTTTCATTTCTTTCCCGATCTAGCTTTGTTTTTTCATTCATGAACTTAATAATATTAACGACAAAAAGAATTCCTAGTACAATCAGCACTAAATAAACGATAATTGGTAAAAAGCTAAATAAGACAAATAAGCCCTCTGATGCAAAAAAGGAATGACCACTAAACATCAAAATCCTCCCCTAACCCCTAAAATACATGCATATTATACCTTAGTTTCCATTCTTAGGAATTATGATTATTAAAGAGGAAATTAAATTCTAACTTTAGATTAAAATGGTAGAATAAGATGGGATTAACAATATTATATATATAAATAAAGATTTATGGGGGATTTATGATGTCACCTTCGAAAGTTCTTAAATGGGTAACTGGCGGATTAGAGGCATTACTTGGAATTCCGATTCTGGGTGGAACAATTGTCCTTAGTCTTGCTTGGACTCCATTGGGAATCATGCTGGTTTTACATATTATTACTCTTGTATTAGCAAAAAAAGATGGCGGTGCTGTTTCGGGGAGCGTCCTCGGGATTGTGACTTCCTGTATTGCTTGGATTCCAATTATCGGAATGATCATGCATATTATTACAGCCATTGTTCTAATGGTAGACGCTGCAAAATCTTATCGACAAGCATAAAGACACGCAAAAGCAGTTCTAGAAAGTTTAGAACTGCTTTTTTGATTTACCTTAGGTTCACTTTCTCAAAATGCTCAACCGTAGGGAATGGATCATAAAAATGATGTAAAAGCTTTTTCCATTCCTGATATTCAATTGATTGCCGAAATCCAACGGTATGGTCTTCTAATGTCTCCCATTTCACCGTTAACAAATATTTTCCGTCAACCTCCAGACAGCGCTGTAATTCATGTGATATATAACCGCCCATGGATGAAATAATTTTGGAGGCCTGGCGAAAGGTTTCCTCGAATTCCTGTTCTTTTCCTTGTTTAACCTGAAGCATTGCCGCTTCTAAGATCATAAAATCTCCCCCTATTCAATTCACTTTGGCTTTTTCTAAAACGATGAATGTAACATCCTCTTTTGGGAATTATAGGATAAAAAGACTTTGAGGAGTTCTTCATGATTGCTATTGCCTACTCGGTTATCTGGATTGCCGCTGCCTTTAAGTTAGCAGACCGCAATTGGAAACCCTATTATCCTACACTTCTGTATGCTTCGCTTGGTAATGCTTTGTACGAACTCATGTGTTATAAGTATCAGCTCTGGCAAATGGAACCAAATGGACTGCCTTTTGCGATGATCCCGATGTTGTTACTTATTTTACTGGGAATGCCACTATCAACCTGGATTTATCTTTCAAAATATCCTTTTGAAAAAGGGCTCTCCTCCCAAGCACTTTACATTTCTTTTTTTGTCGTACTTTTTGTTATATTGGAATTTTTATCGATAAAATGGGGTGCCATTACCTATCACCATAACTGGAACCTATTATGGTCCTTTTTATTCGTAATAGTTATGTTCATAATGCTCCGGATCCATTATCAAAGACCGTTAATGGCACTTATCTTTTCTGTTATTTTTGCTGTATTTCTGTGCTTGATGTTTGATGTTTCACTAGATAAAATGAAGTAATTTTAATGCCGGAGGTTTCGCTCTGGCTTTTTCACAAATTTGATGCACTAAGAACGTTTTATCTGCAGTAAAATGGAATTTATCTGCGTACCCAGCAATTTTATCTGCGTTTCTCAACCATTTATCTGCGTTCACAGGACTTTTATCTGCGATACGATTTTTTTATAATGAAAGCCTGCACGCTTGCGGACATGATTTCCATACCTCTGTCATTTTAAGAACTTCTTATCTTTTCGTCTCCACAGGCACTATGCGACCTCGATAGTTCCCACGCTTCTGATTTTTTCGTCTCCACGGGAAAATAAAAAAGAACCCAAATAACATAATCAGAGTTCTTTCCAAAACTGCTATTATTTATTTTTAGTAAAATAGTAAAGGAACCACACCGCATGATTTTGCTCATCCGCTGCCGCTCTACGAAATACCTCTTTTATTTGCTTCGTCGTTGCAGCGTCAGCAATCTCCAAATAAAAATCAACGGTTTTCTGTTCATCTTTTAACGCAAATTCTAATCCGTCCAAATAAGCAGCCGGACACGCCTCTACAATCTTCGGTTGCACCTGCCTCCCAGTTAGACTCATATACACTTGCTGGAATTGTTGAAAATGCTTAATTTCATCCTGCCGAATTTCAAGGATTCTCTGTCGCTCCTCATCATTCTTCGCCAAGTTAGCTATCTTAGAATAACAATTGATGGCACTATACTCACCATTCACAGCCTTTTCAACATCACTGACCAAGTTACTCGGTTGTCTAAAAAGAGCATCATGATAATTTGTATATGGAAACATCGCTCAGCCTCCCCGTCTTACTGTTACTATCCTATGGGAAAATGAGGAACTAGGTGCAATATATTGCTCTAAAAAATCTTACTCTCGCCACTTAGACTAATAAGTTTTATACCTTATCAAAAAATCCTCTACTTGTTTCATAACTTCTTTTAAAGCTTCTATTGATGCAAAAATTTCGCCACTAATTTCTAAACTATGATTTGCACCTGGCACAACAAAAGTCCGGACAAGAGGATTATTTTTTAAAGAGGAAACTCTTTCTACATTAAAATGATGGTCCTTATCCCCAAGCACACAAAGTGAGGGGCGGTTGGAATTCAGCATAGCCTTGTAAACCTCATCAATTTTTACAAGCGGGGTTAGCCAGATACCACACGCATTTTGAACAAAACTTTTTTCTGACCATGCCTTTGCCATTGAAATCGTTCCAATGGATTTGCCCAAAATAAAAAACTGTTCATAATTCGTATTTTTCAGGACTTCATAGGTGACAGCCCTCACATCATCGTACATCCACTGTTCTTGTTCCGCATAAGGAAGCTTTTTATACTTTTCATTTTTTGCAAACTGATAATGGATCTGTAAGACATCCACATGATGATTCAAAAATAACCCCGTCGCATAATGAAAAAGCGGCCGCTGTGTTGTATAGCCGAGGCCTGGCAGCATGATACAAATGCTTTTATTCGGTTTGTCACTTCGTATCCATGTATATGGGATAGTGTAAAATTCATTTCTAACCACCTGGTCTTCGGAAATTTGATACACCATGTTCCCCCCCCGCTCGTTTTTACTTATTCATTCGGTCCATAAACCCGTCTTTGGATATCCACCGTTGATACCTGAGCCTCAATTCGTTTTTCTATCGTTGCTCTTAAACCCGGTGCGAGCAATTCACATTGGGCAAGCTCACGTAAGTCAGCGAAATTCTGCTTCTTGGCATGGATAATTTCATTACACTTTGAAATGGTCCATTGAGGATAAGGCCGTTCGATTAAAGTAAAGCTTTGTCCTTCTTCCACCAATCCCTCTTTTAAAACGCGAAAATACCAGCCGGTTCTCCCGGTGTTCTGAATTAAAAGTGCTAAAGTTTTCACTTTAAAACGGCGAGCCGGCTTCCAGCATGGCTGTCTTGGCTGTGAAACTTGAACAACCGCCTCACCAATTTGAAAGGTATCGCCAATCGAAATGGTTTCCTCTGTCCCATTTTCCATTAAAAAATTCTCACCCATTCCTCCAGGAGAGATTTGCGCGTATCCTAATTCATTTTGCCAATAGGCATAGCTTTCGACCGAATAAGCGAAAACTGCTTTTTCCGGTCCGCCATGGTGTTCAAGATCAAATTGTCCGTCACCATTTAACTTGGTTTTTCCGACCCAGACAGGTCCATTTACAGGCTCTTTAAAAATTCCGCTGGTCCACTCACGATCCATTGGATTTGGAGCATTTTTATCTCCAACCTTTTTCGGCATGCCGACAAAAATCTTTTTTAGCAGAATATCCATCTGATTTCCTCCATTTCCACTATATAATCTTGTTATTTTTCTATTTTAATTCGTGATGGAAGTTTAATATACCTTCTTTTTATATGCATGGAACCAGCAGAATGATTATATCAACACACTTTTACAGGATATCAACATATTTTAATGAGATATCAACACACTTTTAGAATATATCAACACTTTTCCAGAAGATATCAACATATTTTTATATGATATCAACAATTTCTAATTAAACGTTTGATTTATCACGCTATTTCCCACTGCTTCCCCTGAAGGTTCAATTTAAATAAAGATTTTCCAAACGGGAATACTAAATTTATCTAATTGGATTTGGGAGGAATAATATTGAGCAACAATGAAAATACATTGTCCATTTTCGCTTTAGGCGGTATCAATGAAATCGGTAAAAACATGTATGTAGTCCAATTTGCAGATGATCTCGTGATTATCGACTGCGGCGGCAAGTTCCCTGATGAGAGTTTGTTAGGAATCGACCTGATAATTCCGGATATTACCTTTCTTGAGGAAAATCAGGAAAAGATCCGTGCATTAATTGTGACCCACGGACATGAGGACCATATCGGCGGAATACCTTACATTTTACGAAAAATTAATGTTCCTATTTATGCAACTCGTTTTACCCTTGGTTTGATTGAACTAAAGTTAGAAGAACACCGTCTCAAAGGCGACACGAAACTTATTCAGATTGACTCGGAGTCGATGCTAGAACTTGGAAGGATAAAGGTTTCCTTTTTCAAAACAAGCCATAGTATTCCTGATTGTCTCGGGATAGTTTTTCACACACCCGAAGGCAATGTCGTCCATACCGGGGACTTCAAATTTGATTTAACCCCTGCCAATAATGAATCATCCGATATTCATAAAATGGCCAAGATTGGCAGCGATGGGGTCCTGGTTTTAATCTCTGAAAGCACCAATGCCGAGCGTAAAGGACTGTCCCCTTCCGAGCAAATGGTCGGTGCCCATATGGATGAGGCCTTTATGAAAGTTCATGGAAAAATTATTGTTTCTACTTTTGCCTCGAATGTGAACCGGATTCAGCAGGTTGTCAATGCTGCCATGCTGACCAATCGAAAGTTGGCCCTGCTTGGCCGAAGCATGGTCAATGTCGTCGATGTTGCAATCGAACGTGGTTATTTAACCGTTCCTGAAGGGATGCTGATTGAGGCACGTGATGTGGATCCCTTGCCACCTGAAAAAGTTGCGATTCTATGTACCGGGAGCCAAGGAGAACCAATGGCTGCCCTTGCCCGTCTCGCCAGCGGAAACTACCGCGATGTTGCGATTTATCCAGGGGACACCGTTATTTTAGCAGCTTCCCCCATACCCGGAAATGAACGGGACGTTTCGCGGATTATCGATAACCTTTTTAAACTTGGTGCAAGAGTCATTTATGGCTCCGGAAGTTCAACGGGAATGCATGTTTCCGGACATGGGTATCAGGAAGACTTAAAGCTTATGCTGACATTGATGAAACCAACCTATTTTATTCCGATTCATGGCGAATACAGAATGCTCCATCATCACCAGCTGCTGGCGGAATCTGTTGGGGTGGAAAAAGGAAACACTTTTATTATTAAAAATGGTGACGTTGTCGATATTGAAAATTCAGTTGCTCGTCAGACACGCAGTATTCCTTCCGGGGATACTTATGTGGATGGAATGGGTGTTGGGGACATCGGAGAAGTAGTGCTGCGTGACCGCAAGCAGCTTTCGGAAGATGGAATGCTGGTAATCGTGATTACAATTAGTAAATCCGACAGAAAAATTATTTCCGGTCCCGACACGATTACCCGCGGTTTCGTCTATGTAAAAAATTCAGACGATCTTCTTAAGGAGGTTAATCGTCTTGTCAAAAAAACCGTCATCGACTTACAAGAAGAAAATATCCGGCAATGGAGTGTCATCAAACAAAATATTAAAAAATCAGTAGGACAATATCTATTCACCCAAACAAAACGGAAGCCGATGATTTTGCCGATTATTATTGAAATTTAACTGTTTGAATAATAACGGGTTACGTTCTTTGCCCATAATCTGAAATTGCAATTGAAAATATACCATGAAATGGCTCAGTTCACACTAAACTGAGCCATTTCCCATTTTTTCAAAGCTTATCAATTAATACCTTTTTAATATTTTATTTAGGTAGCCTTAATTTTCTTTGTGTAGATATATGTTACATTTTAATCGTTATTAAATTTGAGAGGAGAAATCTTACTTATGAAAAAGAGAATGGGCTTATTATTTACTGCAGTAGCTTTAATGGTAATGATGTTAAGTGCTTGTGGAAGCACAAGTAATAATTCTTCAAATGCGACAACACCATCTAGCAAAAAATCAGCTACTACAACACAAACATCAAAAACTACGGATGCACAAAAAGCAACCACTAAAAATGCTGCATCAGGAAATATAGTTGATATTAAGGTAATGGCAAAGGATTTCGAATATGATAAAAAAGAAATCCATGTTAAAAAAGGAGATAAAGTAAGAATTACTCTTCAAAGTGATGATGGCGGTCATGGCTTTGCTCTTCCAGCCTTCAATGTAAACATCCAAGGGAATAAGAGTGCTGAATTTATTGCCAATAAAACAGGTACATTTGAATATCACTGTTCTATAGTATGCGGAGCAGGACATTCTAAAATGACAGGAAAATTAATAGTTGAATAGTATTTAAGCTAAAAAGAGATAGGGAACAACCTATCTCTTTTTAACACTTTATAAGGAGATTTTCGTAGATAATTCATTTGCATCGCAGATAAATTGAATCTAGGCTATTTTAAAAGCCAGGCAGCTGCCTGGCTATGGTACTTTCGATTTCAATTAGTATAGGCTTTTTCCAACACAAGGCTTTTATTGAAATAACAAATCCACTTCATTTCGCAATTCTTCTAATAAAGAAAGGTCCCCCTGGTAACCTAAGCTTTCTACGATATTGGTGTAATACCACTTTTGCTTTTCTTTGCCGCGGTTAAACCTTTCCCAAACCCGATCACCCATTTGTTCATATTCGTTTCGAATCGATCGGATATTATGTAGTTTATCCGCACAAGCAACAGCACGGATTTCCTTCGAAGCAGTTTTTAAAAATTCAATCGTGTGTTCTTTTCGCTTCTCCCAAGAGAGCGATTTATCTGGTTCGGAACAGCCCGCAACTATTTCAGCAATCTTTTCTCCGAATTCCCGTTTAATATCTTCCAAAGTTAAATCCGTATCTTCAATCGTATCATGCAAAATTCCGGCTGCCACAACCTCATCAAAGTAACCTGCTTTCATTAATAACATCCCCACTGCCACCGGATGAGTAAAATAAGGAATATCCGTAAGTTTTCTGTATTGACCAACGTGCGCCTTGCTTGCTATTTGAAGTGCTTTTTCCACAACTTCCATTCCGAATCCCTCCTTTTACTTTTATTTTATCATTACCCTGGCTTACCTACCCTATTGGTTAAAATTATCAAAAACCTTCGATGAAAATCACAAAGGGCTCGCAATCAAGCCCTTTGTTTCCATCTAATGGTTAACCAACCTGTTGATTATGTTTTAATTGAGCGCCTATTTTTTGATATTCACTAGCTTCCTTCACCATTCCTTTTTGCTGATACATTTTACTGATTTTTAAGACCGGAATTGGATTTTGCGGCTGCAATTCCATCTCCCAGAAGAAGCAATCGATGGCCTTGTCATATTGATAAAACTCTGCATAATAATCCCCCAGCTCCATCATCCGATCAGGGTCCTCTTCCAACTCGGCCATTTTATTGATCATTTCAATCACTTTCAAATGGGAGACTGTCTCATGAATAGGTATTAGCTTCTGGCGAACCGTTTGGAGGTCATGCTCTTCTAAAAGGAGAACAGCCAGTTGGAGCATCTTTTGTTCAATATGGATTGTTTTTTTATCATCGGGAAGATGTTTCAACAAGACAAGGAAATTGTCCAAGTGTGTGAACACAAACTTGGGATCGGAATTTTCCCAGATGTTGATTAGAATCGTTTCGTAGGAATGTGGCAGGTCATCTAAAAATGTGAATAAATAAAGGGCTGCTTTCTCATTGTTACTTTTTGCTATCATTTTTTCAATTAGTGTTTTTGCTTCCGTAAGCACTCGGAACGGATTGATGTTTGCCTCGGCTAAAACGAGCATCCATTGTTCCAACGTAATAAACCTTAAAGCGAGTGCTGTATATTTTTCAACGCACTCCACATTTTGAAGCTTTTCTACTCGTTCTAGCCAAAGCAGTAGCACTTCAACAGGACACTCCTGCTTAGTTAAAATTTCTTCTAAAAATTTGTGGTTCTCTGGATTTAATCGATTTTGGAAGCAGTGCAGCTCTATATAATGAGGGTCCTTTTTCAAGATATCTGGCAAACTGGAGGTATTGTAAAAATCGTGGTAAGAAAAATATTCGTATGATTCAAAGCGTTCCTTTGCAGATTTTAAGGAAGGAGCAAAGTCATTTAAAATTCGAATCACCTGAAAGGATTTCATAAACTTTCCACTTCTTTTAAAGTGAAAGTAAATTTTGTCAATCATTCCGATTAGCTGATTTTTTTCAAAAAAGGAGTCAAGTGTTGTAGCAATATAGGCAACTTCTTGTAAAGAAAAGTGGCTTTGGAGTTCGGAGAAGAGTTTATTTTTATTAGGAATTGAAACGTTTAAATTAGGGATAAATGTGGGTAACATTGGATTGGGAGCCTTTAGGATAATACCTTCATGAAAAACTTTATCGATAAAAGTACCTTCAGTGATCTTAGTAAGTTTTTCACCATATATAAGGGAGTTTTTATAGTAAATAAGGTAATAGCGATCGTGACCTTCTGTCATGACCTCAACTACTTTGCTTCTTGCAAATAGAGCGGCACGAACAATATTCCCTTTCATTAGTTTCTTTTTATCTTTTATCGATATTTCAGTTGGCATCATTAGTTCCTTATCCATCTTAGCTCTGCCCCCTAGCATCATTTTTAAATCTGATAAACGTATTTACGACTTTATTATATCACATACTTGAAAAAAGAGAGCTTGGTGCTATATGATTTCTTTGTTACGGGAGTTTAATTTCTTAAAAAGGATCTTTTAAATTGGTAGTTGATTTCCGCTCCAGGCGCTTCGCTTTCTGCTCCAATCAACATTGTTTCAAAAAGTTGAAAGAGGAGCACCTATAATATTGGAAACAGGTATAGGGTCTGTGTAGCAATGGAACCAAATCACGCAATAAGTATTGCGGCCATTATCCAAGTTAAAAAAAAGAAAGAACCTCCAGTCCAAGAAGGTCCTTGATTTTATATATAATACAATAAGTATTAGGATGACAGTCACTTATAAATATCTCCACAATTTCCAATAGCCTGTATGTATATAATTTTCTCATTGTGGTTTATATCAAATAAAACTCGAAAGGTACCAGTTCTGAGTCGATATAAATCTGTATATCCCTTCATATCTTTATACAAAAATTTAAAAATAAGATAATGAATCTTTATGGAATCATCCACGACAATATATTAGATTGTAAAAATGTTAGAATACAAACAATTAGTATGAGTAACAGACTATGTTTAATCGTAAAACGGAATAAGTCAGATTCCTTACCTGCTAACCCTACAGCCGCACATGCAACAGCAATCGATTGAGGTGAAATCATTTTTCCTGTTACACCGCCTGAAGAGTTCGCTGCAAGAGCAAGAAGCGGATCCATACCCACAGACGCCGCTGTGATTTTTTGCAGGTTTCCAAACAACAGATTCGCTGACGTATCAGAACCTGTAATGAATACCCCCAACCAGCCTAATACAGGAGAGAAGAACGGGAATAATGACCCTGTCTTCGCTAACAGCATTCCTAATGTTGTACTCATCCCTGAAGAGTTTGTTACATAGGCAAAACCTACTACTGACATAATTGTTAAGATTGGGAGTTTTAGCTCGTTGCATGTTTCCGCAAACGTTGCTGCCCATTCCCTCCAGGAAATTTTCACGATAAACTTTGTAACAAATGCTGCTAGGAGAATAGCGGTACCCGCAGCTCCCAACACTTCTAGCTTATAAACAGCAGCGATTGGATCGCCCTTTCCATTTAAAATCAGATTATTTAAACCGGGAACAGTAGGCATGAACGTTAAGCTGCTTCCGATTGAGTTAATCGCTTTCAAAATACCTATTGTTCCTTCATAATGACCTGTTAAAGCTGCTTTTACTTGTGGAATACCCCATAGAGAAATAAATGCTGTTAAGACTAAAAATGGAGACCAAGCTCTAAAAACTTCACCTGCTGTATGTGTTGTGTGAACATGAGCCGTTGTAGCGGCAACTTCAGCTTCGGATTGGAAACGGAAAGTCGTTTTTGGTTTCCAAAATTTCAAGAAAATCGCTGTTGCGAATAAGGATACTAACGCAGATAAAATATCAGGAAGCTCAGGCCCTATAAAATTGGAGCTTACATATTGTGTAAGGGCAAATGATATACCTGAAACTAAAATAGCAGGCAATACCTCAAGCGCTTTCTTAAAACCAGCCATAATAATGATTAGATATAAAGGAATAAATGCAGAGATAAACGGCAATTGACGGCCGACCATTTTTGAAATTTCCATTGCCGGTATTCCAGTAGGCCCTTCCATTGCTGTAATCGGAATACCAATTGCACCAAAGGCTACTGGAGCTGTATTAGCCAATAAACAAAGACCGGCTGCGTATAAAGGGTTGAATCCAAGACCTACAAGTAATGCTGCTGAAATCGCAACTGGCGCACCGAAACCTGCTGCCCCTTCAAGGAACGCCCCAAACGAGAAGGCTACTAAAAGCGCTTGTAGGCGGCGGTCCTCTGTAATAGATAATACAGAATTACGAATAATATCAAATTGTCCAGTTTTTACTGTTAGCTTATAAAGAAATACAGAAGTGATGATAATCCAGCCGATTGGTAAAACTCCATAAACAGCTCCCTGACTTGCTGACATAATAGCAGTCCCCGCCGGCATTTTATAGGCAAATATGGCAACTGCCAACGCAACAAGCAGCGTTGTAATACCAGCTGTATACCCTTTCATACGTTTAATAGCCAACGCCCAGAAAAAGTATAAAATAGGGATTAAGGCTACTAGTGAAGATAGTACTAGACTACCTCCAATTGGTGTAAAACTTTGCTGCCATGTCATACAAAACACCTCTTTTATATTTTATAAACTACTAATTTATGAATTCTAATCGTTAATCAACCCGAAATACACCGTTTTCAATATATTCCGAAAATAACGAGCGCAAGTTAGGCTATATTTTTTTAGCGTATTCCACAGCCTCTAACAGCAGATCTACAATATGTACGGCACGTATCTTATCAGATAAGCCCTCACGCTCAATACCAAGCTTCATTTGCAATAAGCACCCTGGGTTCGCGGTAACAATTGTAGTTGCATGAGTTGATTTTACCTTCTCCATCTTGTGATCCAGAATTTGCATCGACATCTCTGATTCTACAATATTATAAATACCAGCCGAGCCACAGCAGCGGTCTGAATCCTGCATTTCACGGAACTCTGCACCTTGAATTGCTTTAAGAAGCAAACGTGGATCTCCAGATACGCCCATTACATTGCGTAAGTGACAAGAATCTTGATATGTCAGTACTTGTGCTGGTAATTGAAGCGGGTATTGATAGAATTTAAGTTCCACAAGCACAGATGAAATATCTTTCAATTTATCCACAAATGCTTTTGCTCGATCTTTCCATTCAGGCTCATCTTTGAGCAAGTGATCATAGTCAATTAGAAAGGCTCCGCAACCGCCCGCATTTGTGATGATGTAGTTTACATGCATTTCCTCAAAAACTTTAATATTTCTTTTAGCTAATTCCTTCGCACCATCTTTTTCGCCGCTATGACCATGCAAAGCCCCGCAACAGGCTTGATTTTGAGGTATGACAACTTCACAGCCCGCCATTTGCAATAGCTTCATCGTCGCATTATTTGTTTCCAGGAACATCGTATCCATTAAACATCCTGAAAAGAAGGCAACTCGTTTTTTCACTATTCCATCCGCCTCCAAATGAGTGGGGCGATTGGCCATTTCCTTCATCGTGGGCGCCTTTGGAAGTACCTTTTCCATCGTAGCCAAGTTATCAGGCAAGAGCTGCAATAAACCTGTTTTACGAGCAACAGTTTGTAAGCCTGAGCGTTGGTATACACCAAGAAGACCTATTGCGAGACGCATACGGTTTTGATGTGGAAAAAGCCCTTGAAATACAGCTTTGCGTACAGCACGTACAGGGAGTGAATGCTTTTTACTTTGATTAATAATGTCCCGTGCTTCTTCTAATAAATGGCCATATTTAACACCTGATGGACAAACAGGCTCACAAGCACGACAGCCTAGACAAAGTTCCAACGTACGCTCTACATCTTCATTAGGTTCGATTAAACCATCTACGACCGCCTTCATAAGAGCGATACGACCGCGGGGAGAATGAGATTCTTTGAAGCCTGACTCGATATACGTCGGGCAAGAAGGCAAGCAGAAGCCGCAGCGCATACAATTCAAAAGCTGGTCTTCGTCCATCCGTTCCTTAAACTGTTGCTGGATGATGTTACGCTCTTTCAAGGTTGTCATCTAGATACCACCACCCGTTTACGAGACTCTTTAGCAAATACTTTTCCAGGATTCATAATGTTATTCGGATCAAACGTAGCTTTTATAGCTCTCATAGCTGCGATTCCTGTTTCCCCAAGCTTTAACTCAAGATAAGGGGCTTTCATTACACCTACACCATGCTCACCTGTAATCGTACCGCCAAGCTCAACGGCCTTTTCAAATATTTCAGCGAATGCCTTTTCCACACGTTCAATTTCATCGCGGTTTCGTGAATCTGTTGGACATGTTGGATGAAGATTTCCATCCCCAGCATGACCGAATGTACAAATGTTGACATCGTATTTTTTAGCGATTTCATTTATGGAGCGTACCATCTTCGCAATTTCAGAACGAGGAACCGTTGCATCCTCCAAAATTGTTGTAGGTTTCAAACGAGCAAGTGCTGATAAAGCTGAACGGCGTGCTGTGCGAAGGGCCATTGCTTTTTCCTCTGATTCCGCCACTTCAACAGATACGGCATGTTCCATTCTGCAAATCTCGGCAATAAGTTTCATATCACGATCGACGACCTGCTCAGGGCCATCTTGTTCAATTAAAAGAACCGCTTGTACATTTGTGGGCAGGCCAATTTGGGCGAAGTCTTCTACAACCTGAAGCGTCGGCTGATCTAAAAATTCCAGAGTCGTTGGGATAATCTTATTCGCAATAATTTTTGAAACAGAACGGGCCGCTGCTTCAATATCCTGATATAGCGCCAGCATTGTTTCCTTCGTTTCAGGCATAGGAATCAATTTTAGTGTCGCCTCTGTAATGATACCTAAAGTCCCTTCAGAACCTACAAATAACCGGGTTAAATCATAACCAGCTACGTCTTTTGCTAGCTTGCCTCCTGTACGAATGATGTCACCGTTAGCTAGTACGATTTCAAGCGCGATGACATAATCACGGGTAACGCCGTATTTTAAGCCTCGTAAACCGCCTGAATTTTCGTTTATATTCCCGCCAATCGTGGAAATTTTCATAGAGCTTGGATCTGGAGGGTAGAACAAACCTTTTGCTTCCACCTCGTTGATCATATCGAGTGTGATCACACCGGGCTGAACAGTAACTGTTAAATTTTCCTCGTCAATCTCCAAAATGCGATTCATATGTCGAAACAGCAAAACAAGTCCACCTTCAGTTGGGCAAGTACCTGCACAAAGGTTGGTACCAGACCCACGTGGTACGATTGCGACTTTATGCTCATTGCAAACTTTTACAATGTCAGAAACTTGTTTTGTATTACAAGGAGAAATAACCCCATCAGGAATCGATTGGAACTGAGGAGTCGCATCATATGAGTAAACAAGTCGGCCGGCCTCTGAATCATCGTAGTTTTCTACCCCGACGATTTCGATCAATTTCTTTTTTGCATGGACTGTAATCATTTCTGTTCACACCTCTTATACGTTATATAAAGAGAGACGAGCTAAGAACATGTATCTTTCTTCGTTTTCTCTTTATATAATCCTAGAGGATAATGTAAGCCCTTTCTATGGATATAAATCTAAAATTCATGCCTTTTTATCATCATTTTTTTGGTTGATGCTCCAAAAAATAAAGAGCTAAATACAAGCTGACGACATCAGGAAAATATTTCAAATTCAATCCTGTTAACTCCTCTAACTTTTTTATTCGGTAATGTAGCGTATTAATATGGATGTGCTGTAGTGAGGCTGTTAATTTTAATGACATATTTTGCTCAAAAAAAGTGTAAAACGTTTCAAGCAGTTCTTCATTTGTTAAAACAGTTTGGAGAATGCGCTGTGTAAACTCTTTACGGGTAGGAATGCTAATCTCTTCCAAGCATATATCTAGACGTAGGTCCTCTTCGAAGACAATACTAGTTTTTTTCAATGCAACGGACAATGCCCGTTCTGCTTGTTCATAACCTTTTGTTAGCTCGCTACTGTCAACATCTTGTCCAATCCCAACAATAACTGGCGTTTTCCATGTCTCCTCAATAAAAGCTTTGAACTGCTTCACTTTTTGTGTAATCGTCTCCCTTTCCCGTTCTTGATGAACATAGCGAATAATAAGGAGACGATCATTGCCCCAATGAATTAAAACATCCTGATCATGAGGGTCGTTCCACACATGTGTCAATTGCCAAATATCCTTAAAGAAAAAATCTTGTTGCTCTGTGACTTGAACTAATATAAGCTGCCGCTTCGCTTGCAAATCGATGTTAAGGATTTTAGCCCGCTCTACAAATGTTGAGGACCAATCCCTTGCATGCAGCCAATCAAAAACGAATGCTTCTAGCATTCTTGACTGCCACTGCATTTGCTCAGAGTAATAGCTTTCTTGAACAAGGAGTTCAGTCATTTTCCGCAATAATTCTCCATACGGCAAAACACGCTCTGGTTCCCCGGTAATTCCAATCACGCCAATTACATTATTTAAGAAAAAAACCGGTAAATTTATTCCAGCTTTCGCTCCTTGTAAATATTGTTCATCCTCTTTCTTAATAATGACTCTTCTTTTTTCTTTCACGCTAATCATAGCGCCCTCATGATATTTACCAATCCGCTGAGCATCTGTACTAACAATAATGATTCCATCTACCCCGACCATGATAATATCTTCATAAAATAGCTTTTTAACTTCATCAATAATTTTTTTTGCAAGAGAAACGGATAACAACACGTAAATCCCCCTCCTATCTTTTGCTTTGATTATAAACATCAATTCGAAATCACTCAAAAACCTGTAAGGTTTGAAAACATAAAAAAAGAGCTTGGCATCGATATTGGGTACTTACCCGAGCATATCCATAGATCATTTTTTCTTCCTCTTTTAATATGTATTTTTGGTAGGTGTTATTTTAACTAAACGATTGATTAGTGTACACTAATCAATAGAATCTTTAGTGAAAGTGAGATGACCTAAGTATGAAAAATATTACAAAATTTAAAATAGCAAAACCTGCTCATGAAGTATTTGAAGCATTCGTTGACCCAGCAAAAATCGGTAACTTTTGGTTTTCCTCAAGCTCTGAGAGATGGGAATCAAGTAAAACGATTAGATTAGCTTATAAAGAATACAATGCAGAACTTGAAATAAAGGTAATAGATGTTGTCACAAATCAGAAAATCGTGTTTAAATGGGGCCCAACTGAAGATGAACATTTGGTCACAATCACCCTAAATGAGGCAGATTCATCCTCTACGATTATCGAAGTTACAGAAGATGGCTTCAAAGAAAATGACCCTGAGCTAGTACATAATCTAGTCGACAATAAAGAAGGCTGGGTTTACATGTTGACCTGTTTAAAGGGATATTTAGAAAACGGAGTCAATACGTTAAGGGGTGCTTTAGTTAAGGAGTAGCTGTCAATTGCCCCGTTGAACAAGGAAGTCCAACGGGGTTAATCTAAACTAAGATTTAAAATAAATTACTCATTTTTAATAATCTCAAAAATGTTTTTTGCCTGATCCGTATTGTTTATTTTTCCTGTAAAAAGGTCGCTTCCAGGTCCGTAGGCATATATGTTTACATCATCCCCAGTATGCCCGCTTGTTGTCCAGCCTGTGACGGAGCGGTTATCGAAAATTTTCTCAATTGCATTATCAATCTCGGTTACATTTTTTGTTGCAGCTGCTTTTTTAACCGATTGGATTTCTTCAGGTTTCAGTGACAATTCAATATTATTTTTTAATGTTTGTTCTACAGCTGCGCCTTTTGTAATTTGTTCCGCCATAAAGTCAGGAGTGCGCTTTGCTGCTGCTATTGGCTCAGCAAACCAGTTGTAATTGCCTTTTGCCCCAACCGAAATACCTCCGGTTGAATGGTCTGCTGTTGCAACAACCAATGTATGCTTGTCTCTTTTAGCGAAATCAATTGCCGCTTTAAAGGCTTGCTCGAAACCTTCCATTTCACTCATTGCTGCCACGATGTCATTGTCATGACCTGCCCAGTCAATTTGGCTTCCTTCAACCATCAAAAAGAAACCCTTTTTATTTAGACTTAATTTACTCAACGCTGTTTCCGTCATCTCTTTTAAGGATGGCGTCGATGCCTCCAGATCCAACATTTTAGGTAATCCTTCCTTCGCAAACAATCCAAGCACCCTAGTTTGTTTACTTTTTAACATTTCATCCTTTGTTGTTACATAATCATAACCATCTTTTTGGAATTCCTTTGTTAAATCACGGTCAGAACGGACCAAGTTGTTTACTCCACCGCCAAGCATCACATCGATTTTGTGATGACCATTGATTTTTTCATCAAAATAATCGTCCGCGATCGCGTCCATATTTTTACGGTTTTTTTCATGTGCACCAAAGGCTGCAGGGGTGGCATGCGTAATCTGGCAAGTCACAACTAATCCAGTCGATTTACCTTTTTCTTTTGCTGCTTCTAAAACGGATTTTACAGGTAAGCCATTACGGTCGACCCCAATTGCCGAATTGTAGGTTTTGACTCCTGTTGCCATGGCTGTGCCAGCAGCAGCGGAATCCGTTACATTATGCTTCGGATCATCCGAATATGTCATTTGCTGTCCAACTAGGTATGAATCAAAGGATGTTGGCTCAAACTTTTTTGTGGCTGAATTGTCCTTAAAATAACGATATGCTGTCGTATAGGAAACACCCATTCCATCCCCGATTAAAAAAATAATGTTGTTAATCTCTGCTCGTTCGGCCAGGGCTCCGTGATTTATAGTGCCAAGGATAGTTCCAACTATTGCTATAAAAAGTGTGGCAACATTTAGTATTCTTTTCCGCAAATTTTGCTCCTCCTTTACTGTACTCCATATGTATAGTGTTTCCTTTATTATTCCGTCCCATTAAGATATATTATTAGGGTACTCTAATAAAAAATAGGGTATTTAATTTTATAGAAAAACTAACGAACAAATTTCTTAGCAGAATGTTTTTAACATAGAATCAACAATAGAGGAAAATTAGTTAAGTTAGGAGGACAACATGTTTTTATCCTTTCCGATATTAGCCGCCCTTTTAGGGATGTTGATTGCACAATTTGTAAAAATTCCGATTCACTTTTTAACCACCGGGGAAGTAAGGTGGAATCTGATGTTTAGTACTGGCGGAATGCCGAGCTCTCATACCGCAACGATTATTTCCTTAACTACAGCGATTGGGCTCACCTCTGGGTTTAAATCAAATGCGTTTGCTATTTGTGTAGTAATGTCCGCCATTGTCATGCATGATGCGACGGGTGTCCGCAGGCATGCTGGTTATCATGCGGAAGTTTTAAATAAATTGCTAATTGATTTCAATTCCCTGGTTGAGACATTAAAAAACCCTAATCTCAAAAAAACAGAATCTAGAGCAAAGCTTAAGGAGCTGTTAGGACATCAACCGGCAGAGGTATTTTTTGGAGCCATCACTGGAATCATCGTGGGCTTCTTAGTCTACCTTATTTATCCATTTACAATTTAGCAATAATTCCAATATTGAATATCTTTTTTATGTATGATATCCTCAAATTAAATAAAAAGGAGATGCAGTGACTGACGACAACCGTGGAATTAACCACATGGGAGCTGCATTTTATACGGTCGGGTCGTCTGGGCAGAGATAGGGTTTTATTTCCCTATCTCTTTTATATTTTTAGGAGGTATTTATAATGGAAAAAGTCATATTAGATGGACAACTTGTAGCGAACAATATTAAAGATGCCTTAAAAGAAAAAGTAAACGAACTGAAGGAAAAAGGAGTTACTCCTTGTCTCGCTACCATTTTAGTCGGTGATGACCCATCATCTGCAACTTACGTAAAGATGAAGGGAAATGCTTGTGAAAAAGTTGGGATTAAATCATTACGGATTCATTTGCCAAAGGAAACGGAAACAAGTGATCTTTTAAAAACAATTGATGAATTAAACAAAGATGATTCTGTACACGGGATTCTTCTTCAACATCCTGTGCCATCTCAGATTGATGAGCGTAAAGCATTTGAGTCTATTGATATTCGTAAAGATGTCGACGGTGTAACAAGCAGAGGCTATGGAGAAACAGCTTTGGGTTTTGGTAAATTTCCATCATGTACACCTGCGGCTATAATGGAAATAATTAATTTTTATAATATACCTGTTGAGGGGAAACATGCGGTTGTTGTTGGTAGAAGTCCAATTCTTGGAAAGCCGGTTTCAGCCTTACTTTTAAATGCTGATGCGACAGTTACCACCTGCCATTCTCGTACAAATAACCTAGCTGATATCGTCAAACAAGCGGATATTGTTGTGGCTGCGGTGGGTAAACCTAATTTTATCCAAGGCGACTGGATTAAAGATGGAGCAGTAATCTTGGATGCTGGATATAACAAAGGCAACATTGGCGACGTTGATTACGAAGCTTGTTATGAAAAAGCCAGTGCTATTACACCTGTTCCAGGTGGAGTGGGTCCTGTGACGATTTCGATGTTGTTAAAACATACGGTAAAATCTGCGGAGGAAACTCTTCAATAAAAAGTGATTAATTTGAGTTGAGCTGTTTTTTGGGCTCAACTCTTTTTTAAATTTGGGAAAAAGACTAAAAATTAACCGTCTGATTCAACTTCATTAAACGATAATGATCAGTATTACCTATTATACATTATTTCTATCCCCGCACTCGCATAGAGTAGGACATAATCGAAATTTCATGTGCTTTCCCTTTTAAAAATATTTATTAAGGAACAAATACCTATTACTTTTATAAGAAAAAAGACAGAAGATCCCTATAAAGGTTACTTTCTTCTGCCTTCCCATGTTGTTATTAATCTTAAAAAATCTTTTATTAGTCAAAATAACTTTAATTCCCAAAATGGTCCTTTAGTACAATTTTCATTTTTTTAAAAAATTGTCAATAATTATCACAATTCTGTCTTTATTTTATTGTTCGTTTTTTAAATGATGGATTAGAATTTTATTATTTTGAAGTTGGAAGAGAGGTTTTATATACTTTGGGCTATAGAAAAAGAATCACGATTTTCCCCGGGTTTCCACTATAAGATACTTACCTTTTTCCCGTCTCCCGACGCACAACCGGCGCGACCTCCGTTGCCAACCGCTCAATATTCTCCGCTACCTTTTCAAATGGCATCCCACCTATGTCCATTTGGGCTAAAAACCGCTGGTGCCCAAAAAGCTCAAATTGACGGAGAATTTTTCCAATAACCTGCTCTGAACTTCCTACAAATAAGGACGTTTCAGGTGCAGCAATCAATTCAAAATCAGCTCTGGACATTCTTGTACTCATGCCCTTATGGCTATTAAGGTATCCCCAATAGTTGGCATGATAAGGGTAAAACTCGTCTTTTGCCTGTTGTGTTGTTTTGGATATATAGGCATGCCCCGTCACCCCAACCTTCAAAATCTCGGGAGCATGACCGGCTTGACTTGCTGCCTCCCGGTATATATCTACAAGAGGCTTGAATCGAATGGGCGGCCCTCCCAGGATTGCCATTGCCAATCCAACACCTAATCTACCCGCTCGTGCCGCACTCTCTGGAGTTCCACCCACCCCAATCCATATCGGTATTTCTTTCTGTAACGGTCGCGGAGAAATTTCTGCATCCTGCAATGAAGACCGGAAGCGGCCACTCCAGGTTACCTTCTCTTCTTCATTCAACTTCAACAAAAGCTCGATATGTTCTTCAAACAATTCATCATACAGCTTGACATCATAACCAAACAACGGGAACGATTCGATAAAAGCCCCACGCCCGGCAATGATTTCCGCCCGCCCGTTTGATAGTAAATCAAGTGTAGCAAAATCCTCAAATAAACGGACAGGATCGATCGTATTCAAAACAGTTGTTGTACTGGTGAGTTTGATGCGTTTCGTCACTTGTGAAACTGCAGACAGCACAATCGCAGGAGCTGACACCGCATAATCGAGACGATGATGCTCTCCTACTCCGAATACATCCAGCCCTAATTCATCCGCCATTTTTGCTGCCTGGATGATTTCTTGGAGACGCTGTTGAGCACTGATGGTTTTGCCATTGTGCGGATTCGGACCTAAGTCGGCTAACGTATAAATCCCAATTTCCATTGGCTTCATCCCTTCATTCTTTTTCCTGCTTTATAATATTCAATGGTTGACAAAATGAATTCCATATTATATTATTATCTCGAATTAAATATATTTAAATTTGAGATTCACGAAACATAAATATAATCAATCATTACTACAAGGGGTGTCAAAAATGAGCTTTTTCAGTAATTTATTCAGTGCATCAAAGGAGGAAGAAAAAATGAACAATCCAAAATTAAAAATTGGGATTATTTTAGGAAGCACACGTCAAGGACGTGTTAGTCCACAAGTAGGAGAATGGGTGAAAGATATTGCTGACAAACGTCAGGATGCAGATTATGAAATCGTTGATATTGCAGACTTCAAATTGCCATTCTTAGGAGAAGGTACTGGTCAAGAACCAGGACTTCAAGCGTGGAATGAAAAACTTGCAAGCCTTGATGGCTTTGTATTCATTGTTCAAGAATACAACCACAGCATCACAGGCGCATTAAAAAATGCACTCGATTCAGCTCGTGAATCATGGAATGATAAAGCAGCAGGTATTGTAAGCTATGGATCAACAGGCGGCGCCCGCGCTGCCGAACACTTACGCGGTATCTTAGGGGAATTAAAAGTAGCAGATGTTCGTACACATCCAACATTGTCATTATTTACTGATTTTGAAAACGGATCAGTATTCAAACCAGCTGATTTACATCTTACAAATGTAAATGCAATGCTTAATGAAGTGGTTGCTTGGAGCGGTGCATTAAAAATTGTTAGATAATTTTTTCTCCTTTTAAAAAATAGAGCTTGGGTCCCAAGCTCTATTTTTTTGAACATTTGATGATTTATGCCTGCACACTCGTGACTTCGGTCATGAGAGGTTCAATTGTATGACCTAAAAACTTAGGCAAAACTGAGCTAGCAAGGTTTAGTCTTGTCATTATCCTCAATCAAAACAATACTCCCCTCGACCCCAGATTTCTATTTTCCCATCAAAATATTTTGTACCAAATTGAGATCCCTTGCTTATTATTACTTACTTTGGTATTATAACTGACGAACGTTCGTTAAATTGAGGTGATTTTATTGAAAAGCAATGAAATTAAAGAAGCAGCGCTAAAATATTTTACAATTCATGGTTATGAAGGAGCCTCCCTTTCTCAAATAGCCGAAGATGTCGGCATGAAAAAGCAATCTATTTACGCCCATTTTAAAGGGAAGGATGATCTTTTTCTGCAAGTTTTACGTGATGCAAAAGAAACTGAGCTATCTTCAAAGCTTCAATATTTCAATAAAATTGATTCACAAAATCCTGAAGAAGATTTATTCGGATTTTTACAATTGGTAGTGGATCTTTTCCAAAAAAATGAGCATATAAAGTTTTGGCTGCGTATGTCCTTTTTTCCGCCAGCACATCTTGCAAAAGCAATTGAAAAAGAAGTAATCGATATCGAGGAAAAAGTACAGGCGATAATGGAAAGTAAATTTCAGGATTGGATTGATGCTAAAGTACTCGTCGGAGATGCTTCAAAAACACCGACCTTAGCCTTTTTAGGAGTAGTCGATTCCATTTTGCTGGAGCTTGTATACGGCAATGATGAAAAACGGCTGAAGGATAAATTAAAAGCCTCCTGGACGGTATTTTGGAGAGGGATTTCACATCAATGATTCCGATAGAAAGAGGTGATGATTCATGAAGAAAACAATAAAGGAACAAATGTCGGTAATCATTATTCTTTTAAGCAATATATTCATTGCATTTCTCGGAATTGGTCTCATCATCCCTGTTATGCCTACGTTTATGGATATCATGCATTTATCAGGGAAAACGATGGGCTATCTTGTTGCCGTATTTGCGGTGTCACAACTCCTGATGTCACCACTTGCAGGACGGTGGGTTGACCGTTATGGCAGAAAGAAAATCATCATCATCGGCTTATTCCTTTTTGGTGTTTCAGAACTGATCTTTGGCCTAGGCACAAATGTATCAGTCCTTTATCTTTCAAGGATTCTGGGTGGTTTTAGTGCCGCCTTTATTATGCCGGGTGTTACAGCCTATATTGCGGATATTACATCGATTCAGGAACGGTCAAAAGCGATGGGTTATCTTTCTGCCGCCATTAGTACTGGCTTTATTATAGGACCTGGGATTGGCGGCTATATTGGTGAATACGGTGTACGCATTCCCTTCTTCTTTGCGGCAGCTATTGCCTTTTTAGCATGCTTTTCATCCATGTTTATTTTAAAGGAGCCGCTAACAAAGGAACAGCTTGCAGAAATTTCTACTAATACAAAGGAAATAAGCTTTATAAGCGATTTTAAAAAATCATTCAATCCGCTTTACTTTATTGCATTTATTATTGTTTTTGTACTTGCTTTCGGTTTATCTGCATATGAGACAGTTTTTAGTCTATTTTCTGATCATAAATTCGGTTTTACTCCGAAGGACATTGCAGCCATTATTACCATAAGCTCAATCTTCGGCGTTATTGTTCAAGTATTTATGTTTGGAAGAATGATAGATTTACTCGGTGAAAAGAAATTGATTCAATTATGTTTAGTGATTGGTGCAATATTGGCAGTGGCCTCTACCATGGTCTCTAGCTTTTTAGTAGTTCTAGCGGTAACTTGCATCATCTTCCTCGCATTTGACTTGCTTCGTCCGGCTTTGACAACATTTTTATCAAAAGCTGCCAAGAAAGAGCAGGGATTTGTTGCAGGAATGAATTCAACCTATACGAGCTTGGGTAATATTGTCGGGCCAGCAATGGGCGGAATACTATTTGACGTAAACATCCACTATCCTTATCTTTTCGCTGCTGTCATTATGGCCATCGGCCTCGGGATTACAGTAATATGGAAAGAAAAACAATTATCAGAAAACTTAGCAGAATAGAATTAATTCTAATTAATTGGAAATGATAATACCCTAGAAAAACTCATTAAGAAAGACGAGGGAAAATCAATTCAAATCCTTGGGTTAGTTTTAAAAATTATAATGGGTGGAATTTTTGGTGGTCCGTTTTATTCAATTGTGTTATGTTTCCGATGTTAATTTTGCACCATAAGAAACCTTTAGTGGCATATGTACTCTCAGTTCCGATCATTATCTTTCTTTTACTATTTTTTGATGTTCCTATTAATAAAATGAAATGACATACTTAGACTTAATAAAATATAAGGATTTGCAACGCGACATAGTTAGAAATATAAAGGCAACTTCATTTTCTTCAAAATAAAAGAGCACTAAGCAAAAAAGCTGCCTTAGTGCTCTTTATTGGCTATTTATTTAACAGCTTCCTTTAGTTCCTTACCTGGTTTAAAAGCGGGAACTTTAGAAGCAGGGATCTGCATTTCCTCGCCTGTTTGTGGATTACGGCCTGTTCGGGCTGCACGTTCACGTACTTCAAATGTTCCAAACCCGATCAACTGGATTTTCTCTTCCTTAGCAAGTGTATTAGAGATGGTTTCAAACAACGCATCCACCGCTTTTGTAGCATCTTTCTTTGCTAATTCTGTTTGTGTTGCGACAGCGCTGATTAATTCTGTTTTATTCAAATTCAAACACCTCGTCCTTATATTTTTAGATAGTATGTAGAGATGATATCATAACACATCGATTATAAGGTTTTCCAATTTAACAGATTCATATACATCTATTCCAAAGAAATAGTATCCTTAATTTGTATATTTTAAGAAAAACCAAAATATTTATCAACTGAATTCCTATTTATCTAAGACTCGATGCTTCAAATTAGGGAATACATCACGAATATAAGAAATCTGAGATGGATCAATTTCTGTTTTTACAATCGTTTCTTCATCTCCACCAGCAGCGACAACAATTCCCCATGGGTCAACCACTTGACTATGACCACCTAATAGGACATCATTTGTATTACCAACGCAATTACTCGAAATCAAGAAACACTGGTTTTCTAATGCTCGAACTGAATTGAATAATTTCCAATGCTCCAGTCTTCTATGTGGCCAAGCAGATGTAACAAGAAGTAATTCTGCTCCTAAGTCTACTTCTGCACGATACAATTCAGGAAATCGCAAATCATAGCAGGTGGATAAGCCCACTTTCCCGAATTCTGTGTCTACTACCGTTATTTCATTTCCTCTTGTCAATATTTGGCCCTCTTTTGAACCATAACGAAATAGATGCATTTTTCGATAAGTTCCTATAAGGTTCCCATCAGGAGAAAATAGAACACTCGTGTTGTAGTACTTTCCATTATTTTTTTCGATAAAACTACCTGCGAATAGATAGGACTGAATTTCTTTTGCTTTTGAGGAGAATCGTTGGACAAAATCCCCAGTTATTTCTTCTGATTCATCAATATAACGGTCAAATGAAAAGTAGCCCGTTGCCCACGTTTCAGGTAAAATGATTAAATTTTGTCCTTTTAATTCATCAATCATTGACTCCACACGATCTATGCGGGCATTTTTAGATTCGCTATCTTTAATCTCTAATTGGATTGATGCAATTTTCATTTCTTTAACACCCTCTTATTTTTATTTTTAAACTGATAATTCTGCAATGAGATTTATATCCTCTACGCATTTTTGAATCAATGGATACATTGATTTTTTTGGCAAATTAATTTAAAAATACTAATTGACCTTCACTTAAGACTATTTAATAGTATTTGCACAAAATGTTTTAATTTTCAGTCCATCCAATATATAGAAAAGAGGAGATGTTTTAACGATCTGCTTGATTCACCTGTTCCTTCTGCTTACATTTTAGCATTGGCTTCGATGTTTATTACAGCATTATGTTATAGGAAAAAATGGCATACTCCTTTTCGATATCCGATTCCGTTATTTAGTGTCGTCTCTATATAGCTCAAAACTTTTGGCCTGACTACCATTCCTTTAAAGATCTAGATTCCGCTTCTTTCGAGATTATCAAATTAATGGGGTGTTTAATTTCTTCTTCAGAACCAATCGTAATGGTTTTTCCCTAATCGCATTAATATATAAATCTAATGTTTGTTATGTGTAAAACCCTTACCAAGCACTTCGTACACATCATTAACACTAACAAATGCATATGGGTCCGTTCCCTGTACCAATAATTTTAGTCGCCCAATTTCATTTCTGTTCACTACACAGTAAAGTACTTCCTTACTCTCTCCTGTGTATCCCCCTTTACCGTTAAGTAATGTAACGCCCCGTTCCATTTCTATTGTGATTTTCTTCGCAATCTCAGCCGTTGTATTCGATATAATCATTACAGCTTTGGCTTTATATGCTGCCTCTTGAACATAATCGATGACTTTTGCTCCAATAAAAACAGCCACAAGCGTATACATAGCACGGGTAAGATCAAGATAAATAAGTGATATAGCTATGACAATTAAATCGGAAAAAAACAGCGTACGTCCAATGCTCCATCCCATGTATTTATTCAAAAGATAGGCGATAATGTCGATTCCATCTGTTGCCCCGCCAAAACGAAATACAATCCCTAATCCAATTCCGACCGAAACA
This sequence comes from Neobacillus niacini, assembly GCF_031456445.1. Taxonomy (GTDB): domain Bacteria; phylum Bacillota; class Bacilli; order Bacillales; family Cytobacillaceae; genus Neobacillus; species Neobacillus niacini_I. The sequence goes on along the minus strand of NZ_JAVDUQ010000011.1, from coordinate 18,526 downwards.
CCAGCATAAAGTGAAGCGAGCAATGGATCCTGTAATGGCAAAGAGAAATTTTCGAAAACACTAAGAAAAACAGATAACGATACGGTTCCTACTATCGTATAAATAAAGGCAGTTCTCCCCAGCGTTTTCCAGCCAAGAAACATAAGCGGAATGTTTATCAATAAATTGACTACCCCCGGATCCCAATTAAAGATAAATTTCAGTAATATGGTTATACCTGTAATACCGCCTTCTGTTAAACCGTTACTTATGTTAAAACAATTAATGCCAAAACCCATAATGGCAGATCCTACTATAATAGCTAATATAGGTTTTATTTTAAATTTCATTTTAAGTTTCATTTAACTCACCCCCAATGATCAAAGCCTGAAGCTATTCATTAATTCCCTTATTTTCCCAATAACTTCAAATTGATTTGATTAATACATTAATGCATGTTTTATGCCAAATTGTATTACTGGTTTTTAGGGATATTTACCTAACAGAGGTATTTAATTTTGAATAAACTATCTAAATTTGAATAACCATTGTTGGACTAGTTAACAATGGTTCAAATACAAAAGAGGATTCTAGTGGAATCCTCTTTTTATAACTATGTTACTTTTCGACTAAAGACTTTGAATGGTTATGCACTACTATCCCATCCACAACTGTTAGCTGTACCTTGATTTTAAGGTAAAGACATAATTGCTAAATTATTAACTAATTGTGAAATCTCCTTTTCTATCTACTACCCGACTAACTATTTCAGTTACGGTAGCTCTACTCATTTTTTCCTTCCCCTCTGTTAAAGCATCAAGTGTACCATGAGCAAGAGCTATCGGGATTTTACAAAAATTAAGGATCGGACCGGGTTTAATATCTTGCAAATAGACGTCAGCCAATGCTAGGTTACGTCGGGCATACATAAACATATCTTCTAACTCCCATCCTTCGGGAAAGAAATCCACACCTCGCTCTAAATCTTCAGCACGATTGCGAAGAATATTGATGGACTGCAAGCCGCGGCCAAAGGCTATTGCTAGGTCCTTGTCCGTTTCAACAGCATCGTACCACTTCCAAATATCTGAGAGCATGACACCTACCAAACCTGCAACGTAGAATGTGTATTCATTCAATCCTTCTTCATTCTGAATCCGCCACTCTTTTAAAGCCCAGTCCGCCATCCCCTTCGCCATAGTAGATGTGGCATTCGAAATGTTTTCTACAATTGTCGGTGGACAAAGTTTTATCCAATCTCCAAATCGTAAGGTAACCTCCGGCAAGAGGGATTTGTATGGGTGAAATAAAGCCATGAACTCCTTATTATCGAAGGGCTTTTTCAAGAGGACGCTAATTGAACATAATAGATCATGTTTGGATTCCAATCGGAGTTGGGGGTGGTCTTCAATTTCGTCAATAGCTCTCATGCATAAGTAAGCGGATGTAACAGCTTCTTGTAATCCTGGCGGTAAATAACTAATAGGAATAAAAAAGGTCCGGCTTGTCGCCCTCAACATGTCTATGGCACTTCCATGTAAATTGACTGCTTCACTCATCTTATATTGTCCCCTTTTTTTAATAGGCTAAATTTCTTTAATTTTTATTTATTTTATCCCACTATATCTAATAATAAAGTTCTAATACAAGATTTAAGCCATTGTTACTTAATAAATCTGCCTTTTAACCGATTATAGACAAGAAAAAATGGACTATTGAAACAGTCCATCGTTGTTCAATACTTGCGCCCGTTAGTTTTAGTATAATATTTCACAATCTTTTGATTTCCATCTTAATAAATTAAACTAAATGTTTACGTTAGCGAAGAAAAATATTGTATTTTCTTTAATTAAAACTTTACTTAAAACAATTATGTAATCTCCCTAATTCTTTATTTACTACCTTCTTCACTTCGAAATCGGACAAAATTAAACTGTAAGAATATGAATCATAATAGATATTATCTACACACGTCCAATGACGCAAAATACCTTCTCTTTTGAAATTGAGCTTCTCTAATAATTCACACGATGGCTTATTTTCTAAAAATACGTAAGCTGAAATTCTTTCCAAGGACCATTTTTTAAATACATCTTCCAAAAAAAGGGCTAACATTTCTGAAGCAAAACCTTTTCTCTGATGTTCAGGTGACACAATATAATCAATTTCTGCACGACTATTTCTTGTATCGTACCTTTTCAAAGTGATTATTCCGACAAAATCATTTGTATCCTTTAAGTATGCTGCATATCTTACTCCAGAATCTTCTTCTTTCATTCGAATATTTTGCATTATAATTTCCATTGCTTCTCGTTTACTTTTTATGGAGATTCTTCCAAAATATCTCATTACTTCTGGGTCAGAATACAATTTAAATAATTCATCCAGGTCCTTTTCAGAAATGTCCTTTAAAAGTATTCGTTCACTTGATAGTAATGACATTAGTTTTACTCCTCTTTAACCTATATCTTTCTTTTTTCATATTTTACCATAATAAACTTAAAAAGAGATTTTTATTACCCTTTTCCACTAACCTGCCCTCTTTAGTTCAATAAAAAAGCATTACCCCTTTGTTGAAGTAATGCACCCGTTTGTTTAAGTATATTTTTTCACAATATTGTCAAGAGCTGCGGACCATCCGTCGTAAAAGTACTGATCGCCAGGGTGACCAACTAATCCGCGCAGGTGGAAAATCATCTCGGTGCGGTCGCCGTGTGCGGTAAGGGTTAGGGTCACGACAGGCGAGTTCTCGATGGGAGCATCGGGGTAGCCCCAGGTGAAAACGAGCCGTTCGAATGGTACCACGTCGAGAAACACACCTCCGGTGGGATACTTCTCGCCAGTCTCAATGTTGACCAAAGTGTAGCGGTAGCGTCCACCTTTGCGAACGTCGAAGGAGATGGTCTCTAGGGGTGTCGAAGGTAGCCAGTCGGCGAGTTCCTTCTCCTCGGTCCAGGCGCGCCACACGAGATCGCGGCGGGCATTCAGGGTGCGGGTAATTGTAAACTCCGGTTCAGATGTGGGCATGTTCATTGTTCTTCCTTTTTAGTCATGGTCTTGAGGTGTTCTTCCAGTGCGTCGAAGCGCTGGTTCCACTAGGAATTGCTGCTTAATGCCGTCAGTAGCATATATGTGCTAAAGCTGCTGTTAGGAGGCGTTTCTCCGTTGCCGACATTTCGTCAAATAGCTCGACAAATATTTGATGTAATTCGTGATATATAGGGCCCCACGTTCTCGAACTGCAGTGCAATTTTTTGCCCTATTCAAAAGAGCGGCGCGATGGCCAAGAGCCTTGCAACTTGCGGATCAGGATAATTTGGCCCGTATGATAAGCGTCATGGAGAATGAGGCTGTTCAGCCACTCGTCTAATGGACGATTAGTAACAAGAGCTTGCAATTGGTCAACGTTTAAATTCGTAATACTCTCACGGATGCCAAGATGGACGCTTTTTAGCCTATTTTGCGTGGCTTCCCAATCGCTCTCCGTTTTCGAAGCGACTGCGAACGTATCGTCATTCGTCAACCCTTCCGGATACTGCGATTCCTCACCGGTAATTCTTTTGAGCAACCGTTCCTTGTAAAAAATCAAATGCTCAACTGTCTCCCAAATCGTGTTCGCATGCTCGCCAGCCGGGCGCCAATCTGCTTGCTCCGCCGTAAGCGCTTTGAGTGCGTCAACGAGCGGCGGATACCAATCTTCTTTATCGTAGCAAAAGTCCCAGTTTTGAAGTAACGATTCCGTTCTGTTCATTCCAAATCCTCCTTAGCGCGTATTGTAACCATATGATACTTTATTCAACAATTTCTAGGGTATGTCCTTTGTATATATGAAATTATTTATTGTACAAACCTGCCCATTTAGTCCAATAAGAAAAGCTGCCAAATTGACAGCTTGATCTTCAACTCTTGCACCCGTTACTTTAAGTATATATTTTCACAAACTAAACATTTTTATTTTTTTAGTAAATATATTTTAAAAATATTCCTCTAAGTATTTCTTTAAACCTCGTATTTAATTTTATTAATCGATTTTTCCACTATATATTGATACCCATAAATAATAATTGCTAATGACACACATATAAAATACCATATAGTATGATTCAACTTTTTAAATTTAAAAACTCCTACCTTTTCCCATATTTGAGCAAAAGGATAAGCATTAATAGCATCTATTACCATATTTGCAATTAAATATTTTAGAAAATTGCCGTATGTTAGTTTAAATACCCATAGTGTGGCTACAAAAAAAGGACCTAATATATATGTAAAATCCACAAAACCAGGAGATAAAGGGTTTTTATTTACCCACCATTTTTTCTTATTCGCAATTACACCTAACACACTTAAAAATAAATTAACAAAACATGCTACAGGTAAAAACCTAAAAAATGATTTTTTCCCCATGAAGGGAACAGTTAGCCAAGGAACGATTAACATCGCTAAAGCGAAAGTCTTTTTTTTATCCATATAAATCAACTTCCTTTTAAATATGTTTTTTATAAAATTCCTCAAACTAAATCTTATTATTCTTATTATAGTTAAACTTTCCTGCCCCGATAGCTGAATAGTTTCTCCCGTTTCAATTTCTAGAATAAGTCAATAATTCCTCTAAAAAAGAAATTTTAGGGAGAGATGTATGTAGTTATTGTCAAAGGCATGGGAAACGTATGAATCAGATAAACGAATTGAAGGGTTCTCACCACAAACACTTAAAGCATATAAACTTCAATCCACATTACTTATTCGATATTTCAAGGATGTTAAAATTGATACCATATCCACTGTTCATAAAAGAATACCTGGCAAAGTCGAGCGAAACCTTAAAACCTTCAAGTTTATCTCACCGAATACGTTTTATGATGTTACGGGTAATATTCGATGGCGGCATTTTCGGAACCGAAATGGCGAATTCCGATTATTTTTCGCCATATTTACTTTCTGTAAATCATTTCATCGAGATAAAAAAAGAGACCCTGCAGGGTCTAAAGGTATTTGTCTTCTATGACTCTTTCAACTACATCCTCATCAACAATTTGTTGTTTTCCGGAGGCAATATCAATCAAACACTCTTTGCTACGCACATGTTAAATAATGGTGCCCCTCTTGAAGTCATTCAGAGTTTATTAGGTCATGAGAAAAGTGAGACTACAAGGATATATGCACAGTTAAGTGGGAGTTTAAGGCAAGAGCTTTATAGGAAGTATTTTTAAAAAGGGACACAAAAAAGCAATGCTGAAAAAATGCGTTGCTTTTCTTCAATTCTTGCACCCGTTTGTTTAAGTACATTTCTTCACAAACTTGTTGGCAATTATGTTTTCTCATAACAATAGCCACTAGTATGTCGGCAGCCTTGTTTTTAGCAACTTCTGTATTTTTCTATTCCACACAGTATGGTGAACCCATTAGAATCAAAGAACAGCTAAGCCTTGTGACCCGAAGTAAGGAGAGTTAGTCCAGGCAGCAACCTGCAACTTTACTAGACTACCATCAACTTGGATATTAAACACTGACACTGTACCCTGATTTCCGTTAAGGGTGTAAAAATGTCGTCCATCTTTACTCACTCTAACATCTATCGGAAGACCTGGTGCAGTACCTGGTGGTGTACTGTCAATATGCCTTACCACTGACAGTGCTCCATTGGGATCGATTCGGTAGGTGAAGATGGTGCCGCTTAAGGTGTTGGTAGTGAATGCAAAACGTTCATCCCTCGTTGTTACAACCTAACAAGCGTTCTTATATCCGTTTGGTACAGAGCCGCTGATCACATAAAGGATACCGTCGTTGCTCAATGAATAAGATGACAGCGCATATGAAACTGCTTCTGTAACTAAGAGGATTCCAGACGATAGAAAATAAGTGCCCAATGGTCCTTGACCGTAAGAATCATTAACGATTGGTCCTGTAACACTACCATTTTTATTTACATGGAATACACTGAGATGGTTTGATGTAAGCTAGGAGACAACGATTTTACTGCCATCCGGAGTGAAGAGAACTTGCGCTGGCTGAGCATTTAAAGTGCTGAGAGAATGGGTGGAACCGGGAATAGAAGTAAGGCTTCCGTTATCATCTATGTGAAAACCAGTGATATTGGATGCAAAATTGTTTGCGGCATGACCTACATTGGAGACATAGAGAAGATTACCAGACACATCTACGCTATTGGGCTGAGCACCTCCTGATGGCTTTACATCCACGAGAACGGGTGATCCGCTGTCGCTTATGATGAAACTACTGATACTATGGCTGCCTGCGTTAACTGCAAGTAGAAAACGTCCATCACGGGACAAAGTTAGGGCGCCTTGTGACGCTAAGGGGTCGACGCCATCGTTTGCTGTTGCAGTAGAGACCTCGCTTGTACCAGTACCTCTACCATAAGTTGGGTAGGCACCCACAAGGTGAGCATTCCATTCATGTCCCTGTAAAGGCAATGATTTGATTCATTACTTCATTATTGGTCATCATGTACACCATACCCGTAAGCGCACGAAAATAATTGTTCATTATCTGCATTATATGACTCTCCTCCTTTCATAATATTATGTGGTTCTTTTGCCATTTAAATTCCCCAAATGGATGTAAATTGGTTTTACAAACAGAGGAGGACTATACAATAAGATCGTTAATCCTTCTTGAATCAACGCTTAGCTTAATATCGCTTACTGTTTTATTTCATATTATCTTCGTATTATAATTTTACCTTAAACAAAAATTGAATTAATCAATTCTAAAAGTAAAAACTATTTATTAAAGGAGGATAATTAATGAAATACAAAGCAGAGAAAACTATCGAAATTTCATCCTGGATAATTGTGTCATTATTATTAATAAAATTTACACCAAAAAATAAAATTCGTGAATCACTAGTTGTATTTTTATTTAAACAAGCACTAACATGGATTTTTGGATTACTAGTGGTAGAAAAAAACTTAATTTCCTATCCATATCGCTTCTTTTTCAAAAAAGCAAATAAAGCTTCTTTTTCATTTGAATACTTTATATATCCTGGACTGTGCGCTTTATTTAGTTTGTACTATCCAAAAAATAAATCTAACCTTTTAAAAACCCTGCATTGCTTTATTAGTACTTCTGTAATAGTCATCTTTGAAATAATTGCAGTGAAATATACAAAATTAATTAAATATAAAAAATGGACTTGGTATTGGAGTTTTATAACAATTTGGATAACTGATTACTTAACACAAGATTTTCACAACTGGTTTTTTAAAACTAAATTTCATGAATAAAAAGGGGCAGTTAGACTGCCCCTTTTATTAAGTTAAATGCACGATATCAGTCAAGTGCTATAAAAGATAGGACTGGATTTTTAACTCTCTTGTTCCACTCCACGTTACTTTACAAAGAAAAGCTGTCAGCGTTGGCAGCCCTAATTATTTAGGTTACCCTTTAATTTATCTAATTTCTTTAAAAGTCCGACAAAAACTCTAATAGTAAACATTGTGAAAGTACACGATCCGAAAGTGTGGAAAGGTGTCCATTTATTCCATTTGAATAATCCAGAATTCTTTTCAAAGTACCATTGACCGATACTCATGGGGACAGTAAATAGCAAACTTTTCAAAAAAATTTTACCTAAATTATCATTATGTGATAATTTAACCCATATTACAGTTAAAATTGGGAAAAACAATACATCATAAATGATGTTAGTTTTAAAAATTCTAGGAAAAGGACGAACCGGGTATTCAACCCTTTTTTTAGCAACAACATAAGTATCAATTAGGGTTGCTAAAACTCCTTTAGGGGTACCGTCAGGAAAATGCGGTTATCTTGACTATGAAAGTCAGGAGTATTTAAAGTATTCAAAGAAGAAAAATTGAGTGGAAAACTACTTTAAATACTTAATATCTTAACTCAGTAACCAATGTATCCAACGTATTCAATGTAGTGATGTCTTAACACTGAGAAGACAGCCAATAACTTGCCTAGATAAAACGTTCCATACTTTACATTGTTCCAAGAAGAACAAGGACTTTTTCTACTTTTAGTACGCCTTAAGGCGTTTTAATTTACCTTCAAGGCAACAAACGTTTGTAGAATTTGATGTTTCGAGGCTTGTTGTCTAGAAAAATACGTTGTTTACATGACTTCAATGAATAAACCATTGATAAACAAAAGTTTTATATATATGAGTTAAGATAAACGCGCATTTACAACGTTAAGGAAATTCCCATATAAAAAAGCCAAATTTTCATTTAAATTGAGAAATTAGGCTTTTTTCGTTGCTCCGTTAAAGCGCCCGATTCTTGAATAAGCAGTTACCTACTATTAGCTGGTTTTGTTGAAAAGCAGATACCTTGCAATTACTTAAATTCACTTCTAAGCAAATATACAAAACCAGGGGTTTTAGCTCGCCCATTTGGCTATCACATAAGAGGGTAGGCTCTCGGGACTCGACTTCTTTCATCTTAGTCGCCACACCCTGTCCTCTTTAATTTACCGACGTTGCAAAAAAATCTATTGCACCCATATTTTCAGAAATACTATTTTTACTTTCGGTGTAAGTATCTATTTATATGTCACGAAAGATTTTATGGTTGCCCTATTTTTATTAGGTTTTATGATCATAGTAGCCAAGGTGGAACGTCTCTGCCAGTGGGGACTTGATCCCGTCCACAAAACTGTTCGCCCTCTACAAAATAACTCACTTTCCCCATTAAAGGAAGTTAGCTTTAGATATTCACCTCAATATTTTTGAATCATTATATTACCAACATCAGTTTGGTCGGATATATAAAATGTTGTTCCTTTTCGAAAGGTTCAATTCCATACAATGAAACTCTAAGTGTATTTAGGAAAAATTACTGATTCATGAATAATCAAGAATTTTTTTTGACAAAATAAAAAAAGAAATTGAGTCTTTAGGGGGTATAAAATGAACGTAAATGAATTAGGTTTCCTTTGGTACTTACAATCAAGTTCAAACATGATGAATTTTTTATTAAAATATCTTAGTGAAACTTCTGAGGATACCGATTTAAGGAATATTTTAAATGAAATATATGAAATCTCTACATATCAAGAACAAGAGGCTACTCAATTATTGTCTGAGAAAGGTTATAAAGATACACCGTTCTTCAGGGAAGATGATATATATAGTTCAACAACAAAGCTATTTTCAGACCAATTAATTATAGAGATCTTAAAGCATATAACGAGTAATGGATTGCGAGCGCTTGCTGTTCAATATATTGAATTAACAGATTATAAAGTAAAAAATTTTTATAAAAAAATACTTAATGATGTAATTCAATTAGATTTTTCTTTATTAAAATTGCTTAATGATAAAGATTTATTACAAAATAATTCCTTCTCTTACAAAAAAGCAGATGAAAGGGATGGGAAACTATTCAAAGTTGCAGCAACGCAGCAACGGCCACTTAATGCGGTAGAATTGGCAAATATGTTCAGTGCCCTTCAATGTAACAATGTTGGAGTTGCTCTTTGTACCGGTTTTTCTGAAGTCGTAGAGGATATGGACACAAAGAAATTTATACTAGAAGGGAAAAAGTTAGCATTTTATCAATCAGCCTCTTTATCCGATATCTATAGAGAAAATGGAATTCCAACTACAACTGGACTAGAGGCTCACGTTAATAAAGTAAAGGAATCACCTTTTTCAGATAAATTAATGGCAAACTTAATAATGTTCCTAAATCCAGTTAGTATAACTAATCTACAAAATGCAGTGGTATCCAGTTATAAAAAGGATCATATAGATTCTATAAAGGAACTAATCAAGATGATTGAAAACTACTCAGAGAAAGGGCTGAAGTTATTAATAAGGAAAAATTGGTTTAATGAACCACCTGTGTCTAATTGGTCATATAAATAGAAACGATGGCAGGTGCTAATCAAGAAATAGAAACTTCTCGGCACATAGGCCAGTTACACGAATTCCATAAGCGACACCCACCGCGTCATGCCCCCCAAGTGAGCAGACGTACAGCCAAGATTTCACAGATGGATTTTTCGGAAAAGGTTAAAAATTAGCAGCGTAAGAAATCATTTGTATTTCTTTCAACCTAAAAAGAGTATTATGGCTAAAACCCTTTCTATCGCATTCAGTCAAGTCGCTCAAATAAAAGAATAAAAAAAGTTCTTAACTTATTCCCAGAACACGGCTGATGGTCAAATAAAAATATTTACAAAAATAATGTAAACAGATAACTTACCAGTTCCGAAATCTTGGGAAACAGAAATTACAACTTCAACATACTCTTCTTTTTCCGGTAAGTTAATGATGTATCATATCGGTTTATTGTTTCAAGCTGCACAAAACTATCATGGGCAGGACTAGCATCAGCCATGTGTACAGACATTGTGACAGCTTATGAGGGTACTATTCTCAAAAATCTTATCGTAACAAAGAAATGGTTTAATGTTATGGTACAAAAATGGTTAGAACACCCCCACTTGCTCCTAACAGAAAAGAAATTGCAAAAGAAGTCTAATAAGCATAATTGCTGGGGGGTATTAAGTGAATAAGAGCATATTTGAAAAATTAATGTGGAGCATTGCACTTCCTGGATTTGGACAGTATTTAAACGGAAAGTATTTTAAAGGCACAGTTTTATTAATACTTGAAATTCTTACAAATATACAATCCAATTTCAATCGGATTATACTTATGAGTTTTCACGGAGAAATTGCCAATGCAATAAAATATGCGAACTATCAGTGGTTGATGTTTTATCCTTGTTTGTACTTTTTTTCAATGTGGGATGCAGTTAAAGACGCTGGAGGAGACAAAGCCCCTTACTCTTTCCTACCGTATGTGTTCACTGCGTTTTTTGTAACTGTTGGATTAATTTTCTCCTCAGACTTAATGATATTTGGAGTGTTATTGGGTCCTGTATGGCTCCCAATATTGTTTGTTTTTCCTGGAATAATATTCGGATTTATTGTTGGAAAAATCTTAAATAAAATATCTTAAAAAACCATCATTTTAAATATTTTAGAGGATGGTTTTCTATGTTGAATTTGCATGAAAGTTTATTTAACTAAATGCCCCGTTACATTAAGTACATTTCTATACAATCTTCTTTATTTACTTTAACAAGCATAGCCAATTTCCTATTAAGTGTTATTCAACAATCTGGCCCTTTAATGGAATAGGAATGACTATTTGTTCCCTTCCGACAGCTCTCTATATAATGAAGCCCTAGACACATTTGTAATTTCACATATTTGATTTACAGTCATACCTCCTTCCTTATATAGCTTCACTGCATAATTCATTCCTGCGTGGTTTTTATGATATTTCTTTAATCGGCCTTTAACCTTTCCTTCTTTCTTAGCTAGATCAATCCCTTCACGTTGGCATTCGGATAAGATCTCGCTCCAATTGATTAACACCAGCCATTACCGTAATTAAGAATTGGCTATATGGATTATCTTCTGATAAACTCTAGCCATGTATCCTTGAGTGATTTTAAGTTTGCCTTTTCCCTTCGTATTAAATCAATCAATTCAAATAAATCCTGCGTACTTCGAGTGATCCGAGTTAAGTCTGTAACATAAATAATATCGCCTTCCTGTAAATCCTCTAACATCTGTTGAAGTTGCTCACGATCCTTTGTTGCGCCAGAAACATTTTCTTTATAAATAATATCCATACCGATTTCGTTCAATTGCTGAAATTGCCTTGAAGGATTTTGGCTAGTCGAACTGACACGTATATAACCGATTTTCCGCAAAATATCACCTCTTTTTTGAGACAAGTCTTATGAGACACTCGCAACTATGATTTTTCAGTCTATTATACTTGTATCAATAGGGTGTACTCTATTGATACAAGTATAATAGACTGAATATTATATAAAATCGAGTTGAAACAGGATGAAAATTGCGAGAGGAAGAAGAATTACTTACAACAGATCAAAGACTGGATCTAATGCAAATTCCTGAAGATGAGTGGATAATGGGAACCTACTACACTTTTTCTAAACGGGATTTAGATATTATAAATAAGCGTTCTCCCGAATACTCGCTTATTCGCAGGATTTCATAACCATTGATATAGGAATAACAATCAATCCGCCTACAATTATCTATAGAATTATTAACAACCCCAAAGTTATCCACCACTGTGTCTTAAAAAGTATATTCTCGGACCAATAAGAAAATAGTTGTTTATTCAAACCAAATAGTTTCTCATAAATCTGCTCTATGTTCGGATTTTTATGCACTTCAGAAAAGCCACCAAATTTAGCAGCATAATTTTCGATAATTTTTAGCTATGAATTTTGCAGCATTGATAAAATGGTCAACACTTCAGTCTGAAATGTGGATATATATCATCCATCATAAACTTCTCTTTTTTTCTCTTCTTCCTCGAAGATTTCTTCAGTAACTTTTTCTATTTGAATATTGTTAGGGCGGAGAAAATTCATGGTTTCGTGCTCTTCATCAAATTGCTGAACAATACCTACCATGGTTGGATATTTTTGAATAAGCTCTTCATAGCATGATTGAAAGTCTTCGCCCACAACGAGGATTTCCTTTTTATGGCCACCAATTTCATTATCTTCTATATATGAAATAATAAATTCTTTCATAATTTCCTCCTTAAAAAACAAATTTTTTATTAGGGAAAATTTAGAAATACAAAAGCACTTAGGGAAGCCTATTATTCATTTATATCTAATCCAGATAAATTTAAAGAAAGTTCATCTAATACTAAAAATACACAACCAAAAACGGTTCTGTAATCGATATAGTCCCCTTTAACTTCAACATTTATCTCAATAATATTCCTTTTATTATGTATGTATTTTTCTTCAAATTGATTAAAATTAATACTTGTAACAGATACACTAATTTCCTCTAAGGATTTTTTTAGCTCTCTTTCAAATATTGAATTATTATAGTTTTCGCTAAAGAAAATACGAATAGTAAATTTCATTTTCAAATCCTCCTTCTACTTATGATTTGCCAAATCTTCCTTACTCAACCTTTTTTCGAAAACTTGTGTATCTTTTATCCCATTTTATTTATTCAACTAGACTGTATCATTAGCAAATAAAAAAAAGCGAGTTGTTTTCTTTCAACTTCTGTCCACTGTTGACTTTGAATTAACTATTAGCCTTTACTAACAATGTAAAGAGATCCTCAATGAGAAAAATACTACGGTTTTTCTTTCTGTTTTCGTTTTTGTCGTTCTTCCATTCGGAATAGCTGGAATCCATTCTTCTTCCATTAACCTGCACCGTTACAAAAAAAATGGCCTTGCTTTTTTATTGGAAGCAAAATATCAAAAGTTTAAGTACTTCTCACCCTCCTTTTTGTTTCGTAGCCTATGTTAACGGTACCGCTCTTCTTTAAATGGATTTGCTGTCATCGAATAGCCAAGCTCTTCCCAAAAACCAGCCTCGTCTACTTTCATAAACTCAATCCCTGAAACCCACTTTGAGCCTTTCCATAGATAAAATACTTCTGGTGGAATAAACCTTAGTGGATAACCATGTTTTTGATCAATATCATGCCAATCATGATTTTTATCCTTCCAACGGTATACAAACAAAGAATCGTCCCCTAATAATGGCTCTAGCGGCAGGTTTGCAGAATAACCAAATCTGTCCCCATTGTAGTAACCGTAAATTTTAATGTATTTTACACCTTCATTAATTTCAACAAATTTCAATAACTCTCTAAGTGCAATTCCTTCAAAAGTTGTATCAAATTTAGACCAGGTGGTAACACAATGCATGTTAACGCTTGATATGGTCTTTGGAAGCTCCATGATTTCCTTATAGGATAAGGACTTTTCTTCCTTTACCTCACCAAAAAGTCTGAAATTCCATGTGATTTCATTAAACTCGGGAACATCCCCTGTGTGCAGTATTGGCCATTTTTCTGTTTCGAATTGGCCAGGTGGAAGCTGCTCTTTCATCTTACACCATCCCTTTTTCATCTTAAACGTTAATTAAATCACAGTGCTTTGTATAGTATGCTTCAAAATAATGAAAGCATACTGTAGTCAAATCCGTTATTTGAGATTTACCTAAAATTTGGAACCAGTATATTCCCACAAATTTCTTATTCCACTATCCTGCCACGTTAGTGGAACAAGAAAAAAGAGATGCCGCAGCAACCCAAAAATAGTCATGGCGGGTCTTTGGACAGAGGTGTGTTTGCTTGAACCTGTACTGAGTGCTATCGCCGACGGATATGAAGTGTTTTTTATCACTGATGCATCTGGTGGGGTAAATAAAGAATCACATGACATGGCCGTAATACGTATGACACAGGCTGGTGCACACCCAATCACTTGGTTACAATATTTGTTAGAATTACAGCGTGATTTTGCTATTAAAGAGACTTACAATGGGACACTCGATATTATAAAACAACATGGGGGTGCTTACGGACTGGGAATAATTTATGCGAATGAGATGTTCGGGATTCAGTACGGAAGAAAAGGAAGATGAAGTATAGTAGACAAACAAGAAAAAGTACCCCTTAGTAGACGTTTTTAGCATCTACACTATGGGGTACTTTTTTCCGTATAGCTTTTTTCTAATTAAATTTATTGATTTGCTTTCTTTACCCACTCTGCAACTGTTACTGTACGCTTTGATTGGTGTTTTACTGCTGCTTGGACATCTTCAATCATTTTTCCATCTTGCCCAACGGTAACACTTGTTCCGTAAGGATTCCCTCCAGCACCGAATGTTACTGGGTCTGTGTAACCAGGAGCAGCAACAATAGCACCCCAATGATACATGGTTGTATAAAGTGATAATATAGTTCCTTCTTGACCACCATGAGGGTTTTGAGCGGAAGTCATAGCACTTACGACCTTATTAACTAGTTTCCCATTAAACCAAAGACCACCAGTAGTATCTAAAAATTGTTTCATTTGTGATGGCATATTACCAAAGCGAGTTGGTACGCTGAAAATAATAGCATCTGCCCATTCTAAGTCATCTAATTTAACCTCTGGAACATCTTTTGTTGCTTCTACATGAGCTTTCCAAATTGGATTTCCTTCGATAGCCGATTGTGGAGCTAGTTCAGGAACTTTTAATACTTTTACTTCTGAACCAGCTTCTTTCGCACCTTCTTCTGCCCATCTTGCTAGTTGAAAGTTTGTTCCACCCATACTGTAATAAATTACTGCTAAATTTACATTTGCCATTTTTTCTGCCTCCTTATCAGTTGTATTCCCAAATAATTTGGATAAGAACCCCATTCAATTACACCACCTATTATTTCTTTCTTTTAAAATCTAAATTCATCTATTAAGCAGCCTTTTTCAACTCATTTGAATCTTTGTGAAAAATCAAATGGCTTACTGATAACACACTGCTTCCATTGATTGCAAGATATATTGCAATTGCTAAGAATGCCAAATCTAATTCATACCCTGCCATTTCACCATTGCCTAACAACCCAACTGAAAGTTTCACTTTAAGTGTTGCTCCAATCATTAGTAATGCAAACAATGCTGATACAAGTCTTGTTGCTAATCCAATGATTAATGCTACACCTCCAATGATTTCAAGCAATGCTACTCCATAAGCCATAAATCCAGGCAATCCGATACTATCAAACCAGCCTACTATATTCTCAATTCCACCTTGAAACTTTACAATTCCATGAATTAAAAACAATGCTCCTAATGTTACTCGTAAAATAAGTGCTCCGATTTCGTTCTTTACCAACATTCTAATCCCCCGAAATATTTGTATTATTTTTTTATTAACTTTCGATACCAACTTGCTGCTGCTTCCACTTCTTGTGCAGTTAATTGATGACCTCTATTCTCCCAATGAAGTTCAACTTTCGCATTAGCATTTTTTAATAGAGATTCTAATTCAGCAGATTCCATTGGCGAGCATATTGGATCATTTGTTCCAGCCGCAATAAACACATTCTTTCCTGATAAATCAGGTAGATCAATTCCTTTTCTAGGTACCATAGGATGATGAAGAATGGCACCCTTTAAGGCATTTTGATAGTGAAATAATAGACTCGCTGCTATATTTGCTCCATTGGAGTATCCAATGGCAATAATATTATCTCGGTCAAAACCATACTTTTCTGCTGCTTTATCTAGAAACTCATTTAATTCTTTTGTTCGGAAAACTAAGTCTTTTTCATCAAATACTCCTTCTGCTAATCTTCTGAAGAATCGAGGCATCCCATTCTCTAATACATTCCCACGAACACTTAAGACAGAAGCTTCTTCATCAATTCTTCCCGCAAGAGGTAACAGGTCTAATTCATTTCCACCAGTACCATGAAGTAATAAAAATGTTGGTTTTGTTGGGTCTTGACCCTTATTGAATATATGTTTCATTATTTATCTCCCTCCAGAACTCGAACCTCAACAGGTGGCAAGGTTTCTTCTAATTCTTCTCTTTTTGAATCTAGCCAAGATGGCAGCATGAGTTTTTCTCCAAGTTCATTAGCAGGTTCATCGACTGCAAAACCTGGTGGGTCGGTTGCTATTTCAAAGAGGATGCCCCCTGGTTCATGAAAATAAAGAGCTTTGAAGTAATTTCGGTCAAGAATCTCAGTGGGATAATACTCTTTTTCCAAAAGAAGTGTTCTCCATCTTTGATGTTCATCTTCATCTTTTGCTCGCCATGCTATATGGTGAACTGTTCCTGCTCCCATTAGCCCTCGGACTGAAGGATTTAAGTGAATATCAATGGTGTTTCCGACATTTCCTTCAGATTTAAATCTTAAAAATTCATTTTCTTGACCGATGCAATCAAACCCTAAAATATTTTCTAAAACATCTGTTGTCTTATGTGGATATGCAGAATACAGAACAGCACCGCCAAATCCTTTAATCGCATTTTCTGCTTCAACTCCACCAAAGTTCCAAGTATTCATTGGCCCTTCATCTCGTTCCGTCAGTTCGAGTTGAAGTCCGTCAGGATCGTTAAATTTAACATATCTTTCACCAAAACGACTGGATGAAGTAAACTCCACTCCGAATTTTCGTAATCGATTCTCCCAAAAAGGAACCGAACCCTTCGGAATAACATAACTAGTTACACCAACTTGACCTTGCCCAATACGCCCTTTTAATTGTTTAGCCCATGGAAAAAAGGTAATGACAGTACCTGGTTGACCCGTTTCATTCCCAAAATAAAGATGGTAGACTTCTGGACGATCAAAATTGATGGTTTTTTTAACAAGCCTTAAACCTAATACACCTGCATAAAAGTCTATATTTCGTTGAGCATCATTTACCATTGCTGAGATATGATGGATACCAGCTGTTTTTTGCATTTTTTAACCTCCAATTCACCAAATGGGATGTGGAACTATTTAGGTCTTTCGATTTCAAAAATATCACCAATTTTGGCGTAATTATTCCCAGCCAATCGACTTACAGCAGCTAAGCCTCTTGGTTCGATTCTTCCATTTTCATAAATATCACTTTCTATTTGAAATTGAACGATTTTTCCTATAATCAGATCACACCCAGGCGAATCCGAGCCTCCTAGTTCCAAAGAGTGTTCCAACGAACATTCCATTCTGATTTTTGCTTCCTTAACTCCAGGAACTGAAATCTTCGTACTTTTCACTGGAGTTAAGTTGGCTAAGTCAATCTCACTCTCGTCAGGAGGCAGGTTTGCAGCTGTTTTATTTATCTTTTCAACATTTTGTTCATCCACGATATGAACAACAAATTCTTTTGACTCGAATATGTTTCTTGCTGTATCCTTTTGTCTCCCCGATGACCGCTGAATGGATAATGAAATCATAGGGGGATTGGATGAAACAATATTAAAGTAACTAAAGGGTGCACCGTTTAGCACACCTTCTTTAGATTTAGTTGTAACAAAAGCAATCGGTCTAGGTATGATACTTCCAATAAGGAATTTATAATTATCTCGTTCGGACAATGAAGATGGATCGATTGAAAGCAAAGAAATCATTCCTTTTCGTAAAATCAGTCTAGTTCTCTAACTTCAAATGGTAATAATACTGCTTCAATTTTTGCCCTATGAGGCTCATACTGTGATGGCAACATCAATTTTTCTCCCATTGTCTCTTGTGATTCATCATGAGCAAAACCTGGAGGATCAGTAGCAATTTCAAACAGTATTTCTCCATGCTCTCTGAAGTAGATTGCATTAAAGTAGTTTCTATCCTGTACAGGGGTAACACCATATCCATTCGCTTCCACATACTTTTGCCAATCTAATTGATCTTCGTCATCAATAGCTCTCCATGCAATGTGATGGACTGTTCCAACACCCATTTGTCCATGTCCAATAGGAGTTAATTTAAGGTCGATGATATTTCCAATATCAGCAGTCGAACGGTAACGAGTGAAATCTCCTTCATTACCAACTAATACAAGTCCCATTACTTTTTCTAACAATTCAGCCGTTTTTTTAGGCTGAGTTGATAATAGAGTTGCTCCGCCAAAACCTTTTATAGCAACTTCAGGTGTCACCTTACCAAAAGTCCTAGTATTAACTTCTCCCTCTTCTCTTTCCACTATTTCAAGGTGAAGCCCATGAGGATCATCAAATTCTAAATATTGCTC